>CAVSLF010000022.1:0-281791 GCA_963728595.1 uncultured Nitrososphaeraceae archaeon
GGTATTTTCGTCATCATTGGGGGGACTCAAAATTGTTGTATTAGAAACTACGAAATCTCCAGTATTGTTTCCGTTTGTTTGAGCAAATATCGATATTGGCAGGGGTGACACAGCCAACAGCCAAATTAGAGTTGAGAGAATGATGACTAACCCTACAATTCCATACAATGAAATACTGTCTGTTTTGCTAGTCTTTAAATTTTCTGTAGACGGCCTGTGTTTTCACAAATTCATTTCAACCAATAAATTGTCCTGAACAGGGAATTTTCTTGTTGTCGGACTGAATTTTTTGTACTCGACCTGTTAGTCATTCTTTGCAATGACAATATTTGGCTCCCGCCTGTCAGAATTAAGCGAAAAATACTGACTTTGCACAAGAAATCTCAACAATGAGGTGATTAATGATCCAGTATTAGTTAATAGATTATAAAATAGTTATTCCCTCTTATACTGTCTTTGAACCTCAAAGAGTCGAATGAGATCTTCCGCCGAGCTATAGTAAAAACATACTTTGAGGTGGAATTAATGAATATGGATTATCATAAATCCTTTGTTAAGCATCCTTTGAGTAATAATGATGGTTTAACTGTTGAAGATGTTTTGCATCTATTTTTTGATATAATTACTGGCAACGATTATCCTGATGGTGATGAGTGGTTTGGAGTCGAATATCTTTTTCCGCATAATATCAAATTGCCAGATAACCTTGTTGGAGCTGAATATTTTACAACAATTTATGTTGCAGAAACAAAGCATTATTGGAGACACAGAGAGTTGGTTCGATTTAAGTATGGTAAGTCAAAGAAACTTTCTGAATCACTGGAGTTCATAAATAAGAAATATAGGGAATTAAGTAAAGCGCTTTATGATTCTTCAGTCATGGATCAAATTACAAAGTAAAATTCCAAAACTGGAGTGAATAATAATTATAATTATAATAATTGTTACATACATAGTTTTATCTCATTACATATTTCAAATAATAAATCATCATATTGACCTTGTGTCTGAAAAGATATATCGTTACCATTGATTGATTGATAGGTCAATAAATTCGCCAATTATTCTATTATGTTGTTGTTGTATGTATTCAGATTAATATGTCAAATATATTCAGATGACGTTCATGATATAGTAAACTTTTTGATCAAGGCCTAAATTTGTTTTACCAAACGGATTCGCAATATTCCATTTAGATATTGAACTTGATCTACTCTTAGGCCCGATGCATCTTCTGGTAATTTTACACTGACTTCAGGCGTATTTGATCTTGGAGTGTATATCTTCATTATTTTTGTATCGGAATTGTAGTCCGTTCTAATATCTGAGATTCCAGTCAAGCCTCGTACCTCTGCAATTATTTCATAAAAATCTGGTCCTTTTATTATTTCAGGTTGAGTGTCAATTCCCATTTCGACCATATTAGGTCGATTCTTGATAGTCTGCCACTTTGGTTGAAAAGAAATCGGGTTTTGGAATTTAAACATTTTCCACAAATATCCTGTTCCCAGGCCAGCTACGAAACCTCCTATATGAGCCATATAAGCTACACCACCTAGTGGATCAATGAAATTTAATACAATTTGCATTATGAACCAGAATGGAATGAAGGCTATTGCAGGGATCCTTATCGTTGTTATAAAGAATGCAACAACTATTGTGTAAATTCTGGCCTTTGGATACATTATCAAATACGCCCCCAGTACTCCAGAAATTGCTCCTGAAGCTCCTACAGCGGGAATTTCTCCATTGCCTGTATAGACGGCAAATAAACTATGTGCAATTGCTGCGGCTGCACCCCACATTAAATAAATTATCAAATACTTTATGCGGCCAAATTTATCTTCTATATTATCACCAAAAACGAAAAGAAAGACCATATTTCCAATTAGATGAGCTATTCCCCCGTGTAGAAACATCGATGTAAATATAGATGGTATGTTCCCTCCCAATATTTCGTTTGGAATAGCACCGTATCTCTGGAAAAGAGCGTTTGTTGCACGTTCATTAGTGAAATAACCTGTTATGATTACTTCGTAAATGAATATTATAACATTGACTAAAATTAGACAGTAATTTAGATACGGCCTTCCATGAATTCGTTCTGTATCATCATGAATTGGAAACATTTTTGCTTTTTAAGACATTTTAAGACATGAAATGTTTTTTCTATTCATGTACCACCGAAAGGATTGAAATTAGGCATATCTCCACCTTTTTCATTGTGTGCCTTCCTTGTATGTCTTTTCATTTTTTCTTCATCTTCGAACTTCATACTACAATATTTACATGTAAAAGTACCATCTGTATTCTTTCGCCTTAGCGGCCATTTCATATATATTTTAGAGATTGGAACCCTTCATTAAAGTTCCGATAATTCAAAGACTGAACAACAGCTGTACGACAATTTGCATCATCTTAGATATTGCTCATATATCGTTTTTATCACTCGTCTTGAGCTAAGTGAGCTAAGTGGCTATAAAGTCCATTGAGAAAGGCATATCCTGACAAAATATTGTCTTCAATACGTTTTTAACACCCTTTGAAAAATGATATTACATTTTATGTCGGAAACTGACGAAATTACTCAACATAAGTGGGGTGTTGCTCACATTTTTAGTAGTTATAACAATACGTTAGTACATATTACTGACATTACCGGTGCAGAAACAATATCCTTCAGCTCCGGCGGAAGGCATGTTACTGCAGACAGATATGAATCATCTCCATATGCAGCCATGAAATCTGCAGTCGCTGCAGCTGATACTGCAAAATCAAAAGGGATTAATGCTCTTCACATCAGAGTGAGAGCTGTAGGCGGAGTTGGTCCCCGCATTCCAGGTCCGGGTGCGCAAGCCTCTATCAGGGCTCTTGCAAGAGCAGGATTCAGGATAGGTCGAATAGATGATGTAACTCCTATACCGCATGACACAACTAGAAAGCCTGGTGGACGAAGGGGAAGGAGAGTATAGAACCCTTTACTTATTTTGTCTTCCTTATTCTAGAATAGTTTCGATTAATCCACCAATGTTATCTGGAAAAATGCATGAAGCCTTGATTCTTTAATAGTCTTGGTTTATTATTATTATTGCTAGACTTTTTATTATTATTATTATAACTCAAGTATACTTTTCCAGTTCCATTAGTTACTTCTCCGATCACATGCATCTTGATATGTTGTTTTGTTGCAATTGCTTCCATCATTTTGAAATTTGATTTTGATATGGTAGCTACAGTCTCATATTCTTCTCCACCAAAAAAAACCAAATCTTCCACATTGTAGGAATTGCGTGAGGCAAAATCGGAGACATCTTTTGATGTGGGTAACCTGTTTATCAGAAGATCAATATTACTTTGTTGAGCTAGGTCATATAAGGAACAAGAAAGTCCATCACTTGAATCCATGGAAGACGAAAAAAATTTTGCGAAAGAAATTCCGAATGCGAAATTAGGTTTTGGGTTAAGAATCGAAGATAAAGCCTTAGCTTTGAATTTACTACTTGTCGCAGAATGAAAAAAAATGATCTTTAGTGCTGAAGAAGTATATCCAAATTTTCCTGAAACTACTACGAGATCCCCTGCTTTCCCCCCTTTCCGTTTAGGTATATAGTTCGAATCGGTATCGGTTAATCCTATCATGCTACAATCTATTACTAATTCTTTAGATTCATTGGTATCCCCTCCAACTATGTCAACTTTGTATTCTCTTGAAACCTTACTAAATCCAAAGAGTAAGCTATGTAAATCATTTTCTGAATACTTTTTGGGGATTCCGACAGAAATTAGACATGCGTATGGCTTCACCCCTTTTGCAGCTAAATCACTAACACATGCAATAACACTCTTCCTTGCAATTTGCCAAGGTTGCATTAAAGAAGGAACATCTGTACTTTCTACTAGCATGTCACACTTTAAAATGAGATTTATGCGGGATTGACCTGTCTTGAGTGGAATAACGGCTATATCATCACTTGCACCTCTACGGGCAGATTTTCTGACTAGTCGTGAAACAAAAAGTTGTACAATATCCTTCTCATTTAATTTGTTCATAAATAGAAATTACCCTTTCTTTCATTTTCTTGTAAAGCTCTGACACTTTATCTGGTTCTGATTCGATAGAGATCCTAAGAGCGTGTTCTGTATTAGAGGGTCTAATCAATATCCATGAGTTATCATCTACAAATACTTTAAGACCATCCAATTTTAACAAATCATACGAATCTTCTTTGAACTTGTCTTCCAATTTTTCAATCAAGGATGAATATTTGGATGAGTCGATGGGAATTTTTGAACGAATTACTTTGTACTTGGACGCCATTGTCATACACTCTTCAATCACTTTCTCACTTGATGATGATATGATGGCGCCTGCCATGATACCGTCTCTGCACATGTTAAACTCTGGTATAATGAAACCAGCACTACTCCCTTCTCCTCCTGCTTCGGCACTCAATTCTATCATTTTTTGAACTACATTTGCTTCGCCTACTTTTGAATAATCAAGAGTCGCCCCGTACGACTTCACCAGATCTCTAACCGCATTACTCGTATCAATACTCGTAACATATTTTTTCATCCCATGGTGAAGTGTATTGGTGATGCATAGCAGAAGTGTGAGATCAGGTGATAGTTTTTGTCCATTTTTATCTATGACGACAAGCCTATCTCCATCCATGTCAAATGCAAATCCGAAATCAAGATTGTTGCCTTTTACAAGCTCACTTAATTCAAACAAATCGTCAGAAGTAGGATCGGGTGTTCTGGATGAGAAGGTTGCTACATCATTTACAGAATAGCATTTTTGTCCTAACGCTTTGAATAATTCTGGTGCGTAACCGCAGGCTGCTCCTCCACCAGGATCAAGACCTATAATTTTCTTTTTTTCATTATTCTCAATATAACCATTTTTTTTCATTAAATCTATAACATCTTGGATATAGCTAGAATGAATATCGTACACATTTCCATATGTAGTACCAGTACCAGAAGAAATGGAACTTTTTAGCATTGAATCTAATTCATCTTCGAATATTCCTCTACCCTCAATGACAAATTTCAAACCATTCCACTCAAGAGGATTGTGTGAAGCTGTTACTATCAGTGCCGACTTGTACTTTCTGGATTCTCTAAAAGCTACAGGTGTTGGCGCTATACCGATATTAAATACGTCTATTCCCTGTGCCATCAGGCCTGCACAAACTGTCTTAAGTAATATATCACTCGATGGGCGAGTGTCTCTTGCAAGAAAACAAGTTTTTGTTCCAAATTTACCGATGAAAGAGCCGAATGTTCTTGAGAATTTTACTACATCATGGAGAGAAAGATCATCACCATAAATTCCTCGAACGCCAGATATCGAAATTTTCATACGTTTAAAGGTTAAATTCTTGTAATATTTAGTCTTTGATCACGGGAGAACCATTTTGCAATTTATTGATAGTGGATAGTGGATAGTGGATAAGAAATTGAATATCTTTCACTATATTTTAAGAATGATATTTGCTATTGGTATTGTATAGTTTCCCATCCATCCGAATTCAAGTAATTGGATAGAACAACCAAAGGGGATTTCGGTCTGGTGAAGGAAATGAATAATAATTAAATCTATATTAAATGTTGCAAACCTGATTTAGAGTGACTCGACTCGACATTTTGCCTCAGTAGCTCAGCCTGGCAGAGCGAAGGTTTCGTAAACCTTAGGCCGTGGGTCCAAATCCCACCTGAGGCTTAACAACTCTATCTAGCTAGCAATTAAGGTATTTAATGACTATTTTGTCATATCATATGTGTTCCTTAGAATTGTAGTGGATAGAAGAGAGAAGTCCAGTTCTATTCCTGAACTTCTGATGAAAGCTGGAATAACTGTGGATTATGCTACGCTCAAAGTGGGTGATTATGTAATCTCGTCCAATACAGCAGTAGAAAGAAAAACAGTCCATGACCTTCTAAAATCGATTTATGATGGAAGATTATTTATTCAATGTTCACAGCTTATAAAATATTTTTCATCTCCACTAATCATAATTGAAGGAAATATAAAGGATCTCGAATTATTATACGAATCAAAAAATTTACCGTATTCTGATAAGACTCGATCGATTTATGAATCAATTAGCGCGATAATTTTGGATTTCAGAATTCCTTTAATTAATACACCTTCAGGAACACATACAACAAATCTTCTTGTTGCAATGGCATACAAATCCTTGCAGGAACGTTCTGATGATGGGCCTCTGCTCCGAAAAATAAAGAAGAACAAACAGGAATATTTACAGCAACTGTCTGTTCTTTCTTCATTACCTGGTGTTGGAAGTAAACTTGGAGCAAGAATGCTTGAGGAATTTAATACACCAAAAAGAGCATTGAATGCTTCCGTTGCGGAACTAGCGAAAATCCCAGGGTTTGGTCGTATACGGGCACAAAAGGTTAGAGAGGTTCTCGACAAGAAATCTAGGAAGAGTGATGGGGAAGGTCAGCCAACATTATTAGAACATATGAAATGATGGAAATAATGATGATGAAACTTAAATTTCTACTTCCATTTATTTTCCAATTTGATTCAGCTAATAGACAGCTCCGACGGCCTCCTTCATCTCTTTTGATAGATCTCTATAGCCATCTTTGTCTATAATAACTGCATTTATGTCATCTCCGGTACCTGAATTTCTTCGTATAGCCGCTGCTATAGCATTTATTGCAATCTTGTAGGCCTCATTTACACCAAGATCTTCCTTGTATTCTGTTTCCAGATAACCGTAAGCTACCGGAGATCCACTGCCCGTTGAGATGAACTTTTCAGTTGTCATGGATCCAAATAGGTCGATATTATAGATCTGAGCACCCTCGTTGGCTGTATATCCGGCAAGAATTAGCTGCACATAATATGGATAATATCGTTGATTAAATAGCACATTCGAGGTGAGTCTTGCCGCAGATTTTACTGGAATTGGCTCTTTATTTGATAGTCTGTATATATTTGCATTGTATCTTAGCAAATCAACTAGATTTTGTGCGTCAGCTACGCCGCCTGCAATTGTCATTCCTATATGTTTGTCTACCTTCTGAATCTTCATTACATGCCTATCTGCTATAAAAAAACCTGCACTAGCCCTTGTATCTGCAGCTAAAACTACGCCGTCTTTACAGGTCAATGCACATGTAGTAGTGCCCTTCTTAATATTATCGCGAATAAATTCATCGTATTTGTTATTGTCAGATGGAAGCATATTTGTATTATCCACAAACAATACTAAATTTAAGTATTTTTGGTAGATTACGCTTATTCGTGGAATATAGATATATTTAGAGTTGTATGGATTACATATCACCTTCGATGCAAAGGACACTATTTGATAAGATCTGGGATGAACATATTGTAGTTAATGGCAATCAGATCGAGAAAGATAGTAATGGATTAGGACAATCCTTAATTTATATAGACAGGCATTTAGTACATGAAGTTACTTCCCCTCAAGCCTTTGAAAGTTTGCATCAAAGAGGCAGGAAGGTTAGACGGCCAGACTCGACAATTGCCACCGTGGATCATAATGTACCTACTAATGATAGGTCACTTCCTATAGTCGACCAGACATCAAAAATTCAAATTGAAACATTGACTAGGAATTGTAGAGAATTTGGCATTACGATATTTGATATTGATAGCCCGTACCAGGGCATAGTTCATGTAATTGGTCCTGAACTGGGTTTTACCCTTCCTGGAACTACAATAGTTTGCGGTGATAGTCATACCTCAACTCACGGAGCTTTTGGAGCTTTTGCCTTTGGAATAGGTACTAGTGAAGTTGAACATGTTTTGGCTACACAGTGTTTATGGATGTCCAAACCAAAATCATTTTTGGTAAATATTGAGGGGACTAGAAGAAATCCACATGCTATTACATCTAAGGACATTATACTTTCCATAATACAAAAAATTGGAATTGACGGTGGAACTGGGATGGTATTAGAGTATAAAGGAAAACTAATCTCCGAATTGTCTATGGAGCAAAGAATGACAATCTGTAACATGTCTATTGAGGCTGGGGCTAGGGCCGGATTAATCGCTCCTGATGAAACAACATTCGAATATTTAAGAGGACGGAAGTACGCTCCTAAAGGAGAATATTATGAAGAATTGGTGGAATATTGGAGAAATAATCTAAAAAGTGATCCAAATTCAGTATTTTATAAAATTGAAACTTTGAATGCAGATCAACTGGCTCCTCAAGTCAGTTGGGGAACTAATCCTTCAATGGTTTCCGATGTGACAGGTAATATTCCTCATCCAGATGAATTTGCGAAAGGCAATGAGAACGAAAGAAAGTTGGCAGTACGTGCACTACAATACATGGATTTACAACCTGGCACGCCTATAACAGATATCAAAATCGATCGCGTTTTTATAGGTTCGTGTACCAATTCAAGATTGGAAGACCTTATTGAAGCTTCTTTGGTTGTCAAGGGAAGAAAGGTTTCTGCTCAAGTAAGAGCCATGATAGTTCCGGGATCTCAACAGGTAAAAATACAAGCCGAAAAATTAGGTTTGAACAAGATCTTCAAAGAAGCAGGCTTTGAATGGAGAGAATCTGGATGTAGCATGTGTTTGGGTATGAATCCTGACATATTAGCTCCTGGAGAGCGTTGTGCGAGTACATCGAACAGAAATTTTGAGGGAAGACAAGGCAGTGGTGGAAGAACACATCTTGTTAGTCCGATCATGGCCGCCGCGGCTGCAATTCAGGGACATTTTGTTGATGTAAGAGAATGGGTGTGACTAGTATAGTGATTAGAGAAATAATTTGATTGAATGATTTAGTATGGATTCATTTAAGACTATTAAAAGTAAAATAACACCTCTAGACATAATCAATGTAGATACTGATCAAATAATACCGAAACAATTTCTCAAATTAGTTCAAAAGACTGGCTATGGTAACTTTCTTTTTTATGATTGGCGTTTTGATCAGAAGAACAAATTGAGGAATGATTTCATATTGAACGATCCAAAATACGCGGGAAGGCTAATTTTGCTTACTAGAGAAAACTTTGGATGCGGTAGCTCCCGTGAACATGCCGTATGGGCATTATTTGATTATGGTTTTCGAGTGATAATAGCTCCCTCTTTTGCAGACATCTTTTTTAATAATTGTTTCAAGACTGGAATGTTGCCTGTTGTACTTGAAAGAGCAGAAATTGATTATTTCTTTAGTCTTGATCCTGATAATTATGTAGAAGTGAACTTGATGGAGCAAACACTTTCAACTGACAAGAAGATCGTAAATTTCAAAATTGATCCGATGAAAAGAAGAATGTTACTTGAAGGAACGGATGAAATTGATTATACCCTTCAATTAGAGGACAGGATCACTAACTATGAAAAGAAATATGACAGATAGCAGTAGTAGGATCGTTTTGTAAATATAAAAAGCTAGATTGCAGGCTATGTCAGATCAAGTTTATGCTTATAGTGAATAAAAGTAAAAAATAGTGGTTATGAAAAGATGTTTTGTTTAGCCTTCTTCCCAGCCCTTGTCGAAGACACCGTTCTTGTGCAGAGCAACTGGTTGTCCAGAGGTATATTCCATTGGTCTCATCCAGAATATTGCATGTGTTGGACATACACCAAGACATGCTCCATCGGAAATACATCTCTCTGGATAGAAGACAAATGCTTTGCCTCTCTTCCATCCTTCAACTGGTTTTACTCTTAATACATCTGGCCCGAGAGCGGTGCAAATTTCTACACACAGTGCACAGCCAATACACCTTTGTTCATCAACATCTGGTAGTATAGCAATTGGCATTCATTAATTCACTACAGGTGCATATGTTTGAAACTATTTAAACACTATGCCTTGTTCAAAACAGTGTTATAACATACGGTAAAAAGAAAAATAAAATAAATAATGGTTTTTTACTTCTTAGGTGCCATTCTTAATACGTCTACTTGACCGCTATGCAGCCAATCCTTTAGCTCTTCATGACTAGGCTTTGCATCATGCTTTCCTGCTAGATGAAGATGCAGTAGAACGTAGTTAACCTGGTTTAATAACGGCTTGTTTGCTTCATCACCTTTGCGAGCTTTTTGCTTTAAATCAAGTGGGACAGACGTCCACCATTCTTCGAACGAACGTGCCATAACAAACAAGTTAAGTTCGAACTTTATAAGCCTTTTGGACATCAGGGTCTAGCTGAATTAATTCATAGTCAACTTTATTACAAAAAATATAATACTATTGAATGCGTCAAAATGTTTCCATACGATAACGCATGCCATTTGAAATTGATGATCTCTATAAAGCATACTTAAAATACAATGAATTTAGGAAGACTAATCCGCCTTCTTTCCATGATCGTTTCATATTTCCTTTCTTGGCGGGGAGCTATTTTGCGTACAGAAAGATCGATGTCATGAGAGTGGTAGCTGTAGCAAAGTCGATATCATCGCAACCGAGATATCTTGATGTAGGATGTGGATATGGTGATTTTTTAGAGAAGGTTAGAGAATTTATACCCAATGCAATTGGCATTGAAAAAAATGCCAATATGTTTTATGCTTTTGGTATAATAAAACCAGATCATATTAGTATACAAGATATTGAAAGTTTTGAAGAGGAGGCTTTTGATGTTATCTTTGTAGGATGGATGGATCCTGGAATAGACTTTAGAAAAAGTGTTACCAAATATACAAATTGTGTCATTACTACATTCGACGCAGGTGGCCAATGCGGTATTAATGGGCAGTGCGACTATGAAGAATACGGGTTTGATAGAGTAGCTTGGTGGATTACACCATCATGGATAGATGTGAATTATGAGTTGATGAATAAATACTATACCTCAATTAATCACGACATTAAAAAAGACTTGTTTAAACTTCGTTCCGCACATAACATTTGGTGCATCTACGCTAGAAATGAAATATCAAATACAGTGTCTGAAGGATTGAAATCGTGGATTGGACTTGAAGATAAGCTTTCTCTGAATAACGAAAGATTTGATTTCGAGTCAGTGCTAGATGATTGTGGATTTAAATTTTGTGAAGAGGTTCTTAAATCAACAGCCAAGGGAAAAATTCTATGGAAGGTAATATTCGATTAGCACGTGATGATTAAAAATGTCATACAGTGTGAAAGGTAACGAAGCATACAAGGCATTAAGAAGCTTTAGAGAATATGCTAGTTCCTTATATCACGAACGTTACCGGTTTCCTTATCTCTGCGGGAGCTATTTTGCGTACAGAAAGATCGATGTCATGAGAGTGGTAGCTGTAGCAAAGTCGATATCATCGCAACCGAGATATCTTGATGTAGGATGTGGATATGGTGATTTTTTAGAGAAGGTTAGAGAATTTATACCCAATGCAATTGGCATTGAAAATGATAATATCTTTTACAATTTTAATATGATCAAACCTGATTATATTTACTTTCAAGATGCATCATTGAATATAGATGATGAATTTGATGTTATCTTTGTAGGATGGATGGATCCTGGAATAGACTTTAGAAAAAATGTTGCGGATGAGACAGAAGTGGTAATAACTACTCTTGATGAAGGAATTAGTCTAGCTGCAGAATATGAAGACCAAGGATTTCAGAAAATAGCAGAATGGAGAACTCCATCATGGGAGGATATGAATATAGAGTTAATGAACAAATATTATACAAGAATTCCTAAGAATGTATATAGGCAGCTTTCTGATCTAAGAGGTGCACACAATCTTTGGTATGTTTATAGCCGAAATCCACAGAATTTTCAAAGGATAAGAGCATCTCTAAGAGATTGCTTAAGACAGGAACTTTCAGTTACTTCACACTATAATTTTGAATCTGTAATGGATGATTGTGGATTTGGATACTTGGAGCAATTATCTGGTGTAGGACGTAAAATCAAATTAAATAAATTGTGGGAAGTCATTTTTACGTAATTGATTAACCGTAGAATGAACTATAGTGTGCTGTAGCAGAGCGTAATTATTGAATTTACCATTCTTTATTTGCGCTACACCGCATGTGATAATACAGATATTGTTGTGCATATCCAGCATATTTTCCAAAATGTTGTCTCATAATCTTGGAGAGTAGATTGTATTTATTAGGGCTTAGTTTTGTAGATTTGAAATCAAGTTTAAAACTTTCTTGATTCAGTAATGATCTGTAGTATGAGTATATAGATCTGGCTATCCACACATCTATCGGAAACGCTTCAGTTTTTTCCAATGAAAATAACAGAATACAGTCTGCAAGTTTGTTTCCTATTCCGTAAATACTTAATAATTTTTCTTTAGCCTCATCATATTTACATCGACTTAATTCTTCAATGTTTAATGTACCGATAATTATTTTTTCGGTTAGGGATTTTATTGTTTTTGCTCTATATCCTATTCCACAGGAACATAGTTCATTTATAGAAGCTTTAGCTAGACTTTTAGTTGTAGGAAATGTAAAAAATTTCTTTTCGTCTATCTCTCTTTTTATACCAAATCTTCTACACAGATTCTTTAACATTCGTCGGATCATGGGTATGTTAGTATTACTAGAACATGCAAAAGAGATCATGCATTGAAAAGGATCTTGACGCATTAGCCATAGGCCGGAATATTTTTTAAATAATTGTGATATGATATTGTCGTTGGTAAGGCAAGAAGATATGTAGTTAATATCATCATCTAATCTAAAAACAAGCTGTTGCCAATTATCCAATTCAGGAAGGGAATCAAAATACAGACGATCATAAGGACCTTTACCAGAATTTTTATGATCTAAAGAAAATTTCAGAATATGACTCTTGTATACGCCATACCAAGAATTTTTATAGTTTTCCCATAAAAACATCTGTCCACTATTAATTATAATCTCTGGATTCAGGCTATTGAGAGATTTTAAATAGCAGGTATCACCAGAAATTGGCATCTAAGTAAAATGATGAAATACTACTACCATAATCAAATGATCTCTATCACGTCACCTTGTGAGGGAGCTTTTGCTTTAAAACCATATTTATCTTGGATTTCTTCTGCAAATTTTGTGCATGAATTTCCGTCCCCATGAATAGCAAGAACTTCCGGATTCCCTTTTATCTTGTCTAATATTTCAAATAGTTCACTCCTACTATTATGTCCTGAAAATTCGAAACGATTTACTTCAGCTAAACATTTTCTCATCTTTCCATCATACGTGATTATCTTCTTATCAAGAAGGGCACGGCCAGGAGTACCTTCACCTTGATATGAGACCATGGCAACACCGTTTTTGGGATCTTTAGCAATTTCTTGCAAATAGAAAACTGCAGAACCGCCCACAAGCATTCCTGCCGGGGAAATAATTACTCCAGGTTCTCTTACCAATTGTTTTCTTCTTTGCCATCCATGAACCCACTCGGCTTCCAAAACTGCCTTTTTGAATATTTCTGGGTCGCGTAAGTATGATGTGTGTTCTAACATAATCTCATTCACTTTTAGAGCCATTCCATCCATGGCTACTTTATACTTGAATTGATGAGTCTTAAGAACACATGCAATTTCTTGAGCTCTTTCTACTGAAAATGCAGGAATAAAAAGTGTACCGCCTCTATCAACAACTTCGTAAGCAAAATCAAGAAGACGTCTTTCGGACTCTTCTCGAGGCATTTGTTCAGTTTGGGAATATGTACTTTCAATAATTAATAAATCAATATTTGGAAGATCGAGATCCGCGGGTCTAAGTAATTTTGAGCCTCTTGTATTAATATCACCTGTATAGAAAATGCGTTTGCCTTGATACTCCATCATTATTGATGCGCCACCTATTACATGCCCAGATTCATGAAGAGTAATATCGACATCACCGATGGAATGTTTTTCTCTATATTGAAGACTTTTACAATGATTTATCATGTTAATTAGATCTAAGTATTCAAAAGGGAGGTATAAACCGGATATTTTAATCATATCTTCGATTAAAAGTTGAGATAACTCGAATGTGGGTAGAGTTCCTAGGACTGGAATATCGGTCGAACTTGACAAAAATAATGATGGAATATATCCAGAATGATCTAGATGAGCATGACTAAGAACTACTGCATTTATGTCTTTTGGTCGCACATGCAAAGGGAAGATTGGTTCTCTTTTTAGAAGCACTCCGTAATCGAGCAAAATATTGATATTCTCGCATGTTACTAAAAATGCCGAACGTCCTACTTCCTTTCCGGCTCCTAAAACTGATATTTTCATGTACTAAAACCTGTTCTACCATAGAAATTATAAGTCTTACTTGTACAATTCGGTTGAAATTAGCTTGAAAGTGATCAAGATTGCCATTACAGGGAATCCTGGTGTAGGAAAGCATACTATAGGGACTGCTATAGCTAAGAAATTGAATTATCATGTAATCGATTTGAATAAATTTGTGATCATGAATAACGCTATCATTGTGTCGAAAAAGCAGGAATCTTTTGATGTGGATATTAGACGAGCTTCTCTTGCACTTAAAACAGAGTTGCGGAAAGACAGTGATATTATTATCATAGGGCATCTTGCTCCTTATTTATTACGATCGAATCAAGTTGATTTTGTGGCAATTTTACGTAGGTCTCCCAGTTATCTTTTACAGATATATAAAAAAAGGAAATATACGATATCAAAAATTAAAGAAAATATAGCTGCTGAGGTTCTTGGTGTATGTTCTTATGATGCAATAAAACAGTTTGGCAAATCAAAGATTGCGGAATTTGACACTAGCGGAAAGTCTCCTTCTGAAATAGTTAGATGTGTTATAGACGCTTTAAATAATGACTCAAAAAGAAGTTTTGGAGTTGTAGATTGGTTATCTACAATAGAAAATGAACCACATTTGCTAAAGCTAATTTTAGGTTGATGTATCGATATATCAATTACATTACATTATATCAATAATACTAAGATAAGTATCTGGAAAACAGTGTTCAGACATCCAATAGCATTTAAATATTGTGTCAATATCAGGAAAAATATTTACATGGTTTTCATCCATGACTAGAAGAATAAGAATAGGTGTTGATGTCGGAGGAACATTTACCAAGGCTGTTGCAATAGATATGATGAATGGAGCAATAATGGGTAAGGTAACTGTTCCTACTTCTCATTCTTCCTCTGGTGGAGTATCAAATGGAATTGTACTAGCCTTAACTGATTTGATTAAAAATCAACATATAGAGACTTCAGAAATTGAGCTTATTTCTCACAGTACGACGCAGGCAGTTAATGCGTTATTGGAGGGTGACACTTCAAAAGTAGGAATAATTGGTATGGGTGTAGGTCTTGAGAAAAGTAATGTGATAAAACGTACTTCAGTGACGGATATCGAGCTTGCTCCAAACAAATATCTTAAAACTTGTTATAGGTTTTTAGATACATCAAAATTTTTGGGGGAACAAGAAGTTATTACGGCTATAAATGAATTGAAGAGTGAGGGTGCAAATGTTCTAGTTGTTAGTGAAGCGTATGGTGTTGATGATCCCAGTAATGAATTGTTTGTTATGAAAATGTCTGATATTCCAGCAACAGCAGGACATGAATTAACAGGAATCTATGGTTTGGAGATAAGAACGCTAACCGCAGCTATAAATGCTGGCATTTTGATAAAATCGATCAATACAACAAAGTTCGTCGAGTCTGCAATGCAGCAACAAGGTATTACAGCTCCGTTACTGATTATGAAGGGTGATGGTGGAATAACAGACATGATAACTTTTAAAACTAAGCCAATTTTAACGATTCTGTCTGGACCGGCTGCAAGCGTAGCTGGTGCACTTCTCCATCTCAAAGTGTTTAATGGTATCTTTGTAGAAGTTGGAGGTACTTCTACGAATGTATGCATCATAAGGAATGGAAGGCCGGAAATAAAGTACGTCACTATAATGAATCATCCTACGTGTATTAAGTCTCTTGATGTCAGAGTTGTTGGTGTAGCAGGAGGTTCTCTTGTAAGATGGTCCGGGAAAAAAATAACAGATGTCGGTCCAAGATCTGCACATATCGCTGGTTTAAAATATTCGTGCTACGCGGATCCCCAAGAGCTTGAAGGGGGGCAAATCATAACATTTATGCCTAAAGAAGGAGATCCTATTGATTATATTGCTATAGAAAGTAGCGGGGCCAAAAGATTTGCTATCACTAATACTTGTGCTGCAAATGCATTAGGTCTGATTCCTGAAAATGATTATGCAAGAGGAAACCAAGAATCAGCGAGACTTGCTCTATCAATATTAGCACAAAGAATAGGGACTACGATGGAGGAAGTTGCAGAAAGTATTCTTGATCTTTCCGGGAAAAAAGTTTTAGAAGTTATAAATGTCCTTAGCAAAAACTATAAGCTGAAAAATGATCGCACTGTATTGATTGGAGGTGGCGGAGCTGCCTCTGTGATAGTTCCTTATATTGCAAGAAAAGCGAACAGGGAATACAAGATCGCAGAACACGCAGAAGTCATTTCTTCGATCGGTGTGGCAACTGCGATGATAAGGGAAGAGCGTGAGAAGACGGTCAACAATCCAACAGCGGATGAAACTTCTTCTTTGATGAAAGAAGTGGAAAAGGTAGCTATTTCAAAAGGAGCTCTTCCAGAATCACTTACAATTCAATCCGAATACATTAGTGAACGGTCATTGCTCCGTGTTACTGCATATGGTAATATAAGCTTAGATATCGGTACAGCTAATGCAAAAGAAATAGATGACGAAGAGGCAAGAGTACTTGCATGTGAATTATTCGGAATTAATGATGGTATTCGCCGAATCTTTGATATGAAAAACTACTATGTTTTTGCATGTGAAATTCATAAAAAGAAATTATTTCTAAAATCACATAGACAATCAATATTAGTACTTGATAAATACGGAAGGATTAGGTTATCTATTGAAAATGGGATGATTTATAGTGGTCCCGCACAGCATGTTATGAACAAATTTGAGATATTCTTTAATGAATGCAGAGATGGACGGAAATCAAGCGATCTTGCGCCACAAATTCATATACTAGATGGAACAAAAATTATCGATTTTTCAAGCCTTACTTCTTCTGAACAGGTTCTAAAAGCCGTAAAAAAAGAGTTAATAAAATCGGGTATCAATGAAGTTACGGTTATAGTCAAAATTTAGTGTGAATTTATTTTTTACTAAAAGTTGAGAATGCAACATTAATAGAAAATATTAGGACAATGCTCGTTAGGAGCATCATGGAGATGATTTAATTTGTTCAAGCAAATATTGAGACAACATGGCTGCGAGGTCGACTCTTGCAAAAACATTTGGTATAGAGTTAGTGGCTATTATGTCCTTAATTCCTGCATTTCTTAATTTCTCGATTGCATTTTCGAGTAACAGAGCATGAGTACATAATACAAATATATTTTGAACGCCAAGTTCTTTTAACACTTTTGCGGCATTTATTATACTATTACCCGTGCTTATCATATCATCAACTATAATTGTGTCTCTGTTGCGAATAGATTTGCTTCCTTCAAATTTTGTTTGTATCTTTCCGGTATATCTATCTCGTATTTTGACTAAAGAAATCATATCAGTTTTAAGAAGTTTTGCTAGTTCTGCAGCTCTATTAATGCCTCCCTTATCTGGAGATACTATAAGTGGATTATGGAGTTTCAAATGGTCTGATACATAACATGCCAATATTGGAATGGCACTAATATTGGTGGTACAAAAGGAAAAGTTTGATAAGACTTTCTGATTATGAATATCTATTGTTACTAGTTGATTAATACCAATTGATTCTAGAATGTTTCCGATCAGATCTATACTTATAACTTCTCCATCTATGAAGGCCTTATCCTGCCTTGTATAGGCCATATAAGGAACCAAGGCGCAAATATGCTTGGCATGATCTTTATTGCATTTATAGATCATCATCAATAATTGCATTAGACGTTGATCGGGGATTGGGTAAGTAGAGTGAACTATAATGCATTTTTTATTCGATACAGAATCCATTCGAATTTTACTTTCGCCATCTGAAAAAATACGTAAATCTGCTTTCATGAGTTGCACATCTAGGTTGTATGCAATTTTAGTTGCAAGCTCCAAATTGTCTATACTACTTATAATAACAGTATCATTTTGCAAAGCTAAGCAGTTTTTGTACTATCATATGACTTAAAAGTGTTAATTTAATGGCGTGGTAATCATAATAATCAAATTGACAACGAGTTAGTGATCTATTGCGTGTAAGGGACATCAATTATCTTTAGGTCTTCCGCCAATTCTACATTATCATGAATGGATTTTGCTTCGCTTAAGAGTGCAGAAGGGTTATTATATCTTGAACTGAAATGAGTAAGAAATAGTGTATGAGCTCTTGATGCCTTTGCTAGTGAAGCTGCTTCTATGGCAGTGGAGTGAAAAGTTCTCACTGCGTTTTCATGGTTGTTTTGAGAGTATGTTGATTCGAATATCAGTATGTCAGAATCAGAAAAAAATCTTTCGAGTTCCGTTGTGGGTCTAGTATCACCAGATATGCCAATCTTTCTTGCTTTTCTTTTGGGTCCAACTATCTGTTCCGACTTGATATTCATACCATTAAAAAGTATATCTTGATTATTTTGCAGTTTACGGAATAATTCTCCTTTAGGAATTCCAAGACGGATAGCCTTCTCTACATTAAATTTGCCTGGCCGATCAAATTCTTCAATACAAAATGAATACGAGAGAATAGAATGCAAGGATCTACAACAAGACACTTGATAGTCAGATTCCTTTACAACTAATCCTTCTTTATATATAACATGAATATCAAGATCAAAAGATAGTCCAAAATTAATAATACGAATATTCTGATTAATGAATTCCGATAGCTTCGGTTCTCCATAGATATGCAACTTTTTAGTGCGTCCTAAAAGTGACATTGTCTGAAGGAGTCCTAATATGCCTACACAATGATCCGCATGCATATGAGTTACGAATAATTTCATTTTTCGATTTATGCCTAGTCTTGCCTTCATAAAGTTTGTTTGCATGCCTTCGCCGGCATCGAAAAGTAATAATTCTCCTCCTCTTTGTATGGCAATAGAACTTAATCCTCTACTAGAAGTAGGAATTGCGGCCGAGGTCCCAAGAAAGGTGATTTTCATACTTACCAAAAAAGAATTCCCCTTCTATCACACATTTTAGCAGCGTCAATAGATGTCATTTTAATATATTAATTATGATCTTAATACAACAACAAGTATTAGTTAATTGATATTCTCATAATAAAACTAAAAATAACTGTATGTCAAGTTCATCTATAGATGTATTCAGGTTCTTATGAAATGCCAAATTGTGATGCATGTAAGAAGGAAATTCGCCCGTCAGAGCTATCAGAGAGTTTTATGTGTCCTAAATGCAAGGACCGGTTAATTTGGAGATGTGAAGAATGTAAAGGTGTATCAAGAAAGTATAGTTGTAGTAACTGTGGCTATTCTGATAATAAGGCGAGTATAACTTAAAAAGTGGTAGATTGAAAATATAGTAGATTTTTAATTATTATATAGAAACTAATATGATTGATTGCTGACTTGATTGGATTTGGATCCTAGGTCATGACCTTAAAGAAATTTCTCATTAATTCTTGTTGTTCATTAGTGATGATGCTATATGCTTCAATGAGTTCTTTTTCTATAAGAATTTGATCTCCTATTACAGGTCGCATTCTTTTGATATCGATTGGAGTTGCAGTATCTATGATGCCAGTACTATAAGCATATACATATTCACTAATAATTTTGCTTGCGAAATGAGGAGTGACCTTTAGTAGTAGTATGAGACCATTTTTCATAATAAGCTCTTCGGTAGTATTCACATTAAGGGAGCTTATATACGACTCGAGTAATTTCATTCTGTAATCTCCAAGCTCTTCAATTGATGAAGCTACTAGTATCCCCGTTTCAGTCAATTCATAGAAAGGAACTCCTTCCAATTGGAGAGCTTTAGGTCCACGTCTTAATGGAAGACGTCCCTCTTCTACAACTACTCCAGAGGGAATTAATACTTCATCTAGATCTCTGAAAATGCCCGAGTAAATGTTTTGCCAAAGAATACCATTGTTTTTTGCGATGGCATGAGCAATGGATGTTCTTGTTCTTAGTTCCGCACTTTTTTCTATTGCTAAATGTATAATAATCCCACGTTGTCTTCTCGCTTCTCCAGTGAACTTGTCATTGCGTGTTTTAAATGTATCAAAGATAGCGATATTAGATTTCTCATTTCTCAATTAAGGTTCACCTATACATTCCTTGGTGCATAGTTTGTATACATATTACCTAGTCTTTATAAGATCATCTATATGTGTATATTAGTATTTGGTATTTTGATGGATGATTTCTAGTTATTTTGGATATAATTTGGACAAAATGTTTTCAATTTTTAAGGATAATATCGATTGTCTTGATTAGTCGCTATAATAGGAACAACACTAAGACGAAGACGGCTCAGGCGAAGTCCATTATTGAAGATTGTATTTTCTGTTGCTCCCTAAAAAGCAAATTCAGTTCCTGTTGTAAGGATTTTACACGATTACCTAAATATTCATTAATCTTGAATTCACGACATATATTTAATGCAATTTGTATATATTTCTGAACTGAACCTCTTGTGACAGTTAGTAATAAAGAATTATTGCATTCAAGACATTTACCGGCAAGAGGCATTCTCCTATACTTTTGACTACATTTATTGCATCTGAAAGACTGAGAAGAATACGCCCGTATATTTCCCATGATATCTGGAAGAATATGTGTTGTGAGAACCATTGATGCGACATCATCAGGATCTACGGCCTGAATTAATTTTGCTGTAGTCATTTGCATGTCTAGTTTTTCCTCCATTGTAGTAAGTGTAGAATATGAACTTCTTGAGGTTTCTAAAGTTATTGAATCTGTATGATGTGTAAACTTATAATCAAAGAACTGATTAAGTTGGCCTATTCTTTTTTTGACAAGATCTATATAAGAAATAGAATCTACAGCTTTCCCTTTATTCCAAGTATCATGATAAAATTCTAACGGATAACTTTCACTGATATCCAAATTATGAGCCTGCCTTTGTACTTCATGTGGTAATACCACTGGTTGGATAAGTAACGGAGCGTCCATAAGACCACCTATCTTATTAGGTAAATATTCATATGAAAAGTTTAAGAATATATCCATTAATAGCATTAGTGAGTCAGCATCACCATCACAATCTCTACGTTTTGCTGAGTGCCAAATTGGTGATGCTAAGCAAACTTGTGAATTTGTAAATCCTATAATCCTTCCTACTATTCCAACAGATGTGTGTGGTGCTAAACCTACTACAAGATGTCCTATTAGATCATTTATGGATATAGCATTGTAAAAACTAGGAAGGCCATAAAATTTAGTAAGCTCATCGTCAACGAATTTCGTTATATTTAGTAGATGTTCAGCAGCTTGAACAGGTATGATAACGTCCTGAATCATAAGTTCGATGAGCTGCTCCGAGGATGTTAACTCGATGCCATGATGGTCTTTACTATAGCCTAGTAACTTTAATCTTTCTATACTTGTTGTAATCCATTTTGGCTTGAAGTGTGTTAGTGGTTCATTTGTAGCGTCAAAACGGATAGTCCCGTCTTTAAATGTGGAAATACTATTTTTTTGTCTTAGAATACCTTTCTCAATTGGTTCTGCATATCTATTCTTTCCCATAAGTGATTTAACACCCTTAAGCGGTTGAGTAGGTTTGAGCTTTAGATTTTGACATGCCTTTGCAATTGTGTCCTTTAGAGGGAAATTAATAGCGGAATAAGTTTTGTATTCATTCTTACAAAAAGTACATCGTCGATCCAAGTTGGTATCATCAGCTTGTCTTTTGCATACTATACATAATCTTTGCAAATGAGTTAAAGCGTGACACAGACGACAGGACATTCCTATTGATGGATAGTGACAGTCTGTACATACCCTATTTGCAATCTCTATATATGTTGATGATTGTTGTGCTGTCTTTATGATATCACGTGTAGGACCACCTTTTGTTCCAACAGGGAACAATATATGAACTGGTGGTTTCATTTTTCTTTCAGCTGCCTTTTCCGGCCTTCCGACACGTACAGCAATCGAAGAAAGATATTTTCCTTTTATTGGAACATTAAGAATCTTTTGCATTATTTGTAAATTATTATCTGAATGTGAAGCCTCATTCTCAATGATATGTTGCTCGAGGTACACTAATAAACTATCCTTGTTTTGATGTAATGTTGTTACTATCTTTATAAAGATATACCTATGGTCAGTATCAGTTATTATAATTTTACTTTTGTCGGAATTCAATTTATGAATAACTGCAAGTTTTTCTAAGATAAGTTTATTGATATCAGAATTGATTAAGGTATCCAGCATTATAGAAGAATCTTCCTTGCACTGCAAAAAGTGATTATATAGTTCTTTTATTAGATGAATAAGTTCCTGTAGAGTGGCTTGATCCCAATATAATAAATATTTTGGATGCAATGGGATATTTAAATATGTGCTTATGTCGAATGCCTCTTCTATTGTTGGATAATTTTCAAATGGATCAGCTAAGAGCTCAATTAGTCTGTCGTAGGAGACTATTCCGTATGAAGAAATAGATTCAGTGTTTGTTAGTTTTGACTTAAGCTCAGATATCCATATCTCGTCAACATAAGAAGCAGGAAGTAGCTGACTATTATTCTCAAGAAAGTCACCATAACTTATTAGAATGTCTCCAAGGTAGAGAATCTTTTTTAATTCACTTAATATGGTATATGCATGATCAGGTGTAGTAATCCTAATTACACTACCATCATTAAGTTTTACGATAGGAGATTCTATACTATCGACTAATGCGATCGTAGATGCCTTTCCAGGTGTATCCATTTTTATCTGTGTACCCACTACAATTGCATTTTTTAAGAGTACAGGTATAGAGGAATGAATGCCAACTGTAGCAAAACCAGTGTTACAACTTCTACCATAACGTAATCTGAATCCACCACCACGCCCAGCCATCGAAAGGACCGGTCTTCCTGTGATTACTTCTCTCATTCTATGATGTATAGCATCAGATTCCTCTCCACTTTGAATAGCACCATTTAGCTGATCAAGCCATGTCCATCCATCAAGATCAAGCATTTGAACTATCTTCAATAATTTTTTATTCCTTCCAATTAATCCATCATTCATAACTCTCAAAGCACCACCACGAACTCTGTTAGTTGAAATTCTATGCATATTCCTATGCCCAGCAACTTCAACAGGATCTGTATCTACTCCATCAAGCTCTACAGGAAGTAATGATACACATTTTATAACATCCTCATCAGGGATCCTGAATTGAAAATTTCCTACTTCTCGTTCATAGATACGAAGTTCTTCGACGAATCTTCCAGTTTCATCATCATAAGAATTAGCAATGTATGGTGCTAGTCCTACTACTTTTCGTACATGATCGGCTATTAGCATTGTAAATGCTGCCTCAGTGCCTCCTGCTGATCTGATTGGTCCTGCAAAGGAAATAGATAAATATTTAGAATTGTCTGCATTCATTTTTACTCTCACGTCAGAAATTCCTTGTAAAGGGGCTACAGTTACACCCTCTGTTACTATCGATAAACTCACACGAACTGCAGTATCTAATCTTGTTTCCATATCTTGAGTACCGTATTCACCTAAAGCAATCTCTTCAGCGATTTTTAGTGCAGCTTTTTCTTTACCTACTTGAGTAAGAAGATAACGAAGTCTATCAGATATATCTATTTCATGCATCTTTGCTACTCTATCAGCCAAGTCGTAGGCTATTTTGGATTCTACTATGTTAGTGACATCAAGGTTCTTCTGTCTAGCTTGGATGGCCAAACTAAGAAGCTGTTGTACACCACCAAGAATTACGTCATAATATAGAGAATAGTATTTTGGTATATTAAGATCAGAGAGCCTAGATTGAGCTTCTGTTATCATTTTCGTATACTACTGATAATTTTAGAAAACTGTTCTTCCCAATCATTCTTTTTTTCTATCAATGTTCCAACTACGAGAATATCTGCTCCAGCATTGGCTATCGTAGTAGCAGTTTCTGCGTCAGTTATTCCACCACCTACAATTAATATACCATCAAAATGTGCTCTCACTGCTGAAATCATCTCCGGACAAACATATGCAGAAGATCCAGAACCTGCTTCAAGATATAAGAATCTCATACCCATGTATTGGGCTGCTAGAGAGTACATTATTGCAATTCCAGATTTGTCAAATGGGATGGACCTAGTCTGTCCAATGAACCAAGCAGTCGATCCTTGGCCAATAATTAAATATGCAGTAGGAATTGCTTCTAAATTATACTTCTTAATAATAAGTGCCCCTTGAGCTTGTGCGCCCGTTATATAATAGGGATTTTCAGAGTTTAGCAATGAGCTAAATAGAATAGCATCAGCACCAGGTACAATACCAGTTATATTTCCAGGGAATAGAATTATAGGGATTTTAACTAGGGATTTTATTTTTGATACTATAGCTGACAATTCTATCTGATCAGATACTGAAGATCCACCTATAAGTATGCCAGTTGCACCTAGATATTCGAGCTTATTTACTATAGAAGATGTATTAATCTGATTCTGGGAATCGATAAGAGGAAAACATAGTGTGCCTTTTTCTCTAACACTATCCAAAATGAAAGTTTCCGTGGTACCTATTTTCATATTCATCCATCCAGAATAATTGGCCTTATATAAGAGTCATTTTTATAATAATGAAGGTTCAGCTGAATAAAATTAATATTAATGTACTATACAGATTTGTATAGTACGTATATTGACCAAAGAATATAATTTTAGTGAGTTTCTGACCATATTAGTTAAAAATTCTATGCTAACTCCACGTCAAGTATCAATAATTTATAAAAAACTAGGTAGAGGAAAATCTCCAATTATTATAAGTCGTGGAGCATATTATAGACAAGTAAAACAGTGTAAAGACAAGATCAGACAGATAATCTATAGTGTTATATTGTTAAGATTAATGGGAGTCCTGGATGACCGAATATATACAGTACTTGATCAATTAAACGCTCAGTTCATACAGATCTCCTTGATGTATGAACAAGAATCAAATATATCACAAGAAATGTACACAAGGAATCTTATACCAGTACTTGAGGATGTGATTACTAAACTTTCTAAGATATAATATCACATGTAATTAAAATTAATATATCACAGTGTATAAACATCACACTAACATAATGAATATGTTGCTAAGTGAAGCCCAATTAAATGTGCTATTATCAGTTATGGTATTCTTCGTCAGTTTCTTGGCAGTGTTATTTTATATAAGATTTAGGTCCCGACGGTCAGTGATACAGAATGAACATAAATATGTAATATTAGAAGCAGTTCTGTCCAAATACATTATGAAAGTTGAGAATTCTACTAAAATGATTACAGAATTAAGAACTAAAATGGATATCATAGAGGCGAAAATGTCTATCGGTGATGATGAAGGAGGAAGAACGATAAAGACCATGAAGACTATGATAGATAATACAAAGAGTAATGCCAATAGTTTTGATTTCCACAAGAATCAGCACAAAGATATGGTAGTTGATGACAGTGTGACATCACAGATAAATATCACAAGAAATAGGATTGGTGATATAGATAGTGATAAAAGTTTGTATCAAAATACTGTTTCATCTATTCTAAAATTGTTAAGTCGATCGCCAATGACAGCAAGAGAAATTCAATTTAATACGAAAAAGACTCGTGAGCATACATCACGCCTGATGAAGAGGCTTTATAATGAAAGTCTTGTCACAAGGAATATAGACAGTAAGCCATTTTTATATAAAATTACTGATGAAGGTCGTAGACTGTTGGAAAATCATAGTGATATGTGATATCATGAGATTGTGATTGTGATAGATTATCATTTATATGAATTATAGAGTAAATCCACTCTTTTCCATGTTTAATTCGCGATAGTTTGTTCCGTGCAAAAAATCTTGATAAATATGTAGAAATTACACTCAATTGAAGTTTTTCTTCATATATCCCATTATATTTATTAAAAATAAATGCTGATGTAAATGTTGTATCATGACACTTATCTTGTATGATACTCCATATTCTCGATGCTAAGGTTGAAGTATCATCATATACAAGGGAAGTTGGCTCTTTTGTTGTTTTATCTTCAAAAGATTCAATTAATTCAAATACTCTAATCATCTTTTCCTTTGAGAATTTGCCTTCTAATGAAAGATTATATCTATCACCTTCATTATCCTCGAGTTCAATTTTTATCTTCTTTTTTGGAGAGCTCAATATAGAAGTGCTTCCTTTACTTGATTATATTTTTCATTAACACTTAACATTGGTAGTAGAACTTATGATAACAAATAACATTGATTTTGTTTACAGTGATCGAGACAGCCATATTCTAGAATTATCGAAACTAGATTGTTAAGATCGAAATTTCGAATTATTGAGCAGAATAACGCTCCAGTGGAAATCAAGGGGTATATCCAAGGTTTTTAACATCTAATAACTATTGATAACGCTCCAGTGGAAATCAAGGGGTATTTTTTGTACTAATTATTAGTTCAATGTAGAAATATGTGAAACTTTTGTTAATATAAAATTCGGAGAACCTAATTATTCATGGTTGGTCTCCACCCCTGTATTTCTAATGCAGAAGACCTCATGTTACAGTTTAATATTACAAATAATATTAATTGATTTGTTAATAAATATTGATTTGGTTATTTTTAATTATTTAATTAACAGGTTGTTAACATATAGTTATAAAGTTTTACTTTATGTTGCAAAAGAAAAAATGGGGTGGGGAATAGTTCGTTGGAAGTGTATAGAATTGAATGATGATAAATTAGATGATGTGTTCAATAATGCTATAGAAAGTAAAACACTAATCAAAAATAGAAAAACATTATCTATTGACTACGTTCCTGAAAGACTGCCATTTAGGGACAATGAAAGTACTATGATTGCACAGACACTTTCAGTTATTCTTAGAGGAGGACGACCATCAAATTTATTAATTTTCGGTAAACCTGGTACAGGAAAAACAGCAGTTGTAAAGAATGTTATTGAACGGCTTAAGAATAAGGCAAATGATCTTGATATGCAAATAACAGTTCCATTTATGAATGCGAAGACAGCTAATACCAGCTATAAAATATTGTACGAGATTGCTGAAATAATGGGAATTAATAAAGAAGAAAAAAAACTTCAAGTCCATTTCACTGGCCTTTCACTGGGTGAAGCAACTGATAGAATTCTTGATTATATTAGACGTAAAAATCTTAGAGTTGTCCTAGTTATAGATGAAATAGACTCTCTAGTCGATAAAAACGGTGATGATATTTTATATAACTTTACTAGAGCGAATGAACGTATCTCGGCAGAACAATTCATCAGCCTAATTGGAATTTCTAACAGTCTTACATTTAAGGATAAATTAGATCCTCGAGTTAGAAGTAGTTTAAGTGAGGAGGAAATGGTATTTAATCCATATACGATAGAACAATTAAAAGATATACTAGTAGACAGATGTAAATTAGCCTTTACTGAACATGTAATGCCTACTGCGGCTATTAATCTTTGTGCTGCAATGGCAGGAAGAGAGACCGGCGATGCAAGAAAGGCCATCGATTTGTTAAGGGTTGCTGCAGAAATAGCTGAACGAGAAGGTTCCAGGACCGTTAACGAAATTCATATTAGACTTGCACAACAAAAAATAGATCGTGATACTAATTATGAGATCTTAAAGAATTCTACAACCCATACTAAAATTCTTATTCTCGCTATAATCAATTGTAAAAATGGTAATACTGGCGAAATGTATGATATATATTCATCTTTATGTATTCGATTAGAGCAGGAACCGTTGACTCAACGCCGAATAACACAAATCATTAGTGAGCTTGATCAGCTGGGTCTAGTTACCACTAACATAGTAAATCTCGGTCGATATGGCAGATCCCAAAGAATAAAACTTGTTGTTCCATTAACGACCATTAGAGAAGCATTCAAGGACGATATTTCATTATCCTCGATAATTCCAGACGTTAAATAATAAAATTCTTTTGGAATAGTTGAAGCGTTGATAGATTAATTAATATAACTATACCTGGAGTAGGCATTATCCCCATAGTTTGTTGATATCTAGTTTGAGATTGCCATGCACCAGAATTTACTACAAGTGTATTCCTATGTCTACCAACATCAATAATATGTACATGTCCAGCATGAAAAATATCTGGCACTTCAGAGATTACTAGCATGTCTTCATCCTCAGGAGCTATGGGAGTTCGTTCACCATATATTGGAGATAAATGTCTAGCCCTAAGTAATATCTTCATTGCATCTGCCGGCCTTGAGTAACTTAAGCCCGGTGTAGTGGCAATAATATCATCCAAACTCTGTCCATGAAACATTAATAATTTAACACTATCCAGTCTAATCAATGATGGATTTCCAATCATGTGAAAATTATCTGTACATCTATCGATAAATGGAGAAAGTGAACTCTGTGGTAACGCTCTTCTTCCAAGATCATGATTTCCAGGAATCATAAAAATCTCGATATTTTTTGGAATCTGATCTAATAATCTCATTGCATACATCAATTGTTTGCTAGCATCAAGTTCTTTAAGTTCTTTATCTTGATTTGGATATATTCCTACACCATCAATTATATCTCCAGCAATACATAGAAATTTTATTTTACTTCCGATATCATCATCCGATGAAAGCCATTCTACAAATCTAAGGAATTCTGCTTCCATAAAATATTTACTACCGATATGAAGATCCGAAGTTAGAAGTACATATGACTCCGATCTAGACTTATTAGGTATATGCTCAGGAATCTCTGGCGAAATAACACTTCTAATCAAGAAATCTTGTCGTCCTCTTTTCTTGCTCTCTATCTCTAACATTACCATTTGATCCAAGACCAACATAGATATCTGATTTCGCAAATCATCCGTAGTAGCTACTGCCGATAATGCACCACTCATATCATCAATAGTAACTTCTACCATATTTTTTTGCTGTCTTCGTGACATAAGTAATCCTGCAAGTAGTATCGTTTCAGCATTGCTTGAATTATTTATGCTTTCTTCATCATTTCTACGATTGGATATATTTATAGATCTTTTCTTATTATATTCTAGTTTGATTTTTTCAATTTTCTTTATCCTCTTACTATCAGGACGCATAGCCAAAATTTTTAGTGACTTTTCATATCTACTACGAAATAATTTAAGAAAACCGTTTTCATCTTCCGAGGAATTAATTTTAGATGTCGGATCAAAAAGTACTTCATACGTAGTTTGAGTATTCTTATCTCCATAAATCAATGATGCCTTGTCATAACGATCATTATTATCTATACTTGTAGACTTACTGACAGGATTCTCTAAACGATCCCTTGAAATAATGGTTTTAATATCATCTATCAATATCGAATGACTTTCTTTTAATTTAGTCTTTTTTTCGATAATAACCTTGATAATATTACTTACATCAGAATTAATCGATCTAAGTAATGCAAACGCATCAGGATGAATTTGATATCCCTTATTAATAGCATATATCAATGCATCAGAAATATCATTTGAAATACTCAATTCCTTGTTAAAGTGGAAAAGAATCCACTTAATTATATTTTCTGTTAACGATAAATACATAACTCCAACTGGCATGCCACTTATTTATGTCACTACTTAAACACAGAGTTTTTTTAACAGGTATAGGTGTAATTATATTTCTTATATCCTATTTTGTAGGGGCAAATATCCAACTAGATCAATCATCTGCACAAAGACTGAAAGAAGCATTTTTGCATAAAATTAGTGGACTTAATTACATCGGGATATTCATGAATAATCTTATTATTACTCTCATCATGTTTCTACCTGGCATAGGAGCATTATTTGGCATATTCTCTGGCTATAGTACTGGAACTATATTCTCTGCTATAACTTATGATCTTATATCTCATAGTTACATATCCCCATTAGTAATTCTCTTGACACCATTTGGAGTCATGGAAGTATTTTGTTACGGTTTAGCAATATCTAGAAGCTTCATTCTACTTTTTTCCTTAGTTAAAAAACAAAATCTTACAAAACAGCTAAAGTCTATTTTAATAGAAATCGGAATCATTCTAATAATTCTCTTTTTGGCTGCAATAATAGAGTGGCACTTTATCTCAACTTATAATATTACTAGATCCCAAACTTCTACACCTTAAATTCATAATTATAATATATTAAAACAATTTGGATAGCAATGAGTACCAAAGACCATGTTCAAATCGTCTTGTCGTTCCATACATATCACATTCACATCTAATGTACCTCTCGTCGTATTTTCTATTCTTATCTGATCTGTCATAACTAGATGTACATTCTCTTAAAATTCTAGAAATAACATTTTCATTTTTTTCCTCATCCTTACCTATTCCACTATCACAATGAACTCATATAGTGAGAGATGCTAATCTTGTCATTCCAATAGAGTTGCAAAAACCTCTTGTTGTTCCCTGTTATCCCTTTAAGGATTCTCCCATGACTTTACTGAACACAGACAAAATACATTAGTCTTTCTTTCTAGTCCAAGATACTATTTACTATGCCCAGACAGCGATGAAACAAGATAAAAAAACCTGTCTGGACTTGAATGAGAATGAACCCTAATAGTAACATAAGAAAGGATAAATGAGTTTGGCCATTGACCATTTAGTGCCTGCAATAAGACCACCACATAGGCAACTTCCAATATTCTCTCCAAGAATAATTGCAATGTAGACATTCTATTATTTGGATTATGTTGGCATCAAAATTTGAGCCATATGATCTTAACGATTTGTATTTGGAGCCACATTTAGGACAGTTATAATTATAATTCGAACTTGATATACGTTGAGGTTTACTTCCAATTTGAAAGGTCATCTAGGCTTCTTGTCTCAAGATATGTTATTAGCCTTAAGCAAAAGTTTTCAACAGGATATGAAGGGTACAGCTGTCACTTAGTACAGAAAATTCTATCTTATCTTTAAATTAAAACTGACATAATGTTAGGACAAAGATGATTGTCGAGAACTGTTAATGAGTCAAAAAGATTACATTAAGAGTATATATGGACAGGACTGGACTTAGTCCACTTGCTGTAATCACTTCTAACGCCTTTATGGGTCATTCAAGGTCATTCAATTTACACCATTTTTTTGAAATATTAAAAAATAATGGATTTTAACATTCGTTTTTTGGTGCTTGAATTTAAAGGATAGATGGCAATATAGTCATCGGTACTCTTACTACCTTTGAGGACTGTTGCTATTTTGTTTTCCTAAGTATGACTCCAGAGCCTGATCAGCCATTTTGCAATGTTCAGACGCTAATGTAGTGTTACCAGAATCTAGTGCTTTAATGCATTCATCTAGATTCGTGTCTACAGACGTCAGACCTGTTTTATTATATCCTATGTTTGCGGCAGCATTAAATTGAGAACCAAAGTCGGTTGCTAATCCAGCCATTGCCATAATACTAATTCCAAGAACCATGTAATTGATGTTGTATCTCATTTCCTTAATGACTGGTTTGTTCTATTAAAGGATTTTGGCACTATGTTCTCCAGGTTTTATGTTGAAGAACAAAATATTTGTATGTGAAGTTAGTAAAATTTAAGTTACAGTCACAGTCGGTAGCTATTAAGAGTTGATACTCTATAGGGACTATTACATTTTACAAGTTTGGAAGAGCAATAGGGACAGTTATTACAATTAGTAAACAGGTAGATCCTACATACTGAACAATATTTGCACCGGTACTATACGGAGCATATTCCGTTGTTTCATTCATTCCATAAGAAGCGCCAGTATACACCATAGAAACCACTAATTCACATTGTTGATATTGTCAACTTTAACTTTACATACAACATATGTTAACACCCTTTCCAATTTTGTCATGTCTACTGCCATAATAAAAACTACGCGGGGGCGCTTAGAAACAATTTTACTGCAGCGAGTATATCCAGAACATTATTTATTTCACAACGGTCCAAATCATCAACAAAAACATTAGTTTTCCTCCATTACCCATCATCTTAATTAGTTCTTGAGTTATCGTCGGCTCGGGATTGAATACATTCTTTGACTTTAAGTCTCCAATAATCGTCTCAAATGGGTACTAGTTATTGCTTCTAAGGGAATATTTACTCCTGTGGATACCGACATGCCATCACGTATTTCCAAAGCCGACCTTATTATATTCAAACTATGTCTCAAGTAGCCTGATAGTTTTTCAAACTTTTCTATACTTTTCTTATTTGGACCACCATGTGAACTTATGTAAAACTTGCCACTAGATAGTCCTAGTGGCCAAATGACCACTAGGAAACATCAACATAGAATAATATTCTTATGATATTTATTCTAGTATAAAGTAGCTATCATTATGTTGGGTCTAAAGATGTATCATACACCACACTTCCATAATTATTCGTCTATGATTGCTGCACTGCCTGATATGGGAAATGTCGCCGGAATCGGAATGAATTTTCTTGTAAGAAAACTTAAAGCAAAGCTTTTTGCCGAAATATTTGCCTATTGGCCTCCTTATGTAAATTATAGTAATGGACTCATAGACTATACACAAGCGAGCTACAAATTTTATTCAGTTGACTCAAAGAACATGATCATTTTTACTGGAGATTTTAATCCAGCTGATCCTATTAGACTGTATGAAATTGCCCATGAGGTAATAAGGATGGCAGAGAAACTTAATATTAACATAATTTATTCTATGGGGGCTGCTTTAAAACAAAATATGATATCAACTCCTATAAACAATCCTATCTATATTGTAACTAATAATAAAGATATTTTAGAAAGGACCAAAGAATATAATAATCTTATAACTTACAATGGACAAGGACAGATACTTGGATTTAATGGACTAATTCTTGGTCTAGCAAAAGAACAAGCTATTGATGCTCTCTGTCTATTAGGCGAAATTGATAATCCTAATGTCATTCAACCAAAAACTGCGCAATTAATACTATCTGTCCTTACACAAATATTAAAAATAAAATTACTAGATATGTCCGAACTTGAAGAAGAAGAAAAACGAAAAAACTTTATGCAACAACAAGTTAATTACTTCGAGAAAGTAATTCAAGAAGGAAAATCTCCTGGCGTCGCATAATTAATTACTACTATAATCTAATCAAAGTCTAAGTATGTTCTTCGTTTAACTTGATCGATTACCATTACAGATAATGCATCGAATTCACGCTCTTCCAGCTCACTTACCTTTCCTCTAAAAATCCTCTCATTGCCCTTTGTAAGAAACTCGAATACCCAGACATCTAGATTATTCGTTTGCATCATATTATTCCTTAAAAACAATGCAATATCAGACTCCATAAACTGTCTTTCTCTACTTTTGGGCCATGGTCTAGGTAATAAGATAACACTTCTCTTATTTCTTACAGCATTAAGTAACTCTTCCTTCCTTGCTTCGATATCTTCTGTAATATGAAAAGTGAAAATGGCAGCCTTATCAAGTGGCACCTTTGACTTTGAGGCAGCTACTTGAATCGAACTGATACCAGGTATCATTTCTACATTATCTTTACCAAAAATTTCTAGTAATCGATCAACGACCTCTGATTCTGAAAAATTTACATCACCTGTAAATGGTACGGTACAATATTCATTAGTCTCCATTTGATCAAATATGTTCTTGTAAATGTCATCCTGAGAATCCATGGTAACTTCACTTATCCTTTGCCATGTAGGATCTAACAGATGTCTAATAATCGATAACGTATAAGAATATCCTACTATATAACGAGATTTTATTATTTTATGCTTCGCAATATCAGTAAGATATTCTGAAGATCCAGGTCCTACTCCTACTACAAATAACTTACCAGCCATACAAGTTCTCTCGCTTCCAGATCAAATCTATACTTTTTATCTAAAATTTTTGAATAATGTAATAACTGGCGACCAATCCATCCGTTGAAATTCTAAAGGATCTTTTGCTGGATACTTTACCCAACTTTTAACCACTGAAAATTTGTAATGCTTTTTTTTCTCCTCATCAATAAAGCTAATTCTTAATGCTGTACCCCATCGTTTCTCTTCAATAAATAAATCTGTAGTATTAGTGAAAGGCATCTCAATATTCTTAACACTCTTATTCATATCTACTCTTAACTCATTAATACCATAATCTTCTATTGGACGAAATATGTTTTCGTCCTGTTCAAATCGTATGCGTTGTCGTCTTGAATACACGTCATGCACTCTATATGTCATATCTGTTTTGCTTATAAATACAATTCGTCTGTCCGTAATAATGAGCATCCCCTCTATCCCTCTTTTCATAAAGCCCACTTCACCTCCCCAAATCCACATTAAATGTGCCTTTATTTGTTCATCCCAGTCTAACAATCTTTTCCAAATTAGTATACATAAATATTAACCATTTATCTCTTGTTTCAAACTAAAATCATGCGTACACACTATGACTCATATTACAAATATGACTAATAACAGTAAAATATTTTTAATCTTGTCCCATTTAATCATAATCATAGTATATGGAAGACTCAATCTTATCCAATAAACATCAAGATAACAACGACATCAAAATAACTCTAAATGGAATGCAACTGCAGAAAGTCAGAAAAGATTCAATAGAAAATCTAGAACAATTTTGGTCAAACGAAGCTGACAATCTGATTTGGTTTAAGAAATGGGATAAAATACTAGACTGGAATCCACCATTTGCTAAATGGTTCGTGGGAGGTCAGCTAAACGTTAGCGTGAATTGTCTGGACAGACATATAGATAATCATCATAAGAACAAAGCTGCGATTATTTGGCAAGGTGAGAATGGTAAGGTACAGACATACACCTACTATCAATTATATCTTGCTGTGAATAGGATTGCCAGTGCATTAAAAGGATTAGGTATAAAGAAAGGCGATAGGATAACAATCTACCTTCCCATGATACCAGAGTTACTCATTGCTATGCTAGCATGTACACGTATTGGTGCTATTCACACAGTTATATTCTCTGGTTTTAGTGTAAAAGCCTTATCTGATAGAGTAAACGATTCAATGTCAAAGTTAATCATAACAGCAGATTACGGCATTCGTAGAGGTAATAAGGTCCAGCTGAAGAAAGTGGTGGACGAGGCGATATCAATTATGCCTACAGTAGAGAATATTGTTATACTTAACAGAGGAACAGACGAACTAAGTCTCGCCCAAAATGAAATAACGTGGCAACAACTAATTGAAAATGCCAAGAGATTTTGTGAACCAGAAATAATGGAAAGTACAGATCCATTGTATATTCTCTACACATCTGGTACTACAGGTAAACCAAAAGGTGTCCTTCACGGTACAGGTGGATATCTAACTCATTTATATGCCACTTCGAAATGGGTATTTAATTTCAATGAGAAAGATATTTTCTTTTGTACTGCTGACATGGGATGGGTTACCGGTCATAGTTACATTGCGTATGCACCATTATTACATGGAGTAACACAAATCATATACGAAGGTGCACCAGATTATCCTAAACCAGATAAATATTGGAGTATAATAGAAAAACACGGTGCCACAATTCTCTATACCACACCTACAGCCCTTCGTATGTACATGAAATACGGCTCTGCAATACCTAACTCTTTTGATCTATCCACATTGCGTTTATTAGGCACAGTCGGCGAACCGATTAATCCTGAAGTTTGGATGTGGTACTTTAAAACCATAGGAAAAGAACAATGTCCTATTATTGATACGTGGTGGCAAACCGAAACTGGCGGTATCATGATTAGTCAATGTCTCGGTATTGATTCAATACCGATGAAACCAGGCTCTGCAACACTACCTGTTCCTGGAATTGATATCGCAATAGTGGATGAAACTGGAAGATATGTTAATTCAAATACCAAAGGATATTTAGTCATTAAGAAACCATGGCCCGGCATGCTTATGACATTGTGGAACGATGATGAGAAATATCAGAATGTATATTGGAATCGATTTCCTGGATCCTATTATTCAGGAGATTTTGCATTAAGCGATACAGATAACTATATTTGGCTTTTGGGAAGGTCTGATGATGTACTTAAGGTAGCAGGACACAGATTAAGCACTATGGAGCTTGAAAGTGCCTTTGTTTCCTTTAGTGCAGTAGCAGAAGCGAGCAGTAACTAGCAAACCTGACGAAAAAAAGGGCGAGTCCATCGTAGCTTTTCTGGTACTGAAAACCAGTCATCAAGGATCAGAACAGCTGCGCCAAGATCTAATCAAACATATAAGAAATACAATCGGATCAATAGCTACACCAGAAGAAATTCATTTTGTTGCACGGCTTCCAAAGACACGCAGTGGGAAGATAATGCGAAGACTACTAAAGTCTATATCTGCTAACTCCGACATTATCGGTGATGTAAGTACTCTTGAAGATGAGGCATCAGTTGAAGAGATAAAGCAAGCATATCATGATTTACATAACACATTGAGAAAATGATGTCCTCTTATTAGCACACACGAGCCCATTTACTTGATCCCAAAATACAACTCCTATCTAACATCAAGAAAATTAAGCAATAACTACTTGCAGACGAATTAATGATTCATATGGATATTATCTTAATTCTTGAATTATTCGTGATATTATAAAAGTCTATAAAGCCTGCGGTAGCTGCAAGAATATATTTTGCAGGTTTTGTATTTTTATAAGTACATCCAGTGACATCTAATGCAGTTTTACACGGTGACGCGTTCTTCACAACATATACAATATTTGCTTGCTCATCAAGCCAAACTAAGTCAACATTGAACTGAATATTCAAAAGCCAAATGGAATATAGGTCAGATTTATTGTATACCAATATCATAGCAGAGTCAAATGGAAGTTTATCTTCTCTAAACGTTAACCATCTCTGTTTAGCTACAGGCGAGTCTGCCACTTCTATCTTGACTATTTTATTATCTATACTCAAAGTACCATTTGGAAAATCAATGTTTTTGTCTCTAATAGACTCAGGAATGAATAATAGACCTAGGGTTCCTAATACAACCGTTCCTACTATTAATGGCAATAAAACCCTAGTCTTGGTGACCACGCCATAACCCTATTTTGAAAACATTTGTATGTCGCTTGCAAAATCAACAGTTAAAGTCCTTAAACTACACAACTTTTATATCAGTGTTATAAAAATGACATAGTGTTTAAATAGTTTCGCTATGGATTGTTTTTGAGAATTAAATGCCAGTAGCAATACTTCCGGATATTAGCGAACAACACTGTATAGGCTGTGCACTGTGTGTCGAGATTTGTACGGCTCTTGGTCCAGATGTATTAAGAGTAAAACCAGTCGAAGGATGGAAGAGAGGTAAGGCATTTGTCTTCTATCCAGAGAGATGCATCTCAGACGGTGCATGTATCGGCGTCTGCCCAACAAAGGCAATATTCTGGATGAGACCAATGGACTATACACCAGGTCAACCAATTCCATTAAAGAAGAACGGTCTGTTCGCCAAGGGCTGGGAAGAAGGTTAATCTTCGAAGATTCCTTAACTTTTATTTTTTAGTCAACTTTTAGTTATTTAAGTAAATTTCGTAGTAAATACGACTTATTTCTATCGACTGCCACCTACCACTTAACTTGTTTTCTAGTTAATAGCTATAACTAATGAGTTCAAACTCTATAATATTGTTATATTGTATTGCATCAATATATTAAAATAAACAAATTCATTGTATTTAAAATGTGAAATACAGAAGCAGAACAGAAATAGTAGCCATGATCCTGGAAGCTGCAAATGGCGGAGCAACAAAAACAAAAATCATGTACAAGGCATTTCTTAGTTACGCTCAACTAAGAGAGTATCTTTCTGTCCTTATTGAAAACAACCTTCTAGAATATTTAGAGGGGTCACAGACTTATAAGACTACTGAGAAAGGGTTGAACTTCCTTAAGATGCATAATGAAATAGGCGAACTTCTTCAGACAACAGCAAAAGAAGAAAAGTAATTCAAATAAATAATCAAAAATTTACTATTTTATTTTTATTTCTAATATTAGCTAGTAGTAGCAATCGAACTAACTATTGCATTTAATTTTGATATTATATATGAGCTATTTACTATTCTGACACATCGTAAACATGAGGCTAAAAATCAAAAATAGAATGCTTCTCTATCAACACCTATTACTGATCATCTTTGATTTCTTTTGCAATTACCTCATTGAGCCAATTAACTTCACTGTCACTATCGCTACCGATGGCCACTGCAGATTCCTCTTTGGGACCATCCTTGTCTGCAGTACTGGTTGCTAACAGCCGGCCATTTTCCAAGTCCACATTATCCTCTTGGCGCACATATTTATTCGAATTAATGTCAGCAGTATGATTATACTTATCATTTTGTACTTCCAGTTCTGATGTCAGCTCGATATCATCCACCGTGTGTTGAGAAATTCGTGTTAAGAAGTTACTTATTTCGTCCTTTTCTAAGTTAATATGCTCTAGTAATTCATTTGCATTCATATTCACTTGTTGATAGGTTTCTTCAATCATATCGTTACTTCTATACTGTAGCTTTGCATCAAAAACAACAGTCTTAATACTTGCTGCCTGAGAATCTAATTCCTCTAGTCTAGATTTTAATGTATTAATAACTCCATGCTCCTCTCCTTCCAATGCTCGAAGCCTATTCTCATATTTTAAATACACAATCTCAGCATCACTTTTCATTTGATCATTATCTGCCACCAAATCTTGAAGCGCTTTGATTCGTTTTAATGTTAAACTCTTTTGTCGTACTAATTTCTGTGCGTCCATTCTCCATCTTGGTATATATATTACATAGTCACCCTGTACCAGTAATTGTTCATAAGGCAATTGCTTTAATCCTACAGAACCGCAGTCTACACCAACCGACTCAATAGAACCATCAATATCAGTAACTAGACCAACAACTTTTCCTATATGGGTTCCATACATATCTTTCACCTGCTTGCCGACAAACTCGAGCTTTAATTCGCTCATGAGATTAGTTTAGAGCCAAAATATAATGCTGGCAGTGTCAAATTTTGTAAATAATTTGGTGAGATGTTTTACTACGATTTATCTCAAATATAGCTTGGCTGGTGCTAATACATATTAGGTCACCAGTCTAATTTCAATATATCATGCTCGCTGACTTTCCATATTATAGTGTTGATAACTTTTCTTCCATAGAAAGATCCACTCTAAATCAGCATTTTTCAAACGTCGATAAAGCCATTTTTGCAATTATAACGCCAAGACAAGTAGATAGAGGAGCGCTAATGTCAAGATACTCTAGATCGGATAAAACTATGAGACGTATATTCTTGGACGAATTCATAAGTAATCCAACAAGAGGAGAAGAATTTTACAATAAAATACTAAATGAATATGGGGATGACTCGGTCGCAGAATTGGGCGAAGCACAAATTGCCATAGAATGGATCTCCAATATCGCTGCGAAAAAAATCGAAGATCAAAGAATTGGCCTATCATATCTTGAAAAATCTTCTCGCTATGTTGCTTTTGATAAAAAAATTCACAACAAGTACAAATATTATAGAGATAAAAATATAATTAATTCAAAATACGCTGATCTCTATATTGAAGCGTGTAATAATGCGTTTGAACTTTACAGCAAGAATATTCCTATATTACAGAAATTTATTTCTGAAATAGAGACCATAAATGATTTTACTTATTATGACTCAGCATCGAAACTTGAAAAAAAATTTGATTCCCTTACCAATCTGCAAGACATTAAATCTGCAGAGAAAGTCTATAACAATACTATAAGAGCTAAATCGCTAGATATTCTTCGTGGACTACTTCCTGCGGCTACACTTACAAATTTGGGAATTACTGGAAATGGAAGAGCTTTTGAATATTTATTGACGAAATTATATTCTTCTTCACTGAATGAAGTTAGGAATTTAGGAACAGCATTACACGAACAACTTAATTTCGTAATACCATCATTTGTAAAACGAGCAAATGATAAATATGGAAAATCCATTCAATCTTATTTTCTAGATACCAGTAATGCTATATCTAAATTAGCAAAGAAGCATATTCGAGATATTAAATATAACACGAATACTTCAGTAGAGTTAGTCGATTATACTAATAATTTAAAAGCTGAGACAACAGTAGCATCAGCGAGCACTTTATGAACATGCAGATGGTCAGTCTCTATATGATATTAGACAACTAATAAAACATCTCCCACAAAAAAAGAGACACAAAATTATTGAAATGTACACCAAATTTCGCAGAAACAGACGGCATCGACCAGGCAGAGCATATGAGATGGTAGAATACACATTTGATATGTTAACCAACTTTGGAATGTTTCGTGATCTACATCGACATAGATTACTTACTATAGAGAGACAACTCCTATCTACTAGACATGGTTATGAAGTTCCGGGTGAGATTATAAATGCCGGTCTGGAAAAAGATTACAGAGATTGCATGTATCAATGTAATGATACTTATGAGAATATCGTAAAAAAAATGCCATTTGAAGCTCAATATGTAGTCAATTTCGCTTACAGGTATCCATATTTCATGAAAATCAACTTACGTGAGGCTTGTTATATGATTGAACTACGTACCACTGCACAAGGACATCCCGACTACCGTCATGCTTGTCAAGAAATGTATAAACATATACGAAATGTTCATCCGTTTCTAGCAATGGGTATTAGGTTTGTAGATCTGAATCAGTATAACCTTGGTAGATTTGATTCAGAGAAAAAGGCTGAGAAGAAGAAGAGAAAGTTGGTCTAGAATACATTCATTCTATCTATTTAAAACCATCTTTCTAGTGACTGGCTCCGATTGTCAATAGAGTTTTTAAGTTTCTGTAATGCACCATTGACACGCTCCACAGAAAAATCCATTTTATTACATAGAAGGTCAGTCACTTTATCATAATTAATTGGAATGAATTCTATATCTTGGATATCAGCTACTTCAGGTCTTAGAAACAGCTCCCTTATCTGATCATACGGGATTTTAGATAGTTCTTCTTTAATGTTATCGATATTTTCTAGTTTAGCGTATCTTTGAATCAATTTAAGTGCAGTTTTCGGCCCAATTCCAGGAATCCCCCCAGGATTAAAATCAGTACCGATTAAAATCCCGATATCGATAAGTTGAGCTCTTGTTAGGTGTGTCTGGACAACAATATCTTCAAAATAAAACATTTCCGGTACAACATCGATATATGCATTCTTATTTGGGACCTTTCTCTTGCCGCTTATGGTAAGATTCCTAGTAAGTCTTTTTGCGCCAAATAAAATTGAATCATAATCTTGACTAGCACATGTATATGCCTGATTTGTATTGGTTAAATATGCAGCCGTTGCCTCACCTTCTGAAGGCGCTTGAATTGTAGGGATCCCAAGAAAAGATAAAAGCATCTTAGATTCCATCACCATCTTGTCTGTCAGTACCTGAGGTAGCTTGTCCATATTTTCGGGCATCGTCAAATCGTCCCTCTGTTATCGCCTCTTTAAATTTTTCAGTTGCAACTTGCTTTACTTGCTGTCTTCTCTCGATCTCATCGAATTTCAAATGACTCGGTTTGCCATCGAAGACATATACAAGCTTAATATTCTCAGCTAAGAGGTTCATACTACGATAAAAAAGTCCGCTCAAATGACTGGTTACTTCTCCCTTGGAGTTAGTAAGGGGCTCTCCTGTAGAACCTCTGATAGTAGCAAGAAACTGATAGATGGTATTAAATGCATCAACCGCAATTGTTCTGTTCGATAAATCTGTCAACTTTATGTACGATGGAGTTATAAGCGGCTTTAGATCAAGGCCCATAATTATGAATAATAATTATTACTTTTTACCTTTTTCCCATTCATAACTCGTCCGAGAGAATCTAAATTAGGAGGCTGCCTTAATATCATGTCATATCAAGTTACATTTGTTTAATAGAATATTGTGATCTGGACCTTAAAAAGCTCTAGCAATAATCAAGGCACTATAATTCCCTTATGTTTCCGATAACATATACATACGTAAGTTGCTCAACATCCCTTATACTTGAAACTGTTTATAGTTATTGTTGGAATATTGATCATTGTATTCGGCATAATTTTTTCCGCACAATCTAAATCCATGTTAGGTCCCTCAAATTCGTTTATGTATAGTAATCCATCTTGGACAATTAATGGTTCTGTCCTAATAATTGTAGGTATAATAATATTAGTCTTAAGCGTACTTTCAAGAATTGGTATTTTTGTCAGATTGAAACGTTCCAAATGAGATAACGAAAATTAAGATACCTTACTCAACTAATTCTGAATTAAAACTAACAAAAGTTGAGACTCACTTCCTACCCGTGTCTATCGCTACTTAAAGTGAGTCAACAATGACTATAAAATCGTATATACAAGAAGTAGTTTGCTTCTGTTTTGGCATCTTTCAGTTCAGTATCCAATAGTAAATAATCGGATGTAATGAGGCATTTCAAGAACTTATTCGCCGTACATATTTAAAAAAAGCAATTGATATATGAGACTTCAGTTATATTGGTGAATATAATGAATTTCTTAATAGATGATGGGCATTTCTTAATGTCTTGTACAAGGTGCTTCTAACTCATGACAATGTGCGAAAAATGCAGCAAACATGAAGAATACCATACATGTTCAACGTGCAACCAGCACTTATGTATTAACTGTTTTAATACGGTTCATTTTGGTATCAATGCTCCACGGGCCGGTAAGTCAATAATATACAATAAATGCATTTTTTGTGGTGAAATATATGGTATCAATGCTAAAGTTGACGTTTGTGATAAATGTACAATCATACTTAATTGGGTATCAGGAATGAACTATCTCGCTGCTGTAAATAGGGTATCAGAGTTAATAAAGAAAAATACGCTTGATTCAAAACTCAGAAATGAAAACTACTGTAAGACAAAATTTGGAATGCATGCCACGCAAGTAATCATGGATGCAGTAGATAGTTCAAGAAGGTAGCAATAATATTCCATACAGATAATGAATTATCGAATAAGGCTAAGCATAGCAGAAATTAACTAACGGTGATATTCTGACCCACGTCTACCACAACCATTCTCCCCCGTACTCACTTTACCTGCATTGAAACGTCAATTGGTCCAGACTTTTTTTGAATTTCATTTTTTGAGTTGCTGTTCCATCTTAGGGAGGAACTGATCACCAAGAGTCAGGACATAGGACCATATAGGATTTTAATTCTTCCAACTTCACTTTGATTTTGATACTCATCCTTATATTCAAGAGATAGTCTGCATAATAGTATATGGAGAACAGTAATTCAAAGCCTGACGATGCCAAGATCAAAGATGGATTAGGACGATATAAACCAATCAAAAGACCTTCAGCCGATATTGATAATCCACTCGTTAAGATGTTAGATTCCATAGTTAATGGACTTGAACAATCTTTGGGCAAACGTACATATCTTTGTGGTAATCCCGATTGTGGGACATTAATAATATTTCATAAGAACGAACAAAGACCTCTAGTATGTCATAGATGTGGAAGCGAAATCGATTGGGAAGGAGAATATATATCAAGAATCAAGATATGTCCCAAATGTAACAAAGAATATGATACTAATGCAAATTATTGTCCGTTCCATTCTCCCCCAGTATCATTAATAGAAAAGGAAGTAGAAAAGTAGAATTTATAGGCCTTTTTCTCTACAAGCTCGTTATATTGATAGGGAACGCATACGTCTAGCTTAAGAAAAGACTCTTGTTACCTTAGATAATATGTAATTTCCTTGCACATGATTTATGATAATAATTTCTACGATATCCACAACTTACTAGAACATCTTTTTTGCTAAAGAGTAAATTACAAAAATGGCACTTACCGTCTTGTCTTCTCTTGATAATGCAGAGGATCCGACGCTTTATGATCGGTCTAACTTTAGAAAATACTATAGGTTGAACCAAATGATACTTAGTTACATGTCCTCGTGCGGAAGTATTTATTTTTTTCGTAGAGACGTTAGCATTGGGAAGCAAATACACGTGTAAAAAATTATATGAAATGTTTCTAAATGAGAGAATAACATCTCATTGTATATGCTATTTTGAGTGAAAATGATCTATTGGTATGATAAGAACCACTGAGGATTTGACCGAAGAATTTCCACAAGTAATAGCTAAGATAGAGCAGTAGACGCATTAGTGGAAAAATGAAACTTTAGAAAAAGATGAAATTCAATCCCAAGTAAGATTACAGAAATATTCCATCATTTTACTCAACGCAATGATTAACCAGATTCCATGACAAATCAGTTTATGGGGGATTGAATTTCTCTTACACTCAAATTCTTGAAATCCCATACTATATTATCAGATCTAAAGGTGATTATCGGACCTCCATTTGTAATTACATAATCTTTAGGTTTACCGCAATTTGCACTATAAAATACTGAATCTGGACTATTAGAATACCATCCACCGTTATCTATTATATCTGCTACCTTAATCCAATGATTGTTCGCCTTGTCATCAAGATATGACTCCATCTTGACGGCATTATTGTTGTCAATATTATAAATTACAATCTTCCATCCAATCCATCGACCAATGAGGGAATTCGTAACTTGGGCCTCCGCTCGTTTATCGGTATAACCACCAGTATGCCATATCTCCTTTGCCCAAGAGACAACTCCATTAACTTTGATTCCACCTTTCAGAGAAGTACCTTCACATGGAATAGAACTATCATGCCTTCCACCCCTTGCATACCATACAAGGGAATTGTATGGAGGCTCCGCGGATACTACTCTAGCATACCCGGTAATTTCAACATTCTGCCACTCTTCAGCTCCCGGTGGGGCATTAACATTCATTCTCACCTCGTAATCGTACTTCCCAATGTTTGGCCTCCCACTTATTTGCCACGAACCGTCGGGCTGTTTAGTTATATTGGATTTGGGATTGAATATCCCATCACTTTTGGGATCGGCCATACTGATAAACCATTCTCGACCTCCTGATTTAGTGGGATATATCCCTAAAATGCCAAATTTATCTAACAGCTTACCGCTATTAGTAACAAAAAGGGAGGGTTTTGGAATGGACCAGACAAAGTAATAAGATGACACTATAACTGCAATAATAATACCTATTATTATGACGTTCTTCCTTCCGATCAGATACGAAGACCTCTTAGTCATTTTAATACTAATAGAGTTTAGTGGGGGGTAATTGAAGATAAGGTCAATTGCGTCAGATTTACTATCAAATTCCCAAAATCCTATAATCCTATAATCATAAAGTGTATTGCAAAAAGCAAGCTATCAAAGTAATCCTCCGTTATGATATCATTTGAATGAATTTCAAAGACAACCAATTCCGCTTTTAGAGCTGGTCCATCATTTTGCTGGAAATGGATTTTCATGCCTTTCCATATGGGAATCATTAATACGATCACCAGTCATTATCTATTACTTAAATTGAGTGGCCACTAAGATAGGAATACCGCAAGGACAATAAACGTTATTCTGTTAGCATTTTTGATCCCATTTATGGGGAACTACCACAGCAATACTTCGTAGACATGCGTTAGTTTAGCCCTAGACACGATTTTAGCCTTATGGACAATTTGTGATATTAAATTACGACGATTTAATAAAAAGTAAGTCCATCATAGGAATGACTAATGAATGATATCAAAAAAATTACTATTCAATGTTCATAATGATGTGAAACTTCTAGAGTGGGATCCAGATAATACGTTTAACAGAAATCCAAAGGATCTCGAAACTGGGTTAACTAAACTTTTTACAAGAATGTCAGAGCTGCAATATAGAATGTATGTCGAGAAAAAAACCTCGGTTCTCGTTATACTACAAGGTATGGATACCTCTGGAAAGGATGGAACAATAAGGCATGTTATAACTGCATTTCATCCTGTTAGTTGTAGAGTCGAATCGTTCAAAATACCATCTACAGAAGAGTTAGCACACGACTACTTGTGGAGAATTCATAAGGTTGTACCCCAAAGAGGATTTATTGGAGTATTTAATCGCTCACACTATGAAGATGTTGTTGAAGTTCGTGTCCAGAATTTGGTACCTCGAACAGTTTGGTCACAACGATACGATCAAATCAATCAGTTCGAACGATATATGGTTGAAAATAATGTAAAGGTGATAAAGTTTTTCCTATACATTAGTAAACAAGAACAAAAGAAAAGATTACTCGAAAGATTGTCTGATCCGTCAAAACGATGGAAAGTCAACGAGGATGATTTTAAAAAGAGAAAAAAATGGGATCAATATGTGCAAGCCTATGGAGATGCAATTAGTCGCTGCAGTACACGTTGGGCACCCTGGTATATCATCCCTGCGAACAAAAAATGGTTCCGTAATTGGGCAATCGCAAAGATAATTGTAGAAACATTGGAGCAAATGAAAATTAAATATCCTAGGTATATTCCCCCTAAGATAAAGGATAACTCAGACCGGCTCTCCCACTCCCTGAACAGTGATCCTACAACTTTAAAGTAAATATTAGGTTCTATTTGTGTGGGCTGTACAAGACTTTGTGAAGAGATTGGCATGTTACATGCCTCATACCGTGATGGGGTGAAGTTTTGTTCTAAGTGTCAAATCTATCTTTTTTCTGAGAAGGTATTATGTCCTTGTTGTAATACTAGATTGCGATATAAATCGCAGAGAAAATTGTAGACCAGACTTAACTAAATCGCTAGACAAGAATTTATGATATAAACCCATCGGCAACGTATTGACATAAATGAACTATCTGATTGATTGCCAACATCCTAATGTGAATTATTCCAGAATAGTCATCGTGATATGATCGAAAATGAAGAAGAACTAGAGTGAACATCCATCCAACCAAAGTCAGTTTAATTCGAGCTTTTTGAATTATCGACAAACCAAATAATCCATCACATAAATCGGTCATCAAAATCCTTTACAGATCCTTAGAAATCAAAAAGGAAATCAAGACATCTAGGTATTATGCACCCCCTTTCCCTTTACTTGGATCATGAAGAACTTTGTTCATGTTGGCAGCAACTATATCAAGAACAAGCTCTTTATCATCAAGAGTTGGCTTGGCTTGCAGATCATGATGTTCTGAATATCCAGTATATGATGATGCTATCTCCGGTCTATTTCTATCTTGTAATTCATTCACAACTAAATTTCTGACTTGACTTGAGAGTACCCAAACGAGAGACGCTCTATTCAATCCGTTCGTTTCAGCTGACTTACCTTATGATGTTGGTCACTAAGAAAATTTTAGATAGCTGACTCGGTCATATATATGTGTGATAAATATTCTCAAACCTCTACCATTAGAACCTCTCGCCTCTACTATCCAACCACAGATCATACTCAACAAAAACATTAATCAAATATGCTGCATAGAAAATCGTTACCATCACATGCCCGATCGGGCTTTTCTCTGGCGAAAGGAAAAGAACCTATGAATACAAATCCTTGGCCGGCACTGCCGTTGGCAGAATGGAAAGATACGTATGCCACGCTACACATGTGGACCCAAATCGTCGGCAAAATCCGGCTCGCACTTACTCCTCTCGTGAATCACTGGTGGAATACTACCCTGTATGTAACGCCTCGTGGACTCACGACAACCGCCATGCCTTACAATGGTCGACAGATCCAAATAAACTTCGATTTCATTGATCACAAGCTGCTCATCGAAACGACTGACGGTTCTACAAAGACAGTCGCTCTTCGACCGTGCTCAGTAGCTGAATTTTATCAACAAACTATGGCTGCCTTGCGATCGCTTGATATGCCTGTAACCATCTGGACTACGCCAGTCGAAGTGCAAGATCGAACCCCATTTGAGGAGGATCAGAAACATGCGGCCTATGATCCTGAGTATGCACAGCGATTCTGGCAAATTCTGGTGCAGGCCAGTAGGGTGCTTACGGAGTTTCGTTGCCAATTCACAGGCAAGGTGAGTCCAGTTCATTTTTTCTGGGGGGCTTTTGATCTGGCCGTCACTCGCTTTTCAGGACGTACGGCGCCTTCGCATCCAGGAGCTCCAAACATGGCACGTTTTGTGGCGGTCGAAGCCTACTCGCACGAGGTAAGTAGTTGTGGTTTCTGGCCTGGAGGCGGACCTGTCGACGAACCAGTTTTCTATGCCTATGCCTATCCCGAGCCTCAGGGCTTCAAGGACTACTCAATCCAGCCGCCTCAGGCGTTCTATCATCCTAGGATGGCAGAGTTCCTTCTGCCCTACAATGTGGTCCGCACCGCGAAGTCACCTGATGCAGTCTTGTTATCTTTCTTGCAGAGCACTTATGAAGCAGAGGCAATGAGTGCCAAGTGGGATCGATATGCATTGGAACGTCATTAAATGGTATAATATTTCTCTCGAGCCAAATTCGCCATATTATTCCGGACTTCGGATCTTACCTGCAATAATGGCAGAAGAGTCTAGAATTTTGACACAGACGCAAATAATACATTCTATATTTTTTAGAATGAAATAAAATAAAATGAAAAATTCCAGATGTGGCCTTCGCTTCCTCACATATCCTCTCCCTCTCTTTCGGTAGTTCTTCCATTTAATAGTATAAAATAGACTAGAATTAAGCTCATGTCAAACTATAAAATGGTAAATGTAGAGAAATCTATCTCCACCCAACACGAACAATTTACAAGATTCAAAACAGCTTATGACTACCTTAACAAAATTACATTTACGATTAATGGAATGAGTATAGATCTACTCGTTGGTGATATTGTAAGCATTATGGGTATTTCAAGACTCACAAATCTGATACTAACAAGAATATGCGTTTCTTCTTTACTTCCAAGAAGGCATGGGGGATTATGCAAAAGAAACTTGAATTCAAGCGTGTTTATCCTTGATGCGGGTAACAGCACAGATGCATATCAATTCATAGATTTTATAAAGCAGTATGGGTTGGATATCAAAAAGACATTACAAAAAATAATAGTTTCAAGAGTATTTACTATTTATCAGCTTATACATTTCTTAGTATATGAGTTATCCAAAATCATCCGTAAATACAATATCAATTTGGTAGTAATTCCAGATCTACTGGAAATGTTTATTCAAGATCCACAGCTACATATGAAAGAAGCAAAATCTCTAATAAGGGAAATTGCAGCCGCCTTAAGAAAGATATCGGTCATGAATAATAACAATAATTATAATATCCTCTTGTTAGCTTCACTTCCATCGAACAATGAATTATCTTCTCCTATTCTTGATGTAACGCATAGGATATTCTTTTCGTTGTTTAACAAGGAGATTGAGATCACTGAAAATAATACAAACGATCGACTAAAATTGGAGATGTGTGAAAGATCTGATGATGGTATTCATGATATTACCATTAGAAAACACTACTCTCTAAGTATGGAGGACCTCATAACAATTACAGGTAGGTAAATAGGCGGGCAGGTAAGTGACCTATATGGGTAGAACTATCCCATCATTTAGAATCGCTGCCATGATGGAACAGTTGAAGTGTAGATCATTTCGTTACAATCTTGATAAAAAGATAGGAAAATATTCGATGAGCTGTTTTCAATTTCACGTCTTTATAATAGTGCTTGCTCAAATTGCGCTAGACCAATGGTAATACAGTGTATCTTGATGTCAATTATATTTCATCATTATAAGCAGTTAATAGGAATCAAGTAAAGCTAACTATATTACAAAAAAGAAAATATCAAACCAAAACTCGATGAATTAATCAATTTAAATTAGTTGAGATTATGATGGTATTATTTCCTAATGATTTTATTGATATTTTAGCACAAGAAATAGAAACATGGAAGGGTTTTGCTGATACTCTGCGTGGAGAGGATAGGAGTTTATTTTTACAAATGCTTGAACAATGTTATCGATATGAAAGAGCAATTAATTCAAAGGGAGAATACTACTCTGCTGAATCTTTGTTAATGGCTTTGGTTTTTCTGCAACATAAGATAATTAATATATTAATTAACAATAATAAGAATAACTAAAATTTACGGAATTTAAGAATAATCAGATAATTTGTCATTATCAAAGACATGACTCTTGGATGGATTTTCGATGCATATCCGTTAGGGGACAAGATGATCTTTTGGATAAAACAGAAAGATGGCAAGATGACAAGACTAGAGGATAAGTGGACTCAGTCAATTTATGTTGCTTCAGATGATAAACCGCTACTAAAATCTATTTTAAATAAAGATAAAATTTTATCCCTTGTTGAAGACTTTGAATTTATTTCAAAAAATGAAAAATTAACAGATGATTATCCATCTCAAGTTTTGCAATTAAAATTAAAAGATTCCAGTAAAGCACTAACTCTGGCTCTAGAAATAGAAAAAATGTCAGGATTCGGACAACTCAGACTCTATAATGTAGATGTCCCACAGACTCAATCATATTTCTATGAACATGATATATTTCCGCTCGCTTACTGTCAAATTGATACTTCTAATTTAAAATTAAAATGGAATTTTAAAGATAATGTATGGTCTACAGACTATGAGTTACCCAACTTTAAGCGTATCCATCTAAGAGTATTTCCAAGGATAACGACAGGAAAAATACCAAAACTATCTGATAATATTGATCATATTGAAATTGAAAAATATTGCAAAAACAATAACAGCAATGAAAGTATAGAAATAGTAGAAGATAATTCAGAGGTAGACATTTTAGATCAATTAGCAAAAGAGGTTGCAGATATAGATCCTGATTTTATCCTTACAGACGATGGAGATTCATTCACGTTTCCATATTTGATCGAAAGATCTAATTGTAATGGTATAGAACTAAATCTAAATAGAGAAAAGATAATTCCCTTAACCAGACCTGGGATAGAAGGAACATCATATTTTTCATACGGGAGAATATTTTTCAAACCTTCTACTATAAAACTACTAGGAAGAATCCACATAGATACTGATAACTCGTTTGTTATAGCAGAATCAGGACTGCAAGGATTATATGAGCTTTCAAGGATATGCAGAATGCCGCTTCATACTGCATCGAGAGCTAGTATAGGGAAATGTATGAGCTCTTTGCAATTTTATCATGCAACTAAAAATGACACTCTAATTCCTTGGAAACCTACGTTATCTGAACATCCAAAGAACCTAGAACAGCTGTTAATAGCAGACAGGGGTGGTATGATCTATGAACCAATAATAGGAACATACGAAAAAGTCGTAGAGCTGGACTTTATTTCCCTTTATCCTTCAATAATGCGTAAAATGAATATATCAGCTGAAACTATACTATGCAATTGCTGTCTTAACTCTAAATTAAAGGTTCCACAATTAGTCAATTACTATAGATGTGAAAAAAGACAGGGACTAGTCCCAATATCACTAGAAATTCTATTAACTAAAAGAAAGTGGTATAAAGAGTTAAGAAATTCGGTTACAGATCCTAAACTAAGAGAAATATATGATTCCAGACAAAATGCTTTAAAATGGATCTTGGTAACAAGTTTTGGTTATCTCGGCTTTAACAATGCAAAATTTGGAAGAATTGATGCGCATATAGCTGTCTGTGCGTTTGACAGACAAATTTTGTTGCAAGCTATCAGAATAGCAGAGAGATATGGCTTTGGTATTCTTCATGCCATTGTAGATTCAATTTGGATTTACAAGAAAAAGGAGAAGGACAAGTACGAAAACAATTGCTTGAAATTAAAAGATGCTATTGAACAAGAGACAGGATTTGAAATTTCATTAGAAGGTATCTTCAAGTGGATAGCATTTCTTCCTTCAAAAAGTAACGACATGGCGGGGGTTCCAAATAGATATTTTGGTGTATATGAAGATGGAACTTTAAAAATAAGGGGTATTGAAGCGAGAAGACATGATACTCCATCATTTCTATCAAATTATCAACAGATAATTTTGAATATCATGGCAGAAGCCAATAATGTAAGAGATATCAGAAGGATGCTACCGATGATAAAAGATGTGTTTCAGATGCACATAAGACAGTTGAAAGAACGTAAGGTTCCATTAGACGAACTAATCTTTACAAAGAGAATATCCAAGAATTCTAATGAATATGAAAATAGAAATACCATCGAGAATAATGCACTTTCTAGATTATGTGAAGAAGGTAAATCGCTCAAAGCTGGGCAAATTTTGAAATACATAATTACTGATTATTACCGTAGAAATTCTAAAAAGAGAAGCCTATCTGTAGAGCTTGTAAATTCACAAACAAGTTATGATGTTAAAAGATACTGTGAGCTGTTGGCCGAAGTTACTAACACGATAATAGAACCATTCGGACTAATAATATAAAAGTGGTCACAAACTAAGAGGTAAAAAATTATTCATTGATATCACTCAAATTGCTAATGCTCCTTTTTGGCAGATCAGATACAGAATTTCGTTTCTTCATAATTTATCTTTACTTAGTACCTCATAATAGCGTTATTTCACATATCCATAGCTGACTAGGTCCAATATGTCATCTTTAATTTGACCTATCCCTATCTGGATATCGATGGCGTCTACCGCTTTTGTTTCGTTCAGGACCGTAGTTGTAAGCCTGGTATCAACGCCTTCATCAACTCCCTCGACCATGGTTTGGTAGCCGAGTTGTAGAATGAAGTAAGTGTTACTACCCGTAGAAGTGAAATTACAATAGTCAAAACTTGAAAGCCTCTGTCCATTATCAGTTAGAATCCTTTGGCGAAGCATCTACTTCTACACGTACATCTTTTACAAATAAAATTCCTACAATCAATGTTGTAATCACCGCTAAGACCCCACCGCTCTTTATTTTTGAGATTCAAAAAATAGGAGGAAGCTAATATATGCTTCTATAATACAAATCTACAATCATTTTTTGTGCTAAAACTCTAGATTAAGATTCAATATATAGTTCGTTAAGCTGGGTCTATTTGTTTGTTATTCTTAATCATATCACACTCTACTTATACTAAGTTTTTGAACAATTCTTGAGAAATATATTATGAATAAAAAAAATCTCGGATTCATACCAATCATCCTACCAATAGTATTAGCTATACTTTCTCTTCCGACTGCAGCTTTTGGTGATACGGTCAAGTGTAAAGATAACGGAGACAATAATTGCAATAACACTACAATTGTGCAGGAAATCACCATCAATAATAATTGTAATATAATAAATGAAAATAAAGATCACAGCAGCCACAACGAAAATGTGAACCAACTGTCATGCACAAATCAATATGCTAACATTTACGGTTCTGTTATTAACGCTCCTGTATTTAATACAATATTTGGGGATGGAAATATACTGCAAGATCCATTTGCACCTATACCATAGCCGACGGCCTAAATACCAACAAAAATCACAAATTCGGTGTTGCTGCGATGTAGCGAATGGAGGAATCTGCCTGAATCAATACAGCTAAACGCTTTAACTTCTTTCTATTTGCTAGGAAATATTACGAGTTGGATGCTCCAACTACTTTCTTAACGCCACCCGTACAAATCTAGAGAACTTCCAGATCGATGGGAGCATGGGAGCCTTAGCGAGAAAATCGCTCGTCTGAAATTTCTTCATATCACTAATCTCGTACAGGTATCTGGTTAATTCCTTATCATTGGAACAGCATCTGATATTTCCAGATTAATACTGGATACATTAGTTTATTTAAGGAAAATGATATAATATAATCAAAGAAGCAAGAAATAGATGTCTACCAGGTTAAAAAGAGATGTTGGACTCAGTGCTCGAATGATTCTGAGTTTCATAATCTTGGGAGTACTATATGTCTTATTCCTAAGCGTACTTCATTATCTTGGAATAGGATACATACCCCTCGCGATAATTGCATCCGGAATGATTCTGGCACAATGGTATTTCTCCGATAAGATTGTACTGTGGACTTCTGGAGCAAAGATAGTATCAAAGAATGATTATCCTAAGCTTCATGAAATAATTGAAAGGCTTGCTAGTGAAAACGGGATCCCAAAACCAAAAGTAGCTGTGGTTAATACTCAGGTACCTAATGCTTTTGCCACAGGTAAGAGTCCCAAGAGTTCTCTAGTGGCAGTAACAAGTGGAATTTTGAATTTACTGGACGATGATGAGCTTGAAGCCGTGATTGGACATGAATTGACCCATGTTAGGAGCAGAGATATTCTAGTATTAACACTAGCTAGCGTATTTTCTACAGTTGCTTGGTATCTTGCTCAGTTTGGATTTTTTGGGGGAATACAAGGTAGAAATAGAGATAGTGCGGGTACGACGGTAATCGTAATAGTAGTTGCAATAGTAACATGGATTGTCAGTTTCCTAATCATTAGAGCAATATCCAGGTACAGGGAATATGCGGCAGATAGAGGCGGAGCTGCGATGACTGGAAATCCAGATAAGTTGGCCGACGCGCTTCTCAAGATAAGTGGAAAGATGAATAATATTCCAACAAAAGAGATAGAGCGCGTACAGAAATTGAATGCCTTCTTCATTATTCCTGCTCTATCTGGAAATTCAATTGCTAATCTTTTCTCCACTCATCCACCAGTTGAAAAGCGTGTTGCGAAACTTAGGGAAATGAAGACGGGGATGGGGCAGCTATAAAGCAAAAAATAAGGTAGATCCGAATCGCTAACAAATGAAGGTGGGGTATATCTATGATTTGGCCAAAACCTTTCGCAAAAATCATGTCATTTAGCTATGCATCATGTCTACAATTTTATCATCCAATGTTGCTTCAAGTGTAGTCCTATTTTGTGACATTTAATTCAAAATGGTGCAACAAATCTGGTTCATTATTATTAGTTGTTGGATAATCTCAGTTCTTAGATGCCACACTAACGCGTGTTCTTCAAGCTCGATTATCTAGACAGAATTTCAGCCAAAAGAAGTTAAATTTATTTTTATACCATCATTGTTAGTTAATTTCCGGCCGAGTAAATTCAATTTATTTAAACCACTCTCTTTGTGGTTCTGGATTTTTTGGTAACTTCTACTGATGCAAAATCTGTAAGGCAGATTTATTCTAAAATGGTACTGCAAGATATACTATTAGCTATAAAAGTTCTGATGGTGATACGACTAGTTATTTTCCAAGACGAAATGCAATGCCAACAGAATAATGAGAGGGAGATGTTAATGATTTAACTTCTTTGCTACAGCATCTACAGTATAAGCTACTGTGAACTTTGACCCATCCAATGTGTGAAATGATAATTCACTTGCAGCAAAATTTGTGCTGCCTGACGGTAAACTCGTTCCACTAGACGGTTTCAACAAAGTAAATGCTATGGTCTTGTTATTCCCATATGGGGTTAAGACGGGCTTTCCATGTGCAGCATCCACTCCAGTTATACTAGAATTGTAAAAATGCCACATTTCTACTTCTATTGGCTTGCTCGACGCCCACGTCACAGTTCCAACCCAAACTTTTCCGTCAGTTCGTGGTGGCAGTACAGTTACTACTTGATGAGTTTGATGGATAGGTAATTTCCCACCATTTGATACAGCTGTCTTTTGAGCTGTATAAGTTTCATCTTCTACCGTTAATTCGCTTGACTTTTGAGAAATCAAAGGCAAGATAGTACTTATAGATGCTGCCGCTAAGGCCAGGATAAGAATTGTTGATATAATGATTCCTGATGTTAAGTTCATGGAGTATCATGAGAGGTAGCGATATATAAGCACAGCATCAAATTCTGAAGAAAAATATGTTATTACGATATACTGATTAAACATCAAATCAAAAAATACAGCAACAACTCGACTATAGTTGTGGTTGTCTGTCTAATAAATATCTTAAAAAGGATATCTTGACATTTTATTTCTTTTACTAGACTCCCTCTCCATAAGTAGAGCTAGTTATCTTATCTTGTTTAAGGAGTAGAGTAATGATGCCGCAAATATACGGGAGGTACTATATTCGCAAGCCGTGAATACCGAATATAAAATAAGAGATACCATTCCATTAAACACCTCGAGACAAGCTAGATTAAGAATAGACACTATGACGTTTGATAATGATGGAGAGAAGTTCGTGCTTAACAATCCCGTATTTTATATTGATTCTGTACATAAGGAAGAAAACAAAACATTGATGACCTTCTCGGGAAATACATTTATTTTTAATGATTTAGAGAAAGTCATTTTAGGGGTAGAGCAAAGCAGTCATTCATTATTAGAAAAACGAGAAATCAAGAAGATTTTAAGAGAATTCATTGGCGAGGTTCAATCTAAACCACTTGACAGTATCATCTCTCGTCTAAAAAACAAATTCAAACCTTATTTTCACATTGCGAGCCCATATCTCCAAATACTTTTTTCTTATTTTCTACGGACATAGTCCTTTCATAAAGCTAATAGAAAATGTCCTGGATTAGTAACACTCATAGTGCTGAATGATTTAGATTTTAGTGACATGTCTAGTGGTTTGTCAAACATATTTGGACTTCAACAAAACCTCTATTTCTCCCACTCTATCTGGCAGGTTGCGAAATTGAAAAGTGAAACAATGAGCGTTTAAGAATTTCTAATGTCGCTAGAGAGATGATATTTAAATAAATTTTGCTTAAATACATTCACTTTCCAGACTGCTGATTGATTTATTGGACCAAGTATAGAATATCTGAACCACTTCGATCAATGATTTGCATTTATCTACAGAATATCTAAATAAACGGACAAAATTGACATGGAGTTGGCCATTTGTGAATCATATTTGACACGATTTTTAGAACCAGTGTCAATTGCCTAAAATTGACTTGGGTATGCAGCCGACAGAAATCGTGCGAATCATTAAGAGTAGCAATAAAATCCCGTGAAAGAGCAATGCTTAGCCATATCTTTCAGAACATATTTATGTAAATATCGATAGTTTAGCGCCATGTCTTTCTATATTATCCTCTGGAATTTTACGGAACAAGGAATAAAGAATGTTAAGGAGTCACCAAAACGTGCAGACGCATTCAAAAAACTCTTGGAAAGCGGTGGATGGTAAGCTCGCATAGCACATTTTACACGTTCGGAAAGTACGATGGAGTATCAATCGTAGAAGCTGCTGATGATGAATCAATAATGTCTACGCTTTTATCAATTGAAAGCGAGGGCAATGTTCGTACTGTAACTCTTAAGGCATTTACCTATGAAGAAGGGACCAAGATAATAGGCAACCTTTAATCTTTATAATGTATTAAACAAAGTCGCAAATTGGAAAAGCAACTGGAATGTCTAGAGACGACCCGTCTAGCAAATCGTCCCCTTGCATACCTCGTGTGAAGGCGACGCTCATAGCGCTGACCAGGTAGGGGTCCTCTCCAAAGGTCTCGTGTACTCGCCCACAACGAGTATCCCTAGCGACATCCATCACAGGCGACAGGGCCTCGCATTGATATAAACTTGACCTTACTAACTTTTTAAAGATAAGAGTCAAAAATCATAGTTACCAATAGGACTAATGTCTTATTAACCTAAACGTATGAAAGGTCCTCGATGGGTGAAAAAAATTTTGTGTTATTTGTGATAAAGATGTTGAAATAGTCAAAGTCATTACACATGGAAATTATGAGGAACAGATACTAAGTTGTGACCATATAGGAGGAAGACTAAATTTATCCCGGTCAGATTAACACATGATGAATCAAAAAATGTAATCAGGCTGCCATAATTGCTATCCGGTTAGCCTCGCCGATTGCCGCCATAGCAGCCCTCACATTATTAAGAGTTATTTATATTAGCATATTCATATTTCAGGTTTCTGTTTTTTGTACTAATTGTACTAATTGTACTAATATCATAATTGTGGGGTGATTTATCTGCGTTTTTATATCATTTCATGTTGCATGACAAAGTGATTATTCTGGTTCGGGCGGTTGAGTAAGACCTATCACAGCCTTTTCGGGTCAGACTCCTAAAGTCTTGTACTAACTGCTTGTCTGGTTCTGGTGGACTCTGGTCAAATATTATTGGCAGGTCCTGTTCATACCTCTAACTGCCAGAATGGGGAAATCATTAAATCAACGGTTTTCTAAAAGTATACAAATATGAGGAGCAAATTATTTTTGTATATTTTAATTCCTCTTGTTGCCAGTTTAATAGTTCTTACATTCGAACGAAATTCTATATACGGCCAGTTGCAATCAAATTACACATCTAGAGTTTGTAACGCAGATGGAACTTGTATAACGACAATGTGTATTAACAAGGAGCCTTGTCGAACTATCAAATCTAATTCAACTTCTGGTACTAGTCAAGAGAATTCCACAAGTAGTCAAAATAAGACAGAGCCATTGAAAATGCCGCCTGGACAGATTATTTAATAGTTTTTCTCAATAAGGGTCACGGTGCATTCTGAATTATAAGCCCATTCCTTGGTAACAGGCAGCTTCAGAAAGCCGTACATTAAATTGGTTAAGCAGAATATTTTGCGATGTTTGAACTTGATATTATGTCAATAAAGCTAAACAAAAAAATTGGGTGGCTTAATTAAGCCTTTGCGTAGTCCTTTGCTCCCGTAAAGTCAATCATAACACATGGTTCATCTCCGACAACCCATGCATTATGTCCAGGTGGTAATACAGGCAGCATCTCCTGGTCCGCCCTCAAGTTCGCTACCATCGTCCATTACTACTTTAATTCTTCCAGAGACTATATATGCTGTGTGAGGAGCTTGACAGCTAGTTGTTTTTACTATCGGCTTCACGCATTTTTCCCAGCTCCATCCAGGTTCAAAAATGCTTCTGCCAATAGTAACGCCACTTTCCCCAAGGGTTACAGTTTCTATCTTTCCTTTTTCAAAGTTCCTAACTTCATCTGGCGAATTTAGGCTCTTTCCTACCATTTTTGCTGTTGATGACATATTAAGTCAGGTGTACATGGTTTTTGTTATAAGTATTATGTTCCAGGCCAATACCGAATTTCAGACTTCGCCCTAACCGTTTAGTGGTAGAATCCATGTTTAACTCATTGGGATGCCAATTTGACACTAGAGCGGTATTCTGTAGAATCGCAACTAAGCTGGTGTGTGGGGAGTTATCCGGCTCTCCATTCATCAGTTCTTATTATCTATTTTGAAAATCGTCTCCAAGTTTAATACAATATTATTGCTATAATATCCTTGGTCATTCGTTCATCAAAGCTGGTGTAAGGAGAGCGTTCCATATCAACTTCCTTGCATCAGCTTTTGTTGCGAGTTCCCTCTAAATAGTATCATTATGTCCTACATTTGCAGCTGATTGGGGAACAAATAAAGGCATTTTACAACCCCCCACCAGCATTTGATTCTCTATCTTGAAAAAATCCTATAGGTTTAAATTAAATTTATGATTATGGAAAAGTTGACGTTCCCTTACGTCATGATAAGAGGGAAGTTTATTCTCTACACCAGAATTTACCAGACCCTCTTTATCAGTTTTTATTTCAAATTAAATCCTTAATAGAGACTTGTCCGTCCGTATATAGTTATCCGTCGTCGTCATGTAACTGGTGAGCCAAAGCCTTCCAGTCTCTGCAAAAAGAATTTAATTTTATGTTCTTCCTTGACGATATTATTTCTGACTGATTTCGGAGTATGATTGTGATAGCTCACTACTCCGATACCAGTTTCATTTGATTAATTCTTGAAATACACAAAGTTTTTTTAAATACGACCTACTAGTTTTACCGAATTTTACTCATTCAGTCCAGAGAGCAGGGAATTTGAGCTGTCTTTCTGCTCTGGGCGTTAACTTTTATTTCAATATTTATCCTAATTCTTAAATCCTAGGTATTTTAGTTCAGAATACTCAACTCACTTATGTGCTGACGTGTGGTTTCTTCGTATATATCCCCATGTCAGCTTTCCGTTCTAAGCAAAAAATCCTTTTATATTTTTAGATTCTAATATGATTAAGTCGTAGGAGCTGGGGGTTACACCGTAATTCGTACTCATTATTGAGGACCCCCAGTTTTTTGATTATTATCTTTACTCATGTGATTTATTGTGAAGGCTTAAGACCTCCAAAATTGGGCTGGTCCTTTGTGAATCATATTTGACACGATAATAAGATTTTCACATACTAATGAATATAACATAAAGTGGAAGGATATTTCGTTGGTCCGAGTTCAGTGGGACTATTAGCATTTTGCTTGTAGTTTAGGTGTTAGAATATAACCATAAGATAGACATTAAAAGAAGGCCCCAGAAATCCATGAAGATTGTTCTAATTTATAGAACCCCTTAAGAGTTAAATGTCCTGTCAGGAAATACGTCAGCCACAGTATGGGAATGGAAGTGATTGATAGCAGGGGGCAAACGCAAACAGTTAGTTAGTTTCTCATTTTAATTTCTCTAAACCCCGAATCGCGCACGACATTGATTTACATACTTGTTAGGGTTCCAACTACTAGAGTCATCGTCATTGATTTTGTATCCTAAGTTTGAGCCATAGTCGCTGTTACTTAAACAGTTCCTGTCATAAATACATGAAGGGCATAATAGTAACGGAGTATGTGACAAACTTACGTTTTCAAGCGATAAACATTATCGGTCTTACCTAGATGACATGATAGCGTACCTTGCGAATCAATCCCCGGGACTCTACAATTACATGGGGTTGGCCGGATTTGAACCGGCGACCTCCAGCGCCCGAGGCTGGCATCATACCAAGCTAGACAACAACCCCAATATCGAAAGCAACTATCACACCCTATTATAAGATATTACGTTTCTTTTCAAAATACAATCAATGAGGATGAAGAAGGATGAAAAGTCAAATTCAGTTCATTCTAAAATTTCACTAATATCCCATAAGGATTCTCCTTTCTCAGAAGATTTATGCAAGTAGCCTTTCTCAAGTAATCCTGACACTATTTTTGCCCCAACCGGTAATGCGCCGGTAGCACCTGGAGAGTTGTAGTTCAAGATATGCAGAGAATAATCATTTTCTAGAATTAACATCTCTGGTACAAAATTTCCTTCTTTGTCCGTTAAAGAAGATCTAATACCAGCTACACCTCGTGTAGTAAAAGCAGACGGTTTCAGACTTGGAAGAAATTGTCTTACCCTATTTACCATCGCTCTTTTAGACACAGAGCTCCAAAACTCCTTGGATGCAAGTCGTATGAACTGTGAATTCATCATTAGTCTCATTACGCCTATGCTGGTAGATGATTGGAAAATTTTTGCCATAGAGTTTTTTAAATTATCTGTCCATTCATATGAATACGGGCTGAATACCGGAACTGCATTTGGTCCTACTTCTCTTCTACCATCTGCCCTTATTATCCAATGGGGATTAAGGAATGGATATTCCGAATATTTGGGAACGGAGTAAATGCTCATATGAGTCAGATCAGCGTATTCATGTGGGGCCTGCCAATATTCGCCCCTGAAATAAAGATCTCTGTATTCTCTACCCAGGCCTACACTATGAGCAATATTTAAGGAATTTCCTCCACCGGCATTTATAACATAATTTGCAAGAATTTCTTTTTCAGTTCCTTCGGCCCTAATAATCAGATGGTTATTATGCGCACGTAAGTTCCTGAATCTGCTATTGGGCATCACATGGCATCCGAACCTTTGGGCATCACGTATGAGTTGCTTCGTAATGAGCTCATAATCTGTTGATGCATCTCTAAAACAAACAATTGCAGAATGGCAACTGACATTAGGTTCAACTTTTGCTACTTCTTCTTTGGCTAGAAATTTCAATTGATCTTCTGTCAGGCCGTTTTTGTAGCCCCATTCTAAGTATCTATGCAAAGTGTCTATTTGCCCCTCAGAGGTTGCGACTTCCATCACCCCATCTTCTTTGAATGGCAGACTATTCACTTTGCAGTATTTTTTTAGCATATCAAATCCCTTTAGTGCAGCTTTGGCAGTGAGACTTCGTTTGGCTGGATCATAGAGAAACGGAGCATGGACCTTACCTGTATTTCTTCTACTTGCATGCATTCCAAAGTTGTTTTCTTGCTCAATAACAACCACGGAAGTATTTGAGAAAGAAACTAAAAAATAGGCAATAGAGCAACCTAATATTCCTCCACCTATAATTGCGACATCATAATGAAGCTGCTCCAAATAATTGATCACGTATTATGATATTCAGATACATATTTGATATGGTGTAATCATTGATGAATTACGGACCAGGATATAATATGATATCAAGTAAACCTATGGCAAGTATAACCTAAACTGTCAGACGCAGACGCAATAAATAAGCCAAGGTGAAAACATTATCTAATTTAGAGTCGATGCCTTCTAGCCTAGCAGCACATCGCGGTCTAAAATTCTTGATTAATTTAACTGACTTTGTCATGAGTGATAGTCACTGTCAGTCATGGTTGACGCCATTGTAGAAAGAAATGATGGTCATCAAGATCCTAACGCCGTTTTGAAATTCAATATAGATATATCTCATTATTAAATCGATGAATGGAAAAGAACAACATTGGCAAAAAAGCAATATGTAGTCGATGTACAGAAAAGAAAATCATAGCTGCTAGCGGATTCGGTAGCGAACCATATGGAGATCTCTGTGCTGATTGTCTAGAGGCTTCAAGTAACTATGCATGTGATATTTGTGACAAGGAATTAAAATGCGATGCTTATGAATCACATTTACTTCAAGAGCATAGTAGAGAACAAATGGCGAAATACATAGCAATGACTCAAAAAGATTCAAGGATTCCATGATTATTTCCTTTCGGCTTGACATATACCGTTTAAACGTTTAGCCGTATGCTAAAATCATTATATCTCATCGTGCGTAATGACTTTGTCACTCTGCTTGTTTAAGTTTCTTCAATATTCCTAATCAAAATGACGTTTTAGCATGATGAAACTCATTCGTACATCCTTATTTTCTATCTATGAACAGTTCTTAAATGGTTATCGAACTCTTCTCCAGTTCCCAAAGTTCTACCACATAAATAACATTTCAAGATAGGTTCCGGTTTAAGAAAAAAACGCTTTAAAGATTCAAGAATTCCTCCCATTGATAATGAATATACTACAAATTTAATAAGAGTTCCAGTTCAATGATAATTCTCTTTTAGTGGCATATTCAACTGTTAAACACAACACATTTCGGATCTAATAGATGTTCAGATTATGGCATTAACCATGTTCAAGTCAAATACTGAAGCAAGGAATAATGGAATTAGACAATAACTAACAAATAATCAACCAATTTTGTCAGTCTATGAGCAAATATCATTATCCCGCAGGTGCCGTTGATGTTATAATTGAAAAAGACGATAAACTGCTTCTCATAAGAAGAAAGAATGAACCATTCAAAGGTTTGCTTGCTATTCCAGGTGGTTTCGTGAATGAAGGTGAAAAGGTTGAAGATACAGCGGTAAGAGAGATGACGGAAGAGACGAACCTCATTATAGAACCAACAGACATTTTAGGAGTATATTCCGACCCTAATAGAGATCCACGTGGACATGTAATCAGTATTGTGTTCATAGGAAAAATAATTGGTGGTGAAGTCAGAGCTGGAGATGATGCTGATTCATTTGAATGGGTTTCTTACAAAGAATTAAAGAATAAACAGATTGTCAGGACATTTGACCACCTGAAGATCATGGAAGATTATCAGGATTGGAAGAAATCTAGAGGCACTTACTGGTCATCAAAGGCTAAATGAGAATCAATAATCAGTGTTTAAACCCCATATTATTCACGCAGGATGAATAAAGTACTTGAATTTTTATTTTTTATTTGGTATACTTGTCGATAATGTATTGAACTATAAGTACCACTCAGCACCAATAATAAAGCATCAAGATTCAGAGGCGACACAGATGAATGAATCACAAAAATGTAAGTTTCTAGACGAACCTGTCAACATCATTTCTTGCCAGCATATGGTTTTCCTTCGTTCCTCTCTTTGTTTTCGACATATTCCTTCAGCGACTTTAATTTATAATCATACATATCATCAAAAAATCGCACTAACTCTGAAGTTGTCTTTCTGTTCAAAGAGTACAATCTGTTTTTCCCTTCCTTTTTTTCTGTTATCAAATCAGCCTCTTTCAGAATACGAAGATTAATTGATACTCCTGGCATTGTAAAATTAAAGTGCTCGGCTATTTCAGTAGGTGTGATGATATCCTTCTCTTTAAGCAGTAACAATATGCGTCTTCTATTATCATCTGAAAGTGCTTTCCAAGGCGAACCCATAGATTTCATCTATATATTGCATACTTATATAAGTATATAAATATTTAAATATGTTAACCTATTGGGAATATGTATTGTCAATAGGACATGAACACAATTTGGAAATAAAGAAAACAATAATTATTGACGCATCATCTGAAGTAGTTTTCAAAGCAATAACCGAACCGGAAGAATTAACTCAATGGTTTCCTGATCAAGCAATTCTAGTACCAAAAATTGGAGGAAAGGTGAGATTTGTTACACTTAAAGAAATTCATCCTGAGTGGAAACTTGATAGAGACTACATTAGCGAAGGAACTATCAAGGAATTTGTTCCGAATAAGAAACTATCCTATACCTGGATAGTCTTGGACACACCTGATTTTCCTGAAACTACTGTAGTTTGGGAATTAGAAGAGATTGGGCCTAACAAAACAAAAGTAGAACTAACCCATTTAGGCTTCACGGGAAAAGAGAAAGGATTGACATCCATTGAAAGCCATAATGAAGGTTGGACAGATTTAATGAGTAAGCTAGCAAAATATTGCACAGTAGAAGAATAAACAAATCAACTCTTCCATGCTGTTCCATCATTATACATTTATACTTTAAAGTAAACTAACAAATGATGTAGTCTGAACAATATTTATCACCAGAATGCAATCAAGAACATCCACTACATGTAAATCTAGAATCATGTTCTGTACCAGATCGCTGCCATAATACCTGTCATGATCCAACAAGACTACATTTAGACTTAGATGAGACACCAAATCCAAATTTTTGATGGTAATATGAGTTGGACTAGATCTGCAAAATAGGTTTGAACCGTAAACTACGTAGCATCCAGACATCCTAATGTTTTCTATTTGGATGTATAAACTTTGTAAATCTCCCCCGTATCGGGAGCAACATATTTCCAATCATCACCGAGATTTGATACAAGTTCGAATCGTTCCTGTGTATTGGGATGTAATAACTTATAGACATTCTCCCCTACAGATATTTTATTAGGACCAGTTATGGAAGTTATTTTTGCTGTTACGTTCATCGTGTACCCAAGTATGTCAATTTGTGAGCTCCTGTCGTATCCATATTGAACAACTACATTTTCCCCTTCGTCTATACCAATTTTTAACTTCAAGGCCGGGTAATCATATTTACTTAATATTGGATTAAGTCCAGTAGTTACAACAGTTATCATTGATTCTGCACAACGAACTGCTTTATCACATGTAAGATATTTGTTAAAACCGGAAGGAAAGAATGCTATGACTGCGTCGCCCACGTACTTCAGTACAAATCCGTCATAACTTTCCACCACAGAGGACATCTCGTGTGAAAAAGCCCTGATAATTGTAACCAGTTTATCCGCAGGCAGTGTCATGCTCATTTTAGTAGAGCCAACTAGGTCTACAAACATAATAACCAGTGATATCTTGGAACTTACGTGCTTACGAAGAAAATCCTGACCACGCTTTATCGAGGTATTATACTGGTAGCGTTCTTTCAACGCATCCCAAAACCTATCTTGCCTCTGTGTAGAGAGAGTGTCTAAATCGAGAATATTTTTTTCTTCTAAAATCCCAGAACCAGAATCACTATTTTCTATCATCCTCTTAATGATAACTTCACTTGTTTTGTCCGGATTCTCCTTGTCCACATCCTTCTCCTTGTCCACATCCTTCTTCCTTTTCTGAATGATATCAAGCTCTTCTCTGGCTAATTTATCAACTGGTTCTCCCGTCGGCAGTGGAGTATTCTTATCCACTTTATACTTGAACAACTCGTCCCAATCCATTCCTAGAATTACATTTCTACCTACAAAAGTTATTTTGGATTTGGGCACATCAAATCTATAATCATGTTCTCCAAATATCACTATTTTATCGTCAGTTTCCTTCATCACATGCCCTACATGATCTTCATTTTCTATTCTTACGCCTTTATTGAAAAGTGTTTTTCCATATCGCTTCATATATTCTGTCAAATCAACTTTTCCATCAGAACCCCAGGGATCAACATATTTTGATGTTGGAAGTGGAGCATCACGGTCCACCTTATACTTCTTTCCAATATCAGAAAAATTAAGTCCTATCAAAACATTCTTGCTGACATGCTGAATCTCTGAGATAGGGATGTCATATCTTTCATTCTTCTCTCCGAATACTACGATTTTATCAGGCGTCTCTCTTACTACAAATCCTATATGTGGTGCATCAAGGGCCATAACAGCCCTATTGAAGTATTTGCCAGCTGTCATGTTTTATACTAGTTATTGTGGCACATGCATTTATCCGTAATCCCTGTTCTGGTTTAGCATTTATTACATATGTTTTTGTTAGTGTCTTCCCTGTGGTATAGTACTTTTTCATTCTTGACCGAGTTGTACTGATGTACCTCATTTCATATTTGTCACATAATTTCTTAGATCTTCATTTCTTGCAGTTGAATTTACATCATCTTCAATCCTCTGACAGTGTAACATGATATGAGTGTAGAAATATTATACGCCCGCGAGTTTGGCTGTTCCATAAATGCAGGCGGTTTGTAGATCATGGATTTCATCATCCGTATGTCTGCGTCTTTCTACTACGTACCCGCTCTTAGAATGGTAAAAAATGACCATATCTTTTGGGTAGAAGGATAGCATATCGTGGTTCTCAGAGTCAAATGACATATGTCTAATATGTATCGTCTCCCATGAGAATAGAGCATCTATAGAACCATCAAAATGGAAAGTACTTCCACACGGACATATAACATCTCTCCAACTTCCTTTTATGTTCTTAAGCCAGCTCTTCTTGCCCTCTTCCACTAGCCATCAACAAATAGCTAACCTCTCTTGAATTATATGTATGTATGTTTTTGTTACTCAAAATGATCTATCTTAAATAATCTTATAGGATGAAACGCTTCTACTAGGATCCAAACTAACCTTAATAGCAAGTTTGTTCGCGTCTAATCGGTTTTCAATGGAATTAAAGGGAGAGGAAGATATACCGGATGGGCCTATTCGACTGGTTGCGATTTTTATTCCGAGACTTCGTCTGTAGATATGCCTCCTTCTACAGCATTCGTAAAAACATATCTATGTGATCACGTTTTGTTTGGCGAGAACGGTACAGTCGAGACAGGCATTTTGAACATACGATATCATCTTCCTGACAATTGTGACGGCCGAGTCAACCTCCCCGACCTAGAATGGCCCGACTCTGTTAAGGTGCGCTAATGAGCTGTTCTGTGGGATATTGGAGCTAGTCAAGCAGAGATGTACTTCTCACAGGTATGCAGTGTTCCCAAGGTAAAATCGATTCGTGGAGTTGCTCTATATGATCCCAAGGATGAGACAATCCATCATATGCATCATGTTATGACTATGGAAGGTTGCGAGCCTAGGGACTCAACTCTAATTGAAAAAGATGCGATAACTTTTGCAATAAAATTAGGACACAGAACTGAGCACCTTAAGGTATTGCATATACCTGATTCAACAAATCCATTTGCAAAATACCGAATTGATACGATAAAACTGGGACTAATCGAGTTGCCAAAACCACCTGAGATTAGAAACAAATAAACCCAAATTGATAGGACCTAAGCGCTGACATTTACAATTCCTATTTATTCATAATCGATAAATTTTATCTTTCTTACAAAATATGTACATACTGTCTTCATGAAAAAAGTACACTTGTATGGAACATAATGGGTCATTTGGTTCATAAAAGAAGTTGGATGCATAAGCAAAACAATTCCACAAGACCAGACCTGACGCATCATTTGTCTATGGAGAACCTATTGTTACTTCCGACAAATGGATGGATTATCGATCATAATTGGAATCCCTCAATATCAGGGACCTTAACCAATTCAGGTATATTTCTTAAAATACTTGAGCCGCTATTCGATATATCTAGGAGCATGCCATCTGCTTTTGTGATGATATCATGTAATTTTGGTTCTACGAAGGACGTTACTTCAGAACTGCATGATGTTGATGGTGTCGAACAAGTTTTGATAGTCTCCGGTATATACGATATAATTGTCAGGATAACTGTTCAAAACAAGGATGATCTAGATCGGCTCCTTTTGCGTGTTAGAAGGATGGACGAAATTCAAAGTACCCTGACTTTAATCATCACACAAAGTCAATAGACTAACCTTGTGATTAGCAAGACTGCATTGAGCACATAGTCCTATTACCATTTGAGATATTAGCTATAGGTTTTAGGCTACAATTTTAACAAAAATCAACAGGATTGATAAAGTATGATCATTTCACAATTCTTTTCGTCCTCGTTCAACTTCTCAAATTCATAACTCCTAGAAATATGATGATCGATATTTTGATGAAGCCAGGTATTGCTAGTCTGAATTGTAACTATGTCTTGTAATGGAAGGTACGGACAATGAAAGTGAAGTAACTTTTAAATTATTTTATGCTACTTTCATGATATTGTCGGTATGTAACGTACACAAAGATTTCTTTGATGAAGCGTGCAAGGATTGCAAAGCAGAGTATGCAAATTTGAAAGGACATACTTCATCTAAAACTGACTCGGGGGAAAAAGTAACTGCATCAGGTCGAGTGAAAAAATACAAAGAATTTTCTGAAGAACGTGCAAGAAGGCTTTATGAGCAATTATTATTACAGTTCCTGAATCCACCCTACCACTTATGTGAAGTTGAAGCGGCAAAAAGGGCCCGTTACATTATCAAGAAACAATGCCTCATCCGGGGTGTTCCTATATGGATCTGGTTGAAATAAATAGAAAAACTGAAGATGGGCTTATATGTACATGTACGGGTATCCAAATACCATTTCTAAGATATTCACGTACGCACAACAATTAACTGACCAAGAGTTACCACGTAATGAAAGGAGTCTAGCGGATCACAATATATTTAATTTAGTTCTAGTCAGTCAGAACCAGCTATCACGCATGAGCCTTGATGAACTAATTATTATCTCGCAGAGTGTAGTTTTCTATTTATTAATGGGATCCCTCTCTTTTGTAGGGGCAATCGTAATTCATGGTATACTGAAAAGCCGCAGAAACGAGAGTAAATAATTAGGCAGCCTATTGAGAACTCGCGATCGTTGTTTTCACAATCATCATATCATATACTAATTGATAAATAATAATCAATATAAATGAAAACTGTGGCTTCTTATTCTGAATCCGTTGACGAATCACTTGATAAACTGCATAAGATGTTTTTAAAGCACAATGAACACGATGAAGGGGATCTGATTTTTTACAGAATTGATTACAGACTTGCTGAAATTCTTAAAGTGACGGCCGATGAGGCCCGTGCCTATCATCAAATTTATCACACTAAAAATCCTCGTACAGTGTCAAAAGCATATTGCAGTAATTGTAATCAAATAGTTACTTTTGTCCCAATCATATACACGGTATCAGAAAATGAACGGTCGCTTTTGGAAGCTGCAGAAATGAAAGGTAGAGTTATCCTTGGCGATTTAGAAGAGATAACGGAGGATCATAAGATACCTATGTTTGGATGCGCAGAATGTAAGAAACCTATCCCAGGGTGTGGAATTTTTTGAGTTGTTTTTAATCTTTACTTCAGGACTTGAAATTCATGATTTGGATTCAGTACTTATTGCTTGTTCTAACATGTACTCATGATAGGGGCCACCGTAATACTATTTTATTTGGTGTGAATCTTACAAGATGTTGACAACACGTGTTATCGATTTAACTCGTGAAATTGGTGTTGATACAAGAGTATTTCCTGGCTCTCCTTCACCAGCAATGATTAGCTGGTCCAAAATGGATGTCCATGGCTATGATTCAGAGGTCGTATTTCTAAGTACGCATACGAGTACGCATATGGATGCGCCTTCTCATTTCATGACAAATGCAACTACCATAGACAAGATTGATGTAAGTAGATTCGTTAGTAATGCTGTTATTATAAGAACTAAGAAGAAGGAACTGGATGAATTAATTACTGTTGATGATATTGTGGTATCAAACACGGACATAACACCAGGTGATTCAATAATATTCTCTACTGGATGGGAGAGCGAAGTATGCAAGGAATATTATTTCACTGGCAATCCTGGATTATCACCAGAAGCTGCAGAATACCTCATCAAGAGAAGGATTAATGCTGTTGCAATAGATTCGCCTAGTATCGATAAAGGAATGGACCATGATTTTACTTGTCATAAAATACTATTGTCACATGAAATATTGATCGTAGAAAATTTATGCAATTTGGGGCAAGTAAACGATTTAAGGTTCAAGTTACTAATAGCACCTCTAAAGTTTTCCGGCGCGACAGGATCGCCTGTCAGGGCTATTGCAATAATCGAGCAAGGAGTATTTAGAATCTAAATCACGGTGAGTTGGTCGTTGACTTCCTTTAGGCGTTTCTCAGTCTGCTCAAAGAAAGGTTATCATATTTCCCAACAACTTTAATACTTCCTAGAATATTGTTATTAGTAATATGCCAACTGCCTATGTTTTAATAAATTGCGATCTTGGATCTGAGGAAGAGATATTACAAGAAATAAGAAAATTACCCGAGGTTACTGAAGTGAGTGGTGTATACGGAGTCTATGACATCATTGTGAAAATAACATCGGACAGCATGGATAAGCTTCGAGAAACTATTACCTGGCATGTGAGAAGAATCGACAAAGTTAGATCAACGCTTACTATGATCGTAATTGAGGGTCAAGGCGGAAGGGACAAGAAATATCAAGCAATGTCATTTTAGTATCATATTTAGACTTCTAACGAAACTTTCTACTTCTGACTGATCATTGTAGAAGTGTGGGGAAGCTCTGACCACTTTTTTCTTTCCTGCACCCTCAATGTCCCTTTCTGCCACGATAATGCCGTAATCCTCCAACTTCGATACTATCGTCTTTGCGTCAGATGACTTCGCTCCAAATGGTAGTATCGATGTTCTCAATCTCTCGTCTTGAGGTCCATAGATGGACACATCCTCAATTTTTTCTAGAGATCTTCTCAATTCTTCCGCTATCTTCATGTTCATTTTTCGGATGCTATCAATACCTATACGTAGGATGTATCGCAATGAGGATTCTAGACCAGCGAGTCCTATATAGTTTCTAAACCCTGTTTGAAATCTTTGAGGAAATTCGACGGAGGCTAAATTCCTATGATCGGTAAGAATAGCTGATTCTCCACCTACATATTGGGGTGTCAGTCCTTCAGAAGATTTCTTACTACAGTAGAGAATTCCGATACCTGTTGGCCCACAAATCCATTTGAAACTGGGAAATGCCATAAAATCGCATCCTATTCTCTTTACATCTACTCTGATTGACCCAACGGTTTGAGCCGCATCTATGCAGTACAGTACGTTATTGTCTCTAGCAATTTTACCTATTTCTTCAACAGGCATAATAGCTCCGTTATTATAAAGTGCGTGACTTAGAGTAATTAGTTTTGCATTCTTATTTCTAGCAATTCTCTCTATTTCATCTGTATCAAAAAATCCGTCAACATCTATTTTAATTTCCTTGATTTCCACTCCAAATTTCTCCGACACTTTTAGCCATGGGAAATAGTTTGCATAATGTTCATGAGGTCCTCCCCGTACGATAATAAGATCAGACTCATTCCAGGGGATCCCTGTCGATATTTGGTTTATCCCTTCAGTGGTACTCTGAGTGAATATAACCTCCTCAGGATCACAATTTATTAGATGACTCACTCTATCTCTGACTTCTTTCATCAATGATGTGATATACTCCTGCACTGAAGTTGAATCAGGACCCTCTTCAGAGTATCTTAAAAGGAAATCCGTCATTGCCTTAATAGTAGATATTGGGATTGGAGCAAAGGAGCCGTTATTCATGTATATTTTTTTTTTAACTACAGGAAAATCTTTGCGGATAAGTTCCAAATCTTGATCATAACTCATTATAACCACCTTTCATTCTAATATTATAAAAGTGAATATGATCTATGATTCTCTTCTAGACTCGGGGGGACTCAATACAATTATTTACAATGATCCTTACGCGAAATTATGTCTCATCTCAACGATCATCTTAGAGCTACAGGAGGAACGACGGAAAAAAGCTGTGTATATTGATCTTGATACTGTATTCACCGCGTATGTCAAAGCAGGGTTAATTCCACCGCTCACAATAAAAAAAATGGAACCTTCCATCTACGCATCGGATATTCTGCGGATTTATATTCCTGACGAGATGATCCAGCTATCCATTTTAGACTCGATCAAATACATCGGTGATGCCTCAATAGTCATTTTTGATTCCATAACCTCATTCTACAGCTTATTTTACAACGAATTAGAGTCCGATTCAAGTGTTACCCGAGAGATGGGACGTATCAATCAACTTCTTTTGATATTGTTAATGTTACTGTTGAAGAACACTTCATTTTCAAAAATACCTCTTCTCCTAACGAGTATGATTCGTTATAAAAGAAAAGGGGGGTGGATAGGGACACCTACCGGAAACAGGTTTCTTAGATCAAGAAGCAGTGTAAATCTTTACGTCGAGATGGAGAATGAGCGGGATCTGTCAATTAATGTGCTCTCTCATCCAACTATCACTCCGCAAAAAATTATTTTTCGCGACAAAGGCATTAGAATAACTCGAGTTGGTTAAGTTTTGATCTTTACTAGGTTAAAACCAAGTACTAGTGCTATAGAGATAACTACAAATCCGCTTGTTACAAATGCCCATTGATTTTTTACAGATGTTGCTTTTCCTACCAAGTACAAAAGATATGCACCAAACATTCCCATGAATAGGATCATCACCGTCACTATTGTTTCTCCAATAGTTTGAATAGAGCGACTAGGAACAACGAATGCCTTAGTCCTGGATCCTTCTATAATTGAGTTTACTAGACCTGAAGCGAATGCAAAGAATATGACCAAATATATTATAGCAGCGATAGTAATGTACTTTGACTTGGAGTAAAGCATCACAAGTAAGTTCATCAGATCGATTGATAATTAAGTTTATCGCCTATTTGGATTAGCATTAGTATCTGATACGTTCATATCTTGATGTTTGAAAGCAACAGCATAAGAAATACTCTTCTCTGGAGAGGCATATCGCAATTTTGTTTGTTCCGCGAGGTCTTTGGCCACGAAAAATTCGTACACGAAGGCTCTTCGACTATCTATGAAATTCAAAGGCCTAACTGACTGTGAGCAGCTGCTCGCTGGTGAGCCCAAACTTATTCAATCCAACATTATCGAGTGGTTGATTCATCTCAAAGAGGTGCAAAATCTATCATACGCTTCTATTTCGCTGTATTGCACAGCATTACACCATTTTTATGACATGAATGATATTGCTGGACTCAATTGGAAGAAGATTGGTAGTTTTATGGGGGGAGAATATCAAGACAGTAAAGGACAGGCCATACACAAGAGAAGAGATAAGTAAATTACTTGATACTGCTCAGGACAAGAGGCTCAAAATAGCAATACTGCTGATGTGTGGTTCGGGTCTGAGAATCGGGAGTATATCGGAACTAAAAATTAGAAATCTTGAACCGATTTCAAAGTACGGAATCTACCAAATAACAGTCTATGAAAATACAAAGCAAGAATATATTACATTTTGTACACCCGAGTGTGCTTCAGTAATAAACTCTTATCTCGAATACAGGAAAAGAAACGGCGACCGGCTAAAGCCTTCAGAACCTCTGCTGAGAGGATGAGTTTGACATTAATGACCCAATTCGGGCTGCAAGCCCAAAGACCTTATCAACATTCAGTCTTCGTGCCCGTATCTTCAGATTATTAGTATCGAGTGGAGTAAGAGAAAGAAAGCCTGAATTAGAAAAAGTGTCAAATGGGGAAATGGAATCAGATACAAGGCCGCAGTATGAGCGACGTGATGTTATGCAGTGTCATGGATTGCGTAAATTTTTTTCTACCACATGTACCCTTCAAGGCTTGCCTCCTCTGACAGTCGAGGTTCTAATGGGACATAAGGCGTTAGGAATAACCGGAGTGTATTTCAAGCCTACGCCAAATGATTTGCTGGAAGGAAATGACAAGATGTTGGGCTACGCAAATGTTATGAGATCTTCTGACTATAAGTGAAGAACACAAGCTTAGACTAGAGGTTAATCAACTAACTAAGAAACACGATGAAATCACGATTATGAAAATAAGACATGAAAAAGAAATGAAAGAAATACGAGAAGAAATGCAGGAAAGATTAAGCGAAGTTATTTCTATGATACAGCAAAATCCTGTCCTCTCTTTTGTTAAACCTCAAACACTAACAAAAAAATTGACTGAAAAATCATTTCAAGCTTGAATGGACGAAGTTTGGTGTGATTTCTCATCTATGTTTTCACTTTCACTTATTTTTTGAATAGCGAGTAGGAGCTCTTGACTTTTTTCTTCAATATCTGTGCCTTTTGAACTTTTTTTCAAAGCTAACAAATTGTCCTTTATTTGTTGAATTCTATAATAGGGATACCTAACTATTAATTCATCTATACCTTCATCTTCAACAGGATAATAATTACGGCTTAGATACGATACCATTTCTGATATTCTGAGAAATAATATTCCATATGTCCTCTCCAAAATTTTTTTATTTTTTGTTTCTCTTGGCCATCTAACGACCGACCAGCCCAGATAGCTCCTCATGACGTCAGAAAAAATATCCATTACTTGATGATACATTTCGTATGCATCTTCATTGCTAATATTCGACTTATGGAGCGCATTGATTATTCCTTTCACAGCAGACTGTAATGAATCTAATTCCTTATTGACCCTATTAATAATACCTCCATTCCCCAAATAGACGGACTTTGTTTGTCGGTTTTCAGGATTTGGTATTACGTAGATTAATTCAAACTCTTCTAAGCTATGAAGTATTTTAAAAACGGTGGCTCGGGAATATTTACCCTTAAATTCATCTACAAGAAGTTGTTTGGAGCACCCTTGATTTTTCTCGGTAAATTTTAAAATAGTTTTCTCCTGCTCAGTCAAATCAGGCGTATACATGCAGTATAGTAGTATAGTCATAATATATTACTATATGTTTCTATATGATAAGGACATGCCAAATACCACAATCATAGTCGAGAAATCTACAAGAGACAATCTCCGAGCCATCGGCAAAAAGGGCGAAACATACGACAATATAGTCTGCGACCTTCTTGAGTTTAGATTACGTGCATCAACAGCTCGGTTTGCCCGATCAAGAATCTGGAGAAGAGTAGACATGAGTAAATCGAATGACCACGTGGAGCAGGTCTGTGAGGCAACAGATTGTAACAAACATGCTACAACTAGGTTGGATATTCCAATGGACACGATGGGTGCTCTGACCATCTTCGTTTGTGACAGCTGCATAAAAAAATTTGCATCATCGACACAAACGAGCATTGGTGCCACTTTAGCGGAGCCGTCAACTCATTCCTGAGGATTGATCTTAAGTGAACATGGACAATGCAAAACATGGTATGAAATTTTATCGCCAATATTTGACACTTACTAAGGATATATTGAGGCTGCATCAAGAGGTAGAAATAATTCAGTTCTATTGGCTAAGAGGATGTCATGATTACCTTTTGAGGCCACTAAGAATCGAAAGAACGGAAACGATCTTACAAAATTGACACGAGTTAGGATCGAAGACAGTACCTGAATCTAACTATGCAGATCATGGCAAGGACTGCAAAGCTTGTGCAAGAGGCGGTGTTTAATTCTATGTCAACAGTACCAAATGAAAGACCAATTTCTCTTAAACTGCGATCGATGTTACAACAGGCAGATAGGGCCTATGGAAATGGTAAAAAGAAAGTAATGGAGCTTATGAACAAGCCCTATCTGAAGGTTTTACTCCTTACGAAGCAAAGGAACTGTTACTTTCAAAAATAAAAAGTCTAAGTCGAAGAACTGTATACTCTTACCTTCCAGACTCGGCTAAGAACAGAAAATGCAGCGGTTAAGGCGAAAGAAGTCGCCGTTGCAGATTTGCAACGACGCGTTCGAAAAAGAGGCTCTCCCAAACAAAGAAGTCAATGAAGTAACAGAACGAAAGACCGAAGTTTGTGATGAGGAAGAATTGAGGCCGGGCAAAGTCATATTGAATAGCACGCTCGCAGACGTTATACACGATAATGTACGTTCAGATAGGACTAACGGGTTTCCCTACAGCTTCGTGCTAAAGCATGATGGACAAAATGTTAGTTCCGTGGAGGACTATGAGTCAGAGGATGTCTTGACACCATCGACTTCAATGATTTCAATTAATCGAGACGAATCAGATTCAAAATCAAAAGACGTGCATTTGTGGTCCAGACATTCAGAGGTCAAGCCTGAAGACAATGAAATAAACTTGCAGAAAATTGAATGTCCAGATTGCAAAGAATACGTATTGCAGATTCAGGAACTAAAGGAAGCGTTGAAGGCCTGTTCTGTTCCTACGACAGCTGACACTCAATTGGCTGCCGGGGCCCAGTACAGAAAAGAATTTGAAATCCCAATCAATATAAATGAGATTCTGCGCTACATTCAGAGTCAGAAGACTGACGATTTTCCCCCTCAAATCCTGATTGTAGCTTATTTGGATACTGAGACTGGAGAGGTATTTTCTGTCTCTATAGAGAAACCGCATACAGCGCAAGAGACCAAGAAGGAATCAGTTTGATTAATGTACCAAATACGTCACCAGAGAATGGACCATCCGAACACTTGGGCCATATTGTAGGCGGTAGAAAAAATATTAGAATAAAAGATGTGGTGGTATTTGGTGAAGAACTATTTGACAAGAGAAAAAAAGGCATGGTTTTTGAGAATCTTGTAGACAAGTATGGCATAAGAAAGACTAGAGCCCAAAGAATCTTAAAGAAAGGAGTGCAGAAACATCTATTCTTCGCACCTAGGCGTATAATCCACAGAGTTATTATCCGGAGAGTAGGCATTACGGTGTAGTAGAGTACCTCAATAATATACAAAGGGTACTAGAAGGAACCACGGGTACTAGACAAACAACACATACAACATATACATCTTATACAACAAATACGACAGGTACTAATTGTAATACAAATACCAATTACCCCTTATCTAATTGTCTTGAATATCAAAAGGCCAACCATTTGCGAGACATTATGATTAGTCTGTCATTCAGCCCTATGTTAATACATAAGATAATAGTTGAGATGTTTTTAGATGAAGACTGTTACGATTTAATTGGTGCCAAACCCTGGAAAGGAAATTTAGGTGAACTACAAACAGAGAGGATTGACAACACTGAAGTTAAATGTGTCTATTATAAGAATGGTAAACTAGTATTGCATGTAGTATGCAGTAATAGCCCTTTTAAGTTAGAAACGGAAGAAGACGTGGCCATACTGAATTCATATTTTGGGCAAGTTAGAGACCGCATAGAATACCAGATAAGTGACCCACGAGGACGAATTGTCCCTCCTATTACCAAATGGATTCTGAAGCAATGTGAATTTAACAAAGATGTGTCAATTACAGATGAGGCTCAACTAACATTGCCTGATGTTCAACTGTCGACAGCGTTCCAAACTTTTCGTATATACGTAAAGAACCTTGGAGGAAAGGCACATGCGAGATGCGAATCGTTGGTAAAAGTGGACCGACCTCTGGTAAAGTACATGGAGTCAACTATTAACCCAGTCTCAGAGATACTATCTAGTATTGACAGATTAAGTGCAGATGTTAAGGAATTAGCTAAAGCGCAGAATTCACATCTTGCCAATTACCATAGTATGGATTCTTCAAAAATTTAGCCAGTCAATGCCTTGTATCAACTTGTAAATCATTGGTAAGGTCTACAATGTAGAAGCAATTTAGTAAGTTAAGTGAAATTATTGCAGTTAGCAAATATAAGACTGTACCAACTAGCAGTTCAACGTTCAACTTTATATTTATCGAGCAGTGGCGGAGCAAATTTTATTATGCCTTTTTTCCTTTCTCTAAAGTCTAATGTTATATTAAATCCATTACTACAAAAAAACATTAATAAAAATTGGTCAATTGTTTTGAGACTTGTTATATACTCAGGATAAGGAACCTCAAGAATTCTTTCATTTAACCATACATGTTTTTTAGCGACTCCTTTTTTCAAATCGACTACCCATAATATTCCACGACCAGTAATTACATCCCATTTACTAGGTGCATTAATCCACACCTTTATTCTAGGGTTATTTAACAAAAGGTCAAACGGGTTAGTTTTACCAGGATTTTTGTTACTATGCCTCACCCTGTCATCTTTATCAATTAGGAGAGTTCATACACGTATCTGAAAAATCATAATGTAAAGTTCCCAAAAGCTAGCTGTTCTTAATACTGGTATCAGTTAGTCAATCTAGTGGTGGACTATTCCATGCCTAGCCGAATTTATTGGGTTAAGTGAAATCATTGTGATTGGCGCGTCAGGTCCGCATAAGAAGTACGTCGTCTCACATAAGTAGTGTTTGCTGTTGATAGCTCTGGAGGGTAATTTGTCTCTTGGAGTGGATAAGAGTGAGTAAACCTAGTATCATCTTTAGTGTCTGAATACAATTTACTAATTTGTTGCTGGTAACTGATAGATGTCTTGTGTCCATACTCGGGACAATTTCTAGTCAAAAAACTTTTAACTATAAGTCTGAGTAGTCTAGATGTCTTGGCTTGCTTAATAATTCCTTTCTCATGGTATCTTTCGACCATCATATTTAGATATTGAGCATCACGTGGTGTTATTTTTGTTGATAGAACTTTGGTCCTTACGGTCTTACGCGCAAGCATAACAATGCATATTTACCTCCTGAAGATATAAACTCTACCGTCCAGGTCTACTTTGCACAGGGTCTACTTTAATCGGAGGATTAATAACAATATGCAGAAAGTAGACCATGTTCCATTACATAATACCGTCTACCCGAGAGTCTGCTCAGCAGTAAGGCTCAATACTGGCTTAGAATTAATGTAATAAAATATGGTATACCAATGGAAATGATTAGTACGTATACATATATCTCATCTAAAACTAAATTTTCTGTTGCTACGACGCGGTTGCAGCATTATTAGTTTTGAAGATTAGAGCAAAAAAAGTATACGTTATTCATCACGTACTAACTCATTCATATAATAATGTAACGCGGCAAGTCTACATCTCAAATCAATTATGGATGTAAAAACAGAGTACAGGCCATACTTTTTAGAAACAAATCAATAATATGATATCTGGTCGATTAGATATACTCGAGTTAAGATATCGGTTAACTACCAAATCAGTCATTATTCATATACATTCAGACCTAGCAGCATGTCAATTACGAAACCAACGTAATGGGTCGAAATTGTTGGTCTAATGTATGTTAGAAAACTATTTTGAAGGATTTATGACGTAACTTCATAAACATGCTTAGGCTACTGCAGCAAAATCTTAAACCCGGAACCTACAGCGGAAAGTGCCACAAACTAATTGACTGAAATTTAAGTCAAAAAGCGTACACCATAGAATGTATGAAAATCCTTTTTAGGTCATAGAAAGCAACAATCCCAATGTATGATAGCATGCCACACAGCACAGGTGAATATAGAGCAACTAAGCAATTTGCTTTTGATTATTTTCGAAATTTGGAAGAATATCCAATTAGATATGCCAAATATTGTAAGTGGGTTAAAGTTGTCAGTCAGTCAGATAATTCCATCATAACCAAGGAGTTTTGGAATATCTCCTTGAACAAAGATACAGACCATGTCATCGTAGACGTCAGGTATGAATTAATCCCCAATACAGTTATCAGCTACGAAATATTAAGTGGCTATGCTGATGGAATTAAAAATACAATTAGTTTTTTCGACTTAAAAGATAGCACTGATAGAACCATGATAGAATTTGCATTACCAATACTGGATATTACAGGACATCCCTATGCTAAAAATAGTCTTGTTTACCAAGACCTTTGGTTTTATCTTAGAATGCAAAACGCAGAATTTCTAGAGAATACACCTTTCACTAAATTTGCCGTTGGACAGGATTGTCTGAATTGTCGGGATGGAAAGTTAATAATTAATAGGCTGGGGGACTCAACTGAAATACACAATTATAAATTAGTAGGAGAACAGTTTGAATGTGACCTATGCCGTCATAAACACTACAATAAATACACGTTTTTAAATGATGGAGTTGGCGTGTCCGACAAAGGAGTTTAATTTCTAGCCAATACTAAATTTGGTCCATGTTAGACCAGGACCAGGTGAGCCTTGATGCGATTATTGTCAAGGTTCAAAGACTTGAAGAGATAGTCATAGAACTACAGAAATGAAGGTACTTGAAGGTACTGGAGGAAGACCGTTTTTTATTTAAATTAATGTGGGAGTATCTAACTTATCCTAGTTAGCTTGTGCGTTGTATCGGGAGAGGAGTCCACGTTTCTATGACATTCATTCAATAATGATTCGAGACATACTAAACATATCCTTTTTTGAAACCAAACCAATTAATTGTTCAACAGGTGTGCTCAACTATTGAACATTGATTAAGCCTAACCATTCCGGGAGTAGCGCATGCCCAGTCTCAGTAGTGGATATTTAGTGGCAATCAAGATGAATGACTTCTAGACCTGGTCATGCTAATGCTCAGTCTCAAAAGTTTCAACGTCAAAGTGTCGGAGCATAAGTATAAAGCTCAATACGCTTTTACCTTCGCATCTCTGGATTGACCAGGAAGTTCATTATTCTGGAGAGGTCTAAATGTTACCATTAATCTATTCCCAGAATCTTTTACCATCCAGTCTGCCGAATAGTTTTATTTCATGGATATCCGAGGATTTGAATATTCTGCAGATTCACTACCGTCGACCACCAGATTGCTTTCTGGTTCAGGGTTCTTATATCCTCCAAACGATTTAGGTATTATTGTATTAGGAATCGTTTTTAGTTCCGTACCGGGAACTACTTGAGAATAATTTGTCCCCATATTACTGGGCTTGCTAATCATGCTTGGACTATTTGTATTGGAGGAATTAGGAAGACTAATGCGTATTGTCTCAGGTCCGTATTGCGAATATTTTCAGTGCTGGTATGAACTGATAAGCATAGATACTGATTCTTCTCCCTAAACTATCTTGGCTTCTTCGGACTCGATTTTGTTTTTCTTCTTTTCCTTTTTTCTATACTCTTGATAAGAGACATTCCCATATGTGGAAGGAGATTTAACATTCTCCTCAGAGGCTTCAATATTACTCATAAAAACTCGATAAACAACATGCTATTTATTGAATCAATCAACTGGAGTAAATTTGATGTCCAAAGAAAAATGTCCTAATTGTAATGGTGTTGGAAAAGTCAAGTGTCCGAAATGCAAAGGAATCGGTCAATTACCTGATAACGGAAGTTATAAGACATGTTCAATGTGTAGTGGAACTGCAAATGCGACTTGTCCCACATGCGTTGGCTCAGGTTGAATTACCTTCCTCTCGCACCAGTCAGCATTTTTTGCTCAGGAGCAGTGAAGACTTATTTGGTATTCTAACTAATGATGACTGTGCCAGCCAAATGTCCCAATTGTGAAACGGACCTGAATCCTAATACAGTAATTGTTTTCGAAACTCAGGAAAGTACAAGAACATACGCATGTCGTAAGTGTGGAACTAGTCTTAAAGCAGAAGACCTCGCAAAATCAGGGAGACCAGACCAGAACTAGAATAGTTAGCTGTTATTTGGAACATTGAAGGTCGTTAAAGGCCTTTATACTTTGAAATGCAATATATTACACAATGTGTTTTGAGTTCGAAATACCAAATAAAAAGAAAGATAAAAACCTCAACATAATTGATGATGAATTTGAAGTTGAGCCTGAGCTTGAACAAGTACCAAGAGCCGGTTACTATGCCAGCAAAATAAAAGCAATTCTTTCTTTTTTTGTTGTACCCAGTATGGCTAAAATTATTATAGCCTAAGCAATGCACAGTGCTCATTAGACTCGCGTTTGAACAAAACACCGCAATTTTGAATCTAATTTCGGACAGACCAGATGTTGTCAAATCTTTTGGACAATTTCGCCGCTTGCTTCAAAGTAATTGAACATACGAAACTATTACGAAGGTTCACTCATTTGATTGGGACGAGGAAGCATCAAAGAATTCATCTTAAGATAGATGGCCTGGCGCTGCAAAAAAGGATGCCGCTTTTAGGAACAGTCTAATGTGCATAGTTAGAGGTCTTTAATATTTACATTGCAACCAAGTTAATAAAAATATTAGTTGAATAGGCTTCTAATTTAATTACACGCTTCGAGGTACTAGACTCCTAAGCATTGTCTGTTCAATTCATCAATTTTATAATTTTGTTGAGTTTCGCTCTTCATCCATGAAGGACTTAAACTCGTCCGTAGCATTGGATATTCTTAGCAGTATTTTTTCCTTGTATTTATCGTCATTATACTTATCATTACTATCTCCATAATTCTAACGCGTAAACTTGTTGCGTTACCCATATTAGCCTCGTATTGCTCAACTAAATCTTCCAATTCCTCTTTTTTAGTCAACAATATTTTGAGCCCACCATTTTTGTCTTTTAAATGTTTTTTATTATTTCATTAGTTTAATAATCTAATATTACGAGCATTTTAAAGGTAAAAACACTTTCAAACCAGGTTTTAAAAATAAATGAGTGCACCATCGTTTAGGCTGAAAGGCGTAGATGGTAAGTCCATTATTAATTATGCAACGTCTTTCACAAACTGGATTAGGAGTTTTTAGTTCTTTCTCGTATTCCAGCTGTTTTGATATCCTGTAGTCGATGTTAAACACTTTAGTAATTTATTGTCACTTAATAGTCAGAATGAAACTAAATTTCAATCTATTCAAGGGTAAGAAAGGCGATGTTTTTAAATGCAAACATTGTCCTATGACATTTGAGGACAAAGAAAAGTTGGATAAACATTCTAAAAAGGCGCATACTGGACGGGAAAAACCCGACCAGCCTCATTGAAGCTAATTCCTCGTGAGTAGTATTAGTTGTTAAGTTATTTCAAATGACTCAATCATCTTCTGGACAACTGGCACGGTTGTGTCATATACCTGCTCATAGGCCACATAATCTATGATGTATACTTTATCATCTTTAACAGTCCAAATTTCTATTGCCTTTTTATTATTATCCAAATAAGAATAATCAAAGTTTATCTCGTATGCTGGGCTGCCAGCCAAGGTCGCATTACGTACATAACTTTTCAAATCAAAACCAGGGCAAGAAATTCCTATAGCTCCTAATCTATGATTACCAATATTTTGTAATTCATTACCTGTCCTGTTATTGATATCTTGATTGTTTGCAAATTCGCTGTAATTTTCAACACTTATTCTAAAGCTGTTATGTGATGCTGAAATATTTGGGCTAAGGTAATTACTCTGATTAGGTTGCAAAAATTCGGCAATAATATTGAGCTTATGATAGTCATTATCGCCACGTTCTAGTTGCCAGTCAGAAGGATATTGGACCTTGATACCCTGGATAGAATTAACATATGGTGTCAGGTTATTGCTTTGTTCCTTGGAGATAGTTGTTGCTATCTCTTGTAAATTGTTGTTGTCGGATAACGTACTGAATGCCAGCAAAGGCGACAATGGTACTAGTAATATAAACAGGATATATAGTGCAGCAGAAAATACAGGCAGCATATCTATCTTACTCTACGTCCATTATAACAATATAATGAAAAATAGAAAAGTTAGTTGTGACGGATTCCAATGTCTTGTTGTATTTGATTTCCTATTGTCTATGACGATGAAGTAGAATTGGCTGTCAGCATAGCTGCTTCGCCAAATGTTTTTCCGCCATCATTGCTTACTCTCACCATTGGTTGGTCTTTGCCATCTGACTTATCCCACCAAGATACATAGACATTGTCTCCTGATGCTTCTATTTCTCCGCGAGTTGATTGTATTCCTGTAGAGTTACTCAAGTTAATCTCCTTACCGAATGTTTTTCCATTGTCATTTGATGTTCTAATGAAAATATCAGAAGGGGATGTTATGTTGTTCACGTTTTCTGCTCCGTTAGCTACAACGTAGACATTGTTTCCTCCTGCTGCAATCTTCAATTCGTAAGGCGTCAATTTTGCCAGCCCCTCCTTAGTCTGCGGATAAGGCACTGGGCTAGTAGGCGTATACTCGGTCAATGTAATTTCAGGGTCAAACGTTTTTCCGTTATCTGCCGATGCTCTTACATATACTCTTCCGGTTCCCGTTTTATTATCCCAATATGTCACATAAACATTGTCTCCTGATGCTGCTACGCCTGCTCCTACAGAAGTTCCATTTGTAGAGTTGCTCAAGTTAATCTTATCTCCAAATGTTTGTCCGTTATCATTGGATGCCTTGAACATTACTTCGAAATTTCCAGTCCCATTTCCCCACCATGCGACATAGAGATTATCATCTGAGAATGCCATTGGCGCTTTTCCCTCTTTTTTGTCTATACACGGCCAGGAAAACGCATTGGCTGATTGAGGCATTGTTGTAATTGCTGACACCGTCGCAACCAATAGAGTAAGTGCTGCAAAAGTTGGTAAGATTATACTTTTAAGATTCAATTTATCGTTCTGATGAATGGAGTATACTATAAAAATTAATGGTGTAAATACTCGAAAATATTGCCAACTAAGGATAAATGAATTAGTCGAAAATGGCTACCTAACGATTGTTTGAATAGCTCTGCTTTTACCATTTATCGGTACCCGTACCCAAAATCCGAAAATTGTGTAAAATTTGATTCATAAAGGTCAGCAGTCTCGGTCCTGCGCGATTCCATCAATTGATGTATTACAATATACATAGATTAACATTTTGGCGCCGCATCATACCCTTTTTAGTAACTACGACAATACATGCTCTCTAAATTCCTTTAAAGGAGTAAGACCTTTGACAGTTCATTTCCCTCCAGCTACAATATTTCGTAGAATCAACAACTCAGCTGATGTGTGGGTGCTTGTCCGGCTATCCATGCATCAGTTTTTCTTATTATCTATCTAGATAATCGTCAATAGCTTTAATAAAATTAATCTCTATATTTTATTAGAGTTTTTTTTCAGACCACCTGATGTGGGGTTTCTTCGTAAATCTCCATGTCAGTTTTGAGTTAGCCTTATTAGAATTACGTAACTGATAAAAGATAACAAAAAAGAGGGTTAAGACGTTTGGAAGGTTTTCTGTTTGTTTCTATGAGCTATTAGTCATCATCGGACTTGACGAATTTGTCATGTTTCCAGTCATATCTTCTCCCATGGTTGAATTGGACATGCTTGTCATGTTAGCCTCTGGCGTACTCATGTTCTGTGCGTTTACTGAGTTCAATCCTGCTATTGCTAGCATGCCTATCATTGCTGCAAGTAGAGGGATGATTAGAACTAATTGTTTTCTCATATTTAGCTCTTGGAGATTCTATTTAATAAATGGTGGGCTAGAATATAGTATGAGCAAAATCACATAGATTAAACTAAATCTAACCTAATCATTGTCATCAGCTATATAACTAATAATGCTCTTTATAGTTTTATGACCTATCAATCCACCGTTAGGTATAGCGATGTAAAGGAATTAGAAATAGCTGATGGACTAAAGGACCTTTTGATAGATTATGGCTTCACACGTAGAAGAATACTCCATTTGCAGTCAAGTGATTTAGCATCTATCCTCGGAATCGATGACTACGTCGCCAAAATCATTTGTAATGCAGCAAAACGTAAAAACTAGCGAATATCTTACTCATGGGTGTAATTCCTCAAAAATGGATTTTTGCTTGCGTTGATTGCGGTTGTATGTTTACAACCATGGCTGAAAAACAAACTGGTATATGTCCTGTGTGCAAAAGCAGTGATAGAGATACGATAGAAGGAATCAACTATTAGAAAAAAATAATCCTGAAGATAGCGTTCCTACTTATGTCTTAGCTCTTCAAGTGTATTGGTAATTAAGTCAACGGGCTCCAAGAGGTTTCTAGAATCATCTCTGGAACTCTAAAAATAGTGGTTCAGGTTCACCGTTCTAAATTGGATAAGACAACGGAATGGAGAGGATGATGATGGCACTCCCCAATCCGTTGGAGTTGGTATGAAACGCAAATTTAAAGTCTTAAAATGAAGTTTAAATGATGACTAAACTTAGTTAACTAATGGTTATATCGCCCTTGGAAAAGTATTATTTTTTAGTAGCTGGTTGAGGTCAGATTAACTACCCCTTAAAATGACCTCGACCAACTCATGAATATCTGCTTGGTGGATGGGTCCATTTCCATTCTATTTGGTCCGTCCATCAAGTTTAAACTCAAGGACGTGGTCAAACCTTAAATATTTTTCATGAGAATACAAGTATTACCGACTTTTCACAACTCTGGAGAGGGAGGTCTGACAAGTCTCCCCTTATCTGGAGTTAGTCTTAAATTTAGATTATTTCCTAATAGTTTCTAATGAATATACAGTTATTCTGTTATTCCAACTCAATAATATTACGGATTCTGTGATACTAAGAAATGTTAGTCTCAGCTTTCACATCCAATTCTCTGTGCCTTCTTAATTGCATCCACCACTTCTTGTCCTTTGGTTTACCAAACAGTGTCCTATCGAACCCAAAAATCCCTAAGACAGATTCAGAAGCATCGAGCAACATTTCCTTATACTTTTCCTTATCGTACTCCAAGCTATCATTATCCCGAATAAATTGTGCAGGCACAACTCTTGAGAGTGGATTTTGATGTTGCGAGTCTGTATAAACATACTCGATATTGTCACCTCTTGATACACGCTCATTATTACTCAATTGGATAGCTGCGGCCACATGAGGAAATACACTTCTGTAATTGTAAATATTCATACGAAGTTGTTTTGAAATTACCAAATCCTGAAGCTCAATCTCTCCGGTCATTACTTTGTCAATAGTCTTGGTTATACAACGTAACGCTTCTTCGAATGTCCTGTCAAATATCTCTGTAGAATTATCGCAGTCAAACAGAGTATATAGCAACTCGGTCTGAAATTGCTTTATGAAATTCGGAGTATCGTGTCTTCTCGTTTCAATGCCTCTAGTTACCAGTTCCTGACTATATGTAATTCCAAAATAATGCTTTAAGGCCTCTAGTTTTTCATCAGCTTCAAGGGGTAGCAAGACTATGAATTTATAATGATATTCGAGGGACAATGACATACCAGTTTTCTTGCTGACTATCTGTCTTAGTTCATAGTAATCCTGCTTGCTGGCGTTATCCTTGTGGACAAATGCTGCGTCTGTATCTGCATATATTAGTTCATAACCCAATTCCTGGACAATGTCTTTTGTCTTCAGCAAAATCTCTCTAGATTTCTTGTTAATTGCCTCGAAGGCTGAAACGTTACCATATTTATTCCAGTACGACCCTGTAGTGCCATATAAACATACAAGTATTTTCTTTATGATGTCGGCTCGTTGCTCGTAATAACTTGCTTCTTCTGATTCGGAAGGTAACTGTTTTAATGATTGCTTGAGAACCTTGTTCTCTTCTTTAAACTTGAGCCATACTCTTCCTACATTCAGAATATTTTTAAACTCACATTCCCATACTAAATCGTAAATAGTATCTAATGCTTGCTTACCAATTTTATTACTTTTAATAATAATCTCAATTTCAGGCTCTTTGCAGAAGTAAACCCTTACTTTCATAGTTCATGACTAGCCTAAATCACATAATATTTTATTATATACCTTAATCAAGTAAAAGGTCATCTGAAAGTGGTCAAACATCAGCTTCGAAGCAAATCAATATACGTTGGAATCATATAGGTGAATCTTTCCACTTGTGGCATCATATTTCAGTCAGCAGAAGCAGGGTTGTTGGTATTGCCCTTTCGAAGAGCTATCTCGCCAAGCCGAATTAATAATCTTGGGCGTCGTATTGGATGAAAACAGACGACATGGAATTGTGCTCTAATTGTAGTAAAGGACATCTTAGACCAAGTGCTGAAGCAGAAACAGCGGATGAGAGTACTAAAGCGGTTGGAGAAATTAGTGATGTACATATTTACGTCTGTGATAATTGTGGACACAGAGAACCTAAAGTAGTTCTGAAGGAATACATTCCTATATCCGATAACGTAACCGCCAAAGTAATCAAGGCTGACGAAAGCAGGGAATGAATATAAAGAACTATCGTCAATAGTTTAACCGATAATAGAGATTGTATGATGTTTGTACCTGTTCTATGTATCCCCCATCTAGAAGGAAAATCTAGGCTAGGCCATAGTCATTTCATCATTATTTTGGTTCTGTTGTAAATCGGACTCTTTTTCAAATGTCTTTTCATCCTTTTATTTTTGTTCTTGAATTTTAGGGGCTAGCTCCTCATAAATGATACCACTTGAGGTGTACGCGACTCCCGGCTTCATATGTAGCAATCACCTCGTTCTTTAATACGATGTGGTGATTAAATTTTATTATTGCAGAATTCAACATTCTCCACGCATTCCGAACGTTATTACACTTTGTTCCTGGATCAAAGGCCGTCAACATAGATGTTGGTACTGCCGCTATAAATGCGAAGGCTCAGCCAATGTAAGGGTCAGCCATTAGAGCTCCAGCAAGTAAGGAAAAGTTCAATCATGTCAAAATTAGCGAAGCAAATTCGAAACTATCAAATAAAGGAAAAAATCCCGTATTTCAAGCAGTGGGCACTGAGCGAGGGTATAATGACCACCATATTTTTGGGTCACGACCAGATCCTTTCCACGCCATGTACAATTTGCCATTGAACGACGCTAAAGTTGGGCTTGTGCTTGTTGCTACACTTTGTACCTGTGCCGCTGGTGTCCATCCAGTGCCATCATAACTTGAGAAAAATATTCCTTCCCCGGTCCTACCATCTTTCCTGAAAGACGCTAAAGTAGGACTTGAGCTCGGGCTAAAGAGAGATGACGTCAATGTACCTTGTGCACTTAGCGGTAGTTTCCATCCTACTAACATCCATTGAAGATTTCGATAAATTTCATACGTGTAAACGCCATGTCCGGCAAAATTGGGATGCAATGTGCCTTGATGATTATTCTGAATTATGAATGATTCTTTAAGTGAGCGAAACCAGCTATCATCAGCACAATAACCATGAGTTCCAAAAACCTAAGATAAGTCAGCCTCATTTAAATTTCGGAGCATTTTTAACAAATGAGGGATTCGGCCTTTAGCTATCAAGGTAATTTTATCAGATTTCATGGGCTAGTTCTTCGAATTATTAGGCAACTCCCTCCTGGTGGAATGGCAGAATTATTACTATGTGAAGAAGTTTCGAGCAAAGATAGGTTTGTCTTAAAATCACAATTAAGTAGTAATAAAAATGCGCAAGCTCAAACCTTTTCATATAGAGCTTTCATCAACGATCCAAATTTCGCGACTTTTAAGGATGAAATAAGAGCATACGTACAGTTAATCCACCCGAATATAGTCGATTTCTATGGATTTGAAATCATAGGAAATATTCCCAGAATATTGTTAGCATATGTTCAGGGGGGTACGCTCAATGACTGGGCCTCAAACGGAAGAGTCCACAATTTACAAGTCGCGATGGAAGTGTTGATTCAAGTTGCCACTGGACTTCAGTTCGCACATGAAAATGGTTTGATTCACAGGGATTTAAAGCCCTCTAACATATTAATGAAAGAAAATCAAGCCAATAATTCTTTTATTGCCAAGATCTCTGATTTTGGTATCGTAAAAATTGCTACAGAAAGCAACCTAAGAAGTGCCACTATAAATCAGGATAATAGTAATAAAGAAAGTACAAAATCAAGCCCACATGGTATCAACGAAAGATTTTCATGGTTATCCAAGGTAGCCGGTACCCCCGGATATGGCTCTCCAGAACAATTTGGATCAATATCCAGAGTAATAGATGAGAATTCAGATCTATTTTCGTTTGGTGTTATTGCAGGTGAATTACTGAGCGGCAGGATGCCACGTCTGTATAGCTGGTCCACCATGGATGGGGTGAATATCCTGATTGATAATGTTGCTGATCATATACGGCAATATTTTTCTACATACAACCCTAGTTGTCCATTGGTTCTACAACAAATGGTTACCAAGTGTCTTGAGATTAGATCTGAGGACAGATGGAAAGAGGAAAAGCTAGCCGGTACGTTTACGTACTTTGGTACTATATTGAAACAGTTAAAAGAAATATATAAAACTCTGTTCGGGAAAGACTACAAATTTTTTGACCCTGACATGAAGGTCAACGAGGATTTGAAATTTATTTATAGAGCGAGATCTTTGCAGCACCTAGGCCATTCGGAAAGTCAGGCCAGACAATTTTTCAATAAAGCTTTAAACCTTGAACCTGCTGATTTCGCAGGATGGTCTAATAGATCAAAATTCTTACTAGATATGAACAAACCCGAGGACGCACTAGCCGCGGCTATCAAGGCCATAGATCTCAATAAGAATTATGTTCTCTCCAGATATAATAAAGCCAATGCCCTTGACGAGTTACAGAGATACGAAGAAGCAATTGATGCGTACGATGAAGCAATAAGGATCGACCCAACTTATGGCCTTTCCTTTTATTATAAAGCGAAAACATTAACAAAATTGAAAAGATATGACGAAGCAATTGATGCGTACTGCAAAGCTATCGCAGTTGATGAGTATGACATAAAATCTCGGTATGATAAAGAAAAACTACTCTTCGATCTTCAATTATACGATGAGGCGCTAGAAAGTTTGGATAAGATTACGGAGCTAGATCCATTTTATAAAGACTCCTGGTTCAGGAAGGGGGATGTCCTTCTAGCTCAAAATAAAGTTGAAGATGCAGACGCTTGCTTTGACAAGGTTATTGAGCTTGAAAAAGAGGCTGATGATGCGTGGGCTAATAAAGGCATTATTGCGAGATTAAAAGCTAGAAGGATTATGGCAACTGCGGCACCTTTGTTTTCGGAGTCGAAAATTAAGGAAATTTTAGATCTTCTTAATGTAGCACGGACGAATTATGATATAGCAATACAAATTAACCCAGATGATGGATTGTATTATTACCAGAGGAGTTCACTACTAAGTGAGACGTCTTTGTTTGATCAGCTAAATAGAAAAAATCTTGTAGAGGCGAGCACTAAACGACCTGGAAAGTGCCATACAACTCCATCCAGAATTTAAGGATAATGCAAAATCTGAAGACGAGTTTCGATCACCCACGGTTTAAGGAACTTACCAGAGTGCTTACTGAATAAACTAGATCAATTATCTTTTCGATTTCAGTATCTTTTCCACATTTATAACAATAAAATTTCTTATTCAATAGTCAACAGTTAATTTTGTCGAATAACGTCATAACTTCACGGTTTCTTTAATATCGAGGATCGCTATCTTCCGGCATTGCACTGTTCAAAGATTCTAAATCAGGTAAAAGTGAATCGAAATACGACATATTGTCTGCAATGGAGATATTTAATTTAAGACTGCCCACGACAAGACTTGTAACGCTAAGCGCTTGCGAGACCGGAATTTCCTTAGCCGTGGTGATGAACTTGTAGGTCTCACACGAGCCTCCATGTATGCGGGGGTTCTTTCGTGCTTATAGGTTCGTAAACGAATTTAGTTATAGCTTTTTCCTCTCAAAATCATAAATTATGAGTCGAATAGCCTTTCAACCTATCATGAAAAATGACTCGTGTCCCCGATTAAGGAGAAAACCTCTTTCTAAGAGTCAGGATTGATATTGTAAACAATATACGTACGGCCAGCCACATCAGATTCTATCAGACTTGCACTATAATTGGAGTTCAAGAATCAAATATAGATTAACATTAGTCGATGTTAATTAAACAATCATTTCAACAGTAACGAATGACTTTACGAGAATGACCGATGGGCTCGAGTCTTACTCCTCAAGCGAAACCGAGTACCTCAAATTCCGCCCCACACTCCCTTGCAGTTATGTTATTGCTAATAGATGGAAAGAGAGACTTGTGCGTCAGTAAGTATCATTTTAAAGTATCTGGAAGTGGGTAACTAAGAAATGAGTATTAATATTTATTGTTAGTAGAAAATTACTGAACCCATCTAGTTATTGGGACCAAGCAGATACGAACCCACATGGCGTTATGAACGGAAAAGTAACAACTTTTACAGCAGAGGTGAAGGTTAAAGTTCCCAATCGAGTCAATCCTCATACTCACCAATTTCTCAACTTTAGATAGGTAGCAACGACTTCTAACTTGATGGATGGAGACACCAGTGGGAAAGTCATATTATGCTAAATAATAAAATCGTGCATCTTAATGTAACTACAATTATTAGAATTGAGAGAGGTATGAAGGAATGGAGAAGCGATACTTTGCCTCCGCACCGGACAGCCTCTCATAATATTATGATTAAATTAAGATCTAGAAAAGCCTTAAATCATTAACGATATAGAAATAGATGTGACAGTCAAAGATGGCAGCAGATTTAGAAAATCCTTTGCTGCCGGAATGGTCGCAGGCGCTCTTGCAATTGGGATTTCACTACTGTTCAGATCGCTTACCGGTGGACCTTTCCTTCCTGAGATTGCATCCCAGACTTTATTCTCACTCACTCCAGGAGAATTCGAGTCACAAGCAGTAGAGAACTTTGGTCCTTTAGCCAAATACTCTGCTTTCATAGCTGCTATTGTAATTAATTTCATATTATATGGTCTATTCGGGATCATTGCAGACAAAATTAATGCTAAATCAAAATGGAAGGGATATGTAGGAAAAGCATTTCAATCTTCATTGGTAGCATACGTCATTTTATTAATTATATCTATATTACTGATAACTACATTTCAATTTCGTACTGGCGCAAGGACAGTCTCCATTCCTCTTTTGGCAGTTTCACTAGTTTTGCCTCAATTAGTCTTTGGTTTTATTTTTTCCTCTTTCTTTAGGACTAGACAAACTATTAAAAAGCTATCTGAAGAGAGTCCTGATACCCAGACAAGGACTGTTAAGAGGAGAGAATTCCTCCGGTTTATTGTTGTTTCTGCAATAGCAGTTCCAATTTTATATTTTGGACTAAATCGATTGTTTTCAGAACAGGGCCAAGAACAGGAACAACAAGAATCTGCATTGTCATCTTCACAGTCATGTACCAATACCAAAATCAATACCAGCTGGCTTTGAGGATCCTATGCTAAGACCCCTCCTTGCTTCTGAATTAACCCCTACGTATCTCTTCTATAGAATTGATATAAATCCTATAATACCTGTGGTTGACGAGAAAACTTGGAACCTTGCTGTGAAAGGTCTAGTCGACAATCCGTTGACACTCACCTATGATGAAATTAGGAGAATGCCTTCAGTAGAAGAGTATGCTACATTAGAATGTGTAAGTAATAAGATAGGTGGAGATTTAATAAGCACAGCCATATGGAAAGGCATAAAACTTAAGGATCTTCTCGCTAAAGCAAAGGTCAAATCAGGAGCAAAATACATAGCATTCAGGTGCACTGATGGCTACGATGTTGGAATTCCATTAGAAAATGGACTCATGGATGGTACCATTCTGGCTTATGATATGAATCTAGCTCCTCTAACTGCAAAACATGGCTTTCCTGTAAGAGCAATTGTGCCGGGGTTGTATGGCATGATGAACCCCAAATGGATAACTGAAATAGAGCTTGTTGATACTGTTTATGAAGGGTATTGGCAACGAAATGGTTGGACCAACAATGCAGATGTACATACCACATCAACTACAGTTATTCCAGGACAGGCAGAGGTAAGAGTCAGATTTAGAAAATTAGATGAAATGCAGAAAATAGTACCTGGCCAAAAGGCTCCAATTGCAGGCATAGCATTCGGAGGAGATCGTGAAATTTCAAAAGTTGAGGTAAGCATTGATGGCGGAGCGACTTGGAAATCCGCTGTTATCAAGAATCCACTCTCCCAATATACATGGGTACTTTGGACGGCCGGCTCTACTCCTGCAGGTAGCGAAAATTACAAAATTATTGTCAGGGCAACTGATAAGACAGGTCAAGTCCAAACTGCTGAATTTAACGAGCCATTTCCAGACGGAGCAACAGGCTACCAGACTGTTAATGTATAAAAATATAACGCTGGCATACTATAATGCGTTAATATTATTAATTTCACTTCGCTGCTTTCATTTTTAAAAAATAAAAATGGGTAAGTTACGAGGAATATTCTCTATTTAAGATTTGAGAAAGGAACTTGCAAAGATTGTACCGAATGGCTTTGAAGCAATTACTACGGTATCATATTTATTTGCAACATCACCCAAGAAATAATTTTGGGGGCCAATATTACCCTTGAGAGATCCTAAATCCATACCTAATTTTATATCAATACCATTGGTAAAGTAGACATGAAGATCTGGTCCATTAGTAATCTTGAAATTCTCAAATCTCAGGAATTGATTATCATTTACAGACAATATCTTTGCAAGCCCTTGTGCTCGGGTATCGTTTTGGGGGCTACTGAAGTTACCAGATCTCAACAGAAGGATAGTAGCCTTCTCCAGCTCTGGTGGGCTCATAGCTGCTATGGTTTCGTTCACTTCTCGTGTCATTTGGGCAGCACCTGTCATGATCATATCTACTTCATCAGAAGTCATATTTGCTGCGACATTCATCCTTTCTGCATCACTCATGGAGGTAAAATTCTTAAACGCTTGTAAGGCTTTCGAGTGTAAATCAGGTTGTGCATTAGCTGATATCGAATGGGAGGAAAAACAAATTAACAAAACAGTAGTAATTACAAAAAACCTAGATTGGATACTATATGTCATTATTTGACTTCTCATCTTTTAGGTACATAATTCTTTCGGTAATTAGCGTCCGGATTTTGTGGATTGAATAGAATTGAATGGGGAATGAGGAATGGTGTGCCAAGAAAACCAGAGTTTGAAGAAGTAAGGAATAATAAAAAGAGGCTATAAAAAACTTGCTTGCCTGCCTGCTTTCATTTCAATTCAAAATTACAAATAAGGAATCGGCGTGGTCAGACTCAATCAACAATTGCTACTTTGATTAATTTCAACTGGAGAAAAAATATCTAATTTGGGTTTCTTGCTAGGACAATAGTTTGGCACTCCCGAACAGGACCGAAAAAGTGCTGCACCAAATAAGAACATTATTATATTTTGTTAAGTCGGTCCCATTAGGTATTTCGTAATTCTGATTACGTCGTCTCTTTGCAAGCTGGCAACTCATTGAAGGTGAGGAATGGAGACTTGATCCTGACCTGATTTATGGTAGAGAATCTAATACCCAAGCTGAAGGGGATGTAGTAGGCATTATGACACCTTTAGAACCCTGGGCTGGAATCAATGCACCTGGAATAGAAGAAGAGGTATTACCTGCGAGACCCTGGCATCAACCCGAGAATGAGCAAAATAGACCGGAGAACCAAAAAAATTCTAGGCATCCTTCTATCGTCAGCCAGCCGCCACAATATGATGGATATGTACGTCTAAGTCCTTAGCTAAAAATAAATCTTAATAAAATCACAGACCTTCTTGTAATAATGTAGAATTAGCTACAACAGATGCACTTACCAAAAACTTATTTTGTGTAAGCTCGGTTACGAACGCATGAAATTATTTGGTACGATAGAATTGGTCATAACCTCGTTAGTTATCGTTTCATTAGTTGAAGGCTATGCTTTCGGAGGCATAGATTTCCGAAATATTATTATAGATAGCATTTTGACTAATCCCTCGCTTATACACGCAGGTGATTATTTTACCTTAAACGCAACGGTAAGGAATAATTCGAATGATACGATAGATATATTGAATTTTGGGTGTAATGGTCCTATGAGGTTACTATTCGATAAAAGTATCGAAGTTAAGGCCATATCATCTGGAATTTGTTATAATCCGAAGCACGTTATTACCTTAAGGCCTGGCGAATCAACCGTATTATCAGGACCTGATACGGAACTTTATAGAGGAATAACTGAAGGCATTGTCGATGCAACAGTGCAACTGGAGTATGGCAAAGAGATCGATAATCAAATAATAACTAGTGCGATAGTTGAAAACAAATCTTCTTATATGAGATTCTTGTCCGAACCATTCAAGTTTAACATTACCACTTTGAAATGATTGTTATGAAAAGGTATGGTTACTATTAATTAGAACTTTGGATTTATTACTTCTTACAAATGACCAAAAAATGCAAAAGCCACTACTAAGCAAAATATACTCACTTGACATGGTTTTTCTGTGGATATCACAAAGGTTTACTACAACTCTTTCAGGTTCTAAGTTAATAGTAATTGGAAATCACAGGCCAGCAATTGATGTGCTAACAGGCAAATACAATAAGCTGATTAGTTAGTCATTGAGACTTCATGTTGGATCTTTTTCCAACTGTAATTAGAGAAACAATACATATTTCTATACCAATAGTAGTAGGATGACGATGAAATGCTCAGAATGTACCGGTGATATTTTACATAAACGGTGATATGTATCGGTGTAGTTTTACGAATTAAGCACTAAGGATATCAAGATTAATGTTGAATAAAATTGACACCAGAATAGTACCTTACTTTTTTCATAACCTAGAGCATGCGTACTCTTTCATTTCCCGCACTAGTTTAATATCGAATTGATTTCCATTAGTAACTCTTCGTTGCCAATGGGTTTTCTTATTACCCCTCAAGTTTCCTTGTCCTTGTGGATTATCTTCATCCTCGCTAAATTTTTCATGGGTTGCAGTGAGTATGCTGCATCTTATTCTTGGATCTATCTCCCTAATTCGTCGGTATAAATCTAAGCCATTTAGATCTGGCATAATGTAGTCTAACACTGCCATGTCATAATAGTTAGGCCTGAATTTCGACAAAGCCGTATGAGGGTCATTATATGCATCTACAGAATATCCTCCATCTTCTAGTATCATTGTGAACAACCTGAGATGGTCTTTGTCATCATCCACCAGCAGAATATGTGCCAATGGTCAATACCTACATGAGACTAAGTAGAAAAAATTTATATTCATTCTTCAGGTTTCATCGTGGTTTAATCTTCTTTCTATTAAATGGGTATGAATACACTGCAATTCACTGCCTTACAAAAGTCTAGTTCTTTCTATTAACAATGGAGAACGTAGACGCCTGACTTAAGGAGGATAGAAAGATAATTGACGCCTTCCAGCACTCATTGACGAGCTCGTGGAGAAAGAAAGGATTTGCGAGGTAAATCGTCAGCTTATCCTTAACAATTATTTAAAAACAAATCTGCCAACGAAATTTGAATATGTTATCTGTGGATATTCACATTTTATCGACAACATACAAGATGCGATAGAGCAAAAATTTAGTAACGCAAGTAGTAGTAATAATTTGGTTAATACAAAACTAGTAGTTTGGAAAGTAGATAGGTGGGAATCAATATTGGGGTTAGCTAATCCTGGCAAGAGTAATACTTACCAGCAACAGATGTTACATGCAGATACTAATCTAAATACAGAATTGGGAAGAGGTTTGAATACATCCCATAGAACCTTGCTTTTTTCCCCACAAAGTCATATCGTATCAAAACTAAAATCCATCACGAAAATGATGATTTCAAAAAAAGTGAGCTACAGAAAATTAGAATTTTCAATCGATGACGTAAGAAATTATCTGGCAAATGATCTTTATTATTTAAACATTGATAATCGAGATGAGTTGATTAAGAAGATTTTGAACATGGCAGAAAAAATAGGGCTCATAGAACATGATGGATTTGGATCATATGATGTTACCAAAAAGTATTCTGGATCCTCTCTGTGCGCGGGAGTAGTTGAAAAATTATGGATAGATTATCGTTTGAATGAACAGTTAACCAAAAAAAATCGATGACTTCGTTGTCTCACTTCGTGATGAAATAAAGTCGACGGACGAAAAAACGCCCCGACTGGATAAATATCTAGATAAACAGGAAAATTATGCTACTAATTTCGACAAATCAGCATAGAAACGGAATGTAGTGCGTTAGTGCCAGTTATCGGTACTGGCTCAAGAACTTGATGACCAATTAAATAGTCAGAGTGGTATTTCCTTGAATAGTCACTACGGCACTATATGACAGTATCACTCGCCTACAACGGCGAAGGGCTTTTCAAATGCTTCTCGATGCAGGGTTCAAAAGGGGTTGAAGGAGATATAATGAATTATTATTGTGTGTGGATATTGCTTTCAAAATTATCTGTACTAAACTTACCAAAAGTTATGGGCAGTTCAATTTGCATGCATTGCATTGCAGTATATACCTACAATTTAAAGTAAGTCGACTGGATAAGACGTTCGTGAAACCTATCGATTATGGGGAAAGGAAGGTAGAAAATGAGTTGTAAGGATATCTGTATTAAATTTCAGGCTCATACTTTAGGTCCTAATAAAGGACACTACACCAGTTACAGGAAGAGATGCTCTACTTGCTATATTTTTATCAATTGGGACGGTTCAAGATGCCCATGTTGTCACACTCCACTTAGAACAAGATCGCGCATTGGAAGATTTAAAAAAGTATCAAGGGTGTAGAAATGGTTCTCAAGGTTCGTGTCGATTTAGAACTTTGAAATCACTAACTGTGCTGATACCTCAAAATTATGTGAGACAGGTAATTTCAGATTCCTATTCAAAAGCAGCTGCAGGAAAGAAATCTTGACTGATCGTAACATGTTACCAGAAAAAAATACTATACAGAGTTATTTCAGAGCCATCAAGAGGAAAGATATTGACAACTTAGTTGATATGTTTGAAGATGAAGCAGTGATTCATGAGCCCTTCAGCAAAGAAGTTCAATTGCGGGATAAGCGCGATTTTAGACCATTCTTCCAAGTTATATGTATGGCAATTGAGGAATTGGAGCATGATCTCTTAATTGAAGATGTAACAGACGAGGATGGATTATCCGTATTGTGTACCTTTCAAAGGGGAGAAACAGTCTGTGTACGATTCAGCTTTCGATTCGGTCCTAATTCGCGAATAAATATTAAAGGAGTGATGGAAAGAAAGATCCAGAAATTACAAATTCAATTCCTTAATCGTTCTGAGTCTTAAATGGATCACTTTTACATTCATGGCTATTTCAGTTATTGCTTTTTTGATCTTAACGTGGAATCAATCTTGATTTAATCGATTCAAACAACCAGTTGCAGAAATTATGACAAGAATGCTTCAAATTTTGCCCTCAATACCTTATATTAATAAATTATGTATCTGATTCATTACAATTACGCTTAAGGTACTACACATGAAGTATGAATTCGTTATTTACAAAGCCTATAGTCGTCATGTTCCAGAAAAATAAATGGGTGCTCTGCATTGCACTAAATTCACAACCAAGAAATAGCTCATAAAGTATCTTTCAGGTATGAGTTTAGATTCAACAATCGTTTCTGGCGTGATGAATCCTAACGTGAAAACCGATACCGAAGAGCAGAATATCATGAGTGCATGTAAAATTATGCATGACAATAATATTGGATGTGTTGTATTAGTAACCCTGGAGAATAGTGAAAAACCAGTGGGCATATTCACCGAGCGTGACGTGGTACGCGTCCTTGGAAAGCTTAGCCCATGGTTGTATCAAGTACCATTGCGGGAGCTCATGAGCAGACCTCTGGTGACTATAGAACCAACTTCATCTGTGAAAGAGGCAATGCAAATTATGAACAACAGTAATATCCGTAGACTAGTGGTAGTTGACAAAGATCAAAAGATGGTCGGTATAATAACGCTGAAAGATATCTTCAATCTTATAAACAGGTCTCCTGAGCTGATTACAGAATTCTATGGCCCAAGTTTTCCAATGAAGTCCGCAGAGATGTACGAGAAATTTACCGAATATAAATTCGACAATCCAAGGCCAGGATTATGATCCAATCATGATCATACGCTCCATCGTTCGTCCAATTTCCTCCGATTACAAACTGTTATACTCATCTATTAATACAGTCCTGCATAGCCCTTCTTATCAACTTCCCGTGGCGTAGCAACTCTTTCAATGATTAAATCGATAACTAAGGTTCCGTTGATAAGACCACAATCGTAATTATTCACATCTTTCGAAGAATAAATTTTACTAAATCAACTAATCTACAGGCAAAACTCCATTCATTATCATACCATGATAAAACCTTGACTAGGTTACTTTTTCCACCTAATACCATTGTACTAAGTCCGTCTATAATTGATGAATGCGATTCTCCAATTATGTCTGAAGACACAATGGGTTCCTCGGTATAAGTCATAATCCCTTTCAAATTAGTGTCAGATGAGTTCTTCAGTACTTTATTCACTTCATCTTTGGTAACTTCTCTTTTTAAGGTCAAGACTACATCAATTATAGACCCGTTACTTACTGGTACCCTGAGTGCCATTCCATCCATTTTCCCATTTAACTCTGGTATAACAGAACCTATCGCCTTTGCAGCACCAGGTACTAGTAGGAATTATCGACATCATGGCCGCACGGGCCCTTCTTAAATCCTTATGGGGCAAATCCAAAATTCTTTGATCATTAGTATACGCGTGACAAGTTGTCATATATCCCCTTTCGATACCGAATTTGTCATTAAGTGTTTTCAATACCGGGGCGAGGCAATTAGTAGTACAAGATGCCATTGAAATTACATGATGTTTACTATTATCATATATGTTATCATTAATTCCCAACAACACCGTAGCATCTGGGCTACTTGCCGGTGCAGAAATTATTACCTTTTTGGCTCCCGCAGTCATGTGTTTCACGGCTTCTTTAGCGTCATTGAATTTACCTGTAGATTCAATAACTAGGTCTATCATCAAATCCTTCCACGGAAGTTTCAATGGGTCTTTTTCAGAAAATACCTTCATATTATGTCCATTTATTACAATCTCATTTTCGTTTGCTTCTACAACACCCTCGTATCTTCCAAATGTTGAATCGTATTTGAATAAGTGGGCAAGAGTCTTAGCATCAGTTAGATCATTTATTCCGAGTATTCTTGCAATTTGAAGGAATTCCCTATCGGCCAGTGCAGCTCTGACGAAACATCTACCTATTCTACCAAATCCGTTGATTGCTATATTTGCGACCATAAATATTATTCCCAGATTATATTATAATAAGTAATAGTAATGCACTGCACTGCACTTCAATCTTACAATATAAGGATTTAAAATAAGATCTAAAATAAACAGAATATATAATATTACATTAATGATGAACTTGGCTGAGTGAAATGACAAGTTGGAGATAAGCGCGCTGCTCTATTCTATAATTGATGAGATTGGTAAGGAAAAAATTCAGAGCGAAATTACCTCTGATATCGGATTATCTGGATATTACATAAAATTGATATTTGATAAATGCGAGAAGCATATCGAAGGTACAGATGAAGAGTCCACAGGCACATTTTGTGAAGCCTTGCTGCATTTTATGTTAACAGTGTGCACTTTACCTTCTGCCAGAAAAATTGAGTTCAATAATGTTGCTTTAGATATTGTAATCCCTAATCTTTACACGCTGAAAAATTCATCCGACAAAGCACTTGTGATACAGATAGCTAAAGATCCTGAAGATGATATGCAAGCGAAGATTAACAATGTTGCAAGATTGCAACCGAATGACCAGAATTTGTGGTTAATATCAAAATACCCACTTTCCATCACGCGGATAAATTACGCCGTCTATCCGGAAGGAAAAGCAATACCATCACGGGAGAGGCGAAACTACTCTGATATCATGGTAGACATCCATAATTTCTTGGAAGAGACCGGTGACAAGAGCCTCAGGCTATTCCAGTAAATGCGATCATCATTTCAATTCTTTAGCAATCACATAAATAATAACCTCTTATTGTTAGTCCCGCCAAACTTATCTGCTCTAACTCTAACTCAAATGAATTTCTATTCATAGGAATATAGTTCGTAAATGTTACCACTTGACTTATCTACATAATTCCATTTATCATAAGATAATTTTATAATGGTGAACTTGTTTCTAAATAAAGAATCAGATGAAAATACCTCATATACTGATTGACCGGCCAAAATCTGATTCGGTTGTGCAGCAGATGTTATCTTTGATGCAATGCTTATACAAGGCCCTACCAAGTCAATGGGAGCTAGATCTACATTCTTCCCATATAATATCACCATGGACTGACCGTAATCTAAACCCACCTTTAATTTAATACGCGGAAGATTATTGTCACTTAATATGGGATTTATACATTCTCTAACGATGGAAAGAATACTTTTCGCACAATTTAGCGCATTTTCGCAGGCCTTCTTCCTATCAAATTCTGCAGGAAATATTCCAATTACAGAATCACCCACATACTTTAGGACATATCCACCATGCCCTTTTATTGCCAGTCGTGACTCTTGTGAGAAAATCTGTACTATAGTAGCAAATTTCATTGGGGGTAATGTAATACTCATTTGAGTCGATCCATTAATATCAACAAATAGAATTACCATCGTAGTGTTCGAATTTACATGTCTTTTCAACAAGTATTTCGATTGTTCAGTAGTCAAGTCAAATTCCACCCCATATCGTATCGTATGCAGTACTCGGGCTCTGATTTGTCCTACATCTTGAGCTGAAGGGAACAATATATTTTATTCATCCATAGTGCTTCTTATGAATATCCTTTAATCTGATGTGTTGACCGGAACAACTGCAGCATAAATAAAAAGTCTAGTACGGGCAGTTTCAGTCGTGACTAGCTAAGCACTCTTTTCTCGCTCCGATGGATGTAGAGAGTTAATCGACATAATCCATGGTTAATCTGATAGTACTATATATGTATGGAATAAATTCTAAAAGATGTGGATCTCGGAATTGCCATCCCAAAAGTCCTAGTCATATTTCCAGCCAAGAATGAAGAAGAGACCATCGAACATGTCATTACTACTGCAAAGCTAAGCCGCTATGTTCCAGAAATAATAGTAGTGGACGCTTTTTCATCAGATCGGACTGCCGAACTAGCTCGTAAGGCGGGTGGCACAGTGGTTCAGCAGGAAGCTAAAATGTTTCCTGCAAAAGGAATTGCAATGAAAACAGGATTGAGAGAAGCGATTAAAATTAAAGCAGACATCATACTCTTTCTTGATGCAGACATACTGAATCTGACTCCGGAATGGATAGATAAACTGGTAGATGGTTGTACTAATTGTGACATGGTAAGGGGTTACTATCAAAGACATGCTCGCGACGCAGCAGTAACAAAATTAATCGCTAGACCAATGTTGCATATCTTCTTCCCTGAACTTTCTCATTTTGAACAGCCTTTGAGTGGGGAGGTATGTGCAAGGAAAGAGGTATGGAAAAGTCTACTTGAAAAGAACCCTCCAGATGGATGGGGCATTGATGTATGGTTCTTGATAGAAGCTGTCATGTCCGGCTATCAAATTAAGGAAATTTTTCTGGGTCATAAAGAACACACATCTTTTGAAGATTATCGCGAAGATATTGGAAAATTAGCTAAAATGGCAGAACAGGTAGAATTCACGATAATAAAAGAGGCCTTCAAACATGGTAGAATTGATTTACATGGAGCAGTAAGCATTTGATTTTTACTTCTTATCTCCTTTGCCATCGGTTTCGAAGTGAGCCTCTAATCCGATGTGACGACAAACCTCAATTTTTCATTCTCAATCATTGGTATTATTTTGGTTGTGACGAAATCATCGAAATCTCTGCTTACAGAATCAAACAGTAATAGAAGATAATAGTCTTCATTTGTCAGGATTGTATTACTACAAAGGTTCTTGTATTTACCAAATGCATATGCATATCTTACCTTTCCTATCTTTGGCTCCAACTTTGTTATTTTAGTGTGCCAAATTATCGAGATTGAATGATATCCACGTACAAATTACATAGGCCCAACTATACCATTTTAAAATAGTTGTAATTGGAGTTAATCAATACCTAACTGGTTCCCAGAAGGAGTATACCGGTATCTTCAGGAAATAGTATAGTATGCAAGTCATTCAAAATGAAAATTAAGGTATTATAACGGCTCTGCCTGTGATATTACCAACTCGCAGAAGCTCAATGGCATCATTTATCTCAGATAGTGAAAATATTTGTACGCGATGTTTTACCTCACGTTTGACAGCCAACTCTATAACTTCACAAAGCTCGTTATAGTTTCCCCATAGAGAACCATAAAGCTGGTATTCTTTAGTAACAGTCTCAAACAACGGCATTTTTATTTCTTGACCAAACAATCCAACCACAACTATCGCACCGTTTCTATTCAAAGTCTTAATTCCCAAATTGAGTGTGTTTTCCAAGCCCGACTGTATCAAGTACGACATCAAAGCCGTTATCCCTGGTTATTTTGCCTATCTCATCCTTAACATCATAAGTTTTTTCTGTGTTGACCGTAAAATCTGCACCTAGGTCTATCGCTAACTGCAGTTTATCTTCGCAGTGATCCAAGGCGACAACGCTCGCTCCAGAGCCTAAAATTCTTGCGTATTGAATGGCATAAGAACCTAGTCCTCCTATTCCTATTACAGCAATGTATTTACCTGGTCCAAGAATGTGTCGTACTTTCTTTATGGCTCGATATGGTGTGAGCCCAGCATCAGTTAAAGGAGCAAGCTCTTCTGGCTTCAAATCGCTTTGTCCATCAAGCTTTACCAGAAATTTGTAAGACGGTACTAACAGAAACTCCGAAAAACCTCCGTCGTACTGAGAAAGACCTGGCCATTTAGGCATTATGCACATTTCCTCATCCCCGCCCTTACAATGGACGCAGAAGCCACAACCCCAACCTCCAAAAACTGCCACTAACTCTCCCTTTCTCATATTTTTCAGGAACCGAAGAACCAATTTCTTCAATCCAGCCTGCTATTTCATGGCCAGGAGTCTTAGGCAAGCTGATTGGTAGGTTTTTCTGCCAATCGCCATTAATTAAGTGCAGATCAGAGTGACATAGTCCAGCAGCTCCAACTCTCAATAAAACCTCTTCGGGTGATGAAACAGATGGTTTCCGAATGTTCTCGACTACAAGAGATGAGCCATATTTATGAATTCTCGCCGCGCATATATTCTTGCCACTTACAGGCCCAGTCTCATTATTTTGCAATTTCATGTTGAAATGTGCGATACGTGTCGTTATATTTAGTGCGAGTACGGTGCATTACATAACTTCTAATTCAGGTTCCCTTCGTGATTAGGTTCCCCTACAGCATCTTTGAAATAGTCGTCCGTATACCAGAGATTTTAGTTTGACTTGGCGATATTGTATTGGCAATTAGTATGGATTTGATGGGTTTCTTTTTTGCAAATTCAAATTATTTCAGCAGTCATGCAATGACTTCATTCTGAATATACTGCAGTGCACTGCATACGTCGTCCTAAAATAAAATATAATAGATGATACGTTGATGACATCAGAAACATCTAAAATTACAAAGTTTGATAACGGAAGGTCAAGGCCTACGTTACGGTCCTTTGAAGACATGTTTGACAGCTTTAGAAGAGACATAGAGAATTCACTTGTTGCACCATCGTGGCCGACTTCTTGGGAGTGGAGACTACCATCATTTCTAACTGAGGTTGATACCAGGACACCCCTTTGTGATATGGTCGATAAGGGCGAGAGGTACGAGATTTCATTGGAAGTTCCGGGAATTCCAAAGGAAAAGATAGACATCAAGGCCACCAAGAACCATCTTGAAGTCTCGGGACAGCAGGAAAAGTAGACAGAGGAGAAAGGCAGGAATTATGTGTACAACGAACGCGCTTACAAATCCTTCAACAGGCATATACCTATTCCAGAGGAAGTTATTCCTTCAAAAATAGATGCAAAAATGGAACATGGTATTCTTCACATAACACTTCCTAAAAAAATGGCAACGAAAGTCGATGAGGAAACTAAAGTCCAAGTAAAGTAGAACATAGGTAGTCCTACTCATTTATTTTTCCGAAGCAAGAAGAACATACTCTTAGATGGAAACTTGGACAATCAATTAATTATCCAACAGAAGAAGGTCTGATTTTCCAAGACAATAGATGCATTAGTGACCACCTAGATGTTTAAGTAGTCGAAGATGTTGTCGCTTAGGCAAGTGAGTTTTTGATTTGAAGATGCTTCTAGTGGACGATAATATAGATATTGCAGAAGCAATATGCTTCTACTGTCATTCAAAAGACATTGACTGTGATTGTATCAAGGAAGGCAAGAAAGCATTAGATAGTATTCAACGTGAAAAATTTGATCTTATCTTACTGGATTTAGCCATGCCTGGCTTTAGCGGGCTAGATGTGATAGAATCTCTAAAAGAGCTAGGAGGAATAGAATCAAAGAACATTGTTATTTTTACTGCTTCATCTGATCGAAATATCATGGATAAAATAAAGGATAGCGATATTAAAGAAATATTGAAGAAACCTTGTTCGTTGGATGATTTGACAGAATTAATAGAGAGATATCGCCCTAGACAATAAACCCAAAGTTTATTTTCAACGATAATATCTTTATCATAATAATTTATTTATTTGGGACTACTACCAACTGCCCTTTTATTTGAGGATCAGTCGAGGAATAGAATGAGTAATTACCTGGCCTTAAGTTTTCAGGAACGTAATCTATAAACCCCTTCGGTTCGATAACACCAGTGTTAAAGAATTTTCCCGACATTGGATCATCAGGACCTGATCCGCTGGTAACAGAGTGATCCGACGTAGAATTATTTGCTATCAATATTTCGCCGCTAGCCCGTACGGTAGTAATATTAGGCTGGAAAAATACAGTCTTGTTCTGATTTTCGGTTATCATTATTACTGCTTCAATGGGACTTAAACCACCAGCATAAGAACTTTGGAAGACCGGTATAGCAAGTATAATGCCATAAATCGCTATTGGAACCATTAGAATTTTGTTCATGGTCCCGATCTCCAACTCTTGAAATTTAATTCTTTTGCATTTTGGGGAATCTTCTTTATCTTTGTTTCATTAGGTTCTGACTCATCAGCATTAAACTCCACCATTTCCTATCGTTAATTTTTTTGATTTACGCTTAACATCAATTTAGTTCTAAAAAGGCAACAAAGAGAATTAATCAGACTAAGCATACATTATTTGTATAATAGAGTAAAGAAATATGGTGGGAATGGTTTAGATTCCTGTAGGTCTAATCTACCATGATTTTGCCATCATTGTCATGTTCCCTTTATGCGGGGACATAGGTCCTTTACCTTCCATATCTTTTTTGTTCAAAATTGTGGCATAGATTGGTGACTCACCAAAGTGGTGATTTACCTTCACAGGATCGAACCAAATCGATACGACATTGTTATTGAATACCTTGATCTCTACCGGGACATCCTTCATAGGTCCAGCCCTTAATGTAACGGTTGCAAGTCCGATATACGATTTAGTATCGTTTTCATCTTTCACATTAGTTAGCGAGACGTTGGATATTTGGTGACTGTGTTTTGCAGATCCATTCAACAACACCATGGTAAATGACGCATCGAACTTCGCTGGATTGGTTTGATTAAAATCTTGCATTGTTTTGTTTATTAAATTAGTTGCCCAATGTCCAGACAATATCCACGTGGGATGTGTAGTATCGCCACCACCCTAAATACTTGCAATTGTACCATATGTCCAACCTTTCGCGGATCCTGCATGACCCATATATGGAGCAGCATTTATGGAGTGGGCCAGCCCGACTGTAACTCCTAGAATTGTAACTGCAATCGCTACAATTAGTATTTGTTTTTGAACAATCATGGAGCAGAATTAGCATTACAGTACTTAAAAGTAGTGTAACAATGTGCTCCACCCCATGACAGCATAGAAACTAGATCTTAGTCTTTCTATTATCTAAGGAATGAAATAATCTACACACAACCGTTAATGAGTGATTTCACAATCTATTGTGGTGGTACACCATCGTGCATACTAAACCAAACTTCGTCATGACCGGGTCCGCAAAAAATTATGTCCTGACTTCTATCGTCATGATTACGCTGATCTGTCGAATCGTCGCTAGAGATAATTTTGTCATCTCCTTCCCCACCTACAATCAAATCGGCAAACATACCACCTACAAGCGTATCATTTTCTCACTCAGTTACAATTTACGGTAAACCTTGACCGGAACTATTAGAAAACGCGAAGACAAGAGGAGTTCCCATAACTTTATTTTCGTTTCTGCAAGGGCTCTGAAAGTAAGTCTACTGCAGTTTTGCGAATATACTGTGCTATTTATCTATACTTGGAAACGATCTAAAATTGGAACTCTAAAAGCAGAATATTTGGGTTTCCTGAATCGTATTTCTCCCCAACAAGTGCAGAAATTTATTAATTTGCGTATATTGTGTAGCCTTTTTTTCTTGAATAATTTGCTGTTTGAGATAAAAATAGGAACTTCATTCAAAGGTTACAAGAACATGTCCCATCTTTACAGACTGGTCTTTACAAACCTTGATTTCTCTTATACTTCCATTCACGTGAGATTTGATTTGATTCTCCATCTTCATCGCCTCGAGAATTACGAGCAACTGTCCTTTTTTTACTTCACTGCCCGCTTTTGTAAAAATACCTACGATCTTCCCACTCATGGGACTCTTTATCTCTTTAGATAACGCGTTGTCTGCCGACCTCCTTGAGACTACATAGGTCATCCCATTGATTATCATGAGTGAAGGCTCCCCTTCTTCGACGAAATCCAAACGAAAAATATCTCCTCCTATTTTAATTTCATCTTCATTTAAGTTCACACCCATTTCTTTACCATTTACCAATGCTTTATCACCAATTATATCTATGTCATAATTAGTCCCGTTAACCTCGATCTTCATTTATTCCACCTAAGTGAGGAATGTGGAGAACCATCTGGATCAAATATATGTATCCAGTCGAATCTGCTTTTCATCCATAGGTCTTCCTCTTCGGATTTTTTTAGAAAATGAACCTTTTTTGGCAGCTGAAATAATATCGCTGCGGCAACCTCGCCGTTTTTGGAAGAAAATTGTCTTAATTCATTGATAAATGACGTATCGTAATTTCCCTCTAGAAACCTATTATCGCTCAAAGCCGATATATGGAAGGGTATCGTAGTCGGAATACCTGAAATTCTGAAGGAAAAAAGTGCCTCCTTCATCATCCGTATCGTGTCACCCCTATTCTCGCCAGTGCAGATCAGCTTAGCCACAAGGGAGTCATAGAAAGGTGGAATAGAGTAACCAGAGTACAGAAAGGTATCTACTCTAATACCTTTACCCATTGTAGGAACAAAGTGCTTAACCATGCCCGGAAAAGGAACAAAGCTTATTGGATGTTCAGCATTTATTCGACATTCTATAGCATGTCCCCTTGGCTTTACATCTTCTTGCTTTATTGATAAACCCTCACCAGAGGATATATGAAGTCTGTTCTGCAACTATATCGATTCCTGTAACCTCTTCGGTTATTGCATGTTCCACTTGTATTCTAGAATTAACTTCCATAAAGTAAAAGTTGCCTTCTTTGAAAAGAAATTCTACCGTGCCCGCATTATTGTACCTCATTTCCTTCATTACAGCAATAGCAGTGTCCGTTATCTTCTTCCTAGTCTCATTTGTCAAAGCAGGCGAAGGTGTCTCCTCAATAAGCTTTTGGTTACGTCGCTGTACAGAACATTCTCTTTCTCCTAAATGTATTATGTTCGAGTCATCCCCAAGAATCTGCACTTCTATGTGCCTAGGATTCTCGATATATTTTTCAATATATACCCTATCTGACCCAAAGCTCATGATTGCTTCATTTCTGGAAGACGCGAAGGCCACTTTCAGCTCATCGGCAGTCGTTACTATTCTAAGACCTCTGCCACCACCTCCCTTTGCGGCCTTTAGGATCACCGGATAGCCTATCTTATTAGCTGAGATCCAAAGCATTACTAACCTTTGAGACCTCATCTCCCTCAACGATAGAGGCTACTTTTGAAGCAACTTTCCTTGCTCTCACTTTATCTCCTGAAAGTTTCATGACTTCCGGAGCCGGTCCTACGAAAATTATACCTTTTTTTCTACACAGCTCCGAGAACTCAAGGTTTTCGGCAAGAAACCCGTAACCAGGATGTATGAAGTCACAGCCTAACTTTTGTGCGGCGTTAATAATTTTGTCCATCCTAAGATAACTTTCAGAAGGCGAGGATCCTCCAATACTCAGTACTTCTTCACAATGCCTAATATGTAGAGAATCTTTGTCGGCATCGGAATAAATGCCGCATGGCCTCAAGTCCAATTTTCTGCAGGTCTTGGCAACCCTTATCACAATCTCTCCTCTGTTAGCTATAAGGACTTTCTTGAACAAACATCAAAGAAAGGCTGCAGAGAAGGCTTAAAACCTATGCATCTTGGAATTATGGATCAAACAGGAATGTTACCGTGCTTTCTCATTGGCCTCCTTTCTCGTTTCCTATAAATAGATATTAGCGAAGATATCAATCTCTGTCTTGTTTCCTTTGGCTCGATGACATCATCAAGATAACCTTTTGACGCTGCTATGTAAGGATTGGAGAATCTCTTCTTGTAGTCTTCTACCAACTCGCCTCTTTTCTTTTCGGGATTTTCAGACTGAGATATTTCCTTCCTGAAGATAACATTGCAGGCACCTTCAGGTCCCATGACTGCGATTTCGGCACTTGGCCAGGCGAAGTTATAATCAGCTCCTATATGCTTGCTGTTCATTACATCATAGGCGCCACCATAGGCTTTCCTTGTTATAACAGTGAGCCGGGGTACAGTTGCTTCTGAAAAAGCGTAAAGAAGCTTCGCCCCGTGCCTGATTATCCCTCCCCACTCCTGATTGGTTCCAGGAAGGAAGCCTGGTACATCAACCAGAGCAATCAGTGGAATATTGAAGCAGTCACAAGACCTTGTGAATCGAGTTGCCTTATCGCAAGAATCGATATCGAGGACTCCCGCAAGAACTTCAGGATTGTTCGCGACAACACCTACAGAGTTGCCATCAAGTCTCGCGAATCCTAATATAATATTCTTAGCCCAGTGCTTATGGACCTCAAGAAAATCTCCATTGTCTACGATCTTCCTTATTACCTCCCGCATGTCGTATGGTTTATTTGGGCTCGAAGGAAGGATTGAATTTAGCTCTTCGTCCTGTCTTTTAGGATCATCCCTTGGATCTACACGAGGTGGATTCTCGAGGTTATTAGAAGGTAAGAAGGAGAGGAGCTTTTTAAGAATCAAAAAGCATTCTTGCTCATCTTCTGCGATGAAGTGTGCTACTCCACTCTTCTCGTTGTGAACGTAAGCTCCTCCTAAATCATTAAAACTTACATCCTCTTTCGTTACCTCTTTGACTACCTCCGGACCAGTGACAAACATGTAAGCAGATTTGATCATGATAATAAAATCTGTTAATGCGGGTGAATAAACAGCACCTCCTGCACAAGGACCCATTACGAGAGAAATCTGAGGGACAACTCCAGATGCTTGCACATTCCTGTGGAAAATTTCGGCATATCCTCCAAGGCTCATGACTCCTTCCTGAATACGCGCTCCTCCCGAATCGTTTATTCCTATTATTGGTACCCCCTGTTTCAGAGCAAGGTCCATTATCTTGCACACTTTGGAAGAGAATGCCCATCCTAAAGAACCGCCGAGCACTGTAAAGTCATGCGCAAAGGAGTAAAATAGACGGCCATCAACCATTCCATACCCAGTAACAACTCCGTCTCCCAGAATCTTTTTCTTTTCCATCCCAAATTCAGCACAATCATGCATTACGAAAGGGTCTATCTCTACGAAAGTTCCTGAATCGAATAAAGCTTTCAACCTTTCGAATACTATTAACTTACCTTTTTTCTGTTGTTGATCCTGTTTCTCTTTTCCACCTCCCAAAAAATGTTCCTTTCTTTTTTCCCCGAGTTCGAAGTCCATATCTTCAGGATAATATTAAAACACTAAAAAGGTTTTAAAAAAATAGGAGATGTAAGAAATGCCTATCAATAAGTCATCTAATGCTCTAGCATGAAAATCATCTTTTCATTATCTGAATAATTGCATTTCTCATGCCAAGTTTTCCTTCTTGGAATAGTTTCTTATCCATTTCCCTCACTGCTGAGCTTACGATAGGTTGAAAGCCCATCTTGGATATTATGTCTTTGTCTATGTCGATCCCTGGGGCAACCTCTTCAAGAACTATTCCGCGATTAGTTAGCCTGAAAGTGGCCCTTTCTGTAATGTAGACAGTTTCTTTTCCGTACTTGATCGCTTGACTTCCACTGAAAACAACCTTGAATACACTCTCGACGAACTTAACTATTGATCCATCTTGTTGAATTCGCAACTTGTTATTTATAATATCAATCTTTAATTGTCCTGCCGTAAATGTGCCTGCAAAGTAAGTTTTTGGTGCTCCGCCTGCTATCACGGGGAATCCTCCAGGTCCAAAGATCCTACCAGGCAACATAGAAGGATTCACATTTCCTTCCCTGTCAACTTGCAAGAAACCAAGAGAAGCTGCATCGATTATTCCTCCTTCGAAATTGGAAAACATATCAGGCATTGTTGAGACGGCGAAGGGACTTATCGCCAAACCAAAGTCAGATCCCGAAAGAGCAATTCCCCCCCAAGGACCAGATTCGAGTACGGTAATAATGAAGTCGTTTATGTTCTCTTCTGCCGCCACTGAAGATACTAAAGCTGGAATCCCTATTCCCAAATTGACTAAAACAGGAGTTCCCTTCTCTTTGAATACCTCGATCAATTCGAGGAGAATCCTCCTGGCAATCACTTTTTCGTATACGCTCGATGGCTGGGTGGTAACGTCTTCAACCAACTTCTCAGTTATTGGTGGAACTATCCTGTACGAGATCCGAGGATCATACTCAATAGTCCCAGCTTGCCAATGATATTGCTTTGGAGAGATTACTACGTAGTCTACTAAAGGACCCGGAATATCCACTTCTCTTGGGTTCATTGTCCAAGACTTTGTTACCCACCTTGCCTGAGCAGCCACTATTCCTTGCTTCGGTCTGGCCTTTGCGGCTTGAGCAATTCCGAGGACAGTTCCCCTAATGCCCTCATCCTCCATGGACAAATTGCCATTTTCGTCTGCAATAGTAGCCCTTATCAGAGCATAATCGGGTTTTGGAGCTTGATAGAGAAGATATTCCTCTTCCCCGATATCGATAACGCTGATTCTACAGAACATATTATCGCTTCCCATTTTATTCAGGGCGCCACCCTCCCTTCTAGGGTCGAGGAATGTATCAATCCCTATCCTTGTAATAAGACCAGGCCTTCCTGATGCTACCTCCCTGAACCAGTAAGCGGCAATGCCAATTGGCCACCCATAACATTCAATCCTGTCATCTGTTACGAGCTTCTGAAACCATGGCGAAAAGCCCAGGAAGGGCATCAGAGCTCCTCGTAGAAAGTTCTGACTTTCATCTTTGTAAAGCTTTTCTGCTATGTAATCAAGTCCTCTCCCAGGCGTAGCGGGAAGAGCATCAGAGACTATGAAGATGTTCTTGGGATGTCCAAGCTCAAGGTGCCGATTGTATAGTTCGAGAATTAGGTACTCTGGGGTTGTCGCCAGGTTAAAGCCTGAAATTGCAACGACACAATTATCGTTTAGTGTGGAGAGTGCAGTAGTACTATCAACAATCTTGTTGAACATTGGATGATTCGGCTATGTAATGTCGTCCTTCCTATTTACGATTTGGTAGGCAACTACTTTTATTCCATAATGGCATGAATAACACTCACCACACCAGTCACATATCTTTGGTGTTTCATTTCCGCACTTGGAACAAATACTTTCAGGATCGTGTACAGGAACTTCATGAAATTTATGAGGTTTTCGAAGTCGAGTCACGATTTTCGTGACCTCTTGGACATTCGAGAATTCAACATTTTATGTACTGTTTATTGGTAAATCTACCTATTTGTATACTTGGCATGCACTGCAATGCATCGTAATTCTCTGTAGTACTCTATACTCACAATTTTTCCCGATGTATGCCTTCTTAACCATCTTGAAGGAACCAAAAAATTAAAGACTATTTACTCATTTTGATACGGAGAAAAAGATACGATCTTTTAACTATCATCTCGAACCTTAAAATGTAAATGTAGATGAAAAACCAATGATTTAGATAAGAAATAATGCAAGGTCGGGTCGACAATCAAGATGGAAGGATCCCAGCCAGTACTTAGACGCTCACTTGGTTTATTGCAGGTAGTATTGTATGGGGTAGGCCTGATTCTAGGCGCGGGGATCTATGTGATAATAGGTGATGTGTCTGCTATTTCGGGGAATGCAATTTGGATATCCTTCATACTCGCTGCACTTATTGCTTCATTCACAGGGTTGAGCTATGCTGAATTAGCGTCAATGTTTCCAAAAAGTGCCGCCGAGTACATTTATGTAAAACATGCATTTGGGATAAATTTTGTCGCCTTATTTGTAGGGTGTTTAACTATTTTTGTAGCAATAACTTCCGCTGCTACGGTAGCGATTGGCTTTTCAGGTTATCTCTCTGTTTTTTTCCCGCATCTATCATCAATAGTATATGCAGTAATATTGATAATAGTTCTATCAATTGTCAATTTTTACGGGATAAGAGAATCAGCTTGGACAAACTCTATCTTTACAGTCGTAGAAATATTAGGACTTGCAATAATCATAATAGCAGGATTCCTAATTAGTTCAGGTCCTGAAATTAACTTCTTTGAACTCCCAGAAACAGCGCGTGCTTCATATAGTTCAGCAGCCTTAGCGATTTTGACATCGACAGCTCTAATCTTCTTTGCATATTATGGTTTTGAAAATATTTCCAATATCTCTGAGGAAACTAGGAACCCAACTAGAGTTATTCCAAAAGGCCTACTGATTTCAATACTAATAACTGCCATAATCTATCTTTTAGTCTCTATCTCAAGCATTTCTCTAGTTGGATGGAAAGAATTATCTTCATCAGAAGCACCTCTAGCTGTGGTAGCCGCAAAGGCGTTTGGATACCATGGCATTATTTTGCTGTCCATTATTGCATTATTTGCTACAACAAATACTGTTCTAATGATGCTTGTATCAGGATCCAGAATTATTTTTGGGATGGCAAGAGAAAATAGTATTCCAATTATTTTTAGTAAGATTCAAAAAAACACTAGAACTCCATGGGTAGCAACTTTTGCAATTATGGTCTTTGCCATAGTAGCTGTGATTTTATCCTCGGCTAACATTTCTATGATGGCTAGTATCTCAGTTTTCGGCATCTTTGTTGCATTCGCATTTGTTAATTTTTCAGTAATATGGCTTCGCTTCAAGCAGCCTTACCTTATTCGAACTTTTAGCTCACCTTTTAAAATCAAAAAATTTCCAATACTTTCTGGATTAGGTCTATTAACTACTGTAATAATGCTATTTCAGTTTAATATGAGCATCGCAGTTTCAGCTTGTTTGGTCATGATCTGCATCATAATTTTATGCATCTTGCTGACAATAATAAGAAAATCTCATTTCAGACAGAATACTAACAAATGATGTCTGAAAAAGCAGTGATTAGTTTATGTGTAACTACTGTGCCTAGTAACTATTGTAAATAACATTGGAAATTACACTAGAGGACGTACTGAATGGCATTTAAAAAGATCCTTGTGCCGCATGACGGTTCAAAAACTTCTGATAATGCAGTTGACAGTGCAATAGAACTTGCAAAAATGTCAAATGATTCGCATATTATACTTTTGCACGTTATTCCAGAGATGCAAATACCACTTGTGTTGGAAAGACCGATACGTTCACCCAAGACAGGTGAAACCACTACTACAACAGAATACTGGAAAGAGCTATATGAAGAAATTAAATCTAGTGCCCTTAAGATGCTTGAGAAGGTGAAACTGAAATGTAATACAGCTGGAATCTCAGCTGAAACACGATCAGTGGTAGGATATCCAAGTGAAGTTATAACAAAACACGCAGAAGAAGATAATGTGGACATTGTAGTCATGGGAACGGTTGGTTTAAGAGGAATTTCAAAAATTAAGGCCGTTGGAAGTGTGGCCAGACGTGTCTCCGAAGAAGCAAGATGTCCCGTCCTTCTAATTCATTAACCCATGGCGTCGTCTATTGCACGTGGTATTCGATAATTACTAACTAAGTATAAATCGATTTATTATTTTCTTACCTTGCTCGCAATGCATTTAATATCACAGCTACATCAAATACTTCTTGAAGTAACGCACCTATCGTCGGAGGAATCAAGCCAAAACTTGCTATTACCATAAAAATAAAACTGGCTCCCAAGCCAACATAAATACTCTGTTTAGCAATTTGTACAGTTCTTCGACCTATCTCTATAGCATCACTCACTTTAGTAACATCATCAACCAGCAAGACCATATCAGCCGCTTCAGCTGAGACCGCTGTGCCATGAGCTCCCATTGCAACGCCGACAGTCGCAGCAGCCAATGCAGGCGCATCATTTATACCATCACCAACCATAATGATGTTCTTAAATCGCTGCCTCATTTTTTTAACTGATATTACTTTCTGTTCAGGCAAAAGATTAGATTCAAAACGAGTAACACCCGCTTGTTCTGCTATGGTTTTTGCATTATCGAAGCTATCTCCTGTCAAAATAATCGTTTCCTTTATCCCCAGATCGTAGAGTCGTTGCATCATTAGTTTAACTCCAGTACGTATTTTATCACTAAATACAACTGCACCGACAGGTATTCTATTAATTCCTATGAATGCCAGCATTTGTTTCTGAGGTTCGATATCTTTTGTCAGGGCTAGAATATATTCAATCGATCTTCTATCATTACTTTTTTCAAAAATACTTTTGGACCCTACAATAATATGTTCCCCGTTGATATCAGCTTCAACTCCGGCACCTGGGATTTCGTGGAAATCGGTAGGCATTGCTATTCTTATCGATTTCTCTTGAGCCTTTCGTACCAATGCTCTTGCTGCTGGATGTGAAGATAACTGCTCTACGCTTGCAGCCTTCATCAAAAGATCATCTGGATTTGTACTGTTTATTGCAACTATTTTCTCTACTATAGGAGTTCCAAATGTAATAGTTCCTGTTTTATCGAATAGGACGGCTTCGGCTTTTCCAATTTGCTCCATTGATGCGCTGCTCTTAACAATTATGCCGAGTTTAGCTGCTTTGTTTATCCCGCTCATTATAGACACAGGAGTAGCAAAGATGAGTGAACAAGGTGTAGCGACAACTAGTACTGACAAAATGGTTTCCGGATTGTGAGTAATAAGCCAGCCAAATATGCTTATTACTATCGTTATAGGAGTGAACCATATAGCATAGCGATCAGCAAGGCGTTGAATCGGTGCTTTCTCTGCCTGTGCTTTCTTAACAAGCTGAACTATTTTGGAATACTGACTATCTTCACTGACTCTGTCAGCTATCATTTCAAACGCATCGCTAACGTTGACAGTTCCACTAAAAATATTATCATCGATATCTTTAGTTTTTGGTAACGGTTCACCCGTGAGTGCTGATTCATCTATAACAACACGACCCTTAGTCACGTGTCCGTCAACTGGAACCAGATCTCCAGGGCGCACAGCAAGTAAATCACCAACCTTTATACCTGTCACATCTATTTCTTCTAGTGTTTCACCTTTCTTTCGATATGCAATATGTGGTGATCTCGCTAGCAGAGCATCTAGAGACGATGAAGCTCTCCTTAAAGCATAGTCTTCTAAGGCCTTGCCACCTGATTGCATTATAACAATCACAACACCAGGTAACGCTTCATTAGCTAATATAGCCGTAAGAATAGCTAGCATAGCTACAATATCAGAAGCAAAATGACCTCGGAGAATGCCACGTATAGTATCCCAAACAATTGGTGCACCACCGATAATCAAAGTACCTACCCAAATCCACCGCCCCATTTCTGGAATATTCAAGATGGAGTAGGTCATGCCTCCGACAACTAATCCCGCTATTGCAAAAACCGGAATTGGATATCTTCTGACAAATGAGATGACTCCAGCTGCGTTCAAGTGAAAAGAATGCCCGGTCCTCGATAAGGACACATTCAAATTTTCGCTCGAAGTATGCAAATTTGTAACTTGAATAGATTTGTGCATCACTTGCTTATAATTCAGCTAATCAATACAATTCAGTTTATGTAAGAAAGCGAAATGTACTCTGTCGCCTAGTTTGATAAGATCCATGCTGCAACTTTAGGCCATAACCTTTGGTGAGCCGCGGTACTTATGCACAACCCAACATGACCAGTTGGCAGTACAAAAGTTTCCTTCTCCTTACTTGATACAAGGTCATTCAGTGCAAGTGTTGACTCTGGAGATACAAGATCATCTTTTTCTGCAATTATCGTAAGCAGTGGAGCTGTTATTTCCCTTAAGTCGATTTGCTTTTCACCAAGTTTCAGCTTGTGTGATACGAGTAAATTATCCTTATAACACTCTTGCAATATATCACGATATAATCGTCCTGGGATCATTGGAGTATCATGAAGCCATTTCTCGACAGATATAAAATTGTCAACAAACTTCGCGTTATTCATGTTCTTTATCAAATTGATGTATTTATCAAAGGTGTAGCGCGGAGGATTTCGTAATAAAAAGCCAAGGTCAAGCACAACTCCATCAAGATGTCCGAATTCATCTATTAGTTTACCGGTGTCTAATGCTCTAGACCAATTTGCAAGTATTGTAGTGTCTTTGCTGAAATCAACTGGAGTGGCCATAATGGAAAGGCTTTGAATGCTGTCATCATGGAGGGCAGCGTAGCATAAAGAAATGATACCACCCCAACAATAGCCCAATATGGATATCTTGTCCAAATTGGAATTGTCCTTGATGACCTGAACGGCATCTTGAACATAGCTAACGTAATCCTCTAGAGATAGTCCACTGTCATTCCAGTCAGGAAACCCCCAATCCAACAAGTATACATCAAGTCCTTTTGACAGGAGATTTCTGACAACGCTTCTGTCCTTATTGATGTCCATGATATGAAATTTGTTAATTGGTGCATAAATTAGGAGTAACGGTTTATTGCTTTCTTTACTCGAATCAAGACTGTGATAATGTAGCAACCTTGTCCTACCTTTACTGTAAACGACGTCAAAAGATGCAAAATCGTAATCTTTTGGTAAAGATGCAAAGATCATAAAACTTCTTACATAGGAATCAAATAACCAACCAAAATAAAGAACTGGATATCCTGCCTCCCTCATTACTCTTCTTAGCTCAATATGCGCATTCACAAATTCGGACAATACCGATGTAAAAACTCCTGACCTGAGTCCTGTTTCTAATTCGGCATCTGTTATCTGGAGCCACTTCTCATAAAAATTCTTTTGTTGTGTCTCTTCTTCTTTAGCTGCAAGCTGAATTGCTTTGAAATAAATTGAATTGTAATAGGAAGTTATCTTGATCCAATTACTATATGCTTCTATTAGTCTTGGCAATATTTCTTGATTAGCTTTGAATATAGTATTCATTTTTATCATTCAAGTCCACAACATCACTGAGAATGATTTACTGTCTAGATCACTGTATTAAAAGAGATCGAGTGCAGTGCAATCATGTGCATTCATTTCTTCAGATTGCTGTGTTCCGTAGCTGATCATTGTCTAAAGAATTTCGTAGTATGCTATCTATATGTCAAGTTCAAATGCATATGTTTTTTCTTACGGGAACACACACGGTCCTGCCCACACCACACACTACATCATATTTTACTGACTGGTGAAAGCACTCCACGTAACAATTGAAGTGTATTGTATGTCACTTCTCTTTACTTGGAAAGGAGATCCTGATGAACACATTGTTAGGCTAAGGTCTATATACTAAGTGCAATGAATATTTTATATTGTCTCGTGATAATGTATCCATCAAGAAAATCTTAGTTGCAGTGGACGGCTCTAAAACATCTTTGGATGCGGCAGAACACGCCATTTGTCATGCCGAAAAACATGATTCGGAATTAACAGCCCTGTATGTCGTGTCTTCTGATGTCCGATATGGTTATTTGGAAGATGATCAAAAAACCACGCTCACAGGCCCTTTAAAAGAAATTGTTACGATGGCAGTAGAAAGAGGAGAGAAACTTTTAAACGAAGTGAAACAAAAGGCATCTAAAACTAACATAGATGTGAAGACTGATGTAATCATTGGTTATACATCTGTAGCAAAATCTATTGTCGAGTACGCAGAAGAGCGTAATATGGATTTAATTGTTATCGGGACTAGAGGCATGTCTGGAATTAAGAAAATGCTGTTGGGCAGTACGGCTACTGGTGTAGTAACATATGCTCATTGCCCTGTTTTAATAGTAAAATAGATGTGTACCTCTGGGCATTACACGTAGTTTCTCTTCATATTCATCAAGATGCGAATGCGAATTCAGTCTACACCTATAGATTGTGAGTTATAGCTCAAAAATGAAATGGTTGGAGATTAAACATAAGTGCATTATCTTTTTTCTTGCCTAACGGAAAAATTGCTTAATCACAAAACAACAATATCTTGCAACACTTTTCTTATTGGGTTTTAAGGAATGGTACAACCGAATTTGAATTTACTAAAGTATGGTATAAGTAGGAAATCATTTATAGCCCAATGAATCAAGTATCTTTCTAACTTCACTCAAGCTAAGTTTGATTTGTCGAGAAATTTCATTCAATGAGAGTCCTGACTCGTACATCCTGGCAATCCGTTTTAATCTCCAACTACTAACACCAAGAGCCTTTTCTTGTGTTCTAGACATTCAGTATTATACGTTTTAAATGAGCCTGACTTAAATAAGTTGTGGGATGCGAGAATCTATGTGCTGCACCAAAACTGATCAAGAAATTAGATTAGTATTATATCTGTCGTTTCTGGTATAACGAACTTATATGTGCAAACAAATACGTTATAACAGAATACTAGGAGTGCATGCATAATTATGCATGACAATAAAATCGGAGATGTTGAGGAGCTCCATAATTCAGAATCAGAGTCATATCGTAAGGTTCTCAGACGGGATTGTATTATAATAAATACCAGGCTAGTGACAATAAAACTTAGTTGTTCTCAAAAATACTAGTCGCAGTTGACGGATCCGATGCTTCATACAGAGCATTGGATGCTGCTCTATTTCTCTCAGAAAAACTGGGGTCAAATATTACGGCAATATATGTAATGGAAAATATACCAACTGTGTATATACAATCACAAAAAATCTTGGATGATTTATTGGAGGCCCGTAAGAATGATAGTCAAAAGATCCTCGAGAAATGTTCCTCGAATGCAGCTCAAAAAGGTATAACCATAAACACCAATTTGCTCGAAGGTAATCCTGCTTCGACTATTCTTGACTTCAGCAAAAGGGAAAAATTCGAAGTCATAGTCATAGGAAGGCGCGGCATGGGACACTTCAAGGAGTTAGTGTTAGGAAGTGTATCAAGCAAGGTCCTTCATCATTCATCATGTCCAGTTTTGCTCATGAGATGATTCTAATCGGATCCCCTGTTCACCATATAAAAATATACACGTTAATCTTCAATCGCATTCAATTTGCCTGTAAATCGCAAGTCCTTTGTGACTCCATATCATGAAATATAGAATTTATGTACATCGAAGGAGACCAAAAGTCACTCCAAAAGATATAACCCAGATTTTTAAAGATATTGGAATTAGCCCGTCATCTAGGGATCCTGATATTGCAATAATAGTTGGTGGCGATGGTACATTTGGATACTTTGGTAGGAAGCTAGAAATCCCCATGATTTTTGTGGGAGTCATGGATCCTAATCCGATAGGCAGTAGGGCAAGTCTTGCCGAAATATTCCTCGATCAATTACATCATGGATTACACAGATAGAGGAAGGGAAATATTATATTGAAAAAAGAGGGCTTATATCCGTCGATTGTTGTGGTCGCTCCGAAGATGTCTTTACTGATGTATATCTTGAAAGGGGAAACTTTGGTGGTTGTCTAAGATATTCAGTTTCGGTAAATACAAGAAAGAACAAGCACAACGAGTTTGGATTTACTGATTATGCAATAGGAAACGGTGTAATTATTTGTACAGCCACTGGTTCTAGTGGATATTATTCTTATCCCCAAAGGATTATGTCAAGAGCGATACCATCCCATAAATCTCAATTTACCAATAACAAGTTGGGGATCTGCCATATTACTCCGTATTCTTTGTCACGAGTAAAGAAGGGGAATAAATTTTCAAAATATAGGAAACCAGAAGTTCAATATACGATCCCTTTGCAATCTGAAATTGAATTGAATTTACTACGTCCAGGTAAGGCCCTCCTATACGGACTTTCTCAGGATTCCACGGGTATAAAAATTTGCAAAGATGATACGATATCTATTCAATCCTCTTCGCGCATCGCCAGGGTTATCAAACTCAAGAGTTAAACAGTAAACATTTACGTTCAATCAATGCATGACAATCTTTGATAATTAATTCTATCTAGGTAGAATTCTATTCTATGTTCAAGTGGCGTGTTTCACCATTTATCTTTGAACCTACAAATATTATGAACGAACCGATTATTATGTTTGCGGCAAACACATATGCAGTCAACTCGTGATTCACGTTGGACAGGAGATGTATTGCAACCAAAGGAGACCATGAACCAATTATCAAACCTCCATTGTATGCAAAACCTGATGCCGTATTCCTCACTTCTGTTGGAAATCTTTCCGAAAGGAATGCAGGCATGGGACCAAAAGATGTGGAAGCTACAAATACTAGTACTCCAGTGAAGAACATTTTTTCTGTTATGCTATCGGATTGGTAAATACCAATTACTGTCGGGACTGCAAGTATCATTGCAGCAACGCCGAATATTGTAAGAGTTTTCATTCTGCCAATGTATTGACTTATTGTACCTGTGAACACTGTACCTATGAATGACGAAATTGTCGCAGCTATCATTATGCTTGCGACATCTTGTCTAGCTAAACCGACATATCTTTGCAAGAATGTGGGCATAAATCCTATGGACGTATAATAACTGTACATGAGGCCAGTCATAATTATTAAAGCCAGGAAGAGTGTTCGTCTATTTTGTTTTTCAGTTAACACTCGCAACAAAGGATTTCTTTCAATTTTGTGGAGCTTCTTTTTTTCTATCCAGACTTCAGATTCATTCATCTTGAACCTAATTAATAGAGATAGCAGTCCGGGTCCAATAGCTGTATAAAACATTAGTCTCCAGCCAACTTCTACAAAGGATTCTCCGGTATAAGTGTGAGATACAATTTGGAAAACTATTGATGCCATAAGAAATCCAAAGGTATATCCACTTTGCAGGAAACCTGAAAGCAATCCACGGGTTGACTTGGGCGTAGTTTCCATTGTTATGGATGATCCACTGGCCCATTCCCCACCGGCAAACAGTCCTTGTGCAAATCTGAGAAGTATTAATAATATTGGTGCGACTATTCCGACGGTATTCCAAGTTGGTAGCAGGCCGGTCAGAAAGGTGATAGCTGATATGCCAGTAACTGTAATCATCATGGCATTCTTACGGCCGTGTCGATCTCCAAAGCTCCCGAATAGGGCACCACCAAGAGGTCTCATTATTAGTGCCACTGTATAAGTTGCAAATGTGGCCAATAGACTTAGAGTTGGGTCCTGCGTAGGGAAAAAGAGTTGGTTTACTGAGGAGATCACAAATAGCATCAAAACCAAATCGTAACCATCAAGAGACCAGCCCAACCAAGAAGCAAAGACCGTTATCTTTTGTTCTCTTGTTAGTCTATATTTTAATAATTCAAGCAATTTGTATTCACCCAATAATTACTCATAGCGGTTACAAGTATCTCGTTGAATAGGTAATATTCCATAGTGTAACGGATCAAGGCGAAAGCTAGATGAACAAGTGAAGGCATGTTTTATGAAAATTATCATAAATTCGAGCACTAACTAAAACAACGTTTGTTCCATCCTTTCACACTTATTCTTGTTCTTTACTCCCACTTTCTAAGATCTCCTTCTAATAATCCACTTCCCAAGTGCATTCTATCTATATGCGATGACAACTCTCTTTTTCCATTAAATTTAGATTGACAATACGGACAATTTACATTTACATTCGAGGGAGTAGCAGATACTTCGAGCTCCACCAAATCTATATTTCGAATGGGCATATTACCCACAAGTGACAACAATGTTACAATTCCCACAACGTTGCCTTTATCGATAACTGGAAGACGTCTTAGCTCTTTCTTACGCATTATCATGACCGCTTCTATACACGGTGTCTCTTTTTCAATAGTTACAAGTGGTGAACTCATAACACTACCTAAATTGACCTTAAACGTTCCTTTCGCTTGTGCCACGACACGATATAAGATATCCCTTTCTGTCACAATCCCTTTAATTACATCTGAATGATGATCTTTAACTAAGATGCTAGAAATTCCTCTCGTTTTCATTATCCCTGCGGCTTCACCAACACTTGTAGATTCATCTAGAATTACGACTCTTTTCTCCATTATCTCAGAAACCTGGCATTCAAGGTTTACTTTGTCGGGTAATAACATCGTCTATTCTAATAGACTGTATGATTTATTGAAACCGTTTGCAATGTAATGCAGTGCACGCAGAATTCATGTTATTTTGACCTAAATTAAGACCACTCTATGAGCAATAATCAGATTAGTGACTTAATGATGCCCCTTTCCATCATCTTCTAGATCTCTCAATTAAACTGCGTTACTCTCACTAATAAAGTTGAATAATTATAAAATAATTATGAACTACAGCCAACACTTGCATCCGAGTTATTTCTATAATTTGATTCTAAATATATAACGATGTTATTACACCAGAAATAATATAACTAGGCAAATGTTAATATATGTTGGTCCTAATTCAAGACTCTAAATCCTTTAGATGATAACAAAATAGACATGACAGAAGACAAAAACTTGGTAAAGATAGGGCAATTCTATTTTATCTATGATGATCCTGTAAAATTCATAGTTGAAGATAAGACCAAAAGAGGACTTCCAGTTATCGAAATTAGTATCGATGATTCGGTTGGGCTTTCAGCAGAGAAGGGACGGTTTTATGATGCAAATGGTAGAGGGCATGTCGTCCCAATAAGATGGTATTTTCCTAACGATAGCTATGGCTTAGAGCAGGTATGTAAGTTTGCTGACAAGCTCGAGAATCGCTATAAGACCATAATGGAGGAAACATGTCCATAGATGATTGTGCGCAATTGAAGAAAATTATTTAACGTCTATCCACTGTACCCTTTACAATCTGCTATCAAAATCACGTTCCTTGAAAGAGATTGTGTCTAGACCTTCTAGAAGAGGTAAATCCAATTACCTTCATTCTGCCAACAAACACACTATTCAAATTGCACCCTCCTGTTATTCTATGAATTCGATATGTATAGTCTTAATTTTTAAGCTGTTCGATTCATCTTGAGGTTGGAATTCGAACCTGAACTTACTTGCAATGGAACCTACTTTGTTAAACCTGACTAAGACAATCAACATGTTTTCATCTGTACCCTGCCCTGATTTTTCGATTTCTAGTTCGTATTGCATCCCCTTATTAGCCATAACCACAGTTCTAAGAAAAGGTTCAATTTCTGATTTACCTATTAAGCATTTTGATTTACTGAAGGGTTCATATATCACAGAATCTTCTGAAAATAAGTTCATTAGTCCGGCTATGTCACTAGACCTGACTCTTTGGAAGTAGTCTAAGACTAGCTCATGAGATTGTGAAATGCTTTGTTTGTCCTCATCGCTCAATTTTTGACCTCATCTATTCTTACAATATAGTCTATAGATAGAGATATGTATTAACTGGGATGCACTTCATTCCACAGTCTCGCAACCTAACTCATAGAATTATTCTTTCCTTATAGTATGACTTCTGCCTTAACTGCGTTAGGCGTAGTGCTAATATCCGCCTTGACTTCAGCCAATTTCGTAAAGATTTTAGATAAAAGTTCTTTTGCAAATAAAGACCAGTTTTCTCCAAGCTCATGCTGTATGATGAAGACGTGTCTCCTTCCTGTTTCTATTGTATGGTCAGATGTTATTCCAGAGACTTTCATGTACTCTTGTAACACTGCAAGAACGGTCCACAGATTATATCTTTTCTTCATAAATAGCACAGAATCCTTCATTAGGTTGAAGGCAATTTCTGCAGCATTTTTTACTATTTTGTCTCTTGCAGAGTCTATTCCCGATACTCCAGCATCTATTGCCACTTGTACTGTTTCATCAATCAATGTAGCCAACATCGTTTTTGGTATTGGCATCATACCCAATTTGCTTTCGTATCTATCCCATTCAATATATCTTCGTAGAACCTGATTGACCAGCACATTCAGAGACAACTCTTTCAGGTGCGCCTCTCTCTGTAGCTCGCCTACTACCAGTGTATCCAATCTAAAAGTTATACTTCGTGACTTTTTGGGAGTCGCAGTACTTTTACTTTCTGATGAATCGAATGAGTCCAATAATATTGCCCCAGTAGAAATGAGCCGCGTCCAACTTATATCCTTTTTAGATCACCTTTCGATTCAACGCCATAATACTATAATTTTTGTGTACACATTGTAAGTGGAATGTCGGTTGTAGCCGAAAAAAACGAATATCCCCAGGTTAATATACACATTGTCGTAATGGGGCGCAGAGGAGGGTCAAAATAGAGACCAGATCTAGTCAATATTCTTCAATAATGATTCTAAGGTCTCAAAAGCTTATGAATGATACTTTACTAACAAGGACTTTGAATATGCTGGTACGCTTTGATTATTTGTTCATTTTCAAGGCCTTTAATTAAGCGTAAATTCACTAGAGTGGAGTTACAAATCATTTAACAAGCAAGACTGGACAGTGTGCGTACGTTACTACACCAGATGCTGTGCTTCCTAGAAGTAATCTCTTGAATCCCGATATCCCGATTGTTCCCATGACAATCAGATCCATATCATTATTTTCTGCATACTCAATTATAGCTCTAACTACAGAACTTCCGCCTAATATCACTTTAGACTCAAATTGAACAGCATTTTCGATTGCTTTCTCCTTTATTTTATTCAAATACCCCTCACCTTTTATGATGGCATTCGAGACGATTCTTCTAATCTCAGCTGGCCATTCAGACAAAGTGTTATCATCTAAATAGCCATATCCAATATTAGAAGGAACCACATACAATCCCGTTAATCTGGCCTGATACTCGTTAGCCAAAGAGATTGCACGAACAGCCGCATTCAAAGATGGTTGTGAACCATCAACGGCCACCAATATTTTTGCAAATCCTTTTTTCATGTCCTGCATGTTCCTTTTCAATTGTTTATACACAAGATGAATACTAAACTTTTTCCTAGTATGGAGAGTAATTCTCCAACATTGGGTCAGTAGATGAGATGAGCCATTACATGCGATCAAGAAAATACTTGGCGATTCATTAAGATACTCCTTTATAGGAACAAACTACAGAATAAGAGTGGAAACAACACCAGATCGGTAATATTACCCAGGTTTCTTGATGATAGTGTAACAGCCTGACTATCTCATAGGCTTCTTTCTATCAAAAGTGATTGTCACTCCACGCTTATCATCATACTGTATCGAACAAACTTCATCGATATTCATCGGAAGTAGAGAAATATTCGTATTGCATTCTGGACATTTTTCAACCATGCCCCGTCTGTTAAAACATACCAATGACCAGTGACAGTAGTCACATAACTCAAGTAAAATCTCTGGAAGTTTCTCACCACTAATTCTGTGCTGGATGGTATTCATGTCCTCAGTTGGTATCACTTTACTTTCTGGCGAAATATTATCTTCAGAGGAGTTTTGTGAGTTCAAAATCTTGGAATATTTGCCCCGAAGTTGCTTAAATCAATTTCAAATCAATCCTAACTAGATCATAAGAATACTTAACTTAACTCCTTTCCAAGCAAGAGGAAGGGACCATTGCAGTTCTTAAAAATTGCAACATTCCATTAATCCACATAGTATTCTAGCATCTTCGTAACTGTATCTTCTGCATCTGCTTTATCTCCGTAACTGGTATTATAATTTAGTTGTTTATATCTTGTGAAGTCCATGGGAGTTATAATTCCGACTCGCTTTCCTTTGTTGTCCACTACTAGAAGATGTCTTATCTTGTATTTAACAAGCAATTCTGCGGCTTCCCGTGGTGATGATTTATGATTAATTGTAATAAGAGGAGAAGACATTATTTCTGAGACTCTTACAGATTTGATGTTTACATCTTCACGAGAACAGCCTTTTCTAACTATGTCTCTTTCAGAGACAAGACCCACATGCTTATTACCCTTGTCTACGATGATTAATGAACTGATATCTTTATTTGTCATCATCGCTGCCTTCTTGGAGAGTAGCCGCCATTTCGATAGATTCTAATTTTCTTGACATAAACTCCTTCAGTGTCGTAGTCATATTCATCAAAAATCTAATGTCCAATTTTAAGTTTTGATGTTAAGTTTCGGGTCTGGATAAGGCCTCTGCATTTGATCACCACATGCTAAGGTATCTAATGTCAAGTAACTGAAATACTTGCATTACACTGCAATCATTTTTCTCAGATAGTACATCTAAATATTGATATTCGCGGGTACACCTAGGGGGGTATTAGAATCAGATAGTTATTCAAAGGCAGAACTGGAATGGTTTTAACTCGACCCTTCCTGTAACACAAGTACATAACAATTGGTAATGCAGTGCATTGCATTACAATCCTACAGGTTATAGCCTTAAGAAGAAACATTTGGATACGATGTCAAATTTGACAATATTAGAATCATACCAAATCTTCAACGGAATTCGCAACACCCCTGTCAATAAATTCATTGAACCTGAAGTAATGGCCAACGCTAGTGATTCTGTATCGCAAATAATTGGAATCCTACTGGCGAGGAACTCGTATGACATATTCATACCTCTATCAGGCAAAGTCGCAGCGCTAAACATCAGGGACTTGCTAGGTATTAGAAATATCACTTCAACAAAACCCATTACTGTCGAAAAAATAATTCCAACTCTTAATCCTAAGAGCAAAATTATGGAAGCCGCGAGGTTGATGAGTTTGTATAGACTCAGAGCACTTCCAGTAGTGGAGAAAAACGAGATCATAGGTCAGATTTCGGCCAAGAAAATTGTTGAATCAATTCGAGATGCTATGCTTGTTGCTCACATGCGGAAGACAAGTGCATCAGATGTGATGACGCCAAGCCCTATTGTCATAAATAAGACGGATAAAATTACTTCTGCCAAGACAATAATGAAGAGAAGGAGAATAGATCACCTGCCCGTAGTTCAAGAACGTCGTTTAGTGGGAATGATAACTTCCAAGGATATTATAGAGATAATGTCACGATCCGAAAGAATTGGTAGAAGGTCACTTGGAATAGATGAGACTCGAGATAGACTCGATCTTGCTGTAACTGGGATAGCAGACAAATGTGTCCTAACCGCACATGTTGACGATACCCTTCAATCAGTGACCGACTTGATGGTATCTCGAAATTCAACCTACTGCGTCATAACTGCATTTGATGAGATACAGGGAATAATCACTTACAGAGACATAATCACGTTACTCGGAGAAAAGGTAGAAGAAGATATTCCTATCTTTATTACTGGTTTGCCAGACGAACCATTAGACGCCGAGCTTGCCAAATCTAAATTCACAAATATTATTGGCCTATTGAGAAGAGTTTATCCTGAAATAGAACAAGCTCGTTGTCGTATAAAAATAAGAGATATCTCAGGAGCTAGGAAGAGGTACGAGATTGACGTCCATGTCTACTCAGCTAATGGTTCTATCACTTATACCCGCGTTGGTTGGGATTTGGCAAAGATCTTTGATGAAATGAACGATGCTCTGAAGAAAAAAGTATCGCACAGACATATGATGAGACAGAGAGAATCTGACCGGACGTCAAACAGGTTAAGATAGTCAGATGCTATACTTTTTCTTTGAAATTGCAAGGTATCCTGTAGGGCAATAGTATTGTCACCTCTTGAAGATATTTCAATAAAGGAATCTGCAGATCATATATTCAAACGACCATCTTTATCAATTTCACCCGAGACACTTCTACCACAGGTGGCTACATATCTGGCAATAGGACCACAAATATACGTGGATGGTCTTGTGGTCACAGTAGGTAAAGATCCAGTTGGCAGGATAAGCAGTAAACATATCTTACAAAATATTATTATTTCGCCCAGTGCTGGTTGGTTGAATACAACGGCATTAGAGTTGATGGACAGAAATATTCCGTCATTAGATATGAATTCCTCTATCGGTACAGCCATGAAGATTTTCGGAGAAACTAGATTTGCATTTTTACCTATAACAGAAAAAGGGTCGCTAATAGCATCTCTTGGCATCAGAGATATTTTATCTCACATAATAAACACTAATATAGATGCGCATACCAGCCATGTTTCTTCTCCAACGGTACATGTAGCGAAAGAAACAAACCTAAAACATACTTTAGATATTATGTTAATCAAAAGCATCAGAAATGTAGTTATCCGAGATGGTACTAACACTTACATAATAAACGACAGAAAGATTCTAGAATTCTTGTTCAGTCCTAAAGGAAGGGAAATATTGACTATCGGAATATCTGAAATAGGCAGAATTAATGTTGGCGATCTCGATCTGATCCCGATATCGATAATACCAGACGACATATCGATCACTGAGGCTGCTAAATTATTAATGGACGTAATGACGCCATGCCTATTGTTTGAGAATAGTATTGTTACTCCATGGGATATTGTAATGAAAACAATAGGCAAGAATTTTCTTACACGACTTTGAACAGGAATGATAGAAATGATTAGAAGTAACAAAATAACTGAATCGCTCAAAATTATGAGTGCTACCCAGATGGCTTTTTTCTCCTGACTTGTACACGCCCATAGGTAAGGTTTGTTTCGAGACATAGTTGATCAGGAATTCTCATACTTTTTCAACCACTTATGTATTGACATTGACCTAGAATAAATTGAACATCGTCTGATGGGTTGACTTTTAATGACTTAATATCCATCCCTGTGTATAATCACCGTTAGCGTGATGCCCAACCCATCGCAGTCTCTACTCCAATACATGGAGAAGTTCATCTTACAACAAGAACTGGTATACGACAGCTGTTGAGTATTCCGTTTGATACACTGCCAAGAAATGTAGATTTCGGTGAACTTTGTCCTCTAGCTCCAATCACTATGACGTCTGACCTGTCAGATTTTGCAAAGGTTGATATTGCATTCACAATGTCGTTTGATGTTACGATCTTTTCTTCGAACTCTATTCCATGTCTTGCGGCGGCGGTTTTAGCGTGCAACATGAATTTCTCAGATACTCTCACGAGATATTGTCGGTAGGAAAGTGAAATAGTCGGTTCGCCTGGAAATGCAGGTAATACGTAAATTCCAGTTATTGATCCTTTGCACTGTCTTGCAAGTGATATTGCTTCATTCATCCCCCTTGTTGAATTAATGGATCCGTCTAAAGCGACAAGGATATTTTTAAACCGATTTTTCAACACATTGATTTGTAGAATAGTGATTCTAATATACTTTAGAGATTCTATAAACCAGTTGAATAAGTTAGAACAATGCCAAATTTGTACGCCTTTCAAATATTGCAAAAAGTCGATCATCTTACTGATTACAAATCACCAGCGAACAGCTTACGCATGACGTGCTACCAAAACTCTCAATGCTCAGGAATTTTTGTATGGGTTTTTATTATGATACGTTGACAAATACGCAAATTTGGGATAAATAAAACCATATATAATCATCTTACTAGATCATAAAGATGCCAGAATCTAATTCACCTCGAAAAATAATTAAAGGAGAAGAAAAAGTTGCGGCAAATTCACTTAAAACCTTAGTTTATACTATTGCTATGAGTGTGGATGATAAAGTCGTATTGGAGGACATGATAAACAAACTTTCTCAAGAGTCAGATACAATGTTGGATATCATTAACGACATTTCTAAGAGGCACCAGAGGGAATTATTACTCGGATATAAAACGCTGTTACAGAGTAGTATCGATGCTGTGAATCGTAGACTTGCTAACCTATAATCTAAGGTAAATCCAATACAGTTTCTTTGTTCTGGAAATAAAGACCTAATTTTGGTTTGAAAATACCTTTCATGCGTCTTATTAACCTCGTAGGCATCTCATGCAATTGTTCTCCGAATATGATGAGCGGTAGATCAAACGCGCTTAGATAAATGTTCTGCAAGGACATGTGTTCTAGGAATGCTCTATAACGCAGTGCATTCCCAGTCGATTTATACCATGTCAACCGTAATTTTGGACAACAGATAATGGAAAGAAGATTTATTGAACTACGTCCAACCGGTCCAGACACTGAGGTAGCGACTAATTCCTACAAGAAGAAGGGTACTGATAATGTTGAAAGGGTTCGAGCAGAACTATTCAGTTACAAAAAGGCTAAGGACCGTTTCTGTACAACCTGTCCAAATCTAGCCACACAAATAGCAATATATGATTACAATGGAGCCACAAGAATGGAACGTTACTGTCAAGTGTGTATAGACGTAAAAAAACATTTAAGAATAAGCGAAATAATGGCAAACTTTGATAATCTGTTCATTCGTAAAGAGCCAGAATGATAAAAAGGTAGAATCGATGCTTAAAGGACCTCGGAAATGAACAAGACAAAATCAGTAGTGAAATATCATAAGGACAAGAAAAGTGGTATACACCATAAGCGAACACTGCTACTCACTATCCAGGGACCAAACCTGTACTGGTCTTATGACACAAAGAAGCAGAAACTAGAGATTTTTGAAGACCGAATCCTGGACTAGTGGCTAAAGAAGGCACTGAATTGCAGTGTATTCATACCATTTAAGAGAAAGATAGAAGATAAATTAAACGCTCCCAATTGATAGATTTGCCTGTAGTTTCCATTTCCCCCCAAGTTTGTCTGGCTAACCTAACCTGGGCATAACCTTGGGATGGACACAAATTACAGATTATCATTGCCTCTCAATTGGCAGCGTTTCAATTCGAGGTTTATTAAATTAAATTTAGTAAAAAGACGCGGTTCTAATTCAGACTTCGTCTTTTAAAGTTCTAAGTACTCTAGCGTTTGGATCATCCCGGTCTGACTGCTCATCCAAATAGTAGATAAAATTACTTGCAGTTATTATGCCTACCGGCCTATCTCCATCTTTGAATACAAGATGTGACTTTATTTTGCAACATCACGTCCGCTGCAGCCTCTGCAGATAAGTTGGGATCAATTGTTACTACTGAGGAAGACATAAAATGATGTATCTTGAACTCTGCTAATGCTGTCGTGAATGCAAATCCCCCATGTTTGTTTGTATTCTTTTTTGTGCTGTTCCATTATATAAAGACCTTAAATTTCATAACGAACCGGAGGTCCTCTTATATATCAGACTGATGAATCAGATTACGAAATAATTCCATAATTAAATATAATATTCTAAAATCTCTTCTATGGCGTCTTTGTGCTCACCATCTCTGGTGTACTCCTGATATTTTGTAAAGTCAAGTGGAGTAATCATACCAATATGTTTGCTTATGTCAACAGAGTTATCATCAATAACAAGCAAATGCCTAACATTACATCTTAACATCATGTCAGCTGCCGTTGATGGTGACGATTTAGAATCAATGGTAATAAGGGGAGAAGACATTATGCTTTTATTTGTCACTTCGCAAGTGCGTACATCATTAATACATACCTTTCTAACCAAGTCACGTTCAGTAACTAGACCTATTGGCTTACCATCTATATCAAGTACCAGCAACGAACTCACTTTATTATCTTTCATTTTCATTGCTGTTTCTTGTATAGAAGCAGTTTCTTCGATAGTGTCTACTTTTTTCCTCATAAGGTCACTAACAGTTATAGTCATCACAGGTATATTCGTGCCCTGACCTTTAAGCATATTCTGATATAAACTAAATCTAATTCCAATTTATTTTCAGGACCTTTTGACTTGTTAGAAAAGCTAGTCTTTCTCGTATAAACATCGCACTTAATTTACTTTCTTGCAAAAGACTTACGGACATTAAAGGCTAACTATCTGCCTCTGTCTCCTAAGGGTTATAACTCCCAGGATGATAAAAGCACATCCAATCGCTAGAATCAAAAAATCAGCTGGGATGAGTATAGCCCAAATATCATTGACGGTACCAGCATACAAGAACAGTATTGAAAGGAATACGAATGCAATGCCTGCAATGGTTTCGCCATTAATCCTATCCAAGTAAGAATTTATTTAATGTATCAATTATAAAAATGATTTTGGCGAGCAACATTTTTAGAAAAACGAATATGACTTGTGACAGTTTTAGTTCATTGCATTGTCTTAAATGCGATAAGTACTCTCTTGTCGCCTTGGTAACGTGACTCGCCCACCGATGATTGCATTGCATGTCACTGCAATCGTATAGGCCTTATACAACGTTGGCGCTTGAGTAGTTAAGTCAAATGTACAGCCTAGCCTACCAATTTAAAAAACTAATGCATAATAACAAAGTACTTCCTATCGCCGCAGTATTGTTAATTACGACAATGCTAGTGTCTATAGGATTCACAGCAAAATTGAATGTGTCAGCCCAGCCCGGAAGTATGGCCACATTGCAAAAGATACTTGCTACATATGCGGTAAGCATAGTGCCAGGGGCAGCTCAAAGAGATAGCACATATCATTACTTTCCACCAGCAATTTCTGTTCCCGTACACACTACAGTCGCATGGTTTAACAATGATTTTGGTCAACCACACACAGTTACTAGCGGAGTCCCCGGATCACCCAATAATTTATTTAACTCAGGCTTAATGCCAGCTACTGCAAACTCCTTTTTTCAGTACACATTTGATAGCCGTGGGGATTTCTCATACTATTGCATAATACATCCATGGAGAATGGCAACAGTATCCGTGAGTGACTCAATAGCAAGAGGTGTCAATTTTGAATTAGCATATGGAACAGGGCCTGTTTGGAACTTCTCTAAAGATTTTAGAACACTGCTTAGTTTTGAACCACGAACTGTGCCATTAGACAGGACAACACCGCTTGTTTATAATATCACGATCTACACGAATGGCACTGGCGATCAAAACAAGATATTCTCAAAGACTTTTGTTACTCCAGGCGAGAAGCTTCCACTTGAATTGATAAGAGGTGACAACGAAACAATAACTTATGGACCTGACTTTAGCAGGTCCTGGAGCATATCATATTGAAGGACCAATCTTCACCGAGAACGCTAATTATACAATAAGATCAGAAATATCTGCAATAAATGGTAGGCCTCCAGAAACTCCATTAACAGACGATTTCAGCTTGCGGACAGTAACTTAACGGCCCAAAAACAAGAGATAACAAACTAAGTGCAGTAACAACTAACTTTCTCATTTTTTGTAAGATTTTGAGTTGTTAGAAGGCGGTAATCCACGCCCGCTTTATTTAGCAGGCTGTATATTAATATAGAAATTGTGCCTTATGGCGCTCCTACTCATATTTGCATGTTCATTTCCTGATTCATTTTAGAAGACTTTAGGCTGGAGATAGCACGTTGAATATTGACTTGATTTCTCTTATTCAATATCGCCAAATACTGTCTCTTCCAGTCTTGCAAGCCTTTCCTCAATAGTAAGGGTCTTTTTCTCTCGATTCGAATTGCCGCCGGTATTATGATTCTGGGCATCTGTTGATTTCTGGTCGGATGGCTTACAATCATGAGCGCTACCATCCAAATTATACGGTAGCCACTTCCCTTCGTTCTTATTGGACATTCTTATGTCAGCCTTGCAGTAAATACAGGGTTTTGTATACTCACTCATATACAAGATATTCAACAATGCTCTCAGATATATGTCTTGAAGACAGAGATATCGTCCATTTTATTAACACAACTGTAACTAAGTCCATATTCCATCCTCATAGTAACAATCATGGCATGATAACGGAAACAAAAAATCCCAAAAACAGTCTTCAGAACCATCAGAAGATCAAGAAAGATTTGAAGAAACTACAATATTTGAAGAGGAAATTGAACATAGACCATCTGTTACTAAACTAACAACTCGTAAGAAAGAAGTGGCAAAATTCGATTCTAAATTAATATTAAATCTAGATAGCGAGTTGAAGAAGCACTCTGACGCAAGCAAGAAAATGGGCGTCCTGTATATTCCCGTTCTGAGAAGATAAAGATTCACCTTTCTTGTCACTAGTCACCTGAAAAAGGCCACGAGTGGTTGCGTTTCTCTTGAATCTTCCTTCTACTGCTTCTAGAATTCCTAACTCAACAAGTCTCTGGATTTTAGTAAACACATTCTTGTAAGACATTTTTTTCTGATTCTTTAGATTGGAAAAAAGTTCAGATGCTGAGAAACAACGCATTGCGAAGAGAAATATGAATATTTGTTCAGTTTCACCCAGGTAGATTTTCTGGTAGTCTGCTATCTCTGACATGAACCTGTTTTCTGCTAACTAGATATACGACATATCTAGCCTACTTATTTATTTATGAGCGAAATTAAAATTATTAATTTGTCATACGGCATCCACTCTAAGAATCGAACAACAAGTGTTTGTTTCTTAATGGAAGGAATGCAGGAATACGTACAGAGTAACGTATTGTACCATGTTGTTCCAAACACTTTTCGCCCATAGTTCTTCATCAAGCCCCCGTCAGCCCAATTTTCTCATTTGGTACAGCAAAAATACCAGTCCGAAGGGTAGTATTGCAACAAAGAATGCATAATCATTAATTATTTGGGAAAAGGCTAGTATTAGCCCCATATACAACGATATACCTGTAGGCAAAAAGCCAAATAGTATAAATCTGTGAGATCTTCTTATGAATTTGGTTACGTCTCTATAAGGAAATTCTATATGATGATATATTACTGGTATAATGAGAACGTGAATTGTTTGGCCGAAAAAATCGATATGTTCAATAAAAATCCAAACAACAACCCACTGAAAGTAGTCAGCAAAGCGCTCTCCCTTAATACTGTGCCATAGTCTTTCACTAGGGTATCTCTTACTTCTTCCTCGTCTCCACCTGACTTGGACATATGGGTATAGCAGTATTATGCTAAGAAAAAATCTTTTGTTAGATTTTCAAATATGATATACTAATCTCAAAAATGTAGATCATTTTTCGCACCGTCATCGTTGCGGATTAGAATCAAAAAACTTCAAATTGGAAAACACATTAATTTTCGCACTAAAGTAATAATCATGCATAGTGACCAATGAAAATATTGATAGCGGAGAACGATCGAAATGTTTTAAAACAGTACGCGAATCTTCTTAAGCCGAGAGGGCACGAAGTTATTTTAACCGATAATGGAGAGGATTGTCTTATTGTTTATAATGATGAATTCCGGAATGTAAGCGATAGGACTGATATCAGAAAACATCTACAACCTTTTGACGCGGTTATATTAGGTCATAGAATTCCGAAAATAAAAGGTCTTGACGTAGCGAAAGAGATCATTTCTTTAAATCCACATCAGAGGATCATAATTGCTTCAGCGTATGGCAGAGATGTTTTTGACGAAGCCGCAGAATATTTCGGTCTTCCTTTGGAGATACTCCATAAGCCATTTTTTGCAAATGACCTTCTTAATATGCTAAATGACACAACACTTCACGACAAATTGAAGAAACGTCTTATAGACGTTGAACCCATAAAAAAGGCCAAGTTTCGCCATGAACAGTTAAAAATGATATCAGACCTCCTGGATGAGCAAGACAAAAGGAAAGAGTAAATGCCGACGTTCGGTGATCGTCCTGCAAAAGGTCGTATCTTCTCCCCAGACAACGGCTGATATCAGGAAAATTATGATCAAGAAATTTGCACTAACCCCTGTTGTGTATGCGGAGGGATTCCATCGCTAGAGGTTGTTTATGATGCAGAGGGGGCTTCCAGGATTGAAAGATACTGTTTAAGTTGTGCTAACAGAGTATTTTCTCGGAACGCCGTTATCTAGCAAGGAAAACAGTATTTCTTAGATACTGTCATCAACAGGTAACTTCATAGGCTATTGAGGTGAAACAGTACAAATGATATCAAAGATTTTGGTTCCCCAGGATGGTACAGAGATGTCTGACAAGGCATTTGAAATGGCTGTTGAATTAGCGAAGATGTTCAAGGCTGAATTGGTATTACTCCATGTTTTAGAAGAGATTCCTGTTCCACCAATCATCCACTACGGAATAGACATGGATGTGATAAATAGGGCAAAAAGGAGTACTTGGAGAGAACTAGAAAAAGGATGGGATAAGATGGTCGAGGTTAAAACTCATGAGATCAAAAGCGATAACGTGGATTTAACTGGTGAATGTAAATATGGGTCAGCCGCCGAGCAGATTCTGCGGTTCGTAAAAAATAACAAAATCGATATGATAGTAATGGAAAGTCACAGATTGAAGGGTCTCTCTAAATGCAATGCAATGCAATGCATCGAATAGATTAAGATAAAATTGGCGAGATATCATACGCCCGTCGGTTAAATGCTACTACTTGGTTGATGATAGATCATCGTAACAATGCGCAAATAGGATTGAAAAGATAAAGCATAGACTCAATAATGATGGCATATATGGAAATCAATTCATTAAAAATAGAGCCTCCAAGTGATGTTCAATTCGTCCTGGCTCAGAGCCATTTCATAAAGACAGTCGAGGATGTTTCAGAGTGTTTAGTTAATTGTGTTCCCGGTATCAAGTTTGGATGTGGTTTTTGTGAAGCGAGCGGTCCCTGTCTGGTAAGGCATGCAGGCAATGATGAGGTTCTTGAAAAGTTGGCCACTAAATATGCATATAGCATCTCTGCTGGACATAGTTTAGTAATTTTATTAAAGAATGCGTTCCCAATAAACATATTACCAAGATTAAAAGAAGTTCCTGAGATAGTGACTGTTTATTGTGCGACCGCTAATCCAGTAGAAATAGTTTTTGTTGATACAGTACAAGGTAGGGCAATAATTGGTGTTGTGGATGGATTAAAACCAAAGGGTATAGAAACAGATAATGACATAGATGAAAGAAAAAAATTTCTACGTAATATTGGGTACAAGTTTTGAACATATCAATTGTCTACTTTCGCTCTCCACAAACAAAGTAGTTAACAACAACATGCTTTACATATTGAACCGACTCTATACTTGTTTGGAGTTCAATAAGAAAGAAGTATAATTATTGAAAAATTGGCATGTTTAGGTCAAAGCTCGATACTAGAATTGTTAGTTGCAACTGCTACGAATCCTCCACCCATTAAGTCATGCAATAGGTCAGTTCATTGCCTAATTGCCTCTCCCATTGAATTACCTGTCATTGTTTGATCGGCAGAAAGAAATTGGATTCTGTAAACAGACTGACTAGTTGGAACGAATTGTAATGTTATGTACCATCAGAAAATGGTATCGAATTATCTGGTAAAAATATTTGGGTAACAAGGATGAAACTGCTGATAAGATATCATGATACGAGCCCCACAATAAGGCAAACAAAGACATAGAAAATCCCTATGGAGTAACCATATTAAGGCTTAGATAATCCTCCTTTGTTTGATTCACTTGCTTCTATCCAAGAATAGAATTCCAACTTAACCCATTCAGTTTAGACAAGTAAACTCCCGGATCATATTTTGCTAGGGTACCAAATTAAGAAAAGACGACTTACAATGATTATTATATATCTAGAATGTAAGTCTATAGGATAAACAATGTCAATTCCAGTGCTCGGGGTTACTTTGTGTATTATTGTAATAAGTTTTTTAAGTGCAGGGAATAGCATTTTTGGTCTGGATACTGCCAACCTTAACAGTACAGTTAAAACGCATGAATATACGCTAATAGCGGAAGATACCACAATAGAAATAGCTCCGGGTGTCCGTGTCGATGCTTGGACTTATAATGGAACTGTACCTGGACCTACTTTAACTGCTACAGAAGGTGACAGGGTAATAATTCATTTTATAAATAAGGGTCTGTTGCCGCACACGGTTCATCTCCATGGTGACCACCCAAGTGAACAGGACGGTGTCTTTGAACAGATCGCACCTAATGGAACATACACTTACGATGTTATAGCAACACCTGCAGGTGCTCTGATGTATCACTGTCATGTCTCACCAGTGATGCAACATGTGAGGATGGGCCTCTACGGTGCGTTTATTGTATATCCTAAAACTCCTTTACCTGCTGCGAGAGAGTATGTTGTTGTTAGTGGCGAATACGACACTCAAAATCAATTAAGTCCAAACCCAGAATATCACATGTACAATGGATTTACTGAACTATACGTGAAACATCCACTTCCCGCAAAGATTAACGAGACTGTAAGAATTTATTTGATAAACATGGGCCTTTCTCCTGCATATGGTATGCACATACATGGGTCATTGTTCAAAGCGTATCCATCGGGTATCTGGCAAAACCCTCCCATGATGGTACAGTCTTGGGAGGTGGCATCTGGTAACGCTGCTATACTAGAAGCTAAATGGCCCTGGTCTGGCAAATTTACATTTCATTCTCATGGGATACCAGAAGAATACGGAGCAATGGGGTACTTTAATGTGACAGACGCTCCTGCGAATGCGGAGGATGGAAAAGATATTGCGATTACAAAGTCTATAAACATGATGGACTGGCAGGCCAACTTGACAAAGACAATTCAAAAAGCAGATCCTAAAGGAAATGTGACGAATATCTCAACAAATCCACATATCGGTGGTCATGGTAGCATGGCAGGAGGAATGGGAGATGGGATGGAACAAGACCAGAAGCAAACATCTACTAATAATTCAAATACAAACCAGGTCTCAATAGTTCCTGAAGCTGCGGCGCTAGGAGATAAATCGGTACTCACCAAACCCAATTACTGTGAAAGTTGGAACAACTGTTACATGGCTTGACAAGGACAGAGATATGCATACTGTCACCTCTGGTCTACCAAACTCTGTAGATGCGGGGGAATTATTTGACTCTGGTTTAACAGCTCTTATTATGCCAGCGAAAACATATTCACACAAGTTTACCCATGTTGGTGAATTTCCATACTTCTGTCTGATTCACCCGACGATGATAGGCATGGTTAATGTAGTTACATAGTTGTCGGGACATGCCAAAAGCCAAATAAGTATTTGAGGAATGAGGCTCACCTGAATTAATTCTAAGGAATAAGATAAGACATCTGTTAGTAATTGACAAGAATATTCGAAAGGTCGTAGGCACTATAACTCCAATGGATTTTACTAGATATAGAGAATATATGAGAAGAAAAGTCAAGTGGGTAAAAGCGAGGAAGACTCTGCGATTGAAAAGATACTTGATTACTATAGAGATTAATAGTAAATCTCAAAAGTAACAGTTGCAGGTATACTTCGAGTTATGATTGAAGTTCAAGATTCAGGATTTATGAATAAGAGATGTTAATTACCTGCTATGAAGTACACTGTCTTTGTCAAATTTAATCCGAGTGGTAAAATTGAAGTCAATGGCAATGAGATAACAATATGTTTGAGGTCTAAACCTGAGCGAGGCAAGGCCAACAAAGAGATGATAGAAAAGTTAGCTAGCTATTTTGAAGTATCTAAAAATAAAGTATGTATTATTTCAGGATTGACTTCCACGAAGAAGCTAGTGAATATAATCCATTGAGCAGAAATTGAGGCTACACCCCATTTTATGAAACTTTGTGACCAAAAATTTTCATTTAAATGATTTGGAGAATGAATTGTATGTGCAGACAGTAGCCTATTACTCATGGCGAGTATCTCAGCAATTGCTCAGGGTGATATGTATAACTAAACACAACTTATCAGCTCGGGTCTCCAAAAGTTCCCTCAAGGAGACTACAAGTAAGTCTAATGCGCAACTCTGACAAATTTATAACCTGATTTTTCCAATCTTCTTTTTATTTCCTCTTTAGTAATAAGCGATGTTTCAAAATCAACAAATACAGTGTCTGTCATGTAGTCGATATCGACTTTCTTTATTGCATTTTCTTCCTTTAGTTGTTTCTCTACAATGGATTTGCAGCTAGCACAATACATTCCAATTATTTTGAATAACGCCCTCTCTAATGACATAATCGGCATACAAGTCAAGCTAATACGAACCTTTCTCTTTCTGCTCAGAGGTAATCATGAAGGCATTTGTCAAATATCAATCTACTGTTCGCTGAATGGAGCCCAAACTCGAACATATGGTAACAGGTTATCATATGCAATGCAGCACGACTAGATATCTTTTGGTTGATTTGAGAGGACCTATGATGTGAATAAGCTTATTCTTTATTCCCATTTTTTGTCAAGGTTAGTTGCTGTATGTCATTACATGCAATTATGATTTGAGAGAATTTAATAATGTTCAGTGGTGGGTTCTTTCGCCGTAGATTGTCAATAATGGGCTCTCCTTGTGAACAAGTAATGTTGCATTTATTATATTATAATCAATTCCGGGAATAAAACTAAATATTCCCACCCCAATTGTGGCTTCCAAGAATTGAATAGCCGTTCCATTCCTCTCCTCTTCACTTGTTTTGTCAAAACCAACATTGAAATAATAAAACTCAGATTTTTCGACACCATCTTCTACTTTGGTGACAGTTAATCTACCTTCAAAGACATAGCCGCCACTAACAGGATTTGGCCCAAATTGAGTATTCTCTACACCATATTTACAATTATTTAATGGGCAAATTTCACTGCCATTGCTTGCAATGAAGCTGAATTTTTGTACCTGATAGTATGCATCCTCTGCCAAGAACTGGTTTTCGTCGAGTTTGAATTGCGCTTTTAATTCCATTTGTTCTAACCCTGAGTCTGAGGAATTCTGCCAGTTTGTAGAAGCGCTATTGTTGTCGTCCCCTGTATCCTCTAATAGAACATCAAGCCCATATATGGTCCTGAAATTAGGTACGATTATGACAATTAAGGAGACAGAAATTATGACCAGCTTCAATCTCACCATAATCATCATCCGCAATAATCCATACACGGACAAAGTAATTATATTACTGTTCTCGGACTGCTAAAGACATATTGCCTGTTAGATGTGTTTACCTCCATTGCATACGTTAAGAAACAAAGTAGTCATAAGTCGACCACTGGTACAGAAATGAAGGATCCGTGTAGACTTTGGAGACTATATTAAACTTAAAACCTTCAACTCGGTGGTGCGTTTTTTGGGATCGCATTTTTCACTATTGCTTCAAAACTTACAGGTAGAGGACAACAAAGAAAAGCATTGATATTGACAGGGATTGGCATCCTGTTTCTTTTTGCTTCGAAAGATATCAGCACTCTGATTATATCTTCATACCCTCCATTGGGGGCAGTTTCAATCGCATTTGTAGGTCTCGCCTTTTACATGGTCTACTTAGGAATATACAGCGCCGCAAGCCTCACTTCCCGAGATAAGAACCTTCGGAGAGATCTACGTCAAAAAGTGGAAAGTAATGTGATGCTATTGAAGAGTATTGCGACATCCCAAGATGAATTAGATATAGAAAAGAACGTGAAGCACGTAATGAACCTTTCAACCCAATGGCAGGAAGAAAATAGACAACTTGATAAGAACTGCAGAAAAGATTAGGGAAATTGCTAAGGACGTAATTTTATTTAAAACGAGTGAGAAGTAACAACTCTCTATTTATGTTTATAGACATACCGCCCCAATTCATGAAAGTTTATTTTCCTGAAAGGAGCAAGTAAGAGGTATCTTAAGTTAAAGGTATGAAATTATTTATTTTTGTAAGGCAGTGAATTGCAGTGAATTCATACTCGTTTAATAGAAAGGTAGAAGATTAAATGACGATGAAACCTGAAGTATGAATCCAAATTTTGCCTACTTGGTCTCACGACTCATGTCAGGAGTAGCGGCGAAGAATTCACCTCGAAATATAACCACAAACAGTGAACACCTGCTAAATAGTAGGTATTGACCATTGGCACCTATTTTGCTGGTGGACGATGACAAAGACCATCTCAGGTTGTTCACAATGATTCTAGAAGATGGAGGATATTCTGTAGATGCATATACTGACCCAGTTGCGGCTCTGTTGAAATTCAGGCCTAACTATTATGACATGGCAGTGTTAGACTACATTATGCCAGATCTAAATGGCTTAGATTTATACCGACGAATTAGGGAAATAGATCCAAGAATAAGGTGCAGCATACTCACTGCAACCCATGAAAAATTTAGCGAGGAGGAAGATAATCCACAAGGACTAGGAAACTTGAGGGGTAAATAAGAAAACCCATTGGCAACGAAGATTTACTAATGAATATCAATTCGATATTAAACTAGTGCGACTTGAAATATTACGCATGTTCTAGGTTATGAAAAAAAGGAATACATACTTATCTAAATATGAAGGAAAAATAGAGCATGAGTGATCCAATACATGTAGATGCGGTTAAAGAGTTAGCCAATAGTGAAGTTGATCATGCAATAAAGATGATACCCGCATTCGCGAATGTTTTTAAAAATAAGACTATTGACTTTGAACGTGTCGGGGTGGAAAGGGAAGCCGATTTTTACCTTGGAGCCGCGTGGGTAACCGCTACTGATTTCTTCACATTTGATTTTGTCAGGAGGTATGAGAAGGAACCCACTCAGGAAGAGAATAACATAATAATGCAAACCGTATACGCTAGACTCCCCGAATTTAAACAAGCCATATCAAATCTCGGGATATAGCGGTTATTAGTTGAGTATACTCTAAGAGGCCGGGCGTCCTGAAGAGGCGAGCAACCTTCCTTGAAAAGCATCTTGTTGATTGAGACGCTGCCGTCATGCGTACTTCTTCCTGAGTTTGGCTCTGACATATTCAACTACAACTAAGGGCCGATATACCCCTTACTTGCAACGTAATCTGGAGGGACATAATACAGTCGTGCAGTGAATTGCACTGTACCCCTATTTCTTAATACGCCGAGAGATGAATTCCACACTACCAGTTGATTGCTTTCTCTAATCTTTCCAGCCCCGCGTCCAACCCATCCAACATGGACGAATGGCTGATCTATCAATTGGCAGGATTTCGATAGTGCAGAAGTTTAAACGAACAGTACAAAAATATGCGAAACTAAATGGGATCTGTAAGACATTGTCTGCTTAGGCGTAATACGGTAGAGTAGTAATATTCACATGTAGGTTATAGTAATCAACTCTTGAATTGAATTTACCTAATTTTTCAATATCATGATATTTTCATGATACTTGAATTCAGAGGACTTAAATTGTTCCGTTTCGTTTTGAAATCCCAAGTTTCTTCGTCAACCTGTTTCTTTCTTGGTAGTGTTCGTTCGATCCTGGTCTAAATTGGGGTTGGAATCCAAATGTGATGACTCTAATTCATTCAAGGAGGATAATATATCGCTATTATTCTTCTCACTATTATTCTTCTTTAACTTTAGGATTTTTTGTACTTCTTTGTCATAAAGTTTTACCAAGTCTGATATAGTAACGACTCCAAGTACTCTGTTATCTTCATTGGATACGACAGGCATCTCTTGGAGTTCGTTAGACGAAAGCCTAACAAGAGCATTATGAAGAGAGTCTGTTATGTAGGCAAAGAATGGGTCTTTTATCATAATACTATCCAGTTTGACAGTCTTACGATACTCTTCAGGGATTTCAAAAAACTTGTGTCTATTCACCACTCCCACCAGCCTGTCATTTTCATTGACTACAGCAGCCGTCTTTATTCTATCACGATTCATAGACTGGAGTGCTTCATCAATAGAAATGTCTGGAGATAGTTTAGTGAGTGATTTTTTAAATACATCTTTTACGTACAAGTCCCTGAGGATTGGACGCTGATATTCTCTTTTGTGAGCAGGAGAATCGGACCTGTCTATCACCTGATTTCGAAATATCGAACTATGCTGCCCTGACATTATGTAAGCGACAAAAGTTGCAAGCATCATTGGAGCCAATAGGGCATAGCCACCAGTTAGTTCACTTCCCATGATTATTGAAGATATGGGTGTTTTTGCTGTAGCACCAAAAAACGATACCATTGAGACTATGATTACGGAAGATACATCAACCCACATGAATAGCCCTAAACTGTGAACAACGGTACCTATGAACGCCCCCAAAAGACCCCCTATCACCATGGAAGGGCCAAAGACACCTGCACTTCCTCCAGAGCCTATTGTTAATGAAGTGGCTAAAATCTTGAATATGATTACTAGGCCAATGATGTAGAGGGGCAAAAGAGTGTAGTCTTTGTATATTGCAATCTGCAACCAACCATAAGATGTTCCTAATATTTGTGGAAGAAACATACCTATTATGCCAACTAGAACCCCACCTATCGCAGGCTTCAAGAACTTTCGAATACGAAGTTTACTGAAGTAATCGGTGATAGCATAGAAGGTCTTTACGTACGCAACACTAACACCCGCAGATATCAGTCCCACCAAAGCGTACAGAGCTAATGATTCAGGACGTGTGTACTTTACCAAATCAAGTGGGATATTGAAGAGTTTATCCCATCCAAAGACAAAACCAAATATAGTGTATCCCGTTACGGAAGCGACCAAACCAGGAATTAATGCCCGTATTTCAAAATCCCTTCTGTAGAAAACTTCCGCACTAAATATAGCTCCTCCTAAAGGAACTTTGAATATACTTCCTATGCCGGCGCCTAGCCCTGCAGCAACTGCAATTCTTTTTTCATCTTCATCCAGTTTGAACAACTTGCCGATAATAGACCCAAAACCTGCAGCTATCTGTCCGGCGGGTCCTTCGGTTCCCCCGCTTCCTCCACTTCCTAATGTAATCGCTGACGCAATGCCCTTGACAAGCGGCACTCTAGCTCTAATCTCACCGCCTTTATGATGATATGCGTCTATTACAGCATCTGTTCCATGTCCTTCAGATTCGGGAGAGAATCTGGTCGTAATTATCCCTACTAGTAGACCACCCAGCCCTGTAATAACAGGAATCATCCATGTCTTTCCAATAACTAATGTGTAACTCGATTCGGCATGGAAACTTCCAGGGAGCGGTGGTATATACCCTGTACCGGATACTAGGAGCAGACTAGTAAAAAATGCGACAGACAAATATAGGGCTATTGCACCCAAACCTGCCGCTAAACCTAAGACAAATCCTATTAGAATCCATTTTCGAAAGTAACTAAAGTCAAGGTAATTCCACTTGTTATGCCTAACATTTTTTATTGCCTTAATTATTCTGGAATAAGGCGGTGGACTACTATTCACTTTCTATCTCGCTAAATTTATAAAGTATAATGAAATCTACTTGTTTTTTAATTATTAGTGTAAACTCTTCTGACAATTTTATTTAATTAAATTTTGCAGTCGATCAGAAGCAGGGTTGAAAACAAGTAATTATTTACAGAACGGCTATTAAATTAAGACCCGAGAATACAACAATCTATTATAGACATAGTTGAATTTTAACATTTAAGATAGCCGACACAAAAGCTCTATTTATTTGATATAAAGAATGAATAATGCGTAGAACAATAGGACTAATTGATGTTCATAGAATTACCAAATATACGTCAGCATGTTAAGCGGAACAGGCATTTTGAACTCGAGTTGGTATTCACATTCTTAAGTCACCAGGAAGGTCTCACATTGACTTGATGACAAGAACAAAAATCATAATTGGAGTAATAATTGCGATTATTGTGGTGCCCCTAGCGGTCTACACGGTTTCACCTCTTTTTATAAGCACTGAAGTAAACGAGCCTCTTCCTGTTTTGGCCTCTGCAGAATTTCAGAGGTTTATGAACTTGACCGAAGAGGGTAGAATTCAGGCAGCGGATAACATGAGTCAGCAAGAAAAAGATTCGATAATGATAATGGCCGCCAAAGAAAATAGCACTGTGAATGAAAGTATCGATACCAATGTATCAGGACAAGAGACTGATACTTCCCGGAATATGATGTCAGGAAATTTCATAGGGGTAAATGATGGCATACACAACGCTGAGGGTGTTGCCAAAGTTATTGCCTTGGATGATGGAACCAATGTACTAAGGTTGGAAAATTTCAAAGCTACTAACGGTCCAGACCTTTACGTTTATCTAGCCACTGACAAAAGTGCCTCTGACATTGTTAATTTGGGTCGACTTAAAGGCAACATTGGAAATCAAAATTATCCTATACCCACTGGAACTGACCTTACTAAGTACAACACTGCTCTTATTTGGTGTAAAGCCTTTTCAGGTACTGTTTGGTAGCGCTCAGCTTGCGTCACCATCGCCACCACAATAAGAGATTCTATAAATTAAAACAATCTTCATGGATTCCTGGGGCCTTCTTTCTCTGTCCATCTTTTGGTAATATTCTAACACCTAAACTACGAGCAAAAATGCTCACAGTCCCACCGAACCCGGATCTATTCTATTCATCAGATTCTGTAATGATTCTAAGACTTATTTTTCAATGAAATTGTTAAACGGCTTCAACTTCATGTAAAGTTACAATTCCGTTATCATCAACGATCATCTTAATCTGAGGTAACAATGGTTCAAGCTTTGATTGTTCATCTATAATCTCAATAACCATCGGCATATTGATCGTCACTCCTTCCAGTTTTAGTGTAGATCTTCTTCGCTTGTCAAACCCATCAACTCCTGTCCACACAGTAGTACCAGCAACATGATTCTTCATTAGAAAGTCAATTAATAGTTTATAAACCCGTTTTCCCTGCAATTCGTCATTTCTTTTTATTCTTATCGTTAGGCATAACATTTTCATTCGCAATTATGATTCCACCACTCTCAGGATTGCAGAAGTTAATGCTCTTCCCATTATTACTGCACCTAAAGACAATCCAACATTTGCCAATATGTTTAATGCGAAAATCGAAAATTGTTTATTGTCTAAAAGATTACTAGATTCAAGTGCGAACGATGACATTGTGGTAAATGAACCGCAAAAGCCAATAGCAACTAGTAGAGTGTATTTCGGATCAAGATTCCAAGTGAGAGTAACAATTGAAAAGACACCTAATGCAAAACTACCTAATACATTGATTGCTAAAACGTTCAGAGGTAGAGCTCCTAACCAGAGTGGTGTTGATACAATCTTGTATCTGAGAAACGTACCAGCTAAAGCACCAACTGCCAATAATACGAATTCTATTCCTTTCATTTTTCTTTTCTACCTACCAAATTTTTTCCAGTCCTTGGTAGGCATTATCAGCGTTCAATATAGAAGCGGTTTTGGGGTATTATCCCAAGGCTAATGCCATAGCCTATTTCGGAGAGATCACTTCAGAATATTTAAAGATGACTATCTGGCTGTCTAATTTGCATGGATTAATGAATCTACGTTTATATAAAACAGCTCCAACTTAGACATTAAGTGTCTAATCTAGCATCTACCACGTAAGTTAAGTTCTGACAAAGGTAGCCTGTGCTATGGTTTTCTCCGAAGATTTTTCGTGAAATGTTGTTCCTGTGCTACTCCTTGTCAAGCAGGTATGATTCTGGGTGGCACTAGCAAGTGCAATGTGATTGGTAAAAAAGAAAAAGGAAATAAAAATAGTGCACGAGAGTGAGGTTAATTACACGTTCGTAGATACAGGACTTGCTGATATTAACCAAGAATCAAATGAGGATACTGTAAGTAAGAATAACCCACGCATGGATAAGGATATAATTAAGACACGTTCAATCGATTCAAAAAAATCAAAAATTCGATATAAGAATAGAATAGTAGGTGGACAAAATCAACAAGGTCATTCTTCTGTATATGAATGATTTATTATTTCATTCAATCTTACTGTATGCCTTCTTTAGCCAGATGGGAGTAATCATAGTTGTAACTGCTACCATTATGATTACTGTTGTATAGATATTGGATGATAATGCTCCACTCGTTACTCCTATTCCTGCTACGATAAGTCCAACTTCACCTCTGGAGATCATTCCTATACCTACCCTCATTGCCTTTGATCTATCTTTCAGAAATATCATTGCAGGTAAGCCGCATCCGACCAATTTGGTAACAATTGCAACAGCGACTACGATTGACGTAAGAAATAAAACATACAAGTTTACTCCGGTTAGGTTTACTTGTGCACCTATAATTGCAAAGAACAAAGGTGCAAAGATTATCTCCAATTTTTCAACATATTCTTCGACTCGTCCAATTATCTTAGTACTAGCAACTGCCATCCCTACAGCAAATGCTCCAACTATTGGAGATAGTCCTACGATGGCAGCTATTCCTGATGCACCAAAGAATGATGCGGTAACAATACCCTCAACGCTCCCTCTTGACCTCCACAATCTTTCAGTGTGCAACATTTTGGGTACTATTAATATTGCTCCAACAAGCAGTGCTACAAATATTCCTAGTATCTTTAAGATGAGAAATGTAATATCAACAATGTTAGGAGTCATATTACCTGTTTGTACCATAGTTGTAACTACTGATAAAACAGCAATTGCTAGTATGTCATCAACAATTGCAGCACCTAAAATCAATTTAGCTTCTTTGGTTTGCATTTTTCCTAATTCTGTTAGCACTCGAATAGATATTGCGATACTTGTTGCTGTGAGGGCTGTAGCAACAAGGATAGATTGTAATGCACCTATTCCGAAAAGTGTGAACACATAATAACCAACAAAGAAAGGAACAATCACACCACATGCTCCAACGGTAAATGACGCTGCACCACCTTTCAGGAATTCCTTAGGTGTGATCGCAAGACCTGCTATGAATAATATGACGATTCCAGAAATCTCTCCTATCTGAAGCACAGTTTCATTTAGTATAACCAGAGGTTTCCCATCAAACAACGGTATTGCACCCAAGGCAAAGGGACTTACAATTATTCCAGCCAATAATTCACCTAAGACAACAGGGAGTTTGAATTTATGAAAAATTTCAGCAAATATCTTGGCAGCGAATAGAAGAATGGCAAGTGAAATCAATACGTGAATGAAGTCTTCTTCTCCCACACTTAACCACTAATCGTATTTGTTAAAACATATAACCAAATTGCTTTATCATTTTCTGTCTGAGTCAGAACCAAGATGAGTCTTAGCGATACAATTCGGGCACAAGGTAATAAAATTATAAATATCTTCCATCGTGCTATCTATGAAACCAAGTAGCACACCACAAGAAGTACAGTGAATCTCCGTCCAACCGATATAAGTTCCAGAGACGATTGAGTTATGATATTGTGGATTGCTGCATCCACATGCCTCATCACTTTCATTAGTTTTAATTTTACAATTCGGTCTATGCAACACAATGGGATGACTGCAATTTTTGCAGTTAGATTCTGCTCTATCATCTTCATTCATCATCTCTATCTATGCCTATGATTATAAGGTTATAAAACATATAACTTTTTGACATTGATTAGAATCAACATATGATATGCGCAGACTGCAATTGTACACCTGATGAATGTCAGTCAAGTCTATCTTCATTCCAGTGTCCCAATTGTATTTTAGAAGAATATGCTGTTGCTGGCAAACTATGCATTCTGTTAGAAAATGAAATGATATTTAACGGTTAGTTTCCTTAGTACACGATCTGTAATCTTAGATATATTCAAAACGAGATTTAGAGATGAATGTCAAAACAGAGCATAAGTTGATTATTTACACAGACAATTACAACAATAATTTTCTTATTTATTTGAAGGAAGCAACATGTCCTCAGACGAAATACCTATCTTGTCTGAAGATGGTTTACAAGAATTTCGGTCATCCGAGACTGGCGTAGTCAATCAACCACAGATTCTGACCAAATCATACCAAGACGAAATTGGAAAGTGAAGATCGAATCAATATGATAATTCTACATGAATTTCCATTACAGATTCATTTATCCCTAAATTTGTAAACCTTGTTAATGGTGCGCAAAATGTAGTTTTTCCAAGGTATATATTCAAACCTGTTATTAGATAATTAGGACAGTTGCGAGATTAGAAAGAAATTTCTGTCTGTAAAAACCACTAAAAAGAATGAGTGAAATCTGGAACAGGGTTTACAGCAGCGATGCCTCATTCTTTGGTGATGATCCTAGCAAATTTGGGTTAGAGTGTTATAATGAATTTAAGAAACATGGAGTAAAAAAATTACTTGAGCTGGGATGTGGGCAAGGTAGGGATACAATCTTTTTTGCTTCCAATGGTTTGGACATAGTTGCCATAGATTCGTCACATGTAGCGATTAATATTTTATCAAAAATTACAACAGAAAAGAACCTAGCCATCAAAGCAATGATTTATGATGCAAGTGGAGGTATTCCGTTTGACAATTCTTATTTTGATGCAGTTTATTCTCACATGCTATTTAACATGAAATTTACAGATGATCAGTTAAGGAATCTTTTCGCTGAGTTAAAAAGAGTTCTCAAGAATGGAGGACTTAATTTATTTTCTGTCAGAAGCGACAATGATGCGATGTACAGAAAAGGTGCAAAAGTCGAAGAAAATATTTACGATATAAACGGTTTTCAGATCCGTTTCTTTACATGGTCTGATGTGGAAGATATTTTGATATCAACCGGATTTACCGCTTATAAGATTATAGAAGCGTATGAAGAACCTGCAAGTCTATATTGCGTTTATGCAATGAAACAACAAGATGTCCAATGAAGGAAGATCCAAACGAAATTTTGATATGCGAATTTAAAGTCACAACTTTGAGTTAATAGCAGATTAGTCATAAAATTTAAGCACAAGAACTATTCGAACCCAATAGTTTCCATCTTTACACTATGTCTACACTAAGTGTCACAAAGTCTCCTCGACAACTTAAATAATTTCTTTGGTAAACCATAGTATGAAAAATCAAATTAAGCGGTAATTCTGATTGTTGCTCAGAGGAATTTTGTAGTCCAGATACGTCTTCAAAACAAGAATTAAAAGAAAAAATCAGAGAAAGATACGGCAAAATTGCAGTCAGCGGAAATTCCGAATCTTGCTGTATGCCAGAATTTTGTAGTCCGGATTCTTCACCTAAGCAAGCATTATCGTCAATCGGCTATGATCACGATGAACTCGAATCAATACCTGAATCATCTATACTAGGAGTGGGATGTGGAGCTCCCTTAAATTTCGCTAATTTAAAAGAGAATGAAACTGTAGTGGATTTAGGCTCGGGTGCTGGTATTGATGCGTTCTTAGCTTCTAAACAAGTTAATAATGGAGGAAAGGTCATTGGGATAGACTTTACCGATGATATGCTAAAGAAGGCCAAATCTGCTGCTAAAGAACATGGATTCAATAATGTTGAGTTCAGAAAAGGGGATATTGAGAATTCAATACCTATTGAAGATCATTCAGTGGACGCTGTGATAAGCAATTGTGTTGTCAATCTCACAACTGACAGTATCTTCTTTAAAATTCTGTAAACCTCCCTGATATTATGGTTGTAGATGGAATTCAAGTGGTTTATGATACTATAAATTAGATCAATTCTGAACAATTTACAAATGCAATATCAATGTATGACGATACTTACACCGGGAAGCGATTCATTGAATACTTAAAATGTTATCAAACGACGCTAAAACTCCCAAACTCTTGGAAATGATGTGAGTTCGTTCGGACAGACGAACTTAGATTGTGATCTAAGAACTTTTTATCTCATCAATGGAAAAAAATAACCTCTAATTTGAGAGGTCTGAAAGTTTAAGACTTTTGAATGTGTGCTTTAATTTTCTCCTGCATTTCTGGCTTCATTACGTCTTCACGTGTGTAGCCATGATCCTTAATTGCATGTTCGACCAAGTTATTCATTAATTCTTCTTCTGTCTCTCCACTTCCTTTGAAATCACAATCTACTCCAACGTCTCTACATGATACAGATAACATTACAAGGATCTCATGAATGTTGTATTTAAGAACGTCTATGTCCTTGACTTATCTCCTACTCCACAATAACACTCTAAATAAGAACCTTGATTATTCATAGATTAGATGGCATTAATTATTTTTACGAAAATTATCTATTAATGCTGTTAGATCGTCAACTGAAAAAGGCTTCTTGAATATAGCTTTTACGCCGCTTCTTTCTGTTTCCTCAAAGACCTTTGGATCAGAGGAAGCTGTAAAAACAACGATATTCCTTCGCTCTAACAGATTTTCATTTTTGAGTGATTTAATCACATCTAATCCACTAAATTCGGGCATCGCTAAATCAAGTAAAATAAGATCAAAATTGCTGTTATTGCGAATTACTTCCAAACCGTCATTTCCAGCGTTTACGACTATGCATTCTACACCCTTGCTTTCACAGTAAACCATCAGTACATCTGTAATGTCTTTGCTATCGTCTACTACAAGTAACTTCATCTGACTTCCTTATTCTCCTATTTGGTACATCCTGCGTCCCTAGCTAGGAAGATTTCATAATATATTAGGTTAGTTGTTTTTTGGCAAAAAGGATTCATAAACCACTGTTGTCTATCTATTGTAATATCTTCACTCACATTCGTTATAACTTGTGCTGAAAGTAGATTGAGTGACGTCGGTAATATGATTGAGCTGGTAGTCATAACAATATGCACATGACCAAAAATGATAGTTATCGGTACTCTTGCTCAACCATCAAATCATGAACATTATCTTTCTGCTCTCATTAGAGAATAAGTCAAAGCACCGGCTGATGCCAACATACATAGAATAAATCCTGCGAGAATGAACTCCAACTATCTCACCTCACTTGAGTTCGCAAATTCTTGATAAATTTTTGGATATCCAGTCATCAGGTCTAAGTTAACTTGCAATACGTTCATGTAAAGTGGAGCAAATACTAACATGTTGCTTACCTTATTTCTCTCAATATCAAGCTGAATTATTGTCTTCAGTGTATTTACTTCAAGACTAGTTGCCCTGCTGATGCGAGGGACCTGTGAAAAAGCGTCTTCGGGGGTAATATGAGGGTCCACCCCAGAAGTAGAATTCATTGCTGGTCTAGGGTGGAAAAATTTATCTGATTTGAATTCCTGGGCGATGAGTTTTGAACCTACAACTTTGTTATCAAGGTTGAATAAACTACCATTTGACTGAAATGGAAGGGTAATCTCACCAATCATTACTAACAGAAGTGGATATGCTATTCCAGTGAGTAGTATCATTAGTACTACGACCTTCAGAGACGGCCTTATGTTCTGAGAAATAATATATTTTATCTCTTCGGAAATTAGCCCTTTTGTGTATCGAGAAATCAAATTAGTAAAATCCCCCATTTCATATTCACTTGATAAACACCGACAAGACCATATCAATCGCCTTTATTGCCACGAACGGTAAGGCTGCCCCTCCAATTCCATAGATTAACATGTTTCTGAGAAATGTTTTTTGTGGTGGTTCAGGCTTAAATTTAACGCCCCTCAGGGATAATGGAATCAAAGCAGGGATGATTATTGCATTGAATATCAACGTAGACAATACAGCTGTTTCTGGACTATGTAATTGCATTATGTTAAATGCTTGCAGTTTTGGATTTTCGGACATAAACAAGGCCGGCAGAATTGCAAAATATTTTGCTGCATCGTTTGCGATACTGAAAGTAGTAATGGCACCACGTGTCATGAGCAATTGCTTGCCCAGTTTCACGACCTTCAGAATATTCGATGGGTCAGAGTCCAAGTCAACCATGTTAGCAGCTTCCTTTGCCGCTGCAGTTCCACTGTTCATGGCCAGACCAACATCGGCTTTTGCAAGACCCGGTGCATCATTTGTACCATCACCTACCATTCCTATAATATGTCCCTTGAGCTGCTCTTCTTCAACTCTTCGCAGCTTGTCTGTAGGCTTTGCCTCCGCCATAATTTCGTCAACGTTAGCTTCCCTTGCGATAACCTGAGCCGTTAACTGGGTATCCCCAGTAATCATGATTGTGTGGATACCAGTAGCACGAATCTCACCTATGTTTTCACGAATATTTTCTTTCAAGTTATCTTTCAGCGCAATAAGCCCTATTACTTCTTGGTTAATCGATACGAGCAATGGCGTTTCTCCCTCCTTCGATATCTGTTGTGACTTCCATTTCACCTCGGCCTCATTCACATGACCTTCCGAGAGATTCAGCATCGCATCGACAGAACCCTTTAGAATTTTCACTTGTTCACCACTTTGTGCCAACTTCACGAGCATATTGTGAAACATTCCTTTATCTGAGCCATTAATATCATATCCAGCTTTTTCCTCTTCTGTAAGAAATTTGGTCAGCGATTCAAATTCTTCCAATTGTTCCTTAGTAACAAAAATTATTGAGATTATAGTTGTTAGAGCGAGCGCACAAAAATACTCCTTTGATGTCATCTCTTTATCTATGTTGATACCAATAAGTTTGAAGAAGCCTCGTTCCACCTTTGCAACAGTTTTTTCTAACGGCCTTGTCTCAAAGGAAATCATTCTTGCAATATAAAGTCCAAAGGGTATCGAGAGACCCAATGCTCCTGACATGATGACGGCAAGTTGTATTGTTGTGTCCACAAAGGTCACTAAATTATAACGGATGCTTAATTCTTGTCGCAGATTTAAAGATATCGAAAAGAGAAAATGTAAAAATCACATTAATAACGTCCCAAAATGTAAAAGTTTGTTCTAGAAAACTATTTGTTAATTGGATTGCAAAATAGCATTACATAAGGTGAAACTCCTTCAAAGCATGAGAATTTTCTAATTATATTTTTAATCCAAATTAAGATAACTAGTTATCGAGAAGACCGATAATGTATGTTACAGCTTTCCCTCTCAAAATCTTATCGACCATTTAAATAGTTACTAATTAAGTTTATCGCCTATTTGGATGAGCATTAGTATCTGATACGTTCATATCTTGATGTTTGAAAGCAACAGCATAAGAAATACTCTTCTCTGGAGAGGCATATCGCAATTTTGTTTGTTCCGCGAGGTCTTTGGCCACGAAAAATTCGTACACGAAGCTCCGACTATCTATGAAATTCAAAGCCCTAACTGACTGTGAGCAGCTGCTCGCTGGTGAGCCCAAACTTATTCAATCCAACATTATCGAGTGGTTGATTCATCTCAAAGAGGTGCAAAATCTATCATACGCTTCTATTTCGCTGTAATGCACAGCATTACACCATTTTTATGATATGAATGATATTGCTGGACTCAATTGGAAGAAGATTGGTAGTGTTATGGGGGGAGAATATCAAGACAGTAAAGGACAGGCCATACACAAAAGAAGAGATAAGTAAATTAATTGATACTGCTCAGGACAAGAGGCTCAAAATAGCAATACTGCTGATGTGTGGTTCGGGTCTGAGAATCGGGAGTATATCGGAACTAAAAATTAGAAATCTTGAATGTATTTCAAAGTACGGAATCTACCAAATAACAGTCTATGAAAAAACCAAGCAAGAATATATTACATTTTGTACGCCCGAGTGTGCTTCAGTAATAAACTCTTATCTCGAATACAGGAAAAGAAACGGCGACCGGCTAAAGCCTTCAGAACCTCTGCTGAAGGATGAGTTTGACATTAATGACCCAATTCGGGCTGCAAGCCAAAAGACCTTATCAACATTTAGTCTTCGTGCCCGTATTTTCAGATTGTTCGTATCGAGTAGTGTGAGAGCAAGAAAGCCTGAATTGGAAAAAGTGTCAAATGGGGTAATGGAATCAGATACAAGGCCGCAGTATGAGCGACATGATGTTATGCAGTGTCATGGATTGCGTAAATTTTTTTCTACCACATATACCCTTCAAGGCCTGCCTCCCTGACAGTCGAGGTTCTAATGGGACATAAGGCGTTAGGGATAACCGGAGTGTATTTCAAACCTACACCAAATGATTTGCTAGAAGGAAATGACAAGATATGGGCTATGCGCAAGTTACTGTATCCTGAAGACAATTATGAGAAAGACTTTGAGGGCATCACAGATTTAGATGGGAATTTTTTATATCCTTGGACGATTGGCGAGAATGGTGATGCTGGAGAACTCACAATCTAGGCGCAAATAGTCGCCTCAGGATAGGATCACAACGGGCAAGAAACGGGTTTCAAATAACTGAAGGCTAAAACTGTAGCCAAATACAATGAAGGTTGGGGATTTGCCCATTAAGACTGGTCCCCAAGCCTTGCAAGTTTATGAAGTAATAGGAGGTTACTCCTAAATGCTTGTTTCCGATGAAGTTAGTAATAGATATACCACTTCATCAAAAATAAAGATTTCTGTACGTTTCACTTACTTTCTAATTTCACCCGCAAAATATTGGAGTCGCAGAGTAGATAGATTAGCGACAGCTATCTACATAGTGACTTTATCACTCTATCTCCTTCACTTTACTCTTGCAAGGCTTTGATTTAGCAATTGAAATTGTAAAAATGCTATTTAAATAAAATAGACGATTTTAGGATTTGAAAATCAATGTGTCGTTTAAGTAGATATCCATGAAAAGTTAAAATATAAGATTTTTTTCTTCCAAATGTTAATTAAAATATCGTTACTTACCTAGGTGTCAAGTCCCTCCGATTGGCGTACACTATGGCGTAGTATATGCTTGATTGAGAGTACACGCCAAATGAGTGCCAATCAAGCCTTTCCCCTGTCGAATGTCCTAACTGTAAATTTGATGAATGTTGCTGTTGGTTGACTACTAAATATGATTAATAATTAGTTGACTTGTTTTTTGCCTGCCACTACGTTTTATAAAATCTTCTTGACAACATAGCAATAATCCTGTTGACCGTCACACTACTCATATGGTAACGATTTGATTATTGGACCTAAACTGTTTAAAGCATCTTTTATTGGATGTGCAGTGGAGTAAATTAACATCGTATTATCTCCAGCGATGTCTTTTTGAACCGACTCGGTAACGAAATTATGTTCCGAGAGGACATCGAATCCAGCCTTAGAAAATTGTGATTTGCAGTCTAACAATTGATCAGTTGGACACAAGAACCCGCCTACTGTAAGAGTCCCAGTAGATTTTTCAGAAGTAACTACAATTTTTCCTTCCATTGGAGGACTGTATTCTTCGTCTGAAATGCCATATGGAGATCCAGTCGAACTGAGTGATTTTATATCTGAGCCATCGGGGTATTCTACTGGAGTCGTAGTCCATGCTGCATTTCCATCCTTGTCTTTGATTATTCCAACATGTACATGGCTTGGATCATCATGAACAAAGGCTACTTCAGTTCCTTCTGGAATTTGCAGAGTTGTTGGAAGATAATTAGGGTTCTTTGGGCTTATTGTCTTGTCATCCGAAGCAGGATGATGTGCTTCGTCTGGAATAAAAATTATCACGCCTTTTACTTCTGAAGGTAACGCCATTACTCCTGTGTCATAAACAGATTGTGCAGTAGGTATTGAGTCAGACGAAGTATTATTAATTGAAATAGTTGAATCCGAACTGGCATCAATGTTAGATGAAGAATTCGTCTGAGCATATGTGACCGCGTTGAAATTGACTACGCCTATTACTAATACAGATGCCAGAAATACAGAAATCATTAGAACCAGAATATTGGTATTTATTTTCATTTTATTGGTCAGATTTGATACATGCGCGTAGATAAACAATGTGGTACAAGTATCTACATGCATAGTCAACAGTTATAGATAATATTTAGAAAAGTTTCTTGAGGGTAATTAGTTCATTTGAACAGTATTACGGAGAAATTATGCCTCTTAATCGACTACGCCACGAACAGAGGTAACTTTTTTGCAGTTGTGGTGGAGGTCTAGTACAGGAAACACCCTCCAACAGTTTCTAATTATGTTCTCTTGAAAATCAAGAAACAAACGGAAAGGAGGGGAGATGATGGAACCAATACCCTCCAATCCGGAAAGTGCACATGACGACAGTAAATATGATGGCTTGAAATGAACTTTTAATGCTTCCTTAACTTAGTTTTGTAACTAATAATAGATAACAAAAAAGAGGTTGAGAACCTATGAACATCATTGTCAGTATATACCCTTAACTTAATCTTTTTTTGACTCTTCAACAGTTCTCGACAGTGACCGCAAAGTATTGCTGATAGAAAAAGAGTAATTTTATCCAGTACCTTCATATTATTTTATCAGCAACCGACTATTTCACACTGAGTAAACTTAGTTAACTAATGGTTATATCCTCTTAGAAGAATGTTATTTGAGAGCTGGCCCAAGGTTACATCTACCCCAGTGACCTTGACCATTTCTTCAAACTGGTAGGAGGGGTTATCCAAGACCAAACATCCTCCTAGCAGTTTGCTTTAATAGTTTAAGTTTTGTAACTAATTATTGTTACCAAAAAAGAGGTTAAGGAGACGTCATGTTAGTTGGACCAGCCATATTTCCACTAGTTGCATTTCCACTGGTCATATTTGCCATGCCTGTCATGTTAGTCTCTGGTGTACTCATGTTCTGTGCGTTTAGAATTCAGACCTACTATTGCAAATATGCCTATCATTGCTGCAAGAATTGGGATGATTAAAACTAATTGTTTTCTCATAGATTTTCTGTCAGTTCTACTGTCCCGTTGGAAGTGACTTTGATTCGTTCTTTACAACCTCAAATGCTTAAATTCAACGCAGTCCACATTATACCGTCCCTCGAAGATATTAAGTCGAAATTAGGGAGCAAACTCAATTTATATGCTGATGAGTTAGACACATATTTCAATAAATCAAAGAAACCAGAAATTCGTCTGTTAGATAGTCACACATTTACAGTGATGTTCGATATCAAAAATAGAGATCCGAAAATACTTGAGACGGAAGGGATTTACTTTCTTCTTTGAAGAAATTGGCTAATTACTATACATCCAACTATAATTCATCTTAAAGATGTTGTTGAAAGGCTTTTTAAGATAACAAATAAAAAAATAAAAGAAGCTATCCAATTGCGTGCAATCCAAAGAATTTCTCCAGTCCAATAGTAACAAGTGCGAGTAAGAGTAATTACAATAATCCCGAAGGACAGATTTATGTAATAGTGGGGACAGGTGGAGTAAACCTTCAAGGTTTGTCAGGAAAGACATCGTACATGGCAAATCAGCAAGACTCAAAGTTTGGAGCTCTAGCAATGCGTTTTTCAGAAAACAAATTAAATGCTAATTTTCTCTCCAATAATGGTTCTATTTTGGATCAGTTCAATATCACAAAAAGAACATCTCACTCAAATATTATTACGAATTGTCCTCTAATCAGATAAGGACACGCAAGATTCTATTAGTTCCTTTTCCAACAATTGGAACTGATAGAAAAAGATCTTTATCTATGATCAGAAGAATTTGTTCTTAAAATTAGATACATATGTTTTCCGAACGATGACATAACAGACAATGGTCAAACACAATTTCCTATCCCAAATATACACGAGATCAACCTTGGTGAATGATTTCACAATCATCACTTACAAGATCCTTGTCGACACTGAAATTCAGCCATGCTTCATCCTTCCCTTCTCCACAAATTATTACATCTTGACTTCCATCAGGCGATGTTGAATTTATTAAGCCTTGATAGATCTTATCGTCTCCATCCTCCCCATTTAGTGTATCACTTCCTGATCCACCCAGAATGATGTCATCTGTAGCTCCACCCATAATAGAGTCGGGTCCATTATTTCCAAAAATAGAATCGTTTCCCTCTCCTCCCAAAATTTCATCTGCTCCGTTTCCTCCTGAGATATTATCGTTTCCAGTACTTCCTATAATTTCATCACTTCCATCTCCTCCTGATATCTTATCGGCTCCTTCATCTCCGATCATTTGATCAGAACGATTACCGCCACTCATGGCATCATCTCCAATCGATCCCATCATAACATCTGTGCCAACAAGACCTGTCATGATATTTGAAGCATTGTCGCCAATCATTAGATCATCCCTCTGAGTTCCAGAGCATAGATAGGTTCCGATACATTTTAGAATACGTTCAGCTCCAAGGACGAATTGAATAAACTGTACGAAATAGGATATGCCTATTAGAATAAATAAAAATCCGAAAATAACACCATATTTCATATGGTCGATTGATATATGCCGCCTTATTACTTTAGGGGTGCGTATTTATACTGATGATATCACAGATCACCAATCATAACTATTGTCGGTCAAATAATCGACTATTGAAATGTAAAGCATTATAGACACTTTGACATCTACAACAAAGAGCTATGCGTTGAACCAATCCCCTTTCTTAAATACACCGAAGTGGTTATTGTTAATTAGCCAAGACTAGTTCAGAGGCAGAGTCCTAAGCTTCTTATTAAGAACTCACGACGACCTTACCCGTCATGAAAGGATGGATTGTACAGAAGTAATCAAATGTTCCTGATGAATTAAAAGTATGCTGGAATATGTTTCCTGCGCCAAGAAAGCCTGAATCGAATTCTATCCCAATAGCTTTACTTTCCAGAGTTCCAGAAGTCACAGTATGCAGCTGTTCAACTTCAAACGATTTGTACGATGTTAAATCTCCGTTAGTCCAAGTAACGGTTGTTCCTGCAGAAACATTTAGAAGGTTTGGAACGAAGAATTTGCTATTGCTTGGAGACGAAGAACCTGGTACAATCGTAACAGAAGCATTGACTGACGCCGGCATTGGGTCATTCCCAAGCAAAGCCACTATGTCATTACCGCTTATTGACACATTGTCACCCTTGGCCCATAAGGAAGGAGCAAAAATACCCGTACCGGCAAGAGTCATGAGAACAATAGCTAAAGAAAGAGCTGTTACTTGCCTTAAACAATCGAAGTACTGAAAGATGCTACTTCACCAACTACTCTAGCTAAATGGTCGTTCTATATCATGGCCATCGTTAAGAGAAAAATTATCCTTCTCCAATAGTACCATTGGCAGGAAGTTTTAGTACTGGCCCAAATGTTTCTCCATTATTATTGCTTGCTCTAAATACTGGTATGGTTGTTCCGTTTTTACTCGTCTCCCACCAAGTCATATACACGTTATCTTCGAGTGCAAAGATATGCGCAGCATCTGAGCGTGTGTCAGTAGTATTGCTTAGGTTAACTGAATCTCCAAATGTTTCTCCATTATCAGTACTTCTTGCAAGAAATACTTCCCAGTTTCCTGTCTTCTTATCCCACGAAGTGACATAAACATTGTCACCGAAAGCCGCTACATGTGTAGCTTCAAGTGGCACATCTTCAAGTGGGTCCAGTCCAGGATACACTCCAATTTTATCTGTTTGTGGCATGGTTCCCGTACCATTTATCTTAATTATGTCACCAAATGTTTGTCCTCTATCTTTACTTGTCTTTACATATGTATCCCAGTTTCCAGTTTGGTTATCATGCCATGAAACATATACATTGTCACCATATGCGGCTATGTGAGGGTCTAGTGAAGTTGAATTGGGAGTATTGCTCAGGTTAATCTTATCGCCAAATGACTTTCCATTATCATCAGATACTCTAAACATTACATCCCAGTTTCCAGTTTTGTTACTCACCCATGATACATAGACATTATTTCCGGAAGCACTGAGAGGGACACAATCATTGCTAACCCTACCGCCTGCTGCTTCTCCGGATTGTATAACATTAAACGCAATTGAACTAAAACTACCAGCAAATAATAAAACTGCAATTACAAGAACAAGTGCACCTAACTTTTATTTTGTCATCAAAACTCCTATAGAGATTATCTATATAACTATGCTGTTATGTCAATAATAATATTAACCAATTATAACTAGTTATTGACATGAGATAAGACCGATAATGCTGATTATAGCGTTTCTTCTCAAAATATTATCGACCATTTAGATGAAGCGTTAGTACCTCGTTTATATACGACATAAACCAAATTGTCACAATTCATAATATTGGGACAAGCACCCGAAATTTGTTATTCTATTAAGTCTCAAGCCATCAGGAATGCCTTTGGAAAGCCCTCTACAATTTACGGAAAGATTGTATCTATCATCAATTGGACAGAAAATACTAAATTTCGTGTCGTAGCATTTAAGAAATCACAGTCCAGGTGCAGCCCTCGGTATAGTAATCGCTATTCGAGTGTGTAATTGGTATCCGTATGTCAGACCTTATATAGTGTAATTTAGAATCATTTGCGAGCAACGGCCTCTTTTAAACATGGCCACAAGATTCTTATATTTTATTGGTATGCTAATCTATATGGAAAACGCACAGCAAACACATTTAATCAATATCACTCCTAAGGCGGCCGAAAAAGTTATGGAGTTCATGAAACAAGAGAACAAGGGCAATCTATACTTGCGTGTTTATGTTTCAGGAGGAGGATGTTCAGGACTCTCCTATGGTATGGGGTTTGAGGAAAAGGCTGACGAAGATGACGCTCTCATTAATGAAAATGGCGTACAAGTGATAGTTGATAGCTACAGTCAGAAGTACCTGAAGGGGGCTAACGTTGACTATATCGAGAGTTTGATGGGTTCTGGATTCAAGATTAACAATCCAAATGTAACAAAAAGCTGCTCATGCGGAAGTTCATTTTCTACTGATTGACTTCATTGCAGACATTTCTGATTTACAATGTCAGCAATCTAGAAAAAACTATTTTCCAACTTCGCTCAAAGGGACGGGAAGAAGAAAAGAGATTAGAAATTCCACCTGGTCCATGTTGCACTTTCCGTGACCCTGCAAACAACCATATAGCAATATACGAGAAGCTACGTCCAGATATTATGAAGGAGTTTGAGGGACGAATTGATGTCCAGGAAAATAAGAACAAACCGTGAAGGTTATGGCACAGTAATATAACGTTATACAGTTTAGATATCGATTCGAGGCCTGCGGAATTCGATATACTTGAAATCGAAAGCATGTCTGCTTACAATAATCTAGCTGAATGATCTTACAAGAGTTTGCGTGACCGCCAAGAGTTTGGAGGTCCTCGGTTTGAATTTTTGGAAGGGAACTGGCGCAAAATTTGAAGGACATTTTACGATGAATTCATATCACTCAACATTAGTGGAAATAAGAAAAGAATTAAACGAAGCAACGATTGAGTTCCCTAAATATCATTTAAAGATAAGGACTGAAGATAGAAGAACATAAAGTTACAGATTGCCGGATAGATAGGTTTGAATTTGAAAATTATAATTATGAATATACAAAATGCTATTTTCTGTGTAATGATATACAAGAACTAACCAACTTAACAAAATAGGAATAAACTACAAACAAATCATATGGTGGGCCCTCTCATTCTTCCAAAATATGATTTCACATTTGGCCTATATAAGTAGTAAATTATCACACCGTCTATAATTATCCCTACTATCGCACCTATATTTCCGGAAACAATTGAAAGCGCATTAAAAACCAATGATATAATAGTAATTATAATAGTAACGGTCCAAGCCCATCCTTTACCTTTAAGAAGACCCCATGCTACAACAAAACTTGCAATTCCCAAGACTATTAAGATTGAGCCGATTACTCCAATGAATGCGGCAAAGAATAGAGATGAAGTGTTATTTTTAGATAAATCGATACCAGTACCATTGGCTGTTACCAGTACACCGTTGTCGGTTGTACTAGACGTAGTATTAACATTCAACTGACTCATAAACGGCGCAATTGTTACAAGACCAATACCTCCAAGTAGAAGCATAATGCCGCCAATTATTCGTAATATAGCTATAATTGTAACTCCCAATGGCCTACTGGTTTCCAACCCAGTGTCTCACTAGTAACTAGAATAAATATTTTTCACATCAATCACGTTAAAAAACTAATGTCTAAAATAAAACAGAATTTATTCATGGACGATGAGCTATATCTCTTTCCCAACCATTAAAGATAAACTAAATATAATTAGAATTCCATGCCATTGCTTATTCTCATACCATTGTATACCACATTGTTTATAGAAAAAATTGGATGGGATGGAACATCGCATGAATTGGGTCATTATATCACAATCAATTCCAGATACATCAACTGCGTCTTGCGCTACTTCGTAGGATGGTATAAAGTTATTAGTGAAACTATTGGGCTTAGAGATAACCAGCTACCAGCAAGTGCCTTACTTTAGAGATTTACTATTGTGACTGTAAATCTTCGAAGAAATAATTAGGTACCTTTGATAATTGATCAACCTTCCTATGACAACTCCAACAAAATCCACACGTGACACAGGAAAATAGTGATCTTTGCATACAAGATTTACATTTCTGATACTTCCATGCAACAGTATCCCTGAGATATTCATGTCTTTTATAGGCGAGCATTATTCTTGACCGAGGAATTCATTTTACTTTGGTTCCACATTGATTTTCCTATCATTTACATCGTCGCCTATACAATAATGTAGATCTACATCATCTATATGGATTTAATACTCGCATTATATAGGAAGTCTATGTATTCGACTTGCCAAGGGAAAACGATAACCTCATTTATTCATCATCCACAATGACTTGTATTGACATTTTATCGTTGACTGGATCTTAAGATAACTGTACTCGTGTTAACGTACATCCCATTAAATGGTATAACGTAGAGGAAAATAATTGTCATGGTAATTTACAAGAAAGATAATTGGTAGACGAGTCCCTTTAGTAGTGAGCGGATCGATTGAAGCAACTACAAGTAATCGGTGATTTTGACAGATTCGCTTTCTTTCACATATTTCAATATCTGTTTTTTGTATGACATTGTTGCTTCTATACTGGAAAATTGACGCAGAAATTCAACCTCTTCTTTCAAGAATCCAGCATCAGAATTGTATAATTGATTAAAGATGAGTTTTTGGTTTATTCGTTCTAGAGTTGAAAGCCTTCTGTATATCTTATCCATACCTTCCGAGATTCCGTTATCGAGTAACGTTTTTACGAATCTTCTTTTCGGTATATTAAACATTCCGGTATCCACAATTCTGTCGAATACGGAAATTACTCTAAAGTAGTCCTTTCTTCCGGTATGAGCTATAATAGTTGCAGGCAGCAGTCGGAGGAACTTGAGCGAAGCTCTCTTGATATGTTTTCTATCGAGAACAACCATAGACCTTCCAAAGGTGAGAATTGCATTCATTATTTGATTCGGCAAACGCCCATCTAAAACATCCCTGCTCGATTTCAGCTCCACCGGATAAAATGATATACAGTCAATCCTACGTTTTTCACTCCGGGCAAGCTCAGTCAGCTGACTCGTTCTCATGAGAATGTTCTGATAAGATTCTAATTCGCTTGAAGCTTGTAAACTTTTACTATTTCTGTGCAAAATTGCAATCACCAAATCAAACTGGCCGAAGTAACCTTCATTTTTAATTCTAATTTCATTCTTGGGATTCATAAAAGGCAAATTACGATTCTTATTGTCAAAAACATGGCCAGATTCTAGCGAACTAACAAATAAGTCCTTTAATTCTAGTTCATTCATTCATTTTCGTTCCTATAAGAGATTGTAAAGGACAATTGACAACTAAATATATTGACTAATATATTAAACACATGTTCTTTTTCTAGGTTAAGTTCCTCTTATTTGAGGGAAAAATATATTTTTAATTTTATGAACAGATTAAAACTATATTTGATGTCTTTCATCAAAGGCTAAAAATTGTGGTTCTTCTTGCGTTTTCAGGTACAAACACAAGGTGCGACTGATTCTCCTACAATCAAAACACAAAGAAAATGGAAAAGACTGTAATAACTATCCAGATAGTAAAGAGGGTGGGAGATAATCAACCGTAGTAATTACCTTACGCCATTCGTCTGGCAGGTGAGAATAATTGTGATATGAATCATAACGAAGAGGGCCTGGGATACCCTAGGCCTAACACCAGGGATTTGTTTTAGTTCTAAGGAAGCATTTTCAATCATTTTCTGGCCAGTCTCTAGTTTAATAATGGCAAGCTCTTTCTTGATACTTAGTAAGTCATCCTTACTCCTTAAGACTTCAGCTGCCTCCTTTTAATCCCAATTTGTTCCTTTTCGCCGCCAGTAACAGTCTGAGCAATGACTTTGGCTGATTCTTGTATTCTTCTAATATCTTAATTATTATATGCAGGCCTTGTAGAGACAAATAGTTCCTATACCAGTTGAGCTAACAGTTACAATTACTACTTTTGCCATATTCCATATGTTGTCAAGTATATTAATATTATTTATGTACCAGAAAAAGAACCAATTTAATTATATCCGGATTGAATTAAATATTAATTGAGGTCAAGGACAAAACCTCTTAGCCCCTTCGAGGTCGAACAGTGTATTTAGATTAAAAAAATGCAAGATTATATCTTAGTCATGCTAAGGAACTAGTAAGTGGCTAAAGCGGAAAAGGAGCGACGCGCTACATGGTTAGAGCTCTTCTATGATTTAGTTTTTGCTGCTGCCGTTGCTGAAATAGGCGTAAGCCTATACTCTAGCTATACAACTCTTTCGTCGTTCCTAGGCACGGTAGCATTATTTTTTCCAGTGTGTTGGACATGGCTAGGTGTTACTTTCTATTCAGCCAGATTTGAGACTGATGACTATGTACATAGAATTCTAATATTGTTGCAAATGGCTGGAGCTGCGGCGCTTGCACTCAATATTCACGGTGCCCTGGGTGAAACGTCCTTTAATTTCGCCATTTCATACGCTGCAATAAGAGGTCTTCTGGTAATAGAGTACTTGCGGGCAGGGAATAGAATTCCTGCTGCTCGTCGATTTGCAAAAAGATATTCAAAAGGATTTTCTATTACTGCAACAATATGGCTCATTTCAGCGTTTGTCCCTGTGCCTGAACGATTTATACTTTGGTCAATTGCACTTGGTTTAGACGTGGCAGTCACAATATTTATTGGCCGAAAGCATCTACAGTTGGCCCCGAATATTTTTTATTTGCCTGAGCGAATGGGACTGTTCACATTAATAGTACTTGGAGAGACCATATTCAATCTAATTCACAGTCTTAGTGGTTATAAGTGGGACATAGGGTCAACCATTTCTATGGGAGCTGGGTTGACCATTGCCTTTAGTTTATGGTGGTTATATTTTGATAAAATCGATGGGTCTGTCATTCGTAAATTTCGTGATGAAGCCAAGAGCGGCCTTTATATCACGTGGCTCTATACACACTTTCCTTTAGTTGTAGGGTTATGCGCGACTGCGGCTGGCATAAGTCATCTGGTTTCTGCTGACCAGGGTACCGTCTTACCTTATTTAGACGAATTATTAATCTGCGGTTCTGTTGCTCTTTGTTTATTTTCTATTGGAGTTATACATATTTGCATTTCTTACGCAAGTGGAGAAACGAAGCCAATATTACAATTGTCAGTTTACAGATTCATCGCTGGCTTTGCAATAATCCTCATTCCTATTCTAGAACTTCAAATGTTACCAGTATATTTAATACTGATTGTAGGTACTATTTGTATAATACAGATATTAATTGACCTAAAACATCATCCCCATCATCGAATTTCTAATTTTTGATCGATCTGTTCCCTATTCTTGGAGTACTTTGTGAATAAATGATATCGCAATTGATCCTTCGCCGACTGCGGAAGCAACGCGCTTAATGCTGCCGCTTCGGACATCGCCCACTGCGAAAACGCCCGGCAAACTGGTTTCAAGCAAGTAAGGAGGACGTGCAAGGGGCCATCGTGCGGTGCTAAGATTTTCTGGCAAGAGATCAGTACCCGTCTTAATGAAGCCCTTATCGTCCAATACAACGCAGCTATCCAGCCAACGAGTATTGGGAGCAGCACCAGTCATGAGAAATACATGTCTTATCTTGTGTTCCTCGTACTGCTCCGTTTGATTGTTTTGCCACCGAACAGATTCGAGATGATCATCCCCCTCTAGTTTCGCGATCTCAGTATGTGAATGAACTACTATCGCAGGAGTCTGTTCGATACGCCGAATCAAGTACCGCGACATATTGTCTTCCAATCCGTTAGATCTTACAAGCATGTGCACACATTTAGTTGATTGCGCCAGAAATATAGCGGCTTGACCTGCTGCATTTCCTCCACCTACCACAATCACTTCTTCTCCACCACACAGTTGCGCTTCCATATAGGTCGCACTATAATAGATGCCAGCGCCTTCAAAACGCGACAAGTTTTTGCATTGTGGCTTTCGATACTCCGCACCCGTTGCAATAACGATAGTTCGTGTTGAAACTGGAGGACCTTTCTCGACTACAACCTCATACGGTTTGTGGTCGCAGACAAGTCGCGTCCCCTCGATGATGAGGATGGACGCCCCAAATTTTTCTGCCTGATTGTAAGCTCGAGCCGCAAGCTCTTGACCGGAGATACCTGTGGGAAATCCCAAATAATTTTCTATTCTTGAGCTTGAACCTGCCTGACCACCAGGAAAACTTGTTTCCAGTACCAGAACGTCGAGTCCTTCAGAAGCGCCATATACTGCGGCCGCCAGACCTGAAGGACCAGCCCCGATGACTACAAGATCGCGCACCTGGGTTTGGTCAATAGATTCATTGAAGCCAAGGCAGTCTGCGATTTGTTGATTACTTGGATTTCGGAGCACCAATTGGCCTCTACAAATCAATACTGGTATTTCATTGGCAGAAATTTGGAAACTATCTAATAGATTCTGCACGTCAGGATCGCGTTCTAGATCTATGTAGGAATTTGGATGTCCGTTGCGCATCAAAAACTCTTTGATCCGCAGAGTATCAGCCGAATATGTTGACCCAATGAGTACCATGTCTCCGACACCAGCAGCTATTAATTCTACTCTACGTAGAATGAACGCCCTCATCAATATATCGCTAAGCTCACCATCTGTTTGTATCAAACCCAGCATTTGTTGGTGATTCAATTCGATTACCTTACTTGTTTTAGTAACACGCGCACGAAAGATAGACCGGCGACCAGAGAGTGTGTTAACTTCACCAGTAAATTGGCCAGGACCATGAACGGTTACAAGGGTTTCTTGAGCTCCGAACGGACGCACAATTTCAAGTTCACCATTGATCACTACAAAGAAAGGGACATTGGTGTCACCTTGCTCAACTAGTAGTTCGCCACTTTGAACTGCACGTATATGTCCATGTGCCTCGATGCGATTAATCTGGGCTGGCGTTAATACCGGAAATATCTTCTCCGTCCTGGAGCTAGTTAAAGGAAGCCCTCTGCGTATATTACTCATAGGAACAATGCCCTTCAATCATTGAAAAAAGTGATATGCCCGATAAAGCAGACTTATTATCAAGGCCCAATTCAATTACCGTTTCCCAGATTTCCAACCGAATACACTCTCTTCGTCAAGTGCGGACAGAAGACTGTCCAAATCCCATGCTCCATCATAGCGGTCCCCATTTATAAAAAAAGTTGGAGTGTTCTTTACCCCGCTGCTTTTGCCGCTTTCTATATCTTCGTCGAGGTGAACTTTGTGAGTTTGCCCATTAAAGTCGCGATCGAATTTGTCAATTTGCAAACCCAAGCCTGCTGCAGATTTTCGCAAATTTTCATCAGTATTTGTCTGCCCGTGTTTAAATAAATAGTCGTACATATCCCAAAACCTGTTCTGGACAGCTGCAGCCTCTGCTGCCAATGCAACCCTATATGCGCGTGGGTGAGCGGAAGTGACCGGAAAATTTCGGAACACAAACCTTAACTTATTACCCATGCGTTCCTGCACCTCTTTTATTATCAGGTAAGCTTGCGCACAGTAAGGACATTCATAATCTCCATATTCAACTAAAGTTACAGGTGCAGTATTGGGACCCTGGATATGATCTCGCTCGCTCACAGGCAAGGTCAACTTAACAGCGTGTTCGTCATAGGCCATGCTATTCTGAGGTAGGCGTGGTTGATATAGTTTAGCAAGCATCGATTTGTTTTCCGTGCACTCAAACGATGTGTAGACTGGCCATCATCTAATGATTATAGGTATTGTACTACCAGCCCGCAGTAACTAACGGTAATAACTAAATCTATATTGGGTTGATCTTTTAGTCATACAAGCAAATCCTAAATTACGGTTTGACTGCACCCGCCGAACTCCAGAGTGCCCATCCTGGATTGACCCGATTTGGATATACCTCTAGCATCTTGTTGTAGAGCTCCTGCGAGGTTGTCGTCATTTCGACTATCCGGTCGAAATCGGATATGTACTTCCTGGTCACCTCGATGATCCGAGGATTGTCGTCGTTACCAGGTCACTTATGTGCGGCGATAACTGCGCATGGGTTAAGCGACTCAATTTTGTCGAGTGGAGATCCACTCCTGGCGACTCTTAGCATTTGACTCGGCCAAGTAGAGGTGAACGTCGTTGTAGGCAGCATCACCATCGACCACTAGGCCGACAGAGGGGACATTTAAACAAGTCGTGTAGTCGATCAGTATTGCCAAGTTCCACTGCTACCAAGTCGTGCCCCTCGAGATCGATTACATTTCCTTTGAGGCTTCGCAATATCCAGTCGAACAACTAAATCTGCAAGACTATACTGTGGGGCTTGTACGGTTATGCAACCTTAGTGATTCTCAAAATCATAATGGTTGATCACCTGCGCAAGAAGGACAAAGAAGCCACTTGATTGGGTCCTTGTAATGCATTAAACGAGCCAGTAACCATACCTGTAACATTCTTTTTGCAGCGTCCGCAAACATACGAATACCAAAATCTGACGTACTTCCATCATGTCTATCGATGCTTCGATGGCCTTTGAATTCCAAATTATCAGCATTTAGGTCCAATTGTTATTAAAGCATACTTGATGAACCGGTTTAATTCTCCTACTCGTAAGATAATATAAGACGATTCACACCAAGTACCGATGTCATAAACTGGATGGATGTAAGTGTCGCCATCATAGAGATAACTCGACCTTCTGCGTTCAATTATTTTATATTATCTCTAGTTCATACTTACAAAAAGAATTGAAGGACGATGAGGAGTCTCCAAATTTAGTGATAAATTGGATAGTAGAATCAAAATCATCTAGTGGAGAATTTGAGGACTATACTCAGGCACTTTCCGCGTTTAAAGATATTTCGAAGGGTGGAAAGCATGTTATCTTGTATGAAGCAAAAAAGAACCCTATAGATGGATCAACTGTAAAGAAAATTCCATTATTAAATTCTAAAAAAATAAGATCCACATCACCATTTAAAAAATCTCCTCAAGGCAAATCTGAACATGACGTTCAACCAAAAAACAGAAATAGCTTCAAGGATCTAAAAGTAAGAATTTTTCTTCTCATCGTAGTTTTATTTTGTTTTATTATTATAATTTATTTTATCAATATACTTACTACCAATCCATCTGACTTTAGCAGTAGTAGCATTCACAATTTCTTAATATTTGACGCTCAGATAGATGTTTCATTTGGAAGAAAGTGAAATCAATGAATGCTTTATCAATTGGAGAATGGATTATCCATGAAGTTTGTAGGTGTGTTTCCTTTTTGATCACGAGGCTCAATTGTAGGGGAATTTAGGTGTTAATTCCTCGAGTATCAGTAGTAAATTATCTAGGGATTTCTTTTTGCTTCCAAGTACAAATAACGTCTGCTCAGGTCCTGTTCCCTTTGACCTCCACGCAGGTCTTTAAAAGTACACTGACTGATGATACCTAATCCTTGATTTTGTAATTTGGAAACATGCTGAGACTTAGATTAAAGAAAAATGAATTTAGCTCCATTGTTAACTAACTTGCCAAGCTATATCGGATCTGAAAAAGATGTTCTAACTTCTTGTTAATTTCTTGGGCTACAGAGTTAGTTTATTATTGAATGCCGCTCCAAAATAAGTTATGGCACAAAAAAACACATTTCCTAAATCGATTTTTGTCTCTATTCTATTACTGGGCATTCTTTATATGATTCAAAACTCAGCAATCATTCAAGCACAGAACGCACATACATTTTCTGCGACATTATCCGGAAAAGATGAAGTTCCTGCTACAAAATCTATAGCCAATGGAACAGCAAAATTTCTGGTTAATGAGAACGATTCACAGATATCATATTGGGTCAATCTTACCGGGCTAAAGAAAATAATTCAAGCACATATACACAATGGGACTTCTGGACAAAATGGTGACGTCTTAGTTAATTTATCAAACTCAAAATCGGCCAAAAATCCTGATAATCCAGAAATACAATTAACTGGGACTGTAACAAAAGGTGATTTGCAAGGTCCTTTGAAGGGAAGAGAACTCTCTGACTTGCTGATAGTAATGAGGAACGGACAAGCATATGTAAATGCACATACTGAAATCTATCCGAAAGGAGCCATTAGGGGCCAGGTAATGTCTGGAAATTAAGCACCAACACTCTAAAACACTGACATACGATAACACTAATGTTTGAAGAAATATTTTTATTTATCCCATAATTATCTTACCACATTTCGGACAGCGATCGGTAATGCCGGCTAGTCTGTTCGCAGGATTTTCATACGAGTTATTATCTACATGGAGCTGAGACTGAAATTCGTTCCCACAATCTTTACACCTGACCATAATAGTCATACCGGAGTATAATGACAGACCTTATTATATTATTTTGAGACATTCACAGAATTAGCCCTGACAAAGGGAATTATGACTTAGGCATACAGGAGTTAATGACTAAATATTGGAACATAAAGCACACAAAGCACAAAGCATGTGGTACGCAGAAGGATCTTAATATTAACTTAAGATCCTCGGGTATTCTGCGTTACTAATAGCAAAATAATGATAGCGAATATATCCAAAAAAGTTAAATTAGTTAATCAAGCATCAATTTTTGGGTATGACAACGACAATTGCAAGAACTCTTATGACAAAACTACCAAAAGTCAAACTTTTTTAGAAAGCATAGAACGTAAAAGTAGACTTCCAGATTAGCCTATTCTTGCGGATTGTTATATCTTAGTAATTTTATATCAGATAAATATGCAAAATATGATTGCGAAACCATTCTTCAACCATTGTCAGAAAATAAAATTAACATTTATGAATTGCTTGAAGGTTTTATTTCTTATCTTCTGAAGACAAGAGTTGGGATATCCCCGAAATCTATTTCATTGTATGTTACTGCATTGCGGTCATATTTTGCATGTTATGACATTGACGTAATACCTTCAAAGTTTAGGCGAAAGGTAAGAATGTCGAAAATTTATCATGAGGATGAAGAACCTATAGATGGTTCCGATGTTAGGAAGTTACTTTTATCTTGTAATAATCGGAGACTTAAGACATTGATACTCGTCCTCGCAAGTGGCGGGATGCGAGTAGGAGAAGCTGTTGCAACCCGCAATATGGATAAAGACCTTGTAGAGTACTGTTTCCTGTGTTATCCTTGTTATCCTTCAGAACGTTCAAATCTAGATCCGAGCACAGTCTCAGGATACTAATTACGATTTGGTCCCGGTACTTGTATCCATATGCCCGCTGATCTAGCGTTATAATGTCTGTCCGCATGTTCGCATTGATTCACATGAAAAGTATTTGAATACACACATGCAGAGAATGCTCCATTAGGCGGAAGTTCCTTTTCTGAGAACTTGAAGATAATATTTTCAATTCTGGAGTCGCCTGACTTGGAGGTAATCTTTCCAACATCAAGTATCCTTGATTTCTCTTTATTCGTTGCCTGTGAAGACACAGAAACCTTTACTTTACCACTATCGATCTTAGCGTCATATAGACCTACATTTAGCTGGAATGCTGTTACCATCTGTAGTGGAACTAAAATTAGAGCCACGGCACATAGTAAACCCAGACATAGCTTCATGCCTCCGAACTGTTTCAGTATGAAATTACCTTGTAAGAATAATATTTCCATAAAAGGTAGATCTATCCTAAATCGGATAAGAGTTGTTCCGGAAAAAGACTGGTTTATGCCTAATTTATGGAAAAAATCTAAAGTTTCCTCAGTATTTCTTGATTACGGCTTCCGTAGTGAAATTCAATTAAAAAACTGAATTACTAGGCCGTTATAGCCTTGAATTCCATGACCCGCTGAACACATTCGTTCGCATGCTGCTTGAACCCCTCTAGCATGTCTTGGAGAATTTTCATCTTGGCACTTACCTGTAAATCGAACATGTTTTTTGTTAAATGCATCGAACTACTTAAAGTCAGGCTGTCATAATTTGCCGGCCATATACTAAAACTCGGTGCCCGATAACAGCACTACATTCCATTAATACGTATTATAGGGAAAACCATGGAATTCTTGCCACATAACACGACTACGAAGGAGATTACCTGTTATTTCCAGAATTAATCATTGGCTTCCCTGGAAACTATTAGTATCTTTTTTCAATAATTAAAAGTATGAATATTTTGGCAATAGGTGCACATCCAGACGATATTGAAATTGGGTGTGGCGGTATGTTGATCAAAGCGGTAAAGAATGGTCATTCGGTTTATTTATACAATATAACTCAGGGTGAAAAAGCAGGAGATCCTCAACAAAGAGCAGCAGAGCTGAGAAGAACTGCGAGATACATCGGCGCCAAAGGGCTTTACATCGACAGATTTCCTGACACCCAATTATCTCTTACGAGCGATTTAATCAATCATATCGAGTCCTGTGTCTCTGTGTGTAAGCCTGACTTAGTAATTACACATCCAATGACTGACACTCATCATGACCATCGAGTGGTGGCTGAAGCCAGCATAGAAGCCGGAAGAAATGTCTCAAGTATGTTGTCATACGAAATGCCTCTCACAAAAGGTTTTGACCCTCACATATACTACGACATATCGGACTCGATGGACGCAAAACTTGAATTGCTAAGTCTATTTCAATCACAGAGTCATAAGATGTTTTTAGAATCAAAGGCCATCAGGGGTCTGGCGCAGTATCGAGCACTTCAAAGTAGATTGGGGTCAGATGTATCTTATGTAGAGTCTTTCCAGATTGTCAAGGTCGCTTTGGACGGGAATTTCGCATTCATGAACAATGCCTCTCGGATTGATGCAAGAGAGCCTTTGTCGACTCACAATCCGCAGGAAATGTGTGAGTGTATTTATGTTTAAGGCCTCTAACAGGATCATGACTTAATCATGATGACCATTCACAATAATTTCGTTGAATATACATATGAAAGTTGAAATTGATATAAAGATAAAATTCTGATGAACCCGTTACTAGTTATTAATAATGGAATCCATTTTTTTATGATATATTACCTTTCCTGAGAAACACAGTTGAACACGGCTGGTCCAGTTGAAGCATAGATTTAATTTCTTAATTAGAATTCGTTTAATTCGGAGTCACCAAGAGTTCCCTTAGTTGAGCCTTAAATAATGGTAATCTTATACTTTTTCCAGTAGATACCGAGAAATATCATTTATTCGTAATTCTTCATTTCTGATAGTCTTATAACAATGGTAGGATTCCTGTTTATTTCTTTCGTAGGATGGACTGTCCATATGTATTTGAATGTTGGTTGTTATAATTCGATAATATCTATGTCAGATCCGCTTAATCGTTAGGTGGCGACTTTATTATTAATTAGATTTCTATCTTTCGAGGAAACTTGGACGTGCTTGTATATTCCCTTATGAGAAAGTCAATTTGGTTTTTCAATGACGTTCAAGTTGTCAAGATTTATCGTAGTCGGGATTTCGTTTCCTATACATTTCGTCTGTAACCATCTGCAATGTATCCAAAGATTCTTAATGTGACATTCGTTTTCAATGCGCTAGGATTATCTTTTTGCTTTTGTCCCATGATAGCACGCTCTTCAATGCAACTTTCATTTGATTACAAAGTGCGGTTTGCTCCATCGACCCTTTTTAAAACCTTATACCCTCGTTATTTGTTACGTATTATTCTTCTGAAATTATTTTTATGTAAATACTACTCGCTTCTTATTTCAGTTGGCATTTAAAGGAGCAAAGTAGGCACTAAAAGGAACAATAATACTTTCAATCTAGATTTTGTTCATTAGTCTGATTTTACATCTCGTTAGGAGCCAATAAGTCTTAACCCAATACGCATGAGTAATTCCATCTCGAGAAATTTATTCAAAATTTAGTTAATTTATGGATACTATGAAAATAATTAATGCATTGCAGACATGTATTATCTATAGTGGTGTCAATGGAACGGTGGTGTGAATGGATCGACCACCTCAACGGTACCCATCATACCAGTATCCTCATGTGGAAGAATGTGGCAATGATAGACGAATCTTCCAACGAAATCCTCAAATTGCATACGGACTACCACTTCCCCATTCGCCGGAAGGATCACTGTGTCCTGCAAGCCATGTGCCTCATAAGGTTGACCATTCACCGACATTACCTGGAAGTCATTGATGTGAATGTGAAATGTATGATCATCGTCATCGATATTTTTAATCTTCCATTCCTCTAGGTCTCCTAGCTTCACTGTTTGGTCGACCCGGTTATGATCAAAAACCTTGCCATTGATCATGTTAGTTCCCTGTTCGCCAAAGCGGTTCATTGTTGTGTTGGACTCGGACGCAGAGTAGACTAACTCACGTATTTCTTGGACCCCTTGATCTCCTAGGTCATGCCTTGGTACTAGACTCGAAGCATTGACTTCTGCTGTCTCAGCTCCAGCATTGCCTTCCACGTTTATCGCTGCTAGGGTTACCTCAGGATATGGGTGCGTAACACCCCCCCTGTACGGGAGCATTTTAAGAGGATAAGTTCCATTTTCTCCGCCAGTAACTAGCACGGAGAATCTTTTACCAGCGGCAATCACAAGGTATTTTGTATCCCAGACCTCCCAGACAGGGTTACCATCTTCTTCGATGACACGGAAGGTATGACCTGGTAATGTTATATTGTAAAACGTTCCGGGATCAATATTCGCAAATCGCCATAGTTGAGTCTCGCCTGGTGAAATACTTACAACAGGATTGATCTCTCCATTGATAGTCTGATATGTTGGGGAAGTATAGTTAAGGTGCCAATAATGCCATGGAAAACCCCTCATGGTAAACGTCTGCTGAGTGATATTGTGTAACACATCAGGTAGTAAGTCCTCTAAGCCTTCTATCACGAGCAAACCAGACAACCCGCCACCCACTTGATCAGTAGCGAGACCATGCAGGTGCGAATGATACCAAAAAGTTCCTCTTGCATGATCGATCGGAATATCGAGCACGTACTTTACAGTTTCTCCTGGTCCAATTACACGAAAGATATTGTCTGAGCTGCCTAATGGTGACACATGTAACCCGTGAAAGTGTATGTTAGTAGGTTGATCGAGCTTGTTGACATAGTAAAGGACCATCCGTTCGCCAGGCTTGATGTGTAGCGTTGGTCCATTGAGCGAGCCGTTATAGGTTATCGCTTTCACTGATTCGTTTCCAACCATACCTTCATGCTCATCAATGATAACTGTCGTTTCCAAGATTCCTTCATGGCTGTACGCCTCGCTAGTATCAGAGAAATTCATCTCTTTAAGGGGTGATGACTGTCTCTGACCGTCATTACCGGTCAGGTTCCTATCGAAAATATCGGTTGCACTGGTGCCGAGAGCATCTTTGCCTGTAATAATGACTGTCACAGTTAATATAGACAGAGTAATGAATATAAATTCAGGCGACCGTTGAAGCATAATCCTCGAACTTACAAGCAATTACTTAAACCTTATGTCTTTGCCGCGATGTGACTAAGCCAATTTTTCTTACAGAAACTAAGTTTCTACCATTGGAGAACAGACTCAATTCAACAAAATATGGGGAGTGAGTTATCACAATTACTGGCTTTTCGGACATACCCATTAGCTTTCTGCCAAAGTATTCTATTTTGGTTGGATGTAAATGTAACGCAGGCTCCTCCAAGAAGAGAACGTTCCCATTGCCAATAACTAATGCTGTGAATTACCTTACTAATTCAAGCCCGCTGAACGAAAATTAAATATCACAAGTTATTTTTGGCATTAAATATACAATTTGCGTATTATTAGTGATAGATAATTACCTTAGATACATCCTAGGTTAACTCTGCAGATATCTTACTTGGCTTGGGTATAACCACCGTCTAAGTAATTTAGTCAGTAAGGGCATTGCAAAATAAGTCAGCATAACCACTAACACGCCACTATAGATTGCGGTGTTGGCCAGTATATGCCAGTGTCCTAGAAATGGATCAAGAATAAATCGTGAAATGGAGCTAATCGCATACGCCGTAACGAATATGACAATAGCCATTTTCCATCTAGGAGGAGCGAGTAAAGTTCTCTTCAAGTCTGGCAAACTGAACCAAGTTTCTAAACCAGTAGCTTTCTCATAGTAGCGTGTGGAGTTAATGATTGACTTCATCTAATAGATTTTGCGCATCTTGGGAACTCTCCCATGCGACCATATGGGCCTTATCTGTGAACCGATTAATAATATAGCGCAAAGTTGAGCTACTACCTCCAGGCAAAATTATTGTTGTTCCGAGGTAACCAGGAGCGTTTCTTTCAAATGCCAAATAACGTCTAAGCCAGTCATCGTATTCCTTCTCATGACCAGAATTTATGTTCCTACTTATTAAAGACGTAACTTCTTCATTTTTAGGATTCCTTCCCATGCATTTACTATCTGTTTTTGTACCCCTATATCTCTACTGGGAATATTGACTAATTTCGTTCAATTGGTAATCAAAAAACCTAATGCAGCCTTTTTAATAATAATCACGGTGTAAGGTTATTGAATAGAACAAGTGAAATTAAGATGAATTGATTAGATCTAACAACATTTATTGCGAAATTCTAAGATGATATGTCTATCTGCGGTTATTCTCTACACTGTAGTGATATGTAGTAACTGCTTTATGACACAAAGTAATTATTTTTCTCCAGCATATTTAGCTGTAGAAATTAAAACATTCAATAAACTAGCTTGGGAAATTAATATGTGCTAGCATGACAAAAAACAAGCAATTCCAGACTATTTAAATGGGGTAAAATCAATATTTTAGTCCTAGCATTTGAAAATAGGCATCAAGCATCATTTTGTACATTGTAATCATCATATCGTTACCTGACCTAATTGCTGATCTCATTTGGCTTTGGACTACTTCGATTTGACCTGTTAGAAACGCTCGATACTGCTCTTGACCTATTCTGAGGCTTTCATCCCAGCTGTGTTTCGTTTTGCTCAGATATTCACTGAGCTGGTTATCTAGTTCTTTTTGTTTCTCCCTTAATCGTTGAATATGGTCTTCCGACATGGGTTTGATAATAATTCGATGAGATAAAAGGTTTTAAACAAAAAAAAAAACGAAAATAATTTTTATGATATTATTTGCATAATACGTAGCAACTCCTGGCGAGTCGCTTTACATTCTCACACTTGACACGTGACGCCACAAACTAATCGAAATCATATTAGTCTAACTTCAAACTCAAATACCCTACAGAGCCAGTAATAGTCGCAATAATCAAAAAACCTACAATTAGATTAGTGCCAATCCTAAAATGAAAGGGTATTTTGCTACTATTGCCGTTTGTATAGAGTTTCAAAACCTCTTGCTGTCCGGATTCTCCGATTACGACATAGCTCAATACGATCAAAATAAATTAGTCTTTCTAGTCCAAGATATTGATTCTATTAGAGTGGAGAACCTTAGTAGCTCTTGCAGAACTAGTTCGATTTGTATTCTTGGTACAAATTCAATTTAATATTATCAACTATCTGTTCCATTTCGTAAGCATCATTTAGCTCATTAAGTCGCTTTGGTGCTATGGCAAGAGATTCTAGTTCGGATAAACAACTAAATGATAGGCATTGTGGTTTCGATGAAATAATCCATTCGAAATGTTGTTTCAGCGGAAGTTGATAGGTAGAAATAATCTTAGTGTTGCTTGTCAAGAATAATAACAGTAATCTAGTGAGCATTTTTATCCTTCTTCATGGCACTTTCATCCATGTAAAATATTTCCCAAAGATGTCCATTAATGTCCTCAAAACTACGTCCATACATCCATCCATAATCTTGTGGATCTCTAGGTTCACTACCTCCGGCATCTATAACTTTCTTTATCACGTGATCAACTTCCTCCTTGCTTTGTGCTGATAGTGCCACTATAGCTTCTGTATTTTTTGTCGTATCAGTAATTTCCTTCTTTGTAAATGTTTTAAAATATTTTTCTACCAAGAGCATTACAAACATGTTTTCACCAACAATCATACATGTTGCATTCTCATCGGTAAATTGAGGATTAAATGCAAACCCTAATTTAGTAAAGAACTCTACTGTCTTATTGAGATCTTTTACAGGTAAATTTACAAAAATGTTTGTTATCATTTTTTAGAATATATTATCGAAGGTTATTAATACTTTGGGTATTCTGGCAAATCTTACTACAGATGGATTTTGATGAATCGCATAATAAATTAATGAATTTCTTAATGATCATTACATATCCTATTTCGATTTTCCAATAGGCAGGTTTATTTAACATTTCAGGAAAGTTATGTAGTATTTATGCCACCTGATATTTCGATTTTTAGATGGATGGCTGTTTTGGCCGAGTTTTTGGAAGGATTGTCAGAAGTATGGAGTATGTTACCATTGAAACACTATCCTCCGCTCAAACTGACAGTAGCTTGATATCCGAATAATGCGGATAAGCGTAGAAACTTTTAAATTTGATTTATGATTTTATACAACCTAACGTCTAGCACAACTGATGTGGGGGTTTTAGATCCCGCCCATGCCAGGTATTAATGATTATTCACACACATCAACAGTAATTACTAAATACAGTAAAATGGACTGGCTATTGGGTTCCATCCGCTTCCCTTTACTGCCAGCCCACTGTAGATCCTTGAGGATAAGTTACGTAATTCTCTTTTCCATCAGATTATTCTGGTCATGTCTAACTTCAGTTGCTGACGCATTCGTGCTTACGGTATGTCCTAATATGGTAAAATAGTATTAAAACTTTTTATTTTAAATTAAATGTTATCCGAGTTTCTAAATATTTTTGTTATCCGCATAAGATTATCGAAGCTCTTTACATGCGACCTGCCATCATTAATTGTATTAATTAAGTTTTATGAGTAATATTTTATTCCTATCTCTAATCTTTTCAGAGAATCATACTCTTCCCAATCTTGATTAAAGAATTTCATAAGATACCCCATGTGGTAAAGTTACGTAAGAGAATTTTACGTGTGGAGGTGGTTATTTTTTGTTACCCGTTTATATAATTGTAGAATAAAAGTAAACAATTGGCATTATTTGCGGTGCGCGTTCTTATATATTATTTAGTTGATATATATGCATGAGAGACAAAATTTGTGCTTCTTGTAATCGGAAAATTAACGACGATGATGCTTGTGTTTCCTTAAGAAAGGAAAATGGAACAAATTATGTCTTTGATAGTTATGTATGTGCAGAAATCTTTCAAAAGCTAAATCATATAAAGCGCAATGTAAACATTAGGGAGATAATACCCATGAGGATAACATGATGAGAGATCTGAAATGTTCCTACTGTAAACATGATTTAGCGCATGTATCTAAAATGCAAACAATCCATGACATCGAACATACTTACCGTTGCGTGTATTGTGGAGTAAATTATAAGTACCATAAGTTGAATAATCATTCTAATCCAATACACAGAATTTGAATGTATCTGATCCATTTAATGTGCAACTTTCATTTTCCAAAATAGGTGATCAATTTTTTGTAATGCCGGATATTAAAGTCTAATGAGTGTGATAAGCACTTGATTAATTTATGCAACTTGTAATCGACTATTTTCTTGCTTGCTTTTTTTCTGGTTTCGGCTCCACTTTTAGAGTGTCGATCTCCTTCAAATTTCGCAGTTTCTTCAAACTTTTCTTGGCCTTCTGATTCTATAGGTGGTTCTACTATTCTTACATCCTCCGGTTCTTGAGAAAAAACCTTTGTGTTTATCTGATCGATTCAAGCAAGAATAGTGAATTATACAAGTCATCTATTAGCTGGCGGGTCAAGTGCGTTGAAAAGGACTTGACTGGTTATAGCATCACCCATTCGGAAGACGAGATTCACATGCCTAAGTTTTGATTTATCAAGCCCAAGGATAGTTACTTCTTCTAGAGTATCAATTCGGAATTCACAACTGTAAGTGGAACTTCACCTCTTGAGATTCTAGCAATATTTATAGCTATTATCCTCCCTGTAGCTTCCACAGCCTCGTTTGTCCAGCCTGCAATATGAGATGTTAGTATAAAATTATCAAGTTGCAAGAGCTTCTCATCCTCTGTTGGTTGCTCATTCCAAAATACATCAAACGCAGCTCCAGCAATGCTTCTCATTTTCAATGCATTAAATAATGCTTCTTTGTCTACTATAGGAGCTCTTGCAACGTTTATCAGATATGCAGATTTCTTCATTAAATTTAGCTCCTTTTCTCCAATCATATTTCTAGTCTCATCATTTAGTGGAGTGTGAATTGATACAAAGTCTGTATCGACAAGAAACTGCAGAAGAATTTCAGGACCGGCGATATTATCTACGAAATGAGTTTTGTCTACACCTTTCCTTGAAAAAGGTGGCTGAGTTATAGCAACAATTTTCATTCCAAAAGATCTTGCTCGTTTTGCTACCTCAATTCCTGTTGCTCCCAAACCAATTATAGTTAGAGTTTTGCCTTGCAAATCAGATCCTAAAGTATTGCTAAATCTTCTTCTCATAACTGATATGTTCGGAGTACCGCTACTCTTCACATTCTTGGCCAAGAAGAGCATAAGGAATAACGTATGTTCTGCGACTGAGATAGCATTAGCCAGAGGAACATTTGCTACATAAATCGATTTTCTGGTACAATAGCTCACATCTATATTATCAATGCCTATTCCAGACTGATGTATCATTCTTAGGTTTGGCGCAGCGTCTATAATGGATCTATCGACCTTTGCAGAACTGTTTACAAGTATCTCTACGTCTTTGAGTTGAGGATATAGGGGCTGATCATAGTCGATAACTTCTGCGGTTAGATTAACTTCATCTAAATTCTTTAATATAATTTCTTTCAAGGGGGTAGATGTGGTAAGTAATTTTATTTTCATTTCGTCTCTTATCTACAAGAAATTCTTTGTAAGTCTCGTGATTTAACTCTGCTGTTCCTTGGTGTCAATTTACAAACTAGGTCGAATTCGATAGTCAAATTGATTCTAGTGAATACTATGCAAACCATTTCAACCAGAATGTGTCTCTGTCAGGAGCAGAATCAATAAGGTAATCTGGTGGCTTGGAGAGAAAAGTACTATTTACCCGTATCATTACGCTGGTCACGTAATCAAAGGATGAGGGGTTACCTAGCAAAATAGGGTCAATTATAGCTTCAACCTTATCAATAGGCATGGCTGGAAGTCTTGATAATGGGAAAATGAAGGCATTAGCAACATTATCAAAGATTGCTAAATTCCAATTTTTTGTCTTAAAATTAGAATCTGATGGAAAATTAGGTATTATGACTGTGTAGAATCGAGTATTACCCGTTAACGAGTCAGTATAGTTGATGACCCATAAATACACAGTTTCATACTTTTGATTCTTGTTTGGGTCACCTGCAAGGTATAGTGATAGTATTAATTTGTTGTCATCTGTTCTTTTGACATTAGCTGCGAGAATATCATGGAAATCTCTGACTTCAGGAATTATTTGTGATTTATAAAGCGCGATGAGTTTGGCATCGCCTTTGGAATCACTAATACCACTAGTATAAAATGAGGAGACTGATTTGTTCGTGGTTCTGAGCGCGGATATAGCATATGCTATTAACATAGCCGATGCAAGTGCAATTAGAATAACTATTGTTATGGTTTGCATTATTATGGCAGTTGAGGTTCAGTTTTGCTCGATCGTGTAACTCTGGGTATCTTATTGTTACCAATGTCATATCCTTGTAGTCTAAGATACTTTAAGCTTAGTTTGTAAACCAGTTCATCATGGTTTGCACTTTCAAGGATACGGCTCCATGAGATTTCACCAGTATCTTGTATCTCTTTAGTGAATAATTGGACATTTTTTACTGCTTCTTGTTTACAATCTTCAAATGTCTTTCCTTTCTTGTAGGCAGTACCAAGCGAGTCGCATATCTTGTCCCTATCCATCAACATGCTGTGCGTAACGAAATAATAAAAACATATATTCAAAGTACCGAAATTCCAATTTTTGGCAGTTTACCATAAAATAAGTTAGAATATACTTTTGTATTTGGTACTCGCTCCTACACATTAGAAAGTTGCTAGATAGCGTAACAGGAAATATTCAACCAATTTTTATTGAAGGGCGACTAGTACCGTATCACCTTTTTTACTGACCCAGATGAGACTCCTCTATATTTATATGAAGTTCAGTATAGAATACAATATACTTGGGTTAGACTCATTCGATGAGGAATTATAAACGAGTTAATTTTGCAAGAGGAGAAATTTTTTACCGTTTGATAGGAAGTCTCAGCCTATTTTTTTACGCTTGAAAATTCTTACTCTAAACCCCAGCTTATTTTCCTAAATGGTTTTACCGCAACAAATGGAGCTTCTCCTTCTTTCCAGGGTTCTTGTCTTACCCACTCAAATTTACGATAAAAAATGTCATACATTTTTTTGAAATCTTCACCCCTTTCAATAAATTCCCCAGTTCCCTGAATAGCCACAGCTCTATTATGCGTAGATTCGTAAATATCAATTACAAGTGCTAGGTTCTTACTCTTTTTTAGATTTTTATATTTCCTCGTATTGTAATCTGTTGCAAAGAAGACCGAATTGTCTATAAATATATAAGAAACAGGAACCACATGCGGAATATTACCAGGTGATACTGTCGCTACTCTACAGACTTCATTATTAAGAAGGAATTGTATTTCCTTATCAGAAAATTTGATATTATTGTTGTCCGCTCCATTGTCATTTGTCATAAAATAATAAGTAGGGTTAGTCATAAAAGATTTGCTCAATCACAGGTTAAGACGATGCTTTGAACTGGACGAGAGAGTTCCATTTGAATATGAATCAGAAAGGAAAAGAAGCTGTTTCAACGTATACTATGACGACTAACGAATATGTTAATTATCTATAAGGGATAAATCTATCACCGATTTTAACGGGCCAAAGCCGGCTCAATGCACCATTTCTTCAGCACTTATTTATCGGTAGGTTTGAGCACATCAGCTCTTTTACCCCAGTCCAGCAACATTCCATAGGAATGTCGAGTGGCTATGTTGCGTATTATGTCAGACAATATTGCGATGATTTCTTCGTTTGGCATCAGAGTATTGTACAGCAGAGTTTCAGCTGTCAACGCCTGAATTAGTTCCTTCTGAGGCCTACTCAAATTCAATTGCTCAACTCCTCCGAACAGATCCTTTATCCAGCTGTTGACCTTAGGGGTTACGAAGTCCATGGCCTTACTCAAATTTTCATCCGAATACATATTTCATTGATACATTACGAAACTTGGAATAATAATCTTTTATCTAATTAATTTGAGCTATTCTGCTATCGTGGATTGGCTCATCTCATCCCACATCATAGTCATGTCCTACCTACTTCCTCAGAAGCTTTACCAAATAATAGGAGTCTTCTTGTTCACAATGCCAAGCTGAATAGTTCCTAACCTAATAATACCAAATTGATAGTTTACTCGGAAATACTCGCTAAGCGTTGGAGACTCTTCTTCCAATACAATTTCATGCTAACAGCCTCTTCAATAATCACAATTTTACTGTGTTGCACTACAACTTGGCTTCTCGAATTCCCTTTCTTGTAGAAATTTACTTCCAAGGTGGTTTTGCCATCAATCCAAGTAGCCGTTATGGATTTGTCTTGCCTGGCCTTTATAATTTTGATATCATTCATATTTAGCCATCTAATACGCATCTTATCGTCAACCCAATAATTATACACCTTGTCGACAGAACAATTTAGTACTTTACTGGCACTTACAGAATATCCGTCAGGTCTTTGATACCTGCTTCTCAATCCACGTTCCTGCTCATATCTTACCGTTATCATCTGGCTCCACCAAGGTGATAAACAATAATTTTTGTATATGTAAGAAGCGATAACTTTATGAGTCAGCTCCTTCGCTCCGGCTTCATCTAGTATAGAAAACCATTCATTCCATGTTCTCTTGGTCTTTGACCTAACCGCGCTATCACTTATTCGCTTGGTATCGACTTCACTCATAGTTTCGGCATTGCGATAGTTACACTTACGCTTAATCTTTTGTGGTTCACAATTCTTACAAAGTTGGAGGCGGGATTATAATTCTTGGTGCAATGATTGATTAAATTGATGGAATCCTCAAATCCCCCATGAAAAACTGTCCTTAGAAAAAAAGAACCAACCATTAATGACCTGATGACTACAGATTACAGCTATGGATTTTATAGTAAATAACGTATATTCTGGAACCTAAATATCCTCACCAAACCAATCCAGTTGGACCCTTCGTCACGAGTCAAATTCTGCGCTTCCAAACCTTTAATTAGAATGAGACTAGACGTGAATATTACAATAATTGGCAGGAAGACCACCGCGTAGCCACGCCAATGATTTATCAGAAACTCCATCACCTGAACATACTCACCAACATCGCCTAGTCAGGACTTTAGGACTTATAGATGTCATTATGATTGGCATAGCCGGTATGATTGGTGGGGCTATCTTTGTCCTTGTCGGTCCAGCTATCGGCCTTGCAGGGAGTGCCGTAATTGTCGCCTTTATTATTAACGGAATAATCACACTTTTTACGGCAATGGGTTATGCTGAGCTGGGATCTGCCATGCCAGAAGCTGGCGGGGGCTATCTTTGGGTTAGGGAAGGATTACCCAGACCCAATGCCTTCATAAGCGGATGGATGGCCTGGTTTGCTCATATTGTTGCAGGCAGCCTTTACGCCGTGGGCTATGGCTCGTTTCAATTTAGTTTATTCAAGATGACCGGATTGATTGGAGATGAGCCTTTATTTGGTATTATTCCCTATGATAAGCTATTTGCCGTCGTTGCTATTGTAGCGTTTGTATACATCAATGTTCGAGGGGCATCAGAGACAGGTAAGATCGGAATAATAGTTACTCTAATTCAATTGGGAACAATTTTCGCATTAATATCTGCTGGTGTTATTTCTATGCAAGGTGATTCCCATTGGTATTCCAATATAATAAACAATTATGCTCCTTTGGGAATAGGGGGAATAGTTGCTGCTATGGGATTGACATTTATTGCCTTTGAAGGATACGAAATAATCGTTCAGACCGGTGAAGAGGTAAAAAATCCGAGGAGGAATATACCTAGAGCAATTTTCATCTCGCTTATTCTTGTAGTAGTATTATATTGCCTAGTAGCGTTCGTGTCTATAGGAGCGTTCACTTCTGTAGACACTAACGGACTACCAGCTTGGAAGTACATAGGCACCTATGGTGATTTAGGCATAATGAAAGCTGCCTGAATCCTTCTTACCGTTTGGACCTCTCATAATCCTCAGTGGTGGTATTGTCTCTAGCTTGGCAGCTTTGAATGCTACTACATATTCCTCAGCAAGGGTAGCTTTTGCTATGGGTAGACATTACAATTTACCACACCAATTGAGTCAAATTCATCCTAAATTCAAAACACCGTTCATCGCCACAATAACATCCGGGGTGATAATGATAGTCATGGCGTGTAGTTTGCCACTTACCGATATAGCTCTAGCTGCTGGTGTTATATTTTTACTCCTGTTCACACAAGTAAACATATCTGTCATCACTATAAGGAGAATTTATGGGGATAAGCTTGATTATGGATTCAAGACACCTTTCTTTCCAATTATTCCAATCATCGCGATATTTTTAAAGGTAGGGCTTGCAATTTATCTATTATTTATTCAGCCAATCAGTTGGGCTATCAGCGTACTCTGGATTTTGATAGGCTTTGGAATATATCGGCTTTATACTTTCAAAAGAGAAATTGAACATTACGCACCAATCGTTACCAGCGAGGGTGATATTACAAGGAAAGACTTTAGAATTTTAGTTCCATATACTCCAGAAAATCCCGACCGATTGACAAAGTATGCAATTCGGATTGCAAAAGATAACGATGGAGAAATTAATATCCTTAGGGTCATCACCGTACCAAATCAGACGCCACTTTCTGCTGGTTCCGCGTTCACAGAGTCTGCGGCAAGGGCTTTCGAACCATTAGAAAAAGTCATAGAAAAGGAGAGCATACTAAATCATTACCTCGTTAGAATTTCTCATGATGCTACTGAAGCCTTACTTTCCACGATTGAGGAGCAGCGCATTGACCTTTTGATAACAGAATTTGAAACATTCCGGAGAAATAAAGCATTGCAAGCCCTTGTAACGTGTAAAGTGCTTGCTGTTTTGGCCGGCGGCACTAGCGATGAGGAGCTCGTTTTGGACGAATCTGATAGAAACAATGAGCCAGAATCCGAATCAGATAGACAAAAGAAAACTATGGTTGTTCTGTATGACGGGGGAGACCATTCAGATATTGTGCTGAAGACAGCAAGCTGGCTGGAACATTCTGGAAAGTTCAAGGTCACTGTTTTGTCTATTAAGAAAAAAGATGTGACAGCAGAACAGAAACAAGAAAAGCAAGAACACACCCAGTATTTGGAACAGATTGGTGTAGAATTTACAGAAGTCTATGTTTCCGAGGAAATAGAGAACAATCCTGAAAAGTATGCTGAGTTAATTGTATCTTCAATCAATGATTCTCAGCCAGATCTGGTCATCACGGGATTGACTATTGGTAAATTCAGTGTATTGGATAATCCATATTTTGCCTCAATGTTGGATAGGCTCAACTGTCCAGCTATCGTTGCAAGAACTTTTATCATACCGGGTGTAAGTCGAATAAGAGCTGTTATGCTCTCCATTCTTCATAGAATATTAGAGATATTTGATAAAAAATAGTATTCATAGAACAATTTCAGACGTACCTTAGACGGTGGATCCGAACAATATTACTATTGAGTTAACCCGCTGGCCTTTTAATTACCCTTGTCCCTGGCCACCTTTGCCGTACTTATTAAGTTTCTAATACTAAGCTGAAAATAAATTATTTCCGAGGTTGTCCTTCATAGAGTGACGTAGTTTTTAATTTAACTTGTATCATGCATGTTTACATAATCTCTGTTATGCCGTAATGATCGAAGCCACCTTGATTCTGTTAGAACTGGAGCACAATTTACATACACCAAACCAGCTCCTGATATCAACTTCCATTTTCTCTAGTGATAAGTATCTACCACATTCAAAGCAAAAGTAGTCAGAGCTGTGCTTCAACATAAAAATATGATTAACAAAGTTATTAACGGTTTAAGCTTTGGTAGAGTTGGTAGACACCCTATTGTGTGGCCAAATTATAGTTCTCATTATGATTTCCAACAATCAGATTATCTTGTCCAACCAAATGGCCCTTTTTCAACTCCCACCATACCAGTATGCAGATAGAAGATTATCCGGGCCTGAATTGATAAGTTTAACGATAATTTTGAAGAACGAATAATTGTCGAGTTAAAAAGTCCTTTATACTTTGAATGTCTAATATTATCTCATGTGCTTCGAATTCGAAATACCAAATAAGGCGAAATACAAGAACAAGAATGAAATTGTTGAAGATATGGAAATCGAGCCTGAGCTTGAAAAAGTAGAAGAATCTGTGACAGTTTCAGCGAGTTAAATCACTCTTTTATTTTTTTGTTTTGCACACTACATCTGCTTCATTAATATCAATACCATCCATCTAATCTAATCTAATCTAATCTGTTTTGTGAGAACTCAAAAGAGACTCTACTCGCTTACTTCGGAAGTGGCTTATTTTCAGATCCTGTTAGGCTACTTGGAATTGAATTAATCTACCGACACAGTTTATCCACTTTTACTAAAGCTGACAGACTGAAGTATTTTGGTAAAAGTATCTTTGAATTCCCCCATCCTTCCCTGCTGTGCAGCATACAGTATGATGTACGTCCCGCCTTGTTGCTTTGTAGTTATCATAACTCCATCAAAACTCTTATCGATTGGAGCGTTTAAACGATGAAGTTGGTCTGTACTCACAGAGATAGAATATAAATGTCCTGAAGATCCGTCAGTTAAAGTGACATCTGACTCGTTATTTATTGTTGCATAGTGTGATATTATCCAAGAAAGCAGTCCTGTCTTTTGACCGAGGGGAAGTGCGAAGTTTGCCAATGAAGGTAAATTTACAACAATGAAGAATCCACTCAAATCATCATTGGTTGCAGTAATGCCATTCAATCGCCAGTTCAGTTTAGCAACAGTTTGTGAGACTATACCACTATTCCAGTTATCCGGAGCTTGCATATTTATCATTAGATTGTTATTATTACTGTCAACAAGTTGTTCATTTCTTGCATCAGTTTTTTGTATGTATTGTGACATTATAGAGACACTGAAAGTAATTAAAGAAAATAAAGAAAATATTACCAATAGCCTATTTTTAGTCCTCATGCAAACGAAGGTGAATTCATACTGATGCTAAAAAAGATTCCGGAGTCTGAATTGACATCTTAAAACTAACTCAAGTCATTAAGCTCTCATACTAAAAGAAATAAAGTCAAATGAGCTCATGTTGGGATAGGGACAATAAAGAATAAGCAGGACCTGTATATCACATCTAAATTTTGTCCATAGCATTTGTCTTTGTTGAATTTGAATTTACGATCTTAAAATTCAAAATTCGAGATAAACTTTGAATTCAATAAAGCACATGTCTAATCAGTATCCTTACTAGGAATAGGTTTTTTATTATGTTATTTCTTTAATTTATTTCCATCAGCATCCGCATCGATCGCTCTGAAATACCTTATGATAACAACCTTCCACATTAGTCAAAGTCAAGGTTTCGTTACCGTTGGTCAATTCTAGTTATGCAGTTGAAATATCGTGTTAGTGCTTGAGATGAAGTTATAAGACTTGCTTGAATCAAGATGATTGAAACCATGACAATGACAAAGATACCGAGTCCAAATTTACTTGGTTTGAGACTGTGTTTTATCATAGTTCATATTTGAGTTTTTTGTCTTCATGCTAGTTCCCCTTATCATTTGGGCAAATTGATGGCCATTTGTTACTTCATTTATTTCTGCGTATTATCTTTTTCTTGAACTTCGCTAGATATCACTATCTTGCCATTTATATTCCATTTAGCGCTTCCCAGTTCTTGGCCATTAGGACCAGTTGCCTTAGGTACATCAATCTCCAAGTTCTCAAATTGATAAGTGATAGAAACATCCTTGCCAGTTATCTTGTCGACTAGTTGCGCTAATAATCCTGCCCACTCATTGGGGTTTTCTTTTTGCGATTTGTCACTCCTTTCGCTATATTTATTTTTAGATGCATTATGCTCCATTTCCATTCTAACCTCTATAGGACATAATGATTAATAAACATCTTCGTACGACTTCTGTTCCAGGTTACACAGAGGTTAAATTGATTTATCGTTTTGAATTAATGCCTGTATCATAATCATCGACAATCCAATTCGAAAAGTTGTAGCTGCAAAATTGCAATAGCATACAAATGATGAAGCCTACATTAAATATACCGCTACTTGCAATTACGTTCTTTTTAGCGCTGGAAGAAAGGCGAAATGATACGCATTGTAGAAAAACATTAGGATCAAGGAATATTTATCAACTCGTGATATGCTTGTTTGTCCTAGAGTTTCCACATGGGTGATAAGTTTTTGGACAATACTGATTATTTAGTTTAGAAAATATTATATGAATAGATCATTTTTAATAATCACCGTAGTTATTGCTTAATTAACTTGGTAACCAGAACTACTTATTCAGTTATTTTAGCGGCATTAATAATGAGTTCACTATTACTAAGCGTGGGCTTTCAATTCAGGCAATTGAAATTTGATGAGTTATCAATACTATAGTTAGTAACTAAAGTAATTTCAGGATTTAGACAATACTATTCACTGTGAATGTCCATATCCAGTTTCATAATTGAATGAAAAATGTGCAATACAACGAGAATTGGCAAACAGCGGACCTATGTGACCCATTTTTTGGAGTCGCCATCACAATTATTAAAGCTTTAAGACGTTCGGTGTCTCAGTAGTCGAGTAGGAAAGTATGGATGCGTTCGAATGTATAGCAACTAAGCTTGAAGTAAGAGAATTCGCTTCACAAAGTGTGCCATCTGAAATAAGGCTAAAGGTCTTAGAAGCTGCTAGGCTGACAGGTACAGGTCTCAACACACAACACTGGCGATTTATTCTAGTGGACATTAGAGAGAACCTCAAAAAATTGGCAGAAGACAGTACAAGCGGGAGTTGGATTGGAGGTGCTAATTTCGCGGTAATAATTCTGACAAATCCGCGGTACAATTTCCATCTGATTGATGCAGGAAGAGTATTACAAAGTATGCAGTTGGCTGGATGGAACTATGGGGTAGGTTCGGGCCTGTTTACAGGAATAATAGAAGAAAGACTACGAAGTGACTTCGGAATACCAAAGGAACTGAGTCCTACCGTCATTATAGGCTTTGGTTATCCAGCAAATAAGTTGACAGGTAAGAAAAAGAATCGCATGTCGCTTGATAAACTTATTTCCTATGAACGATATGGTAATCCCCTTCCGTAGCATACATACGTATCGGTACTGATAGCATATATGATAAACAGCAAAAAATATTGCTTTTTTCGCTTCTCTCAACTGCAGGATAGTCCTGGATTATCAGCAGCCAGATATGATGAACATTATGATGACTTCCAGTATTAGTTTTATTATTTACCGCAAGTTGGACAGTAGGAATGGCTGCAATGATGTTTCCAGCTATATTACCAATGGTCCTTCTTTACAATAGGCTCATTACGAATAAACTATCACAATCATCAACACTAATCACAGAGGGCAAATTTTCTACTTTTAAGATGATACTCTTTGTAGGCACGTATCTTATAATTTGGGAACTAACAGGGATAAGCCCTACTATTGGGTTGGTCTTTTCCGATGTATAGCGTTATTAAGTTATTTGAAAATAATCATATCGGGATAATATTTGGTACCATCATGATCATTTCAGGGGCATATATCAGTTTACTCTTGTAAAGAACAAATGCATAGGATACTGTGAATCTCCATTGAGCTTCTTTATGAGAAGATGGAAAAATGGAAAAGCCCGGGGCGACCAAGATGGAAGCATACCACGGACTTTATTGCCTTGGATATTGCTGGCCTTATTTTCTTATCATGATCGTGGGATGGATGAATCTGGCATGGATAGGGTTGTTCGCAGTAATAATTTTTGAAGAAAAGATTTGGTCAAAAGGATATGGATTGCAAGGACAGTTGGAATTGCACTCATAATTTTAGGCATTTTGAGTAGTCTTGGACTAATCACACTCCACGACACTGAAATGGATATGAATAATCAAAATAGTGGTAAAGAGTAGATGGCTATGTCACAATATATGAAAACTCAGTCTCGGCGAAAGTAAAGCTGAATTGAGTAGAGTACTTATGGAACCACCATCCGGAATGAATATGTAACTATAACTTTAATACAAAATTATTTCTTTCCACATGGCTCAGTGATGTCAAATCAAGTCTTCAAGAGGTAAGGTTGTTGGCACACTCTATTTAACTTTGTTCTAGTTCGCATAATTATGTCAATCTCATAGAATTTTTCTCAACCAAGCAAATAAATACTCTTAATCGACTCTAGAAAGAAGGTCGTTTAATTCCTGCGGGTTTCGACGGATCAAGGAAATTCAATGTCATCGATCAAACAACATCAAGAAACAAATAGAATACGAAGATACCATGATGCTCAATTTTTAATCTGCAATTCTTGTTTTTGGTGTGCTTCTTACATTTCACATGATCCTAGTTATGTTGAGAATTGTCCTGCTTGCAGGAGCGATAGGATGGAGGCTATTACAATATCTCAAAAAGAGGCATACAAGGTAAACATAGAGGCTAGCAATATCTCTATGGAATTTTGGAATTATGACTAATTAAAACCTTAAATTAGCTTTCTTTCTCTTTGTGGACCTTATACAATTATGGAATCTGCTGAGAGCAGAATAGTTCCAACTGAGGATATGAATACAGTCCAATTAAGGTTAGTGGAGACATTTCCGGAAGTGATTTTGGAAGTATGCGATAACTGCAATTGGTCATTACAATGTATTAATGTCTCATGATTTCTTTACCTCATAAGCTTTATTATCATGTAACCTCAAGCACAATAGTATGAATTCCAAATCAATAACAAATAACATCCAAGAAAATACATATTTTGTTGGAAGCATTCTTTTCGTATTAATTTTTTTGATTAATTTCACAAATCAGAACCTTATCCATGCACAGCCTGTCAATGAAAAAGGGTATGACTTAAAAGGGATTGGAGGAGGAGCGTTTGTAGTTAGTTCAAATGGTTACAATAGCATGTTTTTAGTAACAGGAGAAGGTGTTATCGTGGTTGATGCTCCCCCAGCCATAGGTGACAAGATATTTAGTGCAATGTCTGAAGTTACTAACGAAACCGTAAAATCTCTTATTTACAGCCATGCTCACAAAGATCACATAGGGGGAGCTCATGTGTTTGCGCCAGGAATAGAAATAATTGCTCAAAAAGATACATCAAATTTTTTGAAAATGGCCAATGACACGGACAGACCGTTACCAACACGAATATTTGTCAATGAGACAACACTAACTCTGGGCAATACAACTGTAGAGTTAACATATGGCGGCCCTTATCATCAGGATGGAAATATTTTCGTTTATGTCCCACAAAATAAAATATTAATGGTGGTAGATCAATTATCTCCTGGAGGCGTACCGTGGAAACATCTTGCAACTACCCCACATGTGCCTTCTTACATTCAATCTTATGACCAAGTACTAAATTACAATTTTGACGTGTACGTGTCAGGTCATGGTATTGGTACAAAAGATGACGTACAATTAGAAAAAGAATATGTTGATGACTTGAAGAATAATGCTCCTTATGCTATAAAGAATGTTAATTTTACCGAAGCAACAAATGGTGTTGATAAAAATAATAGCGCTGCAACTACAGAAGCTTATTTCAATGCCATGACTGATGTCTGTGTAGATAGAACTGATGGAAAATGGAAGGGGAAGTTAGAAGGTGTTGGTGTTTGGACAGACGAGCATTGTGAGAAAATGATCATCAGTCTCAGAGTTGACTAACTTTGGGTGTCTAGCACTACGATATACCAGTATTTGGTATTCAACCAATTCTAGATTCTTACACTTTTATTACGCAGCGGTCGAATTTTTTGCTACTAAGTCCTCTTTCTTGCCTTGGGGCATGGTATTAAATTGACATCATATTTACTTAAAGATACACTCCATTTCTAATTAAGTTGAAGTGAAAAAATAGGAACCTTTTAGTTAAGTTATTTATTTAATTCTCCTTTTTCTACTTCATTTTCTAAACAGTTCTTTAGCATGTCCAGATGTTCTTGTTTATCCTGCTTGATGTTATTCCATACTTCAACTAGTTTAGTTTTGTTTTCCTTCTGCGCATCAGCGATATAAGTGTCGATAGTGGAGTGAAGAAAATCGGCTTCTCTTCCTAGTGCTACCATGACGTTATAAGTTGAGTTATCCAGTCTCGTGTTTTCGTTTTTTTGTGATTCCATGACAGTAGGTGTGCAATAAACGTAAAAAACATTATACCATCAGTTATATTGAAGCTCGCATAGACGTCGGCTTTCCGTTATGCCAATAGATTTTGGTAACAGTTCAATGCCACATTGTTCGAGATGTGTAGTGTTAATGTCCTGAATTATTAACCTGGCTAACATAAATTGGATGTTCAATTCATTAATATGACTTTATCTTTATGATATTCCATCAGCTTGTCCGATTCGTCTTCAGTAAACATAGTTTCAAAGTTACGTGTATGATACAAACATAACTCCTTCCATCGTTCTACCTTGAGATCTTTATGCAGTTTTTTCATACTCTAACAATTCAGAAGCTTTTCTTAGATGACAGAACACTGACAAGTTTGCAATTATGAATATTGTTTTGTTTCCGAATTGCTTCTCAGTCTTTTTTGCAAGCTCTCTTAACTTTTCTATATTGGGAAGTTGGGAAAATGGATTATGAAGGACTTTCATAATATCTAAAATGATCATAGTACCATTCCTTTCATGCTCTTTTACAGGAACACCATTCGAGCTTAGCACGTGTCTTACATTGTCCGTTGTATCGTAATAAGAAAGGAATAGAACAACAGAATCAGGTTGCTCTTTCAATTGCTTCTTTACATAACTGGCATAAACCTTTCGCATCGTTTCTATATTCGGATATAATATAAGGTAATGATGACCCGGGGGAACATGCAACAACCGGTCTGAAATTTCATCTTCACTTGCTGGCCTGTTATCGTCAAACGTAGAATTACCATTGTCCCCATTTGCATGGGCATTCATATTGAATAGTGTTCAACATATCTTATTAAGACTCACAATGAGGTTTATGCTATATGATAAGATTTCTATTTGGAAACTCGCATCGGGTTGACAAGCATTTCAACTTCATCAATTAGCTTTACCATCGAAATGGGTTTTTGCAAAAATTTATCGACACAGCTAGATTCTTGAAATAAGCCATCATTAACTTCAAATGCGCTCATCAAAATTCTTGTAACCGCTGGGTTAATTACTTTCATTTTTTCTAACAGTTCCATTCCAGTCATTCCAGGCATTCTATAATCCCGTAATTACAACACTGTAATTCTGGTGATTTGATTGAAAGTGTTCTAGAGCGAGTGAGGGATCGCTAAAACTGAAAACCATAACTCCCTCGATTTGACTCAACGCATCTTTAAACAGGTAAGCTAGATCAATCTCGTCGTCGACTACAGCTACAAACACTGGGAATTGATTATCGCCCTCCAATGTTGTGAACCAATCTATCGGTATAGTGATATTTAAATATTTAGCCATATTTTACTCCAAATTGACTTAAATTAAAAAAAACATGATATAATTAGGTCAATTAGGAGTCAAATATGATATAAATCACTCTTGTCTCTTCTCTTGAAATCTGGCATTTCGATAGTACTATATAGGATTTAATCGATACTAGCCTCTAGCGCAACTTAATTTGCTTTTGTAATAACTAGAAGATACGATTTTACAAACTTCTATTCCGTATAAATTCCCTTAAAGCGTGTGCTTCATCTCTGTAAGCCCGAATTTTATGGATTTGTCCATCAGGGCATTTCACCTCAACAGTCACTATGTTTGTTTCTGCATCAGATGCAAAAACACCAGGATATACCTTTTCTATTTTACACTTGGAAGAAAGTAATTTTTCTAGATTGGAAATAGATTCAAATTCCATGATACTTTCGTATGTTCCCAAGTTAATCTTATTTGTTTTTTGAAACTAGATGTAATTATGTAATTTTATTGATTGTTGGGTTTACGGTAAGTGATATTGCGTTATTGCACACTTCCCCTATTGATTCAGAGAAAGATTTCCTATGCACTCCAATTCAAGCTCTTACACATGGAACATTTGTCATATTGGAAACGCATTCTACATGCGTCTAGTTTGCACTCATAGAGCACTCCACATATTGTACACTGATGTCGACATGAATTGTACATATCCTGTGTCAAGATTCTAATTTGATTGAGGCATCATTAGATTTCAAACTACATAGGAATTTTGATCAAGAATTCTAATAATGAAGCTCTTTAATTCCTTATTTCCCAATCTCAGTAAAAAATTCATGAATTGCTAGGCGAGCATAATATTCGTGTATATGCCGTGTAGGATAAGTGGACGAATCTTATCTCTTTATCCATCTTTGGATTTCAATTCCATTTCTGTTCTTTTCAAAGTATCTTGTTTTCATGCAATTCTCTGAATATCCTAATTCTTCTTAATTGCATCCTGTATTCCGTCTCTATAATCTCATATCACCTTTTGTCCAGTATCAAGATATTAAAAATCTAAAGCCCAAAGAAAAAGAGAACTATCTAAGGTCTGATATCGGTTCCTGCTGTAACTGATTGTGATTCGTAACATGGGCTTGTTATTTCGTACCAGTTCAAACTAAGGTCGTGATAAGTTAGCTGCTTCGGATTCGTTAGTCGGATTGAGTACAGAAGGAGCAAGAGTAGGGAGAGAAATATTAGTATTAGCCTGACTCGTTTGAACTCCCATAGCATCTACGCTGTACCATCTCACAGATGTGGGTGAGCAGAATAATTTTGCTGTTATCCTGTTTGTGCCCTCTTTAATTTCCGTATAATTTGAGCTTAAAGTAAAGTTCCATTGCGAATAATCCTCAGAGCCACCGGCACCCGTTGCAACCGCAGTATGATACGGTTTCACATAATTGACCATAACTGAGACATCACAATCTTTGGAGGTATCATCAGAAGATTCGCCTGAAACCGTGAGCTCCTTACCAACAGGAATTTGTTGATCCGTTTCAAGAGTGACTACTTTAATCCATTCATCTGTAGCTGATTGCGATGTCAAATTTCCCGTAACTTGACCATATATAATATTATTTGATGTTATTAGGAACATAATCACCATTAAACTCATTCCTACAGTCCATAAAACACTCGGGTTCATATCAAACTCGTCACGCCAATGTCTTCCCGATGGCCTATTAATTTTATGCATTGATTAATTTTAACCTATTAATCTTTTAATATTTAGTGTTCCTACTTTCATATGAGCATCGAAACAGAGTATGTCGGACAATTTCTCTTTGGCCTCGCAAGAGCTTACCTCAAAATAAACCTGATTTAATATATTATTGCTTCTCGGCACATTTCGACCAGTAAGACGTAACACATCACGAAAATAGGCAAGTGATCCCATGATTTTTCGGGCAAGGAGTTAATAAGAGCGGAACTTTGGCGCCTTATAGTTTTAGCGTTTGGCTACTTATAGCATTTCACAAGACTAAGTGACACGAATTGAAACGTTCCTTATGCCTGGGTACTAGTTAATTATGATTTCCTTTGACGACATCAATGTAAAGCAATATTAATCTTGGTAGAGTCGAAAATGCATGAGAAGTAAAATTGAATATCCACCTGGACCTTCCAATATAGTCCCTTACCTAATGGGACGTAAGTTTATACGAGATCCCATCAAGACGTTGCTTGATCTATCTGCTAAGTATGGTGATATTAGCCATTTCAAATTTGGGAGACAAGATGTTTATTTCATAAATAATCCAAATTACATTGAAGGGGTCTTGGTTACCAATAACAAGAATTTCATTAAAAGTAGGGGATTACAGGTTTCAAAACGTCTCCTTGGCAATGGCCTAGTTACTAGTGAAGGGGAGTTTCATGACCGGCAGCGGCATTTGATACAACCAAAATTTTATCCAAAACAAATAAGATCTTACTCAGATGTCATGATAAAGTGCGCTCTTAAAATGTTCGATAATTGGAAGGACGGCACCGTGATTGACATTCATAAAGAAATGGCACATGTTACGTTGGCAATAATTAGCAAGAGTGTATTGGGTTATGAAGTCAAACAACAAGGTGATGAGATAGGCAAAGCACTCCTAACTTGCATGGAATATTTCAACCGCCTTCTAATGCCTTTTGGTGAATTAATTGAAAAGATCCCCATATTACCAATGAACAAGGAATTTCAGAGAGCAAAAAATACGTTAGATACTACGGTGTATGGTATGATTAGCGAACATAGAAAGAGTTTGGAGAGAGGACAGAAAGAAGGAGATGATCTGTTGTTCACACTTCTTCAAGCTCAAGATGAAGAATCGGGAATTGAAAAAATGAGTGACATACAGTTGAGGGACGAGGTTATGACAATATTTTTGGCCGGTCACGAAACGACTTCAAATGCACTTACGTGGACACTTTATCTTTTGGCCTTGCATCCAGATATCGAAGCAAAACTTAACGAAGAGCTTCAAACAGTATTAGGAGACAGCCGGATAATTACTACTATATTGGATATTCCAAAGTTGGCGTACACAGAAAGGATTCTTACTGAATCGATGCGACTATATCCTCCAGCATGGGCATTGGGACGCCAAGCCATAAACGAGTACAAGATTGATAAATATACAATTAGAGCAAGCTCGATAATTTTAATGAGTCAATATGTAATGCACAGAAATCCTCTCTACTTCGCAGAACCAGATCTTTTTAATCCAGACCGTTGGACTCCGGAGTTCAAAAAACAGTTACCAAGATTTAGTTACTTTCCTTTCGGAGGTGGTATCAGAGGTTGTGTAGGAGAATCATTTGCCTGGTTGGAAGCGATCCTCTTAATTTCCACTATTTGTAAACAGTGGAAGATGACTTTAGAACCTGGTCATAAGGTGGCGTTGAAACCATTGATTACTTTGCGTCCCAAGCATGGCATGCGCATGTTATTGACTAGAAGATAAGGCTTAACAACCCAAATCGCTTTCAATAGAAGAAATTAATACTATTCACATCTTGTGTGAGTAAACTTGTTGCCAATGAAATATTATGAGGAAACGGAGAAAGATAGACGATCTAGAGGTGAATTCAATCTTTCTACATCTGAGCTTTAAGTCACATTCATACGATCTTCAAAATAGTTATGTACAGCCGAAATTCATTCCGTAGTGCATCAAAGCCAGTAAACGGAATGAGGAATGTCTTGTCCATGAACAAAAGAGTAGTTGACCAGATGCACCCATTTAATTGCGGCATCTCTTTGCTTTCTAAGAGTTATGCTACATTTTGATAAACTCATTCATATGGTATTGAAGACAGGAACTCATTAAACGCATTTCCGTTTTTACTCATCTTCGTTCCTGCAGTTGTGAATTCTATGAAGTTTTGAAGTTTTGAATCTTTAGATGTTTCATCAATGTTCTTGTTGCTCCTTCACCAAGTTCCAATTCATCACAGAGCGCCTCTCTACTAACATGCCCGTACATTTCGATTAAGCGTAACGTTTTGAACACATGTACCATGTCAAACGATACAAATGATTGCATCTTATTTACAGCGTAGTTTGCAACATTTTGACGAGTTTTTGGCATAAGTATGCATATGATTTGTGTGTATCATACGAATTTATATTTACTTGGCTTTGTTTAATGAACATAAACATACTCTAACATGGTTGGATAAACCATCCCTTAATTTATATACTAGAATAATTACTACAGGGTAAGATGTCTACAATCAGACAGATAGCCAAAGAAGTATCATACGTTCCACGCATAGCCGTTGGAATTCTGGTAGCAATTTTATTATTTACAATGTTCATGGTGGGATTTGATCAAGGTCATTTATTCAGTATGGTACAAGGGCAGCCAGCATTTGATAATATGTGGATGCATGAATTCTATCACGACATGAGACACGCATCGGGTTTCCCATGTCATTAGTCTTCCACTAATTTTCGCCGGTAAAAAATGTAAATGAATTCTATAAATCTTCTTGCAGTTACAATTTTTTCGGGTGCAATTGCTGGTACGATTCTTGCAATAATTAACCTAGGTCTGGTAGAGCCGTACATTGATTCAGCCATAGCTTTAGAAACACAACGTAAGATTTCATCAGGAGAGAACGTGGATATGGCGGAACTGGTACATTATAGAATTTGGCAGAAGGGAGGTGCGATTGCTGCGGGAGCTGTTTACGGTATATCATTAGGAGCATTATTTGGGATTGTATTTGCATATGGAAGAAAAGCATTACCGGGTGATAGTAATAGGCAAAAAGCTCTTTTCTTGGCTGGGATATTATGGTTCGTACTATACTTAATGGTCGCTATCAAGTATCCGGCGAATCCACCAGCAGTTGGAGATCCTGAGACAATCTATTATCGCCAAAGTTTGTATGTTGGATATTTAGCTATTTCTGGTTTCACGGCACTTGGATTAGCACTTGCATGGAAAAGGGTTCAACTAGGATCGAAGAAGATTTTGTTTCCATTGATCTATGCTGCCATTATGATTGTAGCGTACGTTACATTTCCACCAAATCCTGACAAAATAGGCATTTCGATGGATTTGATCCACACATTCAGGGTTGTAACAGCACTAACAATCGGCTTATTCTGGGGAATCTTGGGAATAGTATTTGGTTCATTCTGGGATAGGTTCATTTCTCGTGAAGAACAAAAGTATGCAACAGTGTAGCGAGTACTGAATAAGAGAGCTGGATAATTATTTTTATTACTGATCCGAATTCAAGTTTCCATATTCATCTCTAACACATAAACCGCTGGTTACAGGTTTAACATGCCATTTCAACAAGTGAGCTGGTTGCTCAGTTTAAAGGATATTGATCAAGAAGATCCAAACCAAGTCTTATTAGTTGGAGGCAACGTTTCTAGTCTCGGTGTATGTTAAAATATTCAAACTAAAGACATAGGAAGTCTTAAAGCTCTATTTAAATAATTATTAAATTCTGTTGTAGAATATTAATGTCACAATCACAATCATTTTCTGGAAAAATATGTTTTCGATGCTCCAAGGCTAATTTCATTTTAGATAATGATAAGATAAGTTACACAAATTCAGGTGTATCGATTCAAACTGACGTCTACAGGTGTACCAAATGCGAGTTGAAAATAAAACACCGATGGGTTCAGCAGCTTACTAATAGAGGAAAGGTTCAGGAAGTAATGGTAGCTAGAAATTCTTTAAGTAATCTATCTATGGAGAGATCAATTAATCCTAATGTCTCCTAGGGTAAAAAGGATGAACTACATTTCAATTATTATCCATTCTTTCAAGATCCTGCATTGAATATAGCATCCCATAAGACTTAGTCATACGAATTGAAGAATTTTATTAGTTGAACTCTGGTGTGTGTTTCTAATAGCTTTAACTAAATTGAATGGCATTGAACAATTAGAGTACTTTTACAGATATAAAGATAAGGCATATTAATACTCTATAGAGAAACCTTTCAGAACATGCTATAAGTTATTTTAACGCTTGAATTTATTCCGTATAATCGAAGAGACGCGTTGTCATGGGACTCAGTTTTTAATAGTAGTTCTTCCAACCGAGACAATCACTGTGGACATATTGATTTTAGAAATCCTCTTCCAGGGTCATTCAGATATGATGGTGCTATGAATCCATCGGATAAAACCATAATGACTTACCACTTTTGCGATAGACATTCGTATATTGCATTACACTAGTACCACGCAAATTGTAGTTAGTATAAAATAATTGAACGCAAAAGGTCGAGTTAACCAATAGAGTTTCCAATTTATGCGGCATATTGATGGTCAATGGGCCTGACAATTAACCATTAACTGTCAGTATAATTTTTCTTCCTCTGTGTGTTGTAACTATTTAAATGGTCGATAAGATCTTGAGAGGGAAAAGCTGTGACATACATTATCGGCCTTATCTCTCAATAATCCGTTATCACAATTTGGTTGGATAGACAGTAACTATTTGTCTGATTCGTTTGGTAGCTGTTTTCAACTAACTGCTATCTGCATCAACTCCCTAACAGGGATTAGATGAAGGTTAAACATTTCGCTTCATCCTTCAATAAAGTTGCATGATATTTGTCTAACTGTTTGTCTTGTCTCTCGCGCTCTACTGAGTTAATAAACAACTCTACATCCGCGGCTATTTTTGAGTTTTCATGATTATCTCTTTGAATGAAACCCTCTACTAATGCTTTCAATGTATCAGTCACCCCCTGCCTAATCAGACTGTTTATGGATTCAATAGAGTAGTCACACCATTTGAAGGAAACTTCATTTTTGTCTGGTGTTCTTTCTACTCGTGTTATATCGATATCAAATACAGTTTCTATTAATTTCCTATACGTTCTTTCCGTCCCATCTCTGTTTCTACTCTTAGGCGTTTTCTTATTTAGTATCTGCTCAACTTGGAGATTATTTTGTTCTGCCAATTTTTTAATCTCGTCAACGAGAGTCTTGTAGTCCGATATAAGGTGGGTCACCTTTTCCTCATAGAATGTTTTATCTTGATAAATAAGGTCATTTTTACGGTTGATAACTCCATCATGGTCAGAAGCTACCAAATACTTCTTGACAGAGGGCCAAACATCAACAATATAGACTTTCAATGGTGCTGGTGGAATATTTTTCGAATCCCGATGTGCTTGAATTACTTCTGTCAGGGGGGTGTTACTTAATATTCCTCCATCCCAAAACCTTCTATGAGTCGACGTGTTCGAAGTCATCGTTTCTGATTTCTTCTCAGTCTCAGATTTGTCATAATCGTAGATTTCTGGTACTATTGCGTAGTCGTAATGAACAGGGACTGAAGCACTAGCCATCACGTGTTCGACCATAAGCCCATCTTTGTATTCGATGTGTGCTGTAGTCTTGCCTTCTTCATTATATCCAAAATCAACTCTTCGTAAATGACTATCAAAGGTAACTTGCTCCCCTTCTTTTACATCAACTGCCACAACAAGTAATCTTGGGTCATTCTCTTCTTTGGTTCGTATGGGAAAATGAGCATGATTCTCGATACTTTGTTTGAGCTCATCATTATTATATCGATACCATTCATTAGTTACTTGCCAAAAGTTATCATAGAACCTTTCATCACTTTCTTTTGTATAATGTGAAAAGACTTTAGGTGCACCACTGTACAGAAATTCTTTTGCAGAATAATATTTTCTTGCAGCCTCACCTGTTGCTTTGTTATCTGTTTTTGTTGTATTCCATACCGAAATCCAGTCATCTTCATTTTTGAAGAAAGGCCAATCATAACTAAAAAATGGCTTCCACTTGGTAAAATCTGGAGACGATGACGTATCATGCCAAAAATCTAAAACCTTCTGTACAGAGCCTTCCCACCTTTGTAATTTATCTTGATTCTCATTATGGATGACATGACTAACAATAATACAGGCGTTGATAGCTCCCGCAGAAGTTCCTGCAACTATGTCAAATACATTTTCAGTTTTAACAATATCTTTTTTCATCCAATGATAAAGAACGGCGTACACTCCAGCTGCGTAGGCTCCTATAGCCCCGCCGCCCTGAAATATCACAGCTCGTTGAGTATTCTTACTAGGAATTTTGCTGAACTCTTGCTTATTTTGTCTGACAATCTTGGACATGTTTATCTGTCGATAAACTATAGGTAAAATAGGTATGTCAAAGCAGTTGATTAGAAATAAACGAGGATGATTATCTGTTCACAAATGATTGCCGCAAGATGAGCACCAATTTGGATTAATATTATTATTGACATGGTGTTGGCCGTTTATGAATCAAAAATGACATATAGACCCAGACTAATGGGAGTTAGCAAAAAATAGGCAACATCCATTGAATATTTAACACCCATTACGGTTTTGAGCAGAATGAAGGGTAGTAGAGGATTATCGGTATCCGCCCAGCTGCCCGACTGGGTTATAGGCGACCAGCCAGCCTTGAACCATTTAATTTTTAAGTTACTACAATTAACCGAACTTATGGTCCAAATAAGGATATATTACATCATCCTCTTAGGTTTAGGAATTAGTTTATTATTTGGCGGCAGTATTGGATTATCTGTAGTTCAATCTAGTTTAAAAGTTGGTAATAAGGTCCTGCCAACTAATTCCTTAAACCTAACTGAACCAGTGTATCAAGCCACTACCGGAAAATTCCTAGCAGCAAAGGACCTTTCCACCACGCCGTTTAAAGTCACAGAGGAATCTTTCTTTGAAGAAGCTGTTTTGAAAAACATAGGTAATGTAACCAACAATATGACCTTTACCAATACATATCTATCTCCTGCATTGATTCAAGCAAAAGGAAAGGGAATAATTGAAACGAAAGATGGTCAAACCATTGATTGGATATCCTCTGACTTAGGTACGGTAAATAGTACCGGGTATTTTTTCAATGGAATAATTCTCTTCAACAATACAAAAAGTGAGAAATTGTCACATCTAAATAATTCTCTAGGTGTTTATGTAGAGACTCCTGAAATTAAAAGAACAATTTGGTTAGTGAAATAGTCTCATAGAAGTCATGCTAGGAGACCAACTCAATTTTATAATTATTTGGAATTCCACATAACTACATTGGTTCCAAGGGCACTATCATCAACTGGAGGACAGGATGGATTGAAGATTCAAGAGGGTACCTCTTATCTGTTGGAAAATCTTCCCCACATAGAGCGCCCAAATTCAAAAAACAATAATATTGACAAGGGCTGATTCGAATTCGGTGGAATTGGTGACAGAATTGATACTGAAAGAAGACCCGTTTGTAAGCCTGTGTTAGTGTGGGAAATCTTATTTGCTTGTGTAAAACGTATTCAACATTTTCTCTATCGTTGGTAAATATTGCGGAAACTTTTCAACATCTGCCTTGTATGTTATCAGATATACCTTCGTATCATCTTTAAACCAGATTTGCATCGCTTTTCGTAAATGTGATGTGTTATCGGTAGCTGTAAAGATTATTTTATGTGCTGGATGTCCTGCAAATGTAATGTCAGAAGTTTCTAATATGTTAATATCTGGATAGAGATTCTTCAAAGTGTTTAATTGTGTTTGAGAAATATAAGACAAGGACACATTTGATGCAACTTTAAAAATTATTCCTAAACCTGCTGGGAAAGTATCAGAATTGCTTTCTTTAGGGGAAACAAATGTGATAGATTTGTCAATGTGCTGTGCCCTCTCCCAATCAGGAGGATATTTTATACTAAAACCTGTAATAAGGTCATCGTACGTGAGAAATTCTGATTCAGAGACAGAAGCATAGACAAGCAGATTGTCATATTGTGATCCGAAAGCAAATACAGATTCAGAGTAGCGTATCGATACACAAAGAATGACAGAAATAACCAAAATAACCATTGATATTACAAGTAGCTGACAAAAACTTTGATTCAACACATGTAATCTAGTAGCGTTAGATTTAACTATCACTCCACATTTCACATGCGATTGGAATATTCAGTAAATCTACCGCCGAAAATATCTGTACGATCAAATATTTGGATTACTGTGCCAATAGGAGCGCTGATTGTAGCAATTCTAAACTGCTAATTTCCTCCTTCTCAACTATGTTCATGTTTTTACATCGACGCTTTGGACGGGAACTGATATCTTTATGGCCTTCTTGCTTGGCCCAATACTTAGAGGTGTAAGCCTTTCAACCCGTAAAGAAGTTATTTCTTGGCTTATGCCAAAAATGATATTCTATATGCCAACTGTCGCAACTGTAACAACGGCAGCAGGCTACTTTCTCGCTTCAAAGATGGGTTTGATTACCCTACAAACTCCAGTTCTATATGGATTAGTGCGATATTAATTATTGTTGTAGCAATGCTTATTCAGGGGTTAGGTACTCTCCTTCCCACGAATCTTCGAGTCTATTATGAGGTGTCGAGGCACCAACTGGCACTTTAACATTTTATGATATACCCAGGTGCGCTGTATGTCAAACTCAGAAAAACTATAGACTAAATTAACTTAGATATTCCTAATGGCAAATATTGCTTCTGGATTCTTCCTCAGACTCAAACGGTTGATCGATCAATTTCATTGATACATGCTTTCGCATCGTTAATCGTATGTAAATCCAATTTGACACGATTTTGGGACTTGTACTAATTTAACAGTGAATGAAAGAATACAAATTTTCTTATAGTAGCATAGAGCTGGGCAACTATAATTTAGATTGACATGCTTTAATAACCAGATGTTTCTAATCGGTTAGAATGTCGATTTACAATAAAAGACTAGCATTGAATAATTCAATGATAATAACCTCAATCGCAGGTGTATGCCTTGTTCTTGTAATTATGCCGCTTGGACTAGTATTTGCCCAAAGTAATAGCCCTACTTTAACTTATAAGAATGATGCACATGGATTCATGATTCAGTACCCCGCAGATTGGCAAAAGCATGACGGACAGCCAGGTGATACTATAATAGTAACTTTTGCATCACCACTTAAAGATTCACAAGATAATTTTACTGAAACTTTTAATATAGGCATAGAAGGTTTGACCTTCCCTAATTACCCACTCGATCAGTATTCCGAATCAGCTATGGGCCAGCTAAAATCAGTTTTTCCTGAATTCCGTTTGGAACACTTAGATGCCAACGCATCATTATCTGGATACCCAGCGTACAAAATCGATTATAGTTATGTCATTAATACTCAAGAAGGACCAATCAAGATTAAAAATTTACAAGTCTGGACCATTAATGGAGATAACGCCTACATACTTACTTTTGGAATGGAATCATCAAAATATTCTGAATACGCCCCACTCATAGACGACATCATCAATTCTTTCAAATTAGTTCAGTCGCAAACAGGTGCTTTGAATACTTAGATGAGCTAGTACAGTATCAGTACAAACGGATCTGTAGCCAAGTTTACTATAGATATCCCAACTCTAGTGTATGGATAAGGGAATCAGCCAGCTCCGTGTTTGGCTTTCCCCTCTATCATTATGTTCGGTGAACGGAGCCGAAACCCGAACAACCTATAGAGATTAAATAGACAACATCATTTAAAGCGATTATCGATATCAAGTCAAACTATCCCTAGGTCTGACTAGTCTATGTTGAGAATTTGTGACCAAGCTTAGAAATATAGCTATCTCATCTTAGAACTTCCTATGGATCAAATTCTGGTCGAAGGAAAATTTCATCGTGAGAATCTGATTATCTATCACTACCAACAAAGGATACAGCAAGCCCCAAAACGGAATATAATTGATAACATCAAATTGTTCATGAATCGGATCCACCATAATAATAACTTCAATAAGTAGCCTTAATTCGAATGGATAGGTATGGGAGTTATCAGAGAGGTAAAGTTAGTTAGTGTCTGTGGACGACTCATAAATGAATAGACGATCAGCTATTTCAAGTGGCACAATATCCCTATTGATTGCAAGAGTAGCCTATGCAATAAATTGGTTCAATATTGGCTCTTTGTTCCCATTTATTTCAAAAGAGTTTAATCAAGATGTTTCCTATCTTGGCCAACTCAGTGGCTTTTTCTTACTTGGCATAGGACTCTTCCAAATTCCAGGTGGTCTTTTTGCTACCAAATATGGCTCACGAAGAAGTGCGATATTGGGAATTCTCTTGTCTTCCATAGCTGTAATCATATCATCACTCACTACACAAATTGCTGTCTTTGTCATTCTAAGATTCATAGTGGGACTAGGTATGGCTTTCTTCTTTAGTGCAGGTGTTACTCTTATTACAACATATCTTGGAAAGCGTTCAGAAGGTACCGGTATAGGACTTCTAAATTCATTTCAGGCAATTGGAGGAATAATAGGTATTTTTGGCTGGATTCTTGTCGCTGAAGTATTGGGTTGGAGACTCAGTCTAATTATGAGCGGGATATTGGGAATTGCCATAGGCTTAATAATGCTTTTTCTCTTACCTGGTGAAACACAAGTCCGGACAACGATTTCGATATCCTCCCTCCGTAAGTTACTTTTTTCTCGCTATTTAATCTCTCTGGGTGTAATATTGACCGCAACTCAATTAGCTTGGGGACTGACCGTTTCATTTTTTGTCTTTTATTTGATTGATAGGATGAAAATAAGCCCCGAATTTGCAGGAATAATAAGCAGCATCCCTCTGATAGTATACGTATTTACATCACCAATAACAGGAAAGATGTATGACAAAAGCAATAATTCAAAATGGCTTTTACTAATATTTAGTATTATGCTTGGTATTAGCATAATGGTGAATAGCCTTAATAACTTGACTGCGGTAATACTTTCTGCGATCTTAGTGGGCTTCTTTGCCACTGGAGGTTTTACTATAATATATGCTATAACAAGAAAGATTGAGAGTACCACTCTAACTCAAGGACAGGAATATGCAACATTGAATGTCAGCTGGATAAATGGGATATCGTTAATTGGAATATCATGGGTTCCAGTGGTGTTTTCTCTGATAATAAATCAGGCAGGATACTCAATAGCTTGGTTCATAGGAGGCGCAATAACTTTAATCCTAACTATTCCGATACTGGCATTAAGCTCGAAGGTCTTTGAAAAAACCCGGATTAATTAATATATGATACTATCGTTTAGTAATAGCATACAGGAAAAAATCGAATCGTTTTGTTTTCAAAGAACATTCATGAACCTAACATCATACAATATTCGAAGGTCTATTATGTTTATTCGGCGTGTACGATTAGTCAGCATTCTCTTGTGCTTTCATCTCAAGCGTGCCTCATTCACCATCTACAATTTCATCTGAATATTCATCCAATGTTCAAAAGACACTAATCTTCGGCAATTTGAAATACGGAGTTAGAGAAAAGGATTGAGAGGCATGTTTATAGTAAATCATCTACCATCTAATATAAATATAGAAAGCCGCATTAATAACTGATTAAGAGTGGATAAGAATCAACATACTTTCGTTACTGATATAATGAACAAGGATGAATTAAGCGAAATTGAGAAAATTAAAAATATGCTTAATCCTAATGAAAAAGTATTATTGGTAGCACGACAGTCTAGATTTCTTCCTGGAGGATCTGCTCTAACGCCCAACGTAGTAATTGCAACTGACCGGCGTATCATAATTAGAGACCCGTATGACCTCGGATTCAGATCTGAAATTGTTGATATTCCTTATGACGTCATAACTAGTGTCAAATTAATGAAGGGTGTTTTGACATCGACTATTTTATTTAAAGCCCCAGCACTGGTCAATAAAAGCAAATTAGGGTTGCTTGATGAAGATATTACAGGTGAAGATGACCAAGACGGTGCTATACAAGCGTTACCGAAAGGGAACGCTGAAGATCTATTAGAGATAATTCGACGTGGAATCCAGGGATATAACAAGACAATTGAACCTGTGGCCCAGGTGGCGTCGATGTCAATAGCTGATGAGATAAACAAACTTTCAAAATTAAAAGATCACGGAATCATAACAGCTACAGAATTCGATGAAATGAAGAATAGATTGATAAAAAAATTATGATGGACATGCTTTTTTCTGGCTTATCCCAATAAGTTTAATCTTCATCCATAAAAAAACGAATTTTGCGCAGAATATTTCTGGTTCTACAAATAAACATAACGCAGATGCCAGATAGATATTTTTAGTAAATTATAGGAGGGAAGAAACAGACAGTCATTGATAATGACTGAAAACTGAAGATGGTTTATTGTTTGATATATGTTCCTTCAGTTCCGCGTCAAGAAGTTTGGTTCTACAACTGTCATTATCGCATAGATATACCCTAAGATCAAATCGTTCATCTTCCAATTCTTTGGCAGTTGGACGCATGTAGCCTCTTTTGCATTTAGGACACCTCTCAAATTCTCCTAACATTCATTGCTTACTATAGTAGATACTATTAATTAATCTTGACTTTTCATCTGCGGAAGACTAATTGTTCACGCAATTACGATTCAGTGCAAATTCTGATCTTCATAACTTTGGATTCTACATATACAACATTCACACCTTTATGAAGCCTGCCCGTGTGTTAACATTGACACTATTAAACCAAAAGCATTTGTAGAATATATAGCCGAATAAATAAACTTGTAAATGGGCATGGACAATGAATATGAAAAGTGGAAACACGGCTCTGTTTACTGAGGAAAGGATAATCAATCTTATTAATAATGATGGTAGTAAAGTAAATTATTATGGAAAGATAATGACACCTACTGAAGCCAACCGGTGCTTTGATTTGTTATTTCAGAACATTTTATGGGAAAACGAGCAAGTTGTCATATTTGGTAAGCATATTGTTACAAAAAGAAAAGTTGCGTGGTATGGTGACTCTAGCTACTTGTATACCTATTCGAATACTACGAAACGAGCATTAGCATGGACAAAAGAACTTACACCCCTGAAGCAGAAAGTAGAGGAACTTGCTGGAACAAAATTCAATTCCTGTTTGTTGAATTTGTATCACAACGGACAAGAAGGAATGGGGTGGCATAGCGATGATGAAGATTCATTGGGAAAGAATAATACAATCGCATCATTGAGTTTTGGTGCAGAACGCAAATTTTCATTAAAGCATAAGCAAACAAAACAAACGGTTTCAATTCTACTCGAACATGGTAGTTTGCTTGTAATGAAAGGTGCTACACAAAGTAATTGGCTACATAGCCTTCCCAAATCTAAACAAATAACCAGCCCTAGAATAAACTTAACATTTCGAACTATCAAAATTACAGAATGAATTGCATTTGCATTCTAACGCTGAAAAGACGCTAGTTTTGGTATTTCCTCTTCATTTCTCCTTTCCATATCTTTAGCAAAAATAAAAAGAATTGGATTTATTTGACTATGAATGTTGAACTCCGAACGCTATCTTGACACCGACTCTGTATTCTATTATCTTGCCACTGCTAGGATCAACTTTTGCAGTAATATCGTTAACCTCTAATCCAGTTATTCCATTAATTGTCTTCTTTGCTTCGTCTAGTGCTTCTTGAGCCGCTTCGCTCCAACCTCTTTCCGAGCTGCCGACTATTTCTATTATTTTTGCAACAGTCATAGCATATTAAACGAAGTTATGGAATATAACACTTCACAGAATACGGGCCATGAAGTTAACCAGAATGCTCCGTCCATTTCATATTAATAATAGCTAATTTCATGTTCAAAGGTTTTCATGGAACTAAAATTGTATCAGCTTAGTTTGAGTAAACTAGATTATGATATTCGCTAATTCTAAGCCAGTTATTCTAAGCCTCATCTAGCGCGACTAATTCTCACCTTTGTATACTATTTTAAGACCTAGAGAATCTCGTGTGCAATTCCGTGCAATGTCAAGACGTAATTATCGGCATTGACAATATTGTTCCTGTCCCTAGCATCTCTAGCATTGAATAAGATAATTATAAAGCAACTAAAAGAGGTATCAAACTAGTTTGAAACTATAAACGATTCTATAAAATTCAACAGCCAAGTGCATAAATTCCAGCACCCGATAAACCCTTATCCATATCTTAAAAAGACGTCTTATCGTATCCTAAATAGGAAATGAGAAAAGAGTTTATTGTCACAAAAATCGAAGCAGCACAAGATGGGAGTCCTTATGTTTACATTGGGCTCATCGACCCTAATGATTACAAATCAGGAGAAGCAAAACAGCTAAATCCTTTTGGTCCTCGGATGATGGCATTTAGCTCTCCAGAAGATTTGATGAAAAATTTGCCCAATGCGATGGGAAATGTGGCAGGAATGATGGGTGGTAACATTAATGATTCTCCGACGTTCAAGTTTAGCATGAGGGAATATGAAGAGATGGGCCTAAAAGTTGGAGAAAAAGTATCAATAGAAATCAAGAAATCGGAAAACAGCGGAATTTAATATGAAAATTCCATTTTTAATTAATTTCTTAATTTCACAAGCTCCTACATGAGAGATCTAGATTAAAGCAATAAAATTTGACTAGTCACGCCTCGAGAAGTTTGGAAAAGCTAATTATTTTCTCTTAACTACGTTCTATCGTAGCTAGATCTCTGATTATAACTAGGTCGTCTCTCAGAACGTGCTCCATATCCGTATCTCCTCCTGCTAGTGTCAGCACTAGAAAACCTATTGGATCCTTGCCTGTTTCTGTATCCGCCTCCACTTCCATATCTACCACCATAACCTGAATTTCTCCTCCAATTGGTTCTCGGATGACTCTGAATTCTTGGTACTTCGATACCCATTTCATCGTTCAATCTTTTGATTGGAAGCTCAGTATTTTTCAATATCCTGGTAAAATCATCCACTCTATCCTGAGAAACTAAAGAAATTGCCTTACCGGTCCCACCCGCTCTAGCTGTTCTACCTATCCTATGGAAGTATATCATTGGATCATCAGGAATATCATAGTTGATTACATGTCCAATAGCCGGTACGTCAATTCCTCGTGCAGCTATATCGGTGGCGACAAGGATATCTTCACTGCCTGTCCTGAATCGGTGCATCGAATCATCTCTTTGCTTCTGTGACAAATCACCATGAATTGTGATTGCTCTAAGGCCCTGTTGTTTCAGTTCAATTGCCAATCGCTGTGTTCTTTGTTTTGTGGCAGCAAAAACTATAGTTTGTTTTTCATCTCTACTTTTTATGAAATTGCAAAGATGTTTGAATTTTTGTCTTTCTTCTACAATCAGGTAGGATTGATCTATAGTATCTAAGCTAATCTCCTCTTCATTGAGCTTCACCTCGTGAGGATTTTTCATATAATCTTGTGCCAGTCTTGATATTTCTGGAGGAATTGTCGCAGAAAATAAACATGTCTGTCTGTCTTCGTCAACGTAAAAAAGTATGAATTTAATGTCATCGATGAAACCCATATCTAGCATTCTATCTGCCTCGTCAAGAACAACAAATTTAGCTGCTTCCAGCTGAATTGTACCTCGTTTTACATGGTCTATTAATCTACCGGGTGTGGCAACTACAATCTGCACTCCTTTTCTTAACTGAGTAATCTGCAATGACATGCTTTGTCCTCCATATACAGCTAAAGTCCTTATCCCAACATATTTGGAAAACTTCCTGATCTCGTTGGTTACCTGCATTGCTAATTCTCTCGTTGGAACCAATATCAACGCCTGTATCGGCCCATTTCTTTTGATATTATTCAAAATGGGAAGTGAAAACGCAGCGGTCTTCCCTGTCCCTGTATGAGCTTGACCAATTACATCCATACCCTTTAAAATCAGCGGGATGGATAATTCTTGGATAGGAAAGGGGTCTTTGAATCCATTTTCATTTAATGCCCTTAGCACTTCTGCACTTAAACCTAATTCTTGAAATGATGTCATTTTATCTTATTCCTTTTTTATTTCTTCAGATTTGTAACAAAAGTTACGGATGACGTGAAAAGCAAATATCATTACTTTACAAATCCGCCGAGCTTCCTTTGTATACTTATAGTGTAATAATAGAGGGATATAAGGTATGCGAATCTAAAAAAGGTTAATGGACATAACTGGGACATAACTGATTGAGAAGAATGTTTTAAATAACTTCAGAAAATATCTATAAAAACATGATGAGCGAGGATGGTAATTTACAGGAGAAAAAATTACGAGGCTCGGGTGGCTTTGTACTTGCTTACGTCAATGATGATGAGCAAAAAAAAGGTAACCTAGGAGGACCAGAGTTGTTCTTAGCTGGTATAGGTAGACTTCCATCAGAAAGATTTGTAAAATATCACTGTAACAAATGTGACAAGGATTTCGAAGGTTCTCCTGCCATCAGATATGATAATCCCAATGAAGATCTCGGGGAAGATGTAATCCTAGTTGAGAAGGGCGAATATAAGTGTCATGCATGTAATACAATAATAGCACAATATAGAAAATTTGACTCGGCTTCTAATCCTTCACAGAACAAATCAAATTCACAAGTTGAAGAAACGCAATCCGTGGCAACTATGGAGTCAGATGGGGCATCAGCAAAAATTCTTGAAGTTGACAATGGTTCCCAACCTGTCACGGTACCTGCCAATAGCAAAAGCGGATTTGTTTCAATAGAGTCACTTCTTGGAATGCCTGCGTATGACTGTGATGCAATGTTGGTAGGCAACATCAAGGAAATCGGATTACGAAGAACATCTAGTGGTAAGATGGAAATAAATTTCAAAGTTTCTAAGAATCAAAAAACAAGCGAGAATGAACTAGTTGAGGTTTCATGGAATAGCATTTCAAAAATAGGAGACATAATTCTTCTTGGCGAAACTACAGATGAGATACAATCTCAAGATAATACTGGAGGTCAGAAGATGCACGGTAAGTGTCCGTATTGTAGCTATGTTAATGAAGCAGACGCTGTATACTGTGCTGATTGTGGAAAAAAGATAGGCTGAAATTTTTGCACTTGGCTTTATCTATTTCCAAGACCTATCCTAACATCCACTGCACATGCCCCCTTTCCTTCTTCCAATACTAACAAAGGATTCATATCGAATTCTTCGATTTCAGGAAAGTCAGTTACTAATTGTGAGAGACGCAGCAAGCAGTCTACAAGTGCGTTGATATCAGATGGTTTTTGTCCTCTAACTCCCTTTAGTATTTTCGCTGTTTTTATTGATTCTATCATGTTAATTGCTTCCCGTTGATCAATGGGAGCTAACCGGAATATGACATCCTTAAGTACTTCAACATAAATTCCGCCCAGTCCGAACATTATTAATGGACCGAATAGCGGATCGTGCTTTGCACCTAATATCGTTTCTCTTGCAGATTCTATCATCTGTTGAACAAGAACGCCTTTTATATCTGCGTCTTGTTTGTATTTTCTAGCGTTACTCATTATTTCTTCAAATGATTGTGATACTTCCTTGTCATTTAGAAGTCTGACCTTAACTCCTCCTGCATCTGATTTGTGGATTATGTCTTTCGAAACAATTTTCATAACTACGGGATAACCTACTTCTCGAGCCGCCTTTACACAATCTTCCGCACTTTTGGCTACAAAACTCTTTGGTCTTGGAAATCCATAGGCAGAAAGAATTTCATATCCTTCTTCTTCCAGAAGGTTAGTCCTACCAGATTTTCTTACGTTAACAAAGATTTGCCTAACTTTTTCCTTGTCGACATTGAATTGCTTTATCCTTATTTCGGGAATTTCCAGCCAGTCCGAAAATTCGTAAATTGCTTTTAGGGTTCTGATAGCAGGCTCTGCGTAAGGAAAGTGAGGGATTCCTCCATCAGAGAGAATTTGCTTGTTTTCTGTACCTTCTGCAAGGCCCATTAAAGAGGCTAGTGAGGTTTTGCCTGAACCAGCCGTAGTCTTAACTATAGTCCTGGCTAGTTCATTATAATCAAGCGTTGCAGAAGGAGTACACATAGTAACAATTGAGCCAACGTTCGGATTTGAAACTACCTCTTCAAGTACTTTTTCGAACCGATTATAATCTGCATCACCAACGATATCAACAGGATTTCTTGCGGATCCATGTGGAGGTATCACCTCCGCGATTGCCGCTTTAGATGAAGATATGTCAGCCATTTTCATGCCATATTTTGAACAAGCATCAGTCGATATAATGGCAGGACCACCAGCATTTGATACAATCACCACTCCATTCTTGTTTTTAGGAATAGGCTGTTTTGAAAAAGCCGTAGCAAGATCAAATAATTCTTGCATTGTATCCACTCGAATTACACCAGATTGTGCAAAAAGTGCATCGTACACTTCATCAGCGCCCATTAATGCACCAGTGTGAGACATAGCCGCCCGCGCCCCTTCAGGAGTTCTTCCAGCTTTGAGAACGACAATAGGTTTTTTGTATTGTAGAGTTGCTTTTCTCGCTGTTTCCATAAAGCGCCTTCCATCATGAATATCCTCTAGATACATGATGATCACACGTGTTTCTGGATCTTGACAGAGAAGATCCAAAATGTCATTCTCGTCGACATCTATCTTGTTACCCATACTTATTACTTTTGAGAATCCTATTCCTTGGGCCATGGCGTCTTCTACTGTGGCAGCGCATATAGCTCCACTTTGTGATACCAGTGCAATTCCTCCATATTTTGGCGTGATCTTTAGAAACGTGGCATTCATCATATTATTTCTAGATAAACTCATAATTCCAAGACAATTTGGCCCGATCACTCTTGTTCCATATTTTTTGCATATGGCTGCCACCTCTTTTTCAAGCATTGCTCCCTGTTCATCAACTTCTTTAAAACCAGCTGAAACTATGATGGCACCTTTGATTTTTTTCATACCGACTTCCTCCATCACTTTAGGAACTATCTTATTGGGAGTTGCGACTACTGCCAAGTCGATATCATCTGGCACATCAAGGACACTTTTGTACGCCTTGATACCAAAAACAAATTCATTTGATGGAGTTACAGGATATATTTTTCCTCCATACCCACTCTTTATGTTGGAGAAAATTGCTTTTCCTATACCAGATTTTTCTGATGCCCCTATGATGGCAATGGACTTTGGTGAAAGAAAGACACTATTAGACGCACCATTCGATGCCATATAAAAAATAACTTCTCCGTAACATAGTTATAAATGCATATGAAAAAAAGCCACAAAAAAGATGCAAGTTATTAGTAGATGACGATGGATTGTTCCAAATATTAAGGGAACAAACCGAACCCTGATTGAGATCGATATATCTTAATTTTACATAATTTTCCAATGAAATCTCAATGACATGACGTTATCAATAATCTATTTGCGTGGTAACATATACATCAAAAAATTGCATCTCAATTATAGCAAGTAAATGGTACTCGCTATGCTCACGGCGTCATAAATCAAGATTGACAAGTACAGGGGAAAAACTTAACTAGATATTTCTATTATTTTCCACAAATGTGATATATGTGTATCTAGTGTTCTCACAATAATGCATGTTAAGTCGTAGCCTAAAATAATGTTGAATAAGGGCCGGTATACAATATTCTATAGGATATTATCGATCTGGACTTTTGAAGTTTAGGGCTTATTCTTGATCTAAATAAATCATTAACTAGAGATCCATTTTGCTACACACTTAATGGTTCTCGTATACAAAACATTTATGAATTTGGAATATAATACATCTTGTAAATGAATAAACGTGAAAGTAACAGCAAAAAGAAGGTTTTTGCATTGACAATACTTAGTATAACAATGTCGGTTGCTTTGATAATTACTCCCATCAGTGTCATTTACTCTGGTAGTGTATATGCGCAGGGGGGTGACAACTGGTACGTTGGAAAAGGGGCGAAGCAAGACATGTATGTGACTTACAAGATCGAAAGTCATGATACAAATCAAGGTCAGCCTTTTACCATGACAATATACTTTAAGGAATTTAATGATACGGGACATTATTGGGTAGCTCCGGTGTATGTCAATGACCAGGGAAAGATAATAAACGGAACTTTTCATTTGAGTGATCTAGATTTAACAGCGTTAGGCACTTCTCAGGTCCCACCTACCATGTCACCGTATAGAAGCGCCTATACTAGCTCATTAGAATGGCTTTCTGCTTTTGTTCCAAAACCTGGTCAGTCGTTAAGTTCGCCAAATTGGGGTAAAATAGCCTCAATAGGAGGTTCTCCCATAGGTCCTGGTGGACAAGAAAAAATTACAGTGCCTGCTGGAACTTTTGACACTAAAGTAATTTCATGGCATAAGGGAGTCGATAACAAGATTTGGTTAAACAAAGATATGCCATATCCAATTAAGGCACAGACCTTTGCTGATACAACAACAACAAATCCTCCAGTCCAGTATGCTTTCGAACTCCAAGCAACGGGTCAAGGTCAACCTCCTGTTCCGAAGAGTGTACTAGAAATCCCAAAACCACCATTAACTCTACAGACTGCACGTGGAACGTATTACATAAAATTGCTCTGGACACCAGACCCGATAAAGGTAGGAAATGAAACTGACTTTGGTCTTCTGTTTTTGGATAACTCTCAAAGTCTCGTACCCAGAGTTAGCTACAGCTTTAACGTGACTGACGTGAACGGTACGGTAATAAAGGAAGTTCATGGCCAACAAGCGCTAGATGGAACAGGAACTCAAAAAGTGAAATTTGAAAAGCCTGGACCCATAGTTGTTACAGTACGCGTAGAGGATGTACAGGGAGAGAATATGGGAGCGTTTGTAGAAAGCGCGGATTTCAATCTCTATGTAAGTAACTAGAAAATTAGTCTCAGGAAAATAGATTTCAGGGATGCAATCAGTACGGCACCTTACCTACCTGTGCTTCTATGGATATAGCAACTGATATTCATATTGAGAGTTTGCTCAGTCGCAATCCTGCCATCGCCAATGAATAACTAGTAGGTCTTCTTACTTTTTGCTATTCTGCAATGTACTTTGGCTCCCACCCTCATTCTGTCCTTCCTCGACACCTGTCCCTTTTTTGTTATTATCACCTAGTCCGATCAAACCCAATTATTCAAACATTTGTCTGTCTATTCTAAATCATTTTCCTGCACAGTTCAAGGAAACAGCTTCACAAAACTGATTTCTTAGACTTTTGTTCTGATATAGACCAAAGCCTATCTTCTTACAGTCATTTCCCATCGTAATACATATTAAATCTATCAGAGCCTTAGGATTGTCGATGAAGCATATATTTAGCATATCAGTGGTTATATTTCTGATCATAATTCTTTGTGGTAACGTGTCAGCTATCTCGAATGCACAGTTGACTCCCATGAGCAATCAAGAGCCATTGAATGGTGTAGTTATGAAAGGTATATACGTGAATCTAAAACAGCATAATATCAAAATCCCTTCTGCACCACCCGATTACATTGAGAATAGTTTTAAAATGATCTCTGAAGCAGGATTCAATCATGTCAGATTTTTATTCTACTGGGAGGCATACGAGAGAGATCCTGATTCTTTCATGAAGGAAATAGAGTCAGTTGCTAGTGCTGCAGACAAATGGGGGATTAAAGTAATTTACGACAATCATCAATGGCATACCTCATCGTGGCTTGAGAAATTTGGCACGGGATTCCCATGGTCGCTTTTTGAGAACAATTTCAAGTACATTAAAGATGGTGGGGGTAATACTCAACATCCCATCGCAAAAATGTTCTGGAGTGATTGGTGGAATAGGTCCGTCAAAGATAACCAAGGAAGAGATGGATGGAGCCTAATGGCAGATTTTCTTAAGAAGATTGTTAGTGTGGTAGATACTCACCCAAGTACGTCCGGTTACGAAATCCTCAGCGAACCCCATGTTAGCACTGTAGACGAGTGGTCTAAGATAGGCAAGTTCAATACATTCATGGTTAAAGAACTAAGAAATGCAACTCAAAAAACTATCGCTTATAGTATGAATGTACCAGTTGACCTTAATAGCCCAATAAATATTACACCAGAAAATTTAGCAAAGATGATTCCCTCAGATAAGCAGAATGTTGTATTCAAAATAAGTGTATATGGAGTTCCCAGCAGAGATGCTTATCAGAAAGAAAGATTTGATACCTTTTTGAAAGCAAGAAACTTGACTGGCATACCTCTGTACGTCGGAGAATGGAATAATGTAGTAAGAACACCCGGAGAAGGAGGAGTATTCACAATTAATCCTAATGCAAGTCAGCTGACCGAAGATGATGCAGCAAAGATTTTGGACGAATTTAAGAAAGCTAGCGTATGGGGAACAGCTTATTGGAAGTGGGATTACAAGAGTGCAGATACTGCTAGCTTTAATCTTATAACTTTCAGTAACGGAATGTTGTTACCGACAAAATACTTTGACATACTTAAGAATGGAGTATCAAGTATCTATGGAAGTAGTAAAAATTATTCGTCCACAAACCGGTAAAAAAGTCGTACATAGATTCGCATTCGTTAGTCCCTCACGAAATATTTTTTTGAACCTTGTAATTGCTGATGGATTGTGCTCAAAAACTAGTTTGGCAAATGTTATTTTCTTTTTCTCAGCATTAGATCACGCTAGTCGTTACAAATCACTACTTAAAACGATTGAAAGTATCTTTGTACGACTGCCGATAAGATGAGAATTCTCTAGGGTCGCTTGTATAGGTGTATTCTAGCCCCTAATAAAGTAGGTTTTAGTTTTTTCTCATATTTAAGCCGTGATAAAACCTAATATATCCACATGTCATATGAGAAACTAAGCAAAAAACAATTGAGCGTCCATTGGACATCCCTCAAGAAAAGGAAGCAGAGTGAAATACACGATGAACTAACCTTAGAGAATTTAATGAGATATTATGGTTTTCAAACTAGAGACGAATTGATGAAATTTTTAGAAAATACATGTGCGGATCTCGGATAAATAAATAAATAAACTATCTAATTTCATTTTTCTTTAGCTTATTTTAAAAATCCTGTGTGAACCTAAGCCCACTGTGGAAAAACAGAATTCTGTAGCCATAGTTGAATGAACTGTTCTTTAGAGGAGCTTCAAGATGGCCTTGTACCGAGATCAGTGCACCCTAACAGTTGGAATCATCACTTGATTTATCAAGGTTAGCTGTTTGAAACGCCCGCTTCGGGATTTCGTTCTCAACCTATATCCACAACAGGGACACCAAATTCCATCCCATTTTATGAAAATATCACACATTTGACATCGCTTCTGACCATTTGCATACCGCATTTTGTTTGGTAATTTGGTAGCTTTGTGACGAATGCATATTCCCTTACAAGACAAATAATATCACGTAATAGTACGTGACAACAAACCATAAAACGTAATATAATTCGTGTAACTGTGGCACGTCGCATTTCAGATCTGCAACGTCTATTTCTGATGTATAGCTAAATTATCCTGTCACAAAACGTAGGAATGGTGAAGACTTGGAAGTGAAAAATAAGACATGTAAAAAGTACAACTTTCAGTAACGCCTATATTACGACTCGAATCTCACACTGCGAGGAATTCTAGTCCCGTAATTATACGACGAATATTTAGCTTCGAAATGTATGAAAAGTTCCCATGGCTTTGCAGTACTGTTATGCCACTGGAAACCATGAATAGACTCTTTTTACTATGGATAAATACGATGTTGTATATTGTAAAGTAATGACTGATGAATTCGAAGTAAAATCAAAAACTAAGTATGAAGTAGATACAAAGGGCGATACTGAAAGGGATATAGAGGATGCAGGAGACAAGATTAAAGCCGGGGCAAAAGCAGTAGCCAATAAAATAAAAGATCCCGATAGAGATCTCGGAACAGAATACAATAAAGAAAAAATTAAGGAAAAAGTAGATTAGTATCTCCTTTTTTTCTAGCGAATGAGTACAGTTATGATAGTTACCAAGTTTAGATAAATGGTTTTTTGAATAACTCATTTTATTGTCTATTATGATGCGTTATGGACCACTGCGTAGCTAATGCAGCAAAAATAGACTAAATAGGATGAAACGTATAATATTGTAAAAAATTGCTTTGGTAAAAAAGGAGAGTTGCTTCCGGATGCAATACTCCCCACTCACCTTCCCGCGATTGCTAATGCTAAAATTTTAAAACTATGTGATATCATCAATCACGTGGTAGGAGACGAAACCAGTAAAATTATCTTCCAGACCTAAGCTTGTAGCCATACTGGTTGTCTTGATCGTTGTTATGGCCGTATCTTATTCTATGATGAATTATTCAAATCTCAAGTCCAATGTCAGACTCTTCTTGAACTGGACGACAAATGTTTCATCGGCCTCTGCTTTAATTATGTCAGCCCTTGCAACATTCCAAGCTTTTGAGATTAGCAAAATCCGCAAGAAGAGGGTTAATAAAATTAATGATTACAGCGAACCGAAATATCAGTTGTACACATTAACCTGGTTTACAATGGGATTAATATTATGGTTCATTGCGGAGTTAAGTTGGACATACTACGAACTTGGACTGGGTATTGAAAATCCCTATCCTTCTCCTGCAGATGCGATTTGGCTCTCAGGTTACCCATTCATTATTTATTTTTTGTTTGGGATCAGCAAGGTATTGTCAAGACAAAAATTTTCTTATGATCGCGAACCTCTCATTTTAATATCGGTTGCCACCGCTTTAACACTCGCATATGTATTTACACTTACATTCGGTATCGCAAGTATGATATCTAATCAACAGAATATGGTGGCTTGGATCATTACTATTATTTACCCTATACTTGATGGTATTGCTTTTGTTCCTTCTCTACTGATAATTATGAAATTGCGAAACAATAAACAAATAGAGTCTACTAGGCCTTGGATGTTACTGGCCACATCAATACTATTAGTTACTGTCGCAGACATAGGGTTTGGATATAGTGAAGTTTTAGGGAAAACAGTAGAACAAGGGAGGGTAGGAATTTGGGACGCAATATATAGTGCAGGGTATATTGTCATGGCTGTATCTATGTATTGGCGATATAGGATTTTATCGAGCCAAAAAATACAACTTGTGAAAACATTAAGATGACAGTTACAGATGTTATCAGGTTTGCTTTAGAGAAGAATCATAGAATGGTAAGTCTAAAACATGTCTTTTAAGCCATAAGTGAGTGCAAATAATAACATTCAGATTCAATATTGGCTATTGCAATAAGTTGGTGGGAACTACCACAGGCAGAAGATGACCTCAATGACATAAGATGAGAATCATGAAAGAATGTTAAATTCGACACGACAAAGAAAAATGAATACACAAAATTGTAGGCAAATAAGCTATTTTGTATAAGTTGTCTGAGCATCTGTTATAAACTATATGGCACATTAGATAATCGATGATTCGTAATAAAGGAAGGTCCAAGCCTCAGGTCGAGAAATTATCATTTGATTCAAATTTCCGAAAGAGATCAGATCCAAATAAGACACACATTAACACTGTTCAAACGGATCATAATGATAAATTCCTTTTTTGTAACGACTGCAATCATAATTGTCTCACGTACGAGGCCTCAAGAGATGGATTCTGTAACTGTGGTTGTCATTAGTTTTTATAATCTTACATGATTTTCTAAAAGAGACAAACCATCTTTCCTCGCATCACTTTTTCCCTGATTAAATGGATATTTTCAAACCCCCTTTGGAACGGCCGGTTTATCATAAGTCCACGAGAATTTATTTACGACCTTCTCAATGAGTGACACCACTCACACGGTAACTAATTTTAACCGTTCCTCCAAATGCATTACTGTATTGAGTAACCATCACTGAATAACGAAATTATCCCTTAATAACACTTAACCCCCATTTCTAGTATTTTAGAGCGTACATTATTAATATTAATATGAATGATGGGTACCTTGAGATGTATTGAATAAATCCATTGAATTAGGATATGAAAGTAAGCTACACTCACTTTTGGAAAAGAAGAAAATTTCAGAAGAACAATTTGACCATTTCCTTAGAAGAGGAATCCAGATCATATCACCCTCTCATGACTTTGGACTAACTTCATTAGGACGAATATTGCCGGAAATAGTTATCGGAGCATCACCCTCCTATATTAATACAATGAAGATTCCATATCAGGCAACAAGTTACCTGGCTGCTGACACAAGAAAAGAAAATTGCAACAATGATGTCCGTTCTTCTTACATTTACAAGCTGCCTGGAAAACCTGCTGGAGGGGTGCCGCTATTAACTGGAGGTAAAAGAAAGATTGGCGATAATGTCTTTGCTTCCACTCACAGAATTTTGATAGGGTTCAAAGCAGTAATTGTTAGTGCACTTAATTTGATGGTAAACAAAGATAAAATATGGAATTGGCATTTTTTTGGTGATCACATCAAAGAATCGAATCCCGACATATATCAAGATCTGATTCAATTAGAAGAGCAACTAGGCAAGAAAAATCCAATCTGCCAGGTCGTCGTATCAAGGTCTGCAGGGACCTTCAAAAAACTTCGGATAGATGAATTTTTTTACAAAAATAAGATAGCGGTTCTTGATCCCAATAATAATACCAAAGTAATTTTCATTACCGACCAAAAAGGATACGATTACGCTTGCCGCAGAATTCCACCTTCGGATCTTATTGACTATGTTGTTACGGGAGAAGAATTTGATATATACCAGGGAATGCTAACCTTACGAAGTAAATACAATATTAATATAATGTTGAATGATGGAGGGAGGCAATTCTCAAATGGCTTAAGAGATGCGGGCCTTCTAGCAGAAGAAAGAGTGACTCTTGAACCGTATCCAGGCGAGAATGTGATTCCAGACGTTGAGAAAGTTGACCCTGCATCAATAATGGCCATGGATGGAATCGGCCTCGATGGAAGTGAGATTGAAGGAGCTATACTGATACATTCAACAGATATTCAAGAAGAAAAAGCAAATGTGTATGTATATTCACTGGACGAAACAAAGGTCATTTAGATATTCTAGGTAAGAAAAAACAAGGATTGATCAAAGGAATTTTTAGGACAATGAAGATGTATACCAAAAATAAGAACAGTACTGCAAATCACAGATAAAAAATGAATAAACTTCGTATATGCTGACAGCTCAAAATTTGAGAAAATAATAGAATGAGGTTGATACATATTCAAGGTTGATTGCGGATAGCGTAGTACTTGTGATAGTTGCCACACTTCCAATTTTTCTTAATCCGGGCTACCAGTAACATTTACACTAAACCATTTCGTCAGGTTGCTAGGACTATTGATACACGACAATTTAGCCGTTATCTTATTCTGGCCTTCCATAATAGTCGTGTAGTTAGGCATCAGATTGAAAATCCAACTAGAATAATCGCCTGTGCCACCACTACCTGCTGCGTCTGCATTTTGATAGGGCTTTACATTATTTACTATAACTGCCACTTGACAATTGGCAGTTGGGCTGTCAGTAGAACTGCCATTAATTGGAATTGCTTCGCCAATCCTTATTTTTTGTCCATCAGATGGTGACGTTATCTTTACTCCAATTTGAGGTTGCTTTATTTGAGGTTGAGAAGGTGTAAAAGGAGAGCTCTGTGCAAAAACAACATTTCCAACAATGCTTAAAACTACTAAACCAAAAGCCATGGGAAATATGCTTGTATAATTCATAACAAACAACTAAATTTAGAACTTCATTGGCTATATAGATATCTATTGCGTTCTAATACGTCGCTACATATTTGTAGAGGATGAAATCGGCTCAGAATGTTATATAATCAATAATAGGCATCATGTATATTTCTATAGTATGAGTACCGAAAAAAAGAATCCTTTAAAACGGGATCAAGCACTTAACGACGCCACTGGCGGACAGTTTGGAGAAGAACCTTCATCTCTTCCTCAAACTGACACGATAAACAATGAAAATGGATCACGCAAAAAAGCCGCGCGAGAACTATCAAGAAATATCGATTAGTTGTCATCATTGTTAGGGCTCTAAAGCAGAAGAAAGGATTTCAGATAAAATTCTGTCCGCCAAGTATCACCTGTAATTGTTACTAACAATCATGCACACCCGATCTTGAACTCATAAGAGTCCAACATCCTCTAAATTAATATATAAAGAATCATTACTACCATTATTGTAGAAATTTGGAAATACAATTGCAGAATCTATATGTTACTGGCTATCACAAATTTCAATTCGGTTCTGTATGAACAACTACTCTCGCAGCTCCGGTTTCTTTCATAATACTATCCTGAACTGTTGTTGAGATTTTGTGTGCCTCCTCAACCGAAGTAACAGTTTTTTCTGTCGCGGCTTTAATGATTATGGTAAGCGTGACGTGTTGTTCTCCATTGACATCAACAATTCCGATATCTTGACAATCCATTACACCCTCTGTCTTAAGACATAATTTACGAATATTTTCTGTGGTGTATGGACTTGGTTCCTTTTCAACCCCCATCACCTCTGTGTCATCCGTACTTTCAGTTTCTATATGAGTTGTTATGTCTTTCACCTGCGGAATTGCGGTTTTAATTCTTTCTTCGAAGGATTCGACAATATTGTGCGCGGCTTTCAAGTCTAGACGTCTATCCACTTGCACATCAAGGTAAAGATGAAGAGGCTGCATTATTTCGCTCATATCCGGATCATGATTTCTTGAATCGGAAAATACATCGTGATCATTTTTGGTTTCTGACTTTTGATCCGTTCCCAAAAAGGGGGAGGAAGACGACGATACGATTCTAGAGAGATATAGTGAGTGAACGTTCCTTATTCCATCTGTTTCTGCTGCTATAAGCCTAATTCTATCCGTAAGCGTCTCTGTGGATGATTCTATTGCATCTACGTGCACCAATACATCACAATTCGGCATGATTTCTCTTATCCTATTTTCGACAGTAGTGGCAATTCTATGAGCTTTATCATGAGTACACGTACGTGGAACCTCTATATGCAAATCAACAGACATCGATGCTCCCATGTTCCTAATGCGAATATCATGTGCTTTGGTAACCCCATCTAGTCCTGATATCGATTCTAACAGAAGATGATACATTCCTTTGGGTGCTTTGTCCAATAAAACATCTAGTGTTCTCCTTCCAAGCCCTAAAGATGTATAAATGATCATCCCTGCTATCACGAGGGCGGCGTAAGCATCAGCATTTGGAATATGGAATATTGAAACGGAGATCAATCCGATTATTACTATCGACGATGAAAGCATGTCTGCTCTAAAATGAAGCGCATCTGCTTCCAATGCTTGGCTGCCGTACTTCCTCGCAGTCCTGTAGAGTGCCTTTGAACGCCCTAGGTCGACAACAACAGACAGGATCATAATAACAAATGAAAATATTGTAATTTCCGGATGAATATTCTTGAACAATATCCTGTCTATGCCTTCATAAAAAATCCATCCGGCAACTGCGAACAGGAGAATTATCGCCACAAAACTTGAAAGACTTTCAAACTTTGCATATCCAAACGTATATCTCACGTCTGGAGGTCTTATTACAATTTGTATTGCATACAGTGTCATAAATGCCGCTATGACATCAAGTCCAGAGTGCATTCCTTCAGATAGTATTCCAAGACTGTTCGTGGAATATCCAATCAGAAGTTTAATCGAGGCTAGACCTACAGAAGCTATTACTGAGGTTATTGCAACTTTGCGCTTATCCTTATACGCATTAATACCCTGTAAATTATTTAAAATTCCTTTCTTATTATCTTCACCATTGTACTTCCTACGAACCTCTTTGTTATGATCTTTTACCACAATTAAATAGGAAATGTATTGACTATGTTATATAGATTAATTATAAGAAAACTGATAACTAATAACTTAGATTTTCATATAAGAACGCTTCCCAATCTGAAAATATTGTAAACTTAGCAGTTATGATAGTGACTGTTGGAGGTAGCTATCAGAACTAGAATCCCAAACGTGTTGTGCTAAAAGTTCGTTGTGCTTCATCGATATCAGCTCTTACACATGAAATTGTTTATTCTCAAGGGATTCCAAATAAGGAAGATAAATGGAAGATATGAAAACATTCCATGTAGATTGTAATAAGGAATATGTCGTACGGTATCCAGCTACTGACAGCTACTATACAAATACATAGATTCTGTTTAACAAATTGTTCAGTTTTACAAACTAGAAGGGTATTGATTAAGGTTTCACTATTACACATGCCTATATCTGTAAGGAGCGAACCCTAATCACAACAGATTAGATCAGTCCTCACAGTTGATATTCCTCCCTCTATCTGTTAATCGAATTCTATTCTCGTCAATGCGACCAACAAACTCTAACTGCGGTTCTTCTTCCATTGAATATCCCCTTACATGTAATATTACATCATCTAAGGTAAAATTACTTGTAGATTTTCTCCATATTTGTTCAATTGTAAAAACATTAGGTCTACCATCTTCGTTGACTTCTCTGTCTCTCTTACATAATTCTTTAAGGAAATTTCGTCTAATAGTACGTCCATCATTATCAGGATTGTCTACTGCGGGTGTATGACTCATAGTATTATTACTTACTATCAGATTAATAAAACAGTAAGCAACATTCATTTGGGAAAGTTAATTCAAGAGTGAGTAACTACTATCAACGACACCTGGCGACACTTTAGTCATTCCAGTTAGTTTTAGCTATCACATGTGGTTCAATGAATACTGATAACAGCCATACAACCCAATTTCATATGTTATCGCTCAATAGAGTTGTGGTGTGGGAGCATTACTATTTTATAGAATCTGTTAGAGGCTACAAGGGCGATAAAATTAGTTATTAGGTAGTTATTAAATGGAATAAGGATAGTATACTATTTTGTTCCCTTTATTTCGACGCTAGCCTTCAACGCCTCAAGAAGATCTTTGCTAACAGCTTTCTCCTTGGGGGCTGTCGAGACAAATGTCTTGCCCTTAATTTTTGCATCAATGAGTTTTTCGAGTTCTTTCACATAGTTATCAGAATAGTCACCTATGTCAAATTGTTTCTTACTATATTTCTGTACTAGAAGTTGACCCAAAGATATCTCTTGAGGATCAAGCTTTGATTGTTTTGATTGGGCAATTTCTGGGATTTCATCAACAGGTCTGATTTCGTCTAGGTATTTTAATATGTGCATTACTATGCCTCTCTGATATGGTCGTAATGCAACCAAATTTTCCCTATCTTTTAGAACTACTTTACCAATAGCTATCTTCTTACTGTCCTTGAGAATTTTTACTAGTAGGGAATAGGCCTTATCATTTGCACTTTTGGGATCCGGGGCAACATAATAGCTCTTGTCAACAAAAATTGGATCTAATTCTTTGTTGTCAACAAACTCTTTAATGTCAATACTCTTTGTCGTCTTTATTTTTATTTTATCTAAATCTTCCTTTTCGATTATAACATAGTTATCCTTTTCTACCTCATAGCCTTTCTTTATTTCGGAATAAGGAACTTCTCTATCTTCAATTGGGCACCATTTTTTGTATTTGATTCTGTGTCCGTTTGCACAAAGTTGGTTAAAGGAATATTCGTTTTCTTCAGTAGCAGGATAAAGACTAACAGGTATACTTACAAGCCCAAACGATATATTGCCTTTCCACATTGACCTCGCCATGAAGTTCTAAATACTTATGTATTTCATCTCATATAATCGCTAGAGTAAAGTGTTATATTACAACATTCTGGCTACATTTTTCCAATTTGGATGAAAAGGCAAAGGGTTGTAAACGTCGACCTAGAAGCCAAATATTTGGAAGTACCAAAGTGAGTTAAGATTACAATTAGATCTTAATGAATACCATCTTATATACATCTGAAAATATAAGACGTATGTGCAGAAGATCCTTCTAGAAAATCATTCAAAGATAAAAATTGAAAGGGCTACAGAAGGGTTAAAGAAGTGGTTTATCACTAGACTTGAAAATCATGAACATAAGACCAATGCTTTAACTATAGCCAATTTTTTAATTGCTGCAAAAATCGAGTCCAATATCGCGATCAGTTACAAAGAAGATTTAATTTTCACTCTCTGTAAACTTTCTAATTATGTAGGCAAGGATTTCATCAATTTTACCAGAGAAGATATACTTTCTTATCTGGACTCGTACAGAAAGATGGAAGCAAAAGATCCTATGCATAGTTGGATAGGATCGTATAACCTTCATAGAGTGTTTATTATGAAATTCTTTAGATGGCTCTACTCACCAGATATGGAACCAAAAGACAGACCCAAACCATCCTGTATAGAAAATATACCACAACTGAAAAGAAAGGAAAAAAGTGTATACAAGCCTACTGATTTATGGACGTCTGATGATGATTTGCTATTTCTAAAATATTGCCCATCAAAAAGAGACAGATGTTATCATTCTGTTTCCAGAGATTTATCCTGCAGGCCCCATGAGTTACTGAAACTTAGAATAAAAGATGTTGTCTTCAAAATGGCAGGAGATCGTCAATACGCGGAGATATTGGTTAGCGGTAAAACAGGACAAAGACATATACCGTTGATAAATTCGATACCCTATCTCAAAGATTGGTTGGATGATCATCCATTAAGTGGGAATCCCACTTCTCCGCTGATTTGCGGATTCGGAAAAAGCCTTGGAAGAGCAATCAGTCCAATGACTTTGCATGGAATATACACAATATACAAAACAAAATTATTCCCCAAGTTGTTAGAAGACCCATTAATCGCTGCAGAAGATAAGAACAAAATCCGAGAGTTGTTAAAGAAGCCCTGGAATCCTTACATAAGGAGACATTCTGCCTTAACAGACAAGTCAAAAATTCTGAGAGAACATGTTCTAAGGCAGCATGCTGGATGGTCTCCCGGTTCCAACATGCATCTAAAATATCTTCACTATTTTGGTAACGAATCTTCAGAATCTATCCTGGAAGCATATGGATTGAAGCCCAAGGCCGCAGAGATTGATAGAATGAAGCCAAAGCTTTGTCCTAACTGTTCAGAACCAAATAAAATTGATTCTAAATTCTGCGCTAAATGTAGGATGATCTTAAGCTATGATGCATACCAAGAGACAGCCGTGGAGAAGCACCAACAAAATGATGCATTTGCTACTCTGTCAGATCAGATTCTGAAACTAACGGCTGAAGTACAGGAATTAAAAAACCAGAAATAACCCATTTCACCAACTAGTGTGGGAGAACATTTTCATTTTTGAGACGGAAGACAAAATGTTCTCCTTCTGTAATCCAATTTGGGGTGATCATAAAACAACTATCGTTTCCACACTTTACACAGTTAATACACTGGAGCACGGATTCATCCTCACTAATTCTGAAAATATCTGGAAGTTCTATAAATCTATAGAAATCCATAATGACGGGATAACAACTGTCACATTTTTCGCAACAACCATACAATACTAATTTTGAATAATTATACATATTTTCGAATCTCATCAATTCCCATTCCCTGTCAGTAGACACCGTAAAAGCAGATTCTACATCAAGTTTAATTTGCAACAGAAGCAATCTTCGACTTTCTTCATCAAGGTGTATAATGTGTCAATAAAGACTTTGTATAACTCCTCATCTGAGCCTTTTAGAGAAATAAAAAATTCTCTTAATATTTTTTTGTCTTCCTCTATGAAGAGGTAAGAAATAAAAAATCCAAATGAGTTCAAAAACTTTTTGACAAGATTCATTTGGTAACATCTTTCTAAAAACATGATAAGGAATGCGTCAAAAGATGTGTATCGGTCTGCTAACACTTGAATAACAGTTGCTTGAATTATGATTGAGGCAAAATCATTATTCTGTGAACCTAATGTTACCTCGAGTATCCAGCTAATGATTGATCCTAATTTGCTAAATTGATAAATTGGTGTTTTGGTTTTATTCTTCGATGAATCCTCATATTTTATTATGCGAAGAAGGCCTAACTCAATCAAATCATCTAATCTAGCCTTTATGTAATTTCTCTTAGTATGAAGTCTCCAGCTCTTGGGATAATTAGAACTCCTGTATTCATCGATAAACGGACGATGGTTAGAAATCAACCACTTACCTATCTCTGTAAATCGGAAAATCATGCTCTTGTTTAGCGTATTTAATACGACCTCCATGGAGTCGAGACGAAGACCTCGGCTATCGAAAGATCTGACAGAAAAAAATTTCGATGCATACCATAACAAAATATCTCGATATATTTTGACATCCTTAGTTTTGCCGTTATGTCCATACCCGTCAGACATTATATCTTGGATACTAACAGGACATAACATACTATTAGATACTATTTACTAACATAACTACAGGCTTATAATAGTTTTGACCTAACTATAGAGTAAAAATGGCGTCTCAACATTGTGAATATAGGATTCAGGGTATGATCGGAGAAACCTCCTTTAGTGTAATTTTACCTAAACAGTACGCCCTAAATCTAGCAATTGGAAAAGGGGATTTCGTAAAGGTAAGTCAAACAGAAAAATCAATCATTATTGAAAAGGCAGAATAATTTGATAGCTGTAACAAGACACATAAAAATAAAGGGCGTGGGAACCCAGCAAAAGGACCCAGCACCACCAGAACCAGAAGCCACAGTGAGCATAGGCATAAAACACTATGACTACAGAAGAATACCATAATCCTGCTCATAAACGTTTTCAAGATTTAGCTTCGGATGAGGAGCTTCAACTCGACTGGATCAGAGGAATTTTAGATCAGATAGAATTTGCTAACAGACCTGAAGTACTGCCAGATTTTATCCTTCGTTTAGACATCAAAAAGAGGGAGGTATAATGGGAGCTTCCACTACTATAGATTGGCAACAAGAACTGCAGACGCTTTGGTCCTCAAATGAATATCTTAAGAAGCTATGGTCTATGTGAGATGACCACAGTAGTTCCCATATTGCCACCTGGTGTAATCCCAGGACTCACGCATCTGTTAGTTGACGGACAGCATACGCCACTGCTAAAATGCCCGTTCTGTAATTCCCTACACAATATTCATGTTGATGTAATAGAACAACATATTCGCATTGACCATCCTGGAAATAGATACCAAGTTTCAGAATTCTATCCTAAAGTAATTCGATACACTAGTCCATATGGTCCCAACATTACCAAAGAGGAGATAAAGCTCCCCTGGATTCGGTGTTTATTCTGTAGTTACAGGGACAAGAATGACTTTGATTTGTCGTTGCATATGCTTGAAGAACATAAACAGAAGCTACTGCAACTTGAAATTTCATATCAGGACCATTCCAAACATCTGCAATCTGACCCATTTGCAAATTCTACGGCCGTATAGAATACCGTCCGGATAAGGCCGTCGAGATTGCCAAACGAAGGGGACAGGTAGACAGAGCTGTTGAAGCAGTTAAGACAAAAGGATGAGGTCGTTCTAGTTGGCACTACTAATTTTTAATAAATATCAAGAGGGAGAATCAAGAGTCAAGTTGTATTCCAACTTGTGTTAGGGTACATGATTCCAAGTATCCCGGAAGGATATGGCCTCCCAAACGTGAAGAGAAGTCCGATTATTGTTCGTTATTTGAACTCGTCACGTGTCTATGCCCCTGTCATGAAAATGATAGTGAACCTCTGAATTATGAACAGAAAGAGTGGTTAAAGCGAAGAATGAGTTCGCAGATGGGAGAACTATGTAAACCATTTCCCGAAATCGAAATCCCACTTAAGTGGACAGAGGAGGACGTAATATGACTTCCCCGGAAGATTTTGATTTTAAACAATTAGAAAAAGCAGTCGAACAAGAAGCAGCTGAAGACGAACTAAAAGCATTACCTCGAGTTACTAAGGAAGATATCGCGTTTGTACTTGAAACAATGTACAAGGAAGCTCCATATGATAAGACCTCTTTAAAGCAGCTATTCTATGGTATGTGTAGTGCGTTCACAAAGACAGGCATTCCGCATAATGTCAACTCAAAGACTTCGGGAGCCGGGAAAAACTATCTATTGGACTTGTGCGCTAAATACTTTCCAGATAAACACGTTGAACAGCTGGTAGGAGCATCAGACAAAGCATTTCTTCATAGACGTGGAGAATTGGTAGTCAAAGATGAAGAGACGGGTGAATTAAAACCTCTTGAGCCTATGATCGACTTTCTGGAGCAAGAAATAGAAACACTCGTTGATCAGATTGCAGAAGAAAGGGCAAGAAACCCGTCTAACAAGTCTACCATAAAGAAACTGGCTGAACAAATAAAGGAAAAACAGAATGAAATCAAATATCTTGTAAAACGTCAGCAAAAATTAATCGACCTTAACAATCTGATAATTATAATAGCAGATACTCCACAAGAAGGTTTTTTTGCAAACCTGATGTCACTCATGAGCCAGGACTCTAGAAGAGACCAGGAATACTTATTCACTGATAAGACAGCTTCAGGCAGAAGCGAGACTACAGCCAACATACTCCGTGGAATGCCAGTAATATTTTCGGCTCAAGTTATAGATGATACAGACAACAAACGATTTGCAGAGAAGAACAGGAGGTCTGTACCTGGTAACTCCAAACACGAGCGAAGAGAAAATAGGGGCAGCTCTTTGAGTTGATGGGCAAACAAGGTCTATTACCAGAGGAATTTGACGAACAAGTAGTAAGTAGAAAGGACCAGGAAAGATGCAAAGAAATAGTATCTGCAATTGTCGAGAAAATTAAAAATCATAGCAAACATCTCGAACCGAGGCAATATGGAACCAAGTTATCATTTCATCTGGCAATAGCTAATTCAATACCAAGAAGCGGGGTTTGGTCCATGACGGTAATGAAACGTATAATGCACTACCTGGCCATTGTCACCAAAGTAAACATGGATGATAGGCCTCGAATCGTAAACACAGAGACAGGAGCTTTCTATCCTATCTCCACATTTGAAGACCTAAAGGAGACCTGGGAGCTCATGGAAAGGGGAGGCAGTAACGTAAGGGCATACAGTGCAGAATGTTACAACAAAGTAATACTCCCGGTCTTCAAAGAACTGAATGGAGAACTTAAGGAGCGTAAAGATGACGATGGTAGAACCATAGAAAAAGAAACACATGTCGGACTAACGACTGAAGAAATAGGCCAAGCAATACATGAAATTTTAGAAATACCCGTCCCCGGGATTCGGGAGTTACGGGAAACATACCTTTATCCACTGGCAAACCACGGTCTGATAAATTACTCAAAAAGCATCTTGAATAGGAATGAGAACATCTGGGCTCCAGTGGACGAGAAGACAAACGTATTCTCACTTTTCAAGAGTAATGACCTACGACTAACTGTGAAAAATCCGGCTGTCTATCCTTCTCCGAATGTTATAGAAAAAGAGTATAGTTCTATTGTAAAACAGGAGGAACGAGGGGGTACACAAAATAAAAAAATATTTTCCGTTTGTTGGACGTGGATGGAACCGAAATTACCGTATCCATAATGACAGACAAGTATCTGCATGATCCAGAATCCTGTTTTATCCAAGGAATTGAGTCATGAATAAAAAATAATTTTTTATGTAGACCCTCATTCCTCCTGCTTTACGAAAGGTCTTGAACAATGTTCTAGGAGTGAGAATTGATTTCTGATGATATCGCGTTCTAAATTTGACAGCTCACTTGTTGTGATACTATTAGGTCTGCAGGTTTGTACAATAATACCTGACACGGGGGACGTTATTCATAACGTTGACAATCAAAGGTTTATTTCAATATAGGCTAGATTGCGAGGTAAAAATGGAGATAGATATCCTTACAATTATCTAGGTTATTTCGTAGTGACATAATGAACATAATGAAAAGAATAATTTCTCATATAATATTCAATTTTCGAGCGCAGTTTTTATGGTAATAACTTTTACGACGGCCGCAATTAACTATGCTCTCACTGTCGCTAATTTGTGTGCCGCATTGATAACACCTACCTTCTTGTCTTGCTTGAATAATGGAATATACTCTATGCTTGATGTATGAGTCTGAAAGTTCAATAATTCTAGGCCGTGACAACATTGAAAATAATCAATGATTCAATATAAAATCAAGAGTCTATTATAGCTGAGTAGGTCTTAACATTAGACACCGAGGGAATAAATGAAGATAGAAAAATACTTTTAGTTTCATCTTTCTCATTTTATCTAACGCAATGTTGTCTGGCTTGCAGCACAAGCAGGGATTTTTATCTTTAGTGTTTTCGAATCACTTGGCTTAAGGTCGTTGTTCCCAGCAAAATGGGATTGAATACTAATAACGCCCATTCCACATTCCAGAGGCGGCACCAAAGTCTTGTATTTCCCTTTAGAGTCAGTATTCGCTTCATTTATCATCAAACCAGACCTATCAGTGGTAAATGAAATTATCTGATTGGTAATACCTTTACCAGTAGAAGTATCTATCAAGACCCCAGCTAGCGACGACGGATTTCCTTTAATTTCCAACCTAAGTGAAGTTGCTGGTTTCTCGACTTTTAGAAGCACTGAAGATTCCGAGGCTTTATGCAGAGTTGTTCCTGCAAAGTGTGCAACTATTTCATATGAACCCTCAATTGGTGCTTTCAGCCCAGACACACTGAATTTACCTTGTTTATCGGTTTGTACAGAAGGGATTGTTATCGATGACGGCTCTATTGTAAAGGATATGGTTAAGCCGGTAAAGGACATTGGTCTACTCTGCGGGCTAAAGAGTCTACCTGATAAACTGAAATCTTGGCCTGCTGAAACCCCTCGATTTGGATTTATCTTGAGAGATAGAGTCGTAGGTTCCCTTACAGGATTTGGTGATTGCTTTACCAGAACATTAAAAGATGCCGTACCAGTATTTCCTGCTCTATCGGTGGCCTTGCAATTCACAATGGTGTTGCCTATTGCGAATATTGAACCTGATGACGGAGAACACGTAGGTGTCAAATCTCCGTCCAGATTGTCATGAGCAGTCGCAACATATGTGACAACAGCGCCAGTCGAACTTGTAGATTCTGTCGTCAAATCGGAAGGTACCGAGACGATCGGTGGAGCGGTGTCAACAGTCCATGAAATACTTGCAGGCATCGGATCCTGATTGGACGAAGTGTCAATGGCGAACACTGAAAACTCGTGGTTACCATCTTGCAGACTACCATAATTCTTTGGACTTGAACATGCAACAGGAGTGCCTGCATCCAATATACAATTGAATCCTTGAATTCCTATATCATCGGTGCCTTCGAACTGGAATGTGATGGAGGCTGAAGACGTTGTACCCCTCTGTTGTATGTCATTGTTATCTCCGTCAGTAGCAGAGATGATCCTTGTATCCGGGGGGGCATTATCTGCTGTTGGACATTTAGGGACAGCAAACGGTAGAGTTGACTTCGAACCATCACTCCCGGACACAATAAATGTGAATGTTCCGAACCTCTGCGTTGCAAAAGACTTTCCGAGGAATAATGTCGCTGGATTAGGAGCATCTCTAGGAATCAAGGGACTAAGGTTATCTGAGACCGGAAGTCCGTTTGATTCATCAATAACAATATTTCCATCTGGGCCTCTCACCTCGGATTTGTAGGTATTATCTAGATGGTATAATCCCTTTATGACAAAACTAACCGAAATGCCCTTTCTAGTTGCTGATATATCTTGACATATTGCCTCATCATCAAGGGTGACATTTAGAGGAACGTTATCACTTACTTGTGAAAAAACTTGAATGCGATAATTTTGAGTATCGGCTACATACACATTGCCTGATGAGTCGACAGCAACTCCCTTTGCTCTCTTAAGCTCTCCGTCCCCTGAGCCAGGGGAACCCCAATTCGTTATAAAAGTGCCGTCTGTTGAAAACTTCTCGATGCGCTCAAACCCAGTATTAGCTACATACACGTTATCAGATGAGTCAACGTCTATCCCAAATGGTGAACCTAACTCACCATCAGCGGTGCCATGACCTGGAGTAGAACCCCACTTTGTCATAAAATTACCATCGCTGTCTAACTTCTGAATACGATTGGTTGCTTCATCAGCTACATACACATTATCTGAGGAATCAATAGCAATACCGTGTGGATTTTGGAATTGTCCGTCACCAAAGCCTTGGCTGCCCCACTGGGTAATAAAATCTCCATTACTAGTAAATTTTTGAACGCGATCAGTGTGATCATCTACATACACATTATCTGAGGAATCAATAGCAATACCAAATGGAATACTAAATTGACCTTCACCCGAACCTTGTGATCCCCATTTTGTGATAAAATTACCATTGCTATCGAATTTCTGAATTCGATCATTGAAACTGTCAGCTACATACACTTTACCAGTGGAATCAACAACAATGTCTTGTGGACGATTAAATTGTCCATCCCCCAGCTCTAGTGAACCGCTTCCATCTGGATCTCTACACCTATTATCATTTGTAGATAGCCAACAAACGGATCCCCATGTTCTAATAAAACTGCCACGTGTGTCAAACTTCTGAATTCGATTGTTAGAAGTGTCAGCAACGTACACGTTATCTGAAGAATCGATATCAACACCCTCTGGTTGATCGAATTGCCCGTTATCAACGCCCGAGGAACCCCACTTTTTGACAAATACATATGCTTCTGAACCGTATACGTTGCCAATCGTTAGTCCAAGTAGGATAAATATCAACGATATGGCAAAAGTACCGACACAGATTCGCGAATAAGTAATCAATATAACAATTCTATAGTTATAGTTAGTAAACTTCTGTTTAGAATGATACGTATCTTAATTCAGACTTTTTGCATGTACAAATATTCGTTAGTCGTGGAAATGGTACGTACTCAAGCATAGCGAATCGCTTAAAGCTGACATTGTCCTTAGTTTTACAGATGAGCAAGATTCGACACATTTGCCTCTCGGTAAAGGATTGAGATAATGCATAGATTCTCCGTTTCTGAAAAAAGAATCCTGAAACTCATGATAGTAGATTGTGAATATCATCACATGACTGAAAGAGAATCCCTATCCTACATCAGAAGGCAATTTAGAAGAAGGATTTCACGCCGCACCTATTACAATTATAAAAATCTGGTTTATCAAGGCCCATATCGTAGAATCAGATCTGTTCCGAAATGGATAAGAGGTATGCATCTAATGACTTTACAACGTGACATGGAGCGTTCCCCGTTAGGAGTCGTTTAAATTGATTGATATGTTCTCTCTGACAAGCGGCATTCCGACCTATTACAACCAACTATTGCACAAGACCGACAAATTTCTGGGTAGTACAAAGAAATTTTTGGCCAAGAGTAATTCGGAGGAAAAGGCTTCTAGGGAAAATTATGATGGCGTTCCTTCCAATGCTACTATTAAAGAAGAACGTATCAAGTGTGGAAAGTCATGCTTAATGTGTCCACATGGTCCTTATTATTACGCGTACTGGAAAAGTGACAGTGGCAAATTGGAGAAAAAGTATATTGGAACTAGGTTTGACGAATCGTGGAAAAACACTTGAAAAAGAGAAATAAAGTTTCATATCACTAGTGAGTCACTAGTGATATACATTCTTTATTGCTTGTTTTTGATATTCGCTTAATCGTTAATGTCGCAACTATGGATTTGATTTACTCTTTTTCTTTATGGGGGAATTTGGACGTGCTTGTATATTCCCCTTCCAGGAAGATAAAGGTACATACATCCATACGATCCATATTTGATCAATCTCTAAATATGGACTAAGATTAGTAAAAACTTTAATCCTGCAGATATTCATAACTTCTATATCGTCAGATCTCGACTTTTTTACCAAATTTATTCTACCTATTTTCAGCAGTTTTGGGATTCTTGCACTGGTATGGAATATTTACAACTACTTGCAGACACATAGGGGTTTCTTAAAACTAAAATTAGAGTGTACTCTCTCAAACCGACGCCACCGATAAATATATAGTTTCTAAAACTTTTGTTGAGAACACAAGTAGAAAGCCTATCTACCTTGTTCACGCATACTTACTCATAGTAAAAGAGTCAATCACTTTTGATCAGAGTCGAATAGGATCCATAACTCACGACCTTAATAGAAAATTGGATAAATCAGGTGAGGATGAACTGAAAGTAAGATTGAATGAATTACTAAAAGAAGATAATTTCATAGTTAAATTGCTACCTTACTATTATGAAGCACATGAGAGGTTAGGAAGTTTTGCGCATATGGCGACAACTCATATACAAAAAATGGAGAAAGATGAACATGGAATATACTCGATTTATTTTATCGTAATTGGAAGTGGGTGGTACAAGGCTCTTGGTACAAATTACACAATCCGGATCCTTCACATGGTCGTTTTGTCCATGATGAGGTTTTACTAAAATAGTAGAACGTCTATATATAATGACTGAAAGGTGGGCCTGCTGTTAATCTTCCATTTCACTTGTTCCTAGGTCCACAATTCAAGTGTACTGAACATTTGCTTCTTATCTTTCACTTTTTGTTCTTCCATTAACTTTGTTAGTTGCTTGTAGTGTTCAAATATAATCGACATAAGGACGGCATGTATTACTACGGGTCTGCAAGCACTGCTCCAAGCCGCACTATGTGATTTAAAATAATCATACATCTGATCAAACATCCTTTTGTCCTTCTTATCCAATAACGACCTGAACTGGGTCCACTTTGTTCGCTCTATTTCCGCTGCCATCCTGAATGATGGAATTGTTCTACCCACGCGGCTTTATTGAGATCTGGCCGATTTAAGAGGTATCACACGAAACGGGGAGGGAATGTCATCACTAGTCCCCCTTCTCTCATCTTAGTACACTGCCGGATGATCATAAAGTCTTGTGCTGAGATATAACACATCATAAACTAAATTTCACATAAAATGGAAATTATGATCTTATAAAAAAATTAGGCAGGGTCTTCATTGCCTACATGCATTAACTAAGACCTTTAGTCCTAAAATCTCTTTCGCTTAGGTGGATTCTGTAAAGTACGTACCGATACTATTCGTTAATAACTTTCCAAGTAGGGTGTATTTCATGCCATCCCTTTGGCTTGTCTGTAACCCATGCTCCCCATACATGTACATGGTCACCCTCCTTCGGAAGAATTACTCCGGTTGTGCCTTGATCAGGAGGTGCTATTTCTACCACCATGAATCCATCTGTTTTTTCATTATTCTTTTCATTTGCTAGGAACTTAAATTTTTCATCCAAATTCAAGAAAAACTTGTAATCACCATCATCCATCTTTTTAGTATGCATAACTGTACCTGTCGCGTCTTGACATTTACTCAGGACCCTCAAGTCTTCAGCATTTGAAGCACCGGCAAGAACAATTCAAGCCAAAATGTATCTAACCCATCCTACATCTCACAAACCTATTCATCTTTAATCACTTCTAATGATGAGATAGAAACAATTCCATCGGAAAATCAAGACAGTAAAAAACTAAATTTGGATATCAATTTTGCAAAAGAATCCAATCAAAGTTGGAAGTGTAGAAAAGGTTACTGCTACGGTAACGAGAGACGATAACTCCAATGAGATTTCAGGAGTAAGTGTAGATGGCCTAATAACCTACGTTAGTGGACTAACTAAATCCTTTTCCGGGACCTCTGATACTAATGGAGAAGTATCTCATTCATGGGCAATAGACAAAAATTCTGTCCCAGGTATCTATCAAGCAAAATTTGATGCCTCTATGGATGGTTTTGTAGCCTCTTCAGAATCCAAATCATTTGAAGTGCAACCGAAATCGGAGCCGAAGTCAAGTTCATCGACTACAAGTGATAAATCTTCGCCTCAGACTCCAAATCAAGGTGTCCCGACGGTTTTCACAGGAGCCCAAGTGGAGACTGTGAAAAAGTCCAATGATGAATAAGTGATTCAGCCACCTAACCCATTTTATTAGGTTGATATTTAGAAACCGCTGAGGGTTAGGTTGGTCTTGTCATGTCACGGTTCCCCCAGCAGTACGAACCCCACGGGTATTGGAGGAAACGCGAGGCTCGCAATAAAGATAATAACATTAAATTAAATTAAAGTTGTAATGACTGAAAAAACGTTTTGTGTTATTTGTGACAAAGATGTCGAGATACGCAAAATCATTACACATGGAAATTATGACGAATTGATACTAAGTTGTGACCATATTGGAAGAAAACTAAACTTATCTCAGGAGGAAACAGATAGGGAAACTTCATTACATTAGTCATCATCCAATCAAAAACTGCTGAGGGTGAAATCGAAAGAAATCAATAAACCGTGGTTGAGGAGGGGTATAGATAGGTATCACGTATCTGTTTGGTCCCCAGAATGCCGGTAGCTAGTTTGTCATGCATCGCTTGGCCAGTTTCTTCCGTCAGCTACCTTCGACCTTCTCTTCAAAAATGCTATCTATCATTGCTAGATAGTGAAATAGATATTTGACTAGCTTTCTATCTATATTTGATAGTAATATCAAATTCATATGAATTGGATGAGAGCTCAACACTATTTCCCTTCCAAGCTATATTTCCTTTTTTACCCGTCAGTTTCACGTACATAGTTTGTCTATCATTTCGTCTATCATGAATTGATAAAAATTCGTGATTAGGGTCTTCAATAGTTAAGAATACGTTATGCGTTCCCTTTGATATATAAGGAGACTTTGAAGGGTCTTCTTCAGAAAACAATTCTGAAAAGACAATATCAAAATAACCATCAGACTGGGTTATCGCCTCGCCAAGCAGATACGCGTCAGGTGAAACATGTTCAAATGCATGGACATGTATACCTTTAAGTGGTTTACCATCAGAATCGTGTACCTTCCCGTATATCCTGTAAGGTTCATTCAGGGCAGGAATTTCCGTTAGTGGTTCTTCACCTATTTTTGTGGCGCGTCTATAAACATTCCAATCAGATATCTGTTTCATTGTATCATAATTTTTCCCTAGAAATTCCCAAAAACCTTGATCTGTCCTGAACTTTTGTAATACCCTCAATTCTGGTTGCCCTTCTAAATCCTCGGGTTTAGTAATGCGTAATTTCTTTAATTGTTCTGTGTCATCGACATATTTTTTTAAGTCGTCCAGATACTTTCCATTAGAATTTACTATTAGTCGATATATTTCGTTCCACCTCATGTTTAAAATTTGTAAAACTAAGAGCTCCTTCGGTTTAGTTCCCTTTTTAGAAAAAATTTCTTGAGCGACGATGAAATTATTAAGAAATCTTTTAGTTTCTCTGGGATTCTCTTCAAGTCCAGATGAAATCAAATCAATGTTTTCATTTACTATTTTCTGGTAATCCTCATTCTCTATTACTTTGTTTTTAATAAAATCTTGAATCAAAGCCTTGATATCATCACTGTTCCAATCTGACAATATTATTGGAATCTGAATTATTTTTTTCAGATATTGATCGCCTTCAATACCTATTTCCTCGTATTTGTCTTTGTAATATGCGGTAATTAGTTGTGAAATTTTGTTATAACTTAAACCTATAACGTAAATAAATCCATCACTATCCAGAAAAACTTTTATTGATTCTAAAACTTGTAACGCTTTATCTGGACTGCATCTGTCCAAATCATCGACAAAAACCACAATTTTAAAAGACTCATTATTATCTCTTATTTTTTGCAATTCGGCACTGATATTGTCCAATCCATCAAAATAGATTGTCTCCTTATCAATTTCCGCAAGAAGTTCTAATTTTGGAATAAATTCTTCCTTAAAACTATTAATCATTTTCTCAGTTACATTTTTTGCACCTTCCCCAAAATAATGACCAGCTATAGAAGGAATAATATCTGGAATTTTTTTTAAAATATTAATTCCTCCCTTCTTAATTTTTTGCCTTAAATCCTGCAATTCAGTTCTGTCCTCAGGAATTGCGTATGCAATAGTTTTAAGAAGAGGTATTATTGCAAATTGTTCTTCTCTTTCATATCTCCATGCGTTAAACCAAACCGGAATTATCGAATTGTTTACATTATTATCCTTGAGTCTATTGTAAATAGATCTCATTAGGGTGGTCTTACCGGTTCCCCATTCGCCATAAATACCAATGGAGAATTTTGGATATGAGTTTATTATGATTTTTGTCAATGAACTAACGTAGTCATCAAAATCGAGAATCGGTGATAATGAAATGTCATCTGTTATTATCATCCCTTTCTGCAATTTTTTTTCATTTTTGCTATACAAACTCACGATCGAAAAGAAACCTTCTATTTGTAATTATTATCCATGAATTTAAGATTTGTTAGAATATAGTGCTATTGTTCGGCTCTATCTCCATGCAAATAATCAATGCAAGCATCTAGCGAAGCTACGTACACGAATAATGTGAAGCAAAATTTACTGGAAGACAACTGATGAGCATGGAAATATTACAAAAGGTGACCTAATAGGCTATTATGAGGCTGTAAGTGATCTTATTCTACCACATCTAAAAGACAGACCTCTTTCACTAAGTCGCTATCCTGACGGTATCGACGGAAAATCCTTCTATCATAAGGACTGGAGCATGTCGAAACCAGAGTATGTCACCATCGTTCCCATATATTCTGAGCACCGATATGAACCCATCAACTATTTGATTTGCAATAAGATTAAGCAAGACATGAATTCTATTCTTTCTTCAATCAAGAAATGACATTGTTACAAACGTTTGGAAGAACCCTAACAATAATACCGATGGTCTTTGAGCCTTTTTATCGACAGCTAGATAGGCTCAAAGGAAAGGCAATACCTTCACCTCTTTTTTTATTAACCCCTTGTCTACCCAACCTATTCACAACTTATTGTGAATTGGGAAACTCTCAAGCACAAATATGTTCCACTAAATAATCACAACGGATAAAGTTTATTGCTCTCAATGTTAAGGACAGGTTATTGAAAAATATTATAGGTGTAGCTCAACATGAAACTCTGGAGATATTAGTTGGCAGAGCTACGAATTGACTAATGTTTCGAACTAGTCATATATAATAGATACAAAAAATATTCCTAACGCTATGGTTGCCACAATTAATCTAACTATGCCACAATGCCGGAAGCGAATATTCTCTATCATACAACAGAAGCAAAATGGTAAATGCCGCCATTGCAGAAAACATATTACACAATCAGATACGGTAGTTAGTAACGGCAATGGAAGAGGTTATTATCATAAATCTTGTGCCGAAAAGTTGCACATCTTATAATAAAGACAAATTGTCTGCGGTATACACACACCTTATACAGCAGATGTTCAATCATATAGTGAATGATAATGGAAGATGTTGAAAATATCAGAAAGAATGGTTTTGATGTTGAAGAGATACCAACCGGGTATATATTCACGAAGTATAGTGGACAGAGTGAGGGTGAAGTAGGTAACATACTCATACAAAAGGAAGCATGTGAAATAATTCAGAAAATAGGAAAAATAGAAGAGATACAAATGGTGGATGGCGAGCGGATTCGCATCATAGTTCCGAGAGCAATTATAGGGTTGGGTTAGGGGCTCCTTGACCTGTTCTAAGTCTAAAGCATTATATGTCAATTTGTGCCTATATTCATCGGCATGCTAACAGAGTTGATAAATCCAAGTAACTTCAATCTGATGGTTGGTAAACTAGGCGATATTCTCATTAAGACCTTAGACGCACCTTTGGGCTATGCTATCAATTGGGGTCGTGTTTGGTCTCTATGGCCTGTGCACCTTGAAACTGCTTGTTGTAGCGTTGAATTCGGTGCTGCATCGGGGCCAAGATACGATGTTGAAAGATTTGGGATAATTGAAGCGTTTGGTTCTCTTAGACAATGTGATTTAATTGTAGTACAAGGAACCGTAACTCGCAAGATGGCTCCTCGCCTTAGGATGGTATATGATCAGATGCCAGAACCGAAATACGTTATTGCCATGGGGGCCTGTGCAATAACAGGAGGCCTGTATATAGACTCGTACAACGTGTTGCCCGGAATAGACGGCATTGTACCAGTTGACGTATATGTGCCTGGTTGTCCTCCAAGGCCTGAAACTTTAATTCAAGGGTGTATGTTACTACAAGAAAAGATCAAGCGATCTAAAATCAGGTGACTGATTTCTTTTTCTCGTATGTTTGGTTTCACATAATCATCTAAGACAGGCATTTGTATTAAAGCCGCGTAAAGCTAGAGTAGGAAAGAGACAGGGTATTTAACATTCGCTTAAGTACCAACTAAACACAAACACATACACAAAATATTACGCCCCCAGAAAAAAATATAGCAGTAAAAAATATTGAAGTGAGAGTTTTTTGCTTCCTATACTAGTCGTCGATTTGATGGACGTCTCTAACCCCTAAGTGCATGCATCCGGCACTTTGCCGTGGCACTCTCCACTACCGTAGTATGCGGTATTTGATCCAATGATTCCAGGTTGAGAACTTGCGATATCTGATCTTACATCTCCGAATACTTGGCCACTTACACCTCCAAAATAAGTATCCCTACCATCCTTCGAATAAAATTCTCCAAGTGCTCCCTGTTTATTCTGATCCTCTGGGGGACCATTTGGACCTACTTTGTCTGCGAGTGCCTGTTGTGCTGTACTACTTAAGGTCGTTACTACCGCACCTAATGCACCCATTAGAAGTGCGGCTATGAAAATTTGTTTGAACATTGAAAGCACCTTAAAATTAATGCCTTTTATTTTTTGCGTTGAGGAACTTGGACACGCTCCTATTATCCGCTTCTAGGAAAATAAACCTATCATGCATTAAGTTGTAAAATACTATGTAGCCTGATCTTAATCGGTAGTCTTCTCATCAGGGATTGCCTCTCTGGTGGGCCCCTTGTGTCGCAACAATAAGGCCCATCGGAGTATTATAGTCTATGGCTATACGAACCGCATATTTTGTCCCCAGGGGAAAACGTAAGTCTACAATTTTCGGTCGTTCATCATGCCTTTCAACCCCAATTCTACAAGAATTACAATAATCAGCGGACTCGATCCATTTGTCCTCGGTCATCCAATAACTACAAAACCATTTGTTTAATTTCTGGTCATATTCTCCATGTTCAGGCAAATATTATCTACAAATCTCATGACTTATAGGTGCTACTTTTAAATTCCTGTTTATTTCAGAAATAACCTATTCCAATCCCTCATCTCTTTTCGTAACTCATCCAAGACTTCGGAATATATGGTTCGTTAACTAAACGCACTAAAACATCTAGGCGCCGACGTCTTAGTTTTCCTGTCCCTATTTTTAATAAAATTATCTAATTTTAGATACTGTTTCCAATGCTCGACACATAGTTAATCAATTGATGAATTGATTGAAGACTGAAACCCAATTCTCCGTTGGATACGAATTCTAGTTTTAATTCTCCATAGATGGAGGATAGTTTGAGTTTGACATTTGAACCCAATTCTGTACTTCCAAATGAAGCACCTAAACTAACCCATCACTCCTTTGGTAAGTCATCCAGTACCTCCGAATATACCGTTCTGAACGACGGTGTTAATCTTCCCATTGCACTTTTCCCCCAGCATCCCAAACAAGGTATTGAAGCCGCTCTAAATTATCCCTATTATCATATGTCTCTTGAAGCATCGGGACAGACCAACGATACGACGAAATGACGAATTTTTCACCTTCAATTCTACATGCTATTAAATAGAACAATTCTTCAACTGTAATGTTTGGATATCTGTTAATAAGCCGAAGGATTCGATTCGCATGATCAATTTTGTTCTGCATCGTAAGATTGAACAATGGGTGATGAACAGGGAATAGACTTAACTTTTGCTTACCTGACAGCGATAGCTTGCAGTATTGTATTTTTAATATCGAACACAGTAGTGGCACAAAATTCAAGTTCATCAGTTAATTTGGCAAACTCGACGCAAATGAATGAAACCTCCGGACTAAGTAATTTTACTGATTTAACTGATACTTCGGCTACAGGGAACGTGAGCGAGAATTTAAGAGGCATTTACAACACAACCCAAGCGAATAATGCTATGATGTCAGATGATTGACAACTTGTACCATTTATGAAAATATCCGATGAGAAAAACTATATGATTTTATTATCCGCATTTTCACACTATTACACCGGGTCGGTACCGCCTTCTTCCTGAAGTAGTAAGAGTTACGGAGTTTTTTGACTTGACTTGCATGGTACTTACCCAAACTTGCTCCCCATGTCAAATAAATGCTAAATATAGCACGTACATTCGTATTTTCTATCAACTATAGCACTTAAGGTACTAGTTCTAATCGATTTATAGTGTATCTGATACCAATTATAAATATCATTCCTCTAATAAATATCTGTTTTTATTCAAATGATTCGTTATTAGTTTTGTTCTAGTGCTAAGGAATTCATTAAATATGACCGTTTTCATACGCATAGCCTTAGATAGTCAGTTGACGTAATAGAAGTATGAGTATTTGTGTATTATGTCAACAACCTTTTGCAACAGGTGACACGATTTTAGAACAACGTCTGATTGCGGACACCAAATTTTGTAACATATGCTTCACTGAATTTATGATGGAGCAAGGCGATATCAATATTTTTTCTAGTATTAGATGACATGAAAGATGAATAAAGGACCAAAAAACGTGACTATGCTAGATGTACTAAATGCAATACATGACCCCGATGGACGTGATTTATATAATTCTATAGCAACTGACAGAAGAAGCAACGATACCTTTTGATTATACCGTCAAAATAACCCGTAAACAGTATTACTCTAGACTCTCTAAACTGGTTAAAGCCGACTTGATTAAACGTAAAGAAGGTAGATATGTACTGACGCCTTTTGGAGAAGTGATTTACTCAGTACAACTCGGATTTGCCGAGGCCGTAGATGAGCATTTGAAATCCAAAGTAGAAATACCCATAATAATTAATTAAATACTAACTTTCCCTCATTGAGGCTTCTGTACTTTGTTGAGACGATATTCGAACGCAGTAGCAGTTAACAACTCTGCAAAGCCCATTAGCCGGTGTATTTCAACTTCAATATCAGAAATCCTGTTTCGCTACACGATAGATTAACTAAGTTATGAAAGCATTAAAACTTCCATCACCCGTATGGTCGTCTGTCGCCCTAGGCACTTTCTTAATTCGGATGATGAATTCGTATCGGTTCCATCGTTATCCCCTCCATTCCCGTTCATTCTGACATACCTGTACATACCCAGTCTTTGTCGAACCGTGCGCGCCGTGAAAAAATTATGGAGTAAATTTTGTTTTGACGTCATCTCCTATTATTACGTATTCTTGACGTGCAACTATGACTTGCCTTTGGTTACATTTATCACATTTGAATACTCTTCTGGTACCGATATCTGTAAATCCACCGGCTGATTCTCCCTTGAGGACTACCTCTCCTGTTAGTCTCAGGTAACCTATTTTAAATGCAGAGCAGATATCCCGTTCTTCTGATTCCATTTAGTCGCACCACTTTGCTACTATTGTTACCAATATATCCTTTTTAAATTTCAGGCTAATACTTATGCCTAAGTTCCATTTCTATCGTAATAGTTTATTGCCTATTACAATACGAATTCGAATCAATGGTCTAACCTTATGGTCCTTTCCAAGTGTTTTCTGAAAAACTACCATATGTTCCTTCATATCGAAAGCTAAGATAGCCGTCATTTGCAACAAGTGTTTTCATAGATGCTTGGTCCATTCTAGTAGACTCAAAACCTTCAGGGATTTCAATTATTGCTCTATGGGCTTTACCAGTTACAGGATTTCGAATAGGTTCAAGCCATGCTTCGGCAATGATATTTTTAGACTCCTCCCCTCCGACACTGACACGACTTCTAATATCCTTAGTTTGAAACTTTACGCTTGCCTTCTTGGGTTCTTGGATTTCTTCTATAATGCTTGCATACACAGAGAAAGGTCCTCCTTCTGCCCTACCTGTAATAATGTTTGATAACGCCTCAAACTGTCTTTCATCTGCCCTGTTGTCTATATAATATGACGCTTTCCCACCCCCTTCATGCAATGGACCAGGCCAGGAAGCTATCAATGCCATATTAAGTCCATCTAGTTTAACTTCAGTTCCATAACTACCAGTTTTTATATGGTATCCAGCAACTCCTTCGCAATTACCATGAGTGGGCTTTGCATTAAACTGACAGGGACATCCCCAGTCACAATTACACGCGTCTAGAAAATAAGCATGAACTTTCCAACTCGGTTTTTTTTGTTGTTGTCCTATAGGGTTCAATATACGCTATCAAAATTATGACATGTTTATGTTTATCTTCCACTCTTGCCAGCAATCAAAGAAAGAAGGTAAAGAGAAAAGTCTCGGACTTACGTAAGCCTCTATAATACCGGTTTAACTTCTTGAAGCCCATGCTCTAGACAGATGAGTTTGTGCTTTCTTATGGCTATAGATAGCTCGATTTCCTTTTTGCCCGTTCTAATCTTACTAGTACTTTGGTCATTACCACGCCCGCTATAAATCCGCCTACATGAGCCGTAAATGCTATTGGAAGTGAGCTTACGGAACCAATTACCGCAAATATAATCTGTACAAATAACCAATAGTAAGCACTCCTATTACCTGCTACAGCAGCTATCCCAAATATGCCCGAAATGGCTCCCGATGCGCCTATTAGGACCACATTTCCATTATGTAAAAAATACGATGCTATAGCGCCATGAAATAGGGCTGCTAATATTCCTGAAGCGGCATAGACCAATACATAACGTGTAATCCCAATGGCTCTTTCAGCATATACACCCAGATAAGCTAATGCAAACAAGTTAAACCCAATATGGATAAAGTTGGCATGTACGAACATCGAGGTGAATAGTCGAGTCAAAGAATCAAGTGACAATGAATGCGGTCCTGAAGGTACATTTTGTTCAGGGTAAAAAATATGGTCGGGAATGAAGCCGTAATTTCTAATGATTTGTGTTTGTTCCCCAGACATTAATCCTATGGCAAAAATTATGCTATTGAGTACAATAATAGATACCGTTGCGATAGGAAAATTTTTAATTTGCATAGATGGGTAGACAATGGTAATGAATGACAGTATATTTTAGTCTACAGATTTTAAGGCAACAAAATAACTGTTGCTGACATTCGACTACGCAGGCGGAATAGTAGTGAAATATCATGGATGGACTATGTCAAACAATATTGTGCAGAACAGACCAGCAGCATAGCGGCCGGGATAGAAACGGACTATATAGCGAGAATGTCGATAGACAAGACGATTGCCCTATTATGCAAGGAACGTGAAAATGACCCACACTGTCATTGGCGTATTATAAGTAAAACCATAGATGAAATTGTCAATCAAATAAACGCTAGATAAGCGATGTGATTGGATGAATTCAACTTTTATGATTCAGGTTAAGGGCCTTGGCTGTCGCGAATGCGGTAATTATCTGAGAGGACCGTTAGTTACTGTATTTCAGTTTCAATATTAGAAGAAAAACATTGAGAGAAACCCCGATGCTGTTAGCACCAGTAATAATCATGTCTCCTTTCGTAACCCCATATAGTACCCATAATGATAGCCCTGTGATTAATGAGATAATGAGCCATTTTGAAACATCATCAGTCTTTTTGGTTCGAAGAGACTTTCTAATCTGTGGCACCGTACTCCACAACGTAAAAACTGTAGCAAGTATACCTATGACAAAAATTAGATACTCGCTGAGGACCATACCTAGGTTCTGAATTAGAGGCTTAGATTAGTTTACTGCATATTCGTAAAACTGAATTTTTATTCTGCAGTTCCCGAATTTCTACCCAGGTGATTATTTTCTTTTACATTGTCGTTTCGTTCCTGTTCTGACGTAGATGTTTCCAAGTTTGTTTTATCCTCTTTTTTCTTAAAGCTGAACCACTCTTCTTTGTCGGCAATATCATCTTGTGCAAGAGCTTCTCCCAGCCCGGAAAAAACGCCTGCAGTGGCAGGCCTGGATTTTTTAATCAAATTAGACAGACCTAGTAATATTCCAATTTCACCATGATGGACCCTTCTGTTAAGGAGGTAGGCCTTACCGGGGTTTTTCTGTGAATTCCAAATATTTGTTATTAACTTACCAATCGAAGAGCCAGCTCGGAGAGCATCATCATATGAAACAGTTTTATCATTTTTCTGTCGCAATTTTTTCTTGCTATTACCGCCAAATAAGCCCATGCTAAATATTATGATACAGTATAATAATTATCAGTTGTTGTCACAGGTAGACAAGGAAAGAGTACATTTGAAAATACCGTAGTTACGGCCTCTACGTACTTTGGCACTGCTTGATGTTTATCGGATAGATAAGGGGCCCTCAACTACTAGTTACGTTAAGCAGAGAGTAGAGAACCTTGTCAGAGCCTACAACACCGCACCGGGCTAGTACTTTTTCATTTTCATAAGAGTATTTTATTTAGCAATAGCAGCCGGCGTTAAATCTTGTTATGCTAATTATCAGAGACTAACCTCATAAACTTCATAACAGCTTTCACACTATTCTGTTACTATCGTTTACAGTTACAACAGACTTGTTATTTTTGATGTTGTTAGACCAACTGATAGGTTGTCATTTGGCATAGTTGGCTCGCCGTTCCGAACTCTATACCAACATAGGGTTCGTTTCCGACCACCCAAGCACTATGTCCGGGAGGAATATAAGCTACGTCTCCAGGCCCATATTCTTCTTCGGTCCCATCATTCATCTTCACTCTAATTCTTCCGGATTCAACGTACTGTGTGTGAGTAACCTCACAGCTTTCAGTCTTAGCAATTGGCTTGACACATTTTTCCCATGTCCATCCCGGTTCTAAAGTCATTTTACCTATGCTGCTATTACCTATATTAGTCAGAAGGATTTTTCCTTTTTCAAAACTACGCGTTTCATCTGGAGAGTTCATACTTTTTTTCTGCATTTTTGTTGTTCCACTCATATCTTCGTACTCAATGACTTGTCATATATCCCTTTTATTAAATTATACTCTACTCATTATTCGGCAAAAAACGCAAAAGGCCGAGTTATCTCTTTGACGTCCTAAATTATATCCTGCTGGGTATAATACAATTACCAGATTGATGTTTGTATCCATGCTCTCCTACCGCCAACTGAATATTCATTTACAAGTTCTTCTGAAAGATCGTTTGCTAGAATATCATGAGCAGAAGAAAGTCTACAAGATAACAATGAATGGACTGCAATTCATGGAACTGTATACTAAAATGGCTGAAATGCTGGAGCCTATTACTTAGTTGAACAGCGTATCGAATGTTAAGCGAAATCTCGTTATCACTGGAAATTAATCCAAGTAAATTTGACTCCCGGTAGGGTGATTATTCCATGCATCCCCGGGACAAGAATTTGCGCAGGCAGCAGTTGAAAATGAAGCGGTGATTAAAGTGCAACCTAAGAAAACAATCATCGAACTATTTTCATTTCGGTATAGACCTGCGACTAACTGTGACAAATCCGGCAGTTTATCCTTTTCCGAATATTATAGAAAAAGAGTATAGTTCTATTGTAAAACAGGAGGAACGAGGGGGTACACAAAATAATAAAAATATTTTCCGTCTATTAGACTCAGACGGAACTGAAATTAACGTAACCGAAATGATAGACAAGTACCTGCAGAATCAATTTTGTTAGTGATAACTTCCTCACCCATTTGTGTAAGCTTAGTAAAATAATGCATAACTGCATCTATCCGATCTTTATCAGACCCTGTGGCATTATCATATATGTTTTGAGCTATATTACTTATGCCAGGAGGAAGTAACGCTAAGGAACCACTGAATAAAACTCCTAGGAGTGGATGTTTGTCAACCGAACTATTTACAACTTTTCCAATTTGTTGCATTAAATGACGTTCCCACTTACTTTCTTTCTCAATGAACTCTTGCCATGAGGGAAATCTCATATCTTATCAATTATCATACTGATACTAAAGTATAACAATTCTTTCGTCCTAATCTTTTTACAATCTCCAGTCGCTGCTTACTTATAAATTAGTATCGTAAGCACCTAAGTAGAAACGTTAGTTATGGATTCCAGATATTTGTTTTGGTAAGCATTAAGCCCATTCAATGTTTCAATATCTCGAACGGACAACTCAAATTCAAAGATATAGTTAATTTTTTTTTGAGTTGATTTAATAGCAAGTAGTTGTTTACTCAAATTTCTCAAATACGTAAGATTGCGGTTTTTAAAATACTTCATAATCTCCTGTACTCCGTAATCAACCAAGCCGTCACTAGGGCAGGATTACCAGTAAGGAGCCCTTTCATTTGATTGGCTCGCTATTACTGTTACTTTGCTACGATCGAACTCTCGAGGGTCTAGCGCGGCTTCTAATTCTTCCTTTTGTTTGAAAAATTTAGGGTCAAATCTCCTCGCACTTTCTTCCAGTTTTGCCAGAGTTGTTCGGAACTTTTTCAAGGCAGAAGATTTTCTCAGTTCCAATGCTTTCTCCAAAATCTGTTCCTTTTTGTCACTATCTTTGAGGACCATTGAAAAGGCGGACGGGACCGTGATCTCAAACTTACCATATCCATTCGCTTTGTTAAGGGAATCTATTCTCTTACCAATTTTGTCATCTATTTTCATAAGTTCCTTTTTGATCGTCTTGGACACTTCTTTATTGAAAATTGTATTAATAAACGCGATAATTGGTATCCTAACTGCATCGGGATAGTAATTATATTCACGTGAGGAAGCAGTCAGCATATAAAATATGCCTCTAACAAATGTTTGTTTTAAAATTTCCTGAATTTGTCTGGGGTGCGTTTTATGGGCTTCTTCGAACCTGAAGTGCAAGTCGCCAACATATGACATTCCGCCACCTAGATAATGATCACCAGCAACATCAGCTGTGACAAACCCTTTTGTGACAGACCAATTAGGAGTTCTGTACACCTCACTAGCCCACTGATTAGAGTTCGAAACAGCGTTGTAGGCATCTTGAAATTGTACAGGAAATATATCGCAAAGAATCTTGGCTATCTTTTCTTTGTTTAGGATCAAAGCCGAGTTTGAATCCCAAGTATATTTGATTGACGAAATGATATCTGCCATATCTTCTTCTACCTTAACCTCTTCCAATAAGCCTTCATCTTGCAGAAAAGTAGCTGTATTAGTCTGAACTGCCTCTCCTGGAAGAGTAACTAATTTAGGCGCTAACAGAATTGCTTCTGCCAAATTTGCCAAATCAAAAAGAGCATACATATTTCGGTTTTTTCCTCTCAATACTGTATCGGCATAGGATATCTGAGTATTACTTATGAGCCAGGGGTTAGACGCGGCTTTAACCAATAATCATCTATGCATTGATAATGGACCTATCTATTTAAGGTCAATGCAGGTTTTAGCCTTGTTTTGTTTATTCTAGAGTGTGCAAATTAATACTGAACAAAATTAGATACTGAAATGTCATATTGCCAAACTGTTGTGTTTTCCGGCCATTCGTATAAAATGACAACCAATCTACCACCAACTAATAAAATCATGACAGGAGGTGAATAAGAAAAATTGAGTAACAGTTCCAGTACATTATCAGAAAAGACCGAGAATCTATTTCAACAAATAGAAGAAGAAAGACAAAAACAATCTAAATTCGTTAAACTACAAAGTGGAGAAACAAGAGTATTTCAGTTCAATCCAGAGAAATTTCAATTAGCCGAAACGGAATTTGAAGGAAAGTTACTAAACGGGTACACTATGCGGTACTAGACCCTAGACAGACATTAGAAGGAGAGAAGATATTACCTATGTCATTGAACAATGCTATAAGTATTAACGCCCTACTAAAGAAAGGTCTGAATTTGTTGGAAGAAAAAGAATATGGGCAGATAGGAATACAAAGTATACGTTTGCACCGGTCTAAACTATTTTTTCACTTTTTTTTGATATCAAAGCATATTCGCTGGAATGCGCATTCTGTAACGTATCGATGTCTGCAGAAGAGGTATCAATGCCTTGTTTCAACTAATAAATGATTGATTAGGTCTACAATATGGACTAACTTTATATTCGCTTCACTTCCTATGTGGTCTATGTATACGTTTTTACAGTACTAACTAATTCGAACCCTTTTGATAGGTATCAAGATTTTCCACCTAAATGCTATCGATGTGGCTATTCCAATTATCACACTAAAAGGGAGTATGAATATCATTGTGTAAACATACACCCGGGGTTACCGGGATATCCAGGACCTGCAGATATCAAAGCATTGAATTTGGTACCGCAAGGTATGGCTTGGGAAGGGTGATAACGAAAATGTTGTTGTTCCCCTTGTTCCCCTTGCAATATCATGTTCGGGGCACCATCCTTTTAACTAAACGTGGCATAGGTTTTTAGCAGTTTAACTCCATCTTTGTATTTCAATTTATCAGAGAGCAGTAGAATTCCCTCTTCTTGATAGAATATTTCTTATCGATTATATCGCTTCTAACTAGGCCTGCTTTGATATACGTTGGTCCATAGCATAAGTACAGCATGATGTAGGTCTACAATCTGAACTAACTTTATATTTGCTGCTATCGTACGTGACTATGTATACCTTTTTGCAGCACTAATTAATACACAAACCCGTGCAATATGTATGGCCTAAATTGATAATCATAATTATTTTATCAAAGCGAAAGAATAATTACATGCTACATGCGAGGAGCATTGCTGTGTCAATTCAAAGACAGGTCTACAATACAAGTTATCCTTATAACTAACGCAAAGTACTGTGGTGTATCCGGTCTTAATATACATTAACCGTATTATCATGTTGCTTTTGACTAGACATAGTTACTAGATTTTGTCTGCTTTCACTATTCATCTTAAGTAGACGTTAAACTGCAACCGTTTACGTTACCTAAAGTAGACCTTGAGCGGTAGACTTTATTTAGAGTAGATGTGAATTAATTACTATGTCTACTAATATATCTAAGCGAGTAAAAAGAACAAGAGTACTTTCAACTAAGGTGACGGAAAGAGACAATCGTTTTTTACACGTAATGGTTGATAGATATTTCGACAATGGGATCATCCCACAAGCCAAAACATCTACCCTCCTTAGACTAATCGTTAAAAGATTTCTGCGGAGAGACTGTCCCGAGTACGAACAAAAGACATCTAACGGTTATCAGCAAGAAATTAGTAAATTGTATTCAGCCCCAAAAGGTGATACTAGTTTTCCTCATTCTTATCTACTCCAAAAGACAAATTACACTCCCGGGACATCAACAACAAACCCTAGTTCTGCGAAACAAAGTACTTCTTAGGCTTCCAATTGCAATAATTTCCCCTAACTCACTAAACTGTGTGTACATTAGGAATAGCCCTTTATGAAAAATCTAACGCCCTTTCTAATTCTGCGTCAGATTGGGCCGGGTATTGGCGGAGAAGGCGCAGGTCCCCATTGTCGAACAGCCCCATCATACCAAAGGGCCTAACCCTTGAACTATAACTCGTTATAAAATCACAACCGCACATAGTTCCCCAATTCAGGAACAAGAACCAGAAGAAGAAGAACAGGAAACAGAATCAGAAAGATACTGGCGTACTCATGCCGTTAGAAGTGGTATGGCTAGAAAATGACTTTTTAGATAAATCAACTAATAAATAAATAATAAAGTTGGAAATAGCATATGCAACACATGTCATCGTGGGACGTAATCTTCCTTATGTAGTATCCCATCCATTTTTTGCCTTCTTTCCAATAACTTTAGCGATAGCTTCAGCGAATAATGCTGTAGTGAAATAAGGTGATCCGTAATACGTTGGTGCAAAGTCGCGAAATGCTGCAATCAAACCAAAATCGCCACTGTCTTTTTGAAGTGAAAGTAGATGGTTTATAGCTTTCAATATAGTTTCTTTATTTCCATCGGCGTTGGCTAATGAGAGTAACGCGAATACCGTATCAAGAGAATTTCCCCAACTTCCATCGGGACATTGACTATCTTTTAGAATTTGAATGATTTTTTTATTTGCGGGCTCTATTTCAGCTACTTTACCGTCCCTATATAGCCTTGTCACTAGATACATGGACGAGTATTCTGAGACAGACCATGCTGAAAAGTCACGAAAATTCTGGGAAGATGAGTATAAGTTTATGAGCCTAATAATTTCCGGAAATTTTAAGCCGATTAAAGCTCCAAAAAAAAGTATATTTGAGTTTACACCTCCGTCAGTACTATAATGACTCTCTTTATTCATTTTATCATCAATCCAAGTATAGTACAAGCCAGTTTCTGATTTGCATTTAGATAATAACTCGTGGACATCTGTATCAATGTTAATACTGTTTTCTTTCAAACTAGCCAATACACAGCATGTATCATCAAAATCTGGAGGAGGGAATGGATTATTTTTTCCAAAGAATCGCCATATTCCTCCACTTTCTTTCTGCATTGTTAGGAACTCAACAATTTTGGATCTAACTAAACTAACAACGGTTGAATTAACAAATTGCAAACTGTGTAGAATATAGCTTGGTAAATAGACAGATGATACAGAATAGGCCTGGTCCATATGGAGTCGAGTGGAAGTCTGTGTAAGTAATATCTTATTATCCTCCAGACCCGCTGCTAAAAAATGAGGCAGCTTTATCCAAGGCAATAATTACTCTTTCCAGAGTTGACCTATCAAGGTGAGACATGCATCTTTTTCAGATTAAGCGAAACTTAAGTCTTAATATTTACAGGTGTACAAGATATACGGCAAGATATACGATTTTCTAGTAGGTACCGATTTATTTCGTAAATCAGCTCCTCAAAAGACGGCTTATTAAATTACAACTTAATCATTGATTATTTTTAGGTTTGTTACTGTTAAACTACAAAGGATTATTGTCCTATCCCTGGACTATTAAACTCAATACAACAAAGTCTGTTACCATGCGGACGTACTAAGCCAATAATGATTGATGAAAGTAATCCTTATATAGTTCAATTGATCGTAGGGACTATGAGGTACCTTCTCCTTTTTAGGATTCGCCCTGAGCGTTCAAGCGAACTAGGTGAAGAAAAGCGAACCATAGAATTTCTTGAATCCATAGCGAAATTCATTCATTCGAATAGGAAAATAGGATTGATGTTAATTGATGGGGCATTTCAAGATGGAACGGGCGCGATGTCTGTTGTAGAAGTAGAATCTGACTCAGAACTAAAGCAATTTGTTTCAGACATTCCTTTTAGAACCATTGTTGATATAGAGTCAATCCCATTAAATGATTCTTTCGAGGCTATAGAGAAACAAAAAACTTTGTTGGGGGCAAGATAATGAGTCACGAGAATCTAAAGTATTTCTTAGGCGGAGATATCCTTAATTGAAACAGAATTGGGAAGGAAACTTTATTGATAGCACAGGTCAATCTGGGGGTATTAAAATAGAGCTTGAGGACGGTAGTAAGTCAAAGGGCGAATTAGTATTGGAAGTTAGAAGTAGAGACGGATCCCCAATGATATATAAGGCGGTTGTCCACTTCTCTGAAACTAAAAATTCGGTAAATCTGCGAGCAAGATTTGCAGTAGACGACAACAATAGGGTTGAATTAACTAGCAAAATGTCTAAGCAAGGCGCTGGAACACACGCACTCTCTTCTGCATTCGGGAATTATTCTACTACTTCAGATGATGCAGCCTTTCCTTTGACTAGTGGCATAATAATAATCTGGAAGTACGGGTCGGCTGATTAATAGTATGCCGTTCGTCGGTCCAACGGCTGGTGGAAGCTGGTTAGGAACCGTAGTTCCTAATTGTAAAGTTTCTGAGCAACTTGCTATCACAGAAGCGTTTACCGCTCTACTTAACATTGGGATTAATCGCTGCGTAAACCTTGGTGGTCTCGACGAGCTTGTTAACTGTTTGCATACTAAGACCATTGCTTCAGTTGATATTGACTGTTGTGGTTCCGGTTGCTGGACATTCTTTCCTGGTACCCAAATACCGCAGTCTTGCAATGGTCCTATTTTTGCGAACGCACCACTTTCTGGAAATTCCATCAATTTATGTGGACCGGCACTTCCTCCAAATCCACAAGCTGTCCTCGACGCAACCCTTTTCCACGAATTGATACACTCTTGTGGTGGACTTGAGATAGATGCGTGGGCACTTGAAAATCATTGTTATGTGAATCGGGGAACTATTAATCCCCCGCCTATTGTGAAACAAGACTTTCTAACCGAAACAACAGACATAGGTGGTGGTCTCCGTGCTGGAAGATTTCTCCTTGTGGAAAGGGCTACGGGCAGGGTATTCGTCAAGCGTCAGACTACAGGAGCTTGGTTATCCACACCAACTTTAACAAGTGGAGCTGAACTAAGTGTTAATGCAGCTTCATATCAGTTTTAGGCTTTTTTGAAGATCGCTTTGAATGAGACTATCATGTGGGGATCATATTACCGCGAGCATGTTTTCCGTAAATGCGTTAATTCTTTTATATGAAATTTCTCAAACCCTTATTCAAATACAATTGAATTCCTTCTTGCTCTCTAGAAGGATGATGGATAAAGAACTGGGATAATTGATAGGAATTAGAACAGGTTCTTCACAATATCGGTTGCAAGACGGTAATAGGATTCATGAATCACTCTCCATACTCGCTGCATGAAAGACACTAATTCCGTTAGAGTTGATTACGTCAATTTATTACGAAGACAATTAAATCAGTCAAAATTAGCTATTGACTCAATTGAGTACATTGCATGTATTGATCGACTTGAAATAGTTGGCAAAAAGATATGGAACGATTTTATCCAGCAAAGGTTAGATTCAAGCGTTTGTAGCGACCTGATCACTCTATCGACCAGAGATCATATGTTTTTAGAAAGTTCTATCGCTAGAGTTCTAGGATTTGGTTATGAGATTACATATCAGTTATGCTCAGCGTTGATACCTGAATATAGTATACTCAAGAATGGAGCAGTGAATGGTAGCATTCTAAATTTTACAATAAGTTATTATGATATGCTTTGCGACAATCTTAATCGACCAGATGAAGTAGATTCCTTAATTACTCCAAAGTATATCGTAAATGCGCTCGGGGGAAGGTTTTGTTTTAATAATTCTTCAAAAGATTATGATGACGTATATATCAAATTCTTTAAATCCTTGGTAGAATTATTATTTTTACAATGGAAGTTATTAGTAACTGATTCGTTCAATTCTGTAGTCATCCGTGATTTTCATTATTCTATGATGAAGACATATTATTGTCATAAGGCGTTACGAACCAATGTCGAATACCAAAAAGAAGATAATTTTTCTATATATTATTCTTGGATGAAAAGTTGCCTTCCAACGTGGATGATGGTTGAGCTTGATATCTTAAGTCAAGGATACTACTTTCCCACTGACAATGGACTTGATAAAATAAGGAAGGTAGTATTTCATTTTGCTGAAATTCTTTGGCTGTTAGACGATCTGATAGACATATTCGAGGATGACGAAACAAATCAGTTTAATATTTTCCTTACACCAGCTGGAATTAATCTTGATACGGTGAGTGGACATGAATTAGAAAATATAGCTCAAATGGGAATGTGCGAAATTAATAATAGAGTTTTAAAACTGGAAGAAGTCTTCAATCCTAAATTATTCAATAATTTATTTAAGATGGTTGGATGTGTAATGAAGTCATGGGTTGGATGAGTCCATTTTGAAGGTTATTAGAAAAATTTGCCTATATCTGTTTTTCAGTAATCGGACAGTAGGCGAACGCCTTGGCCTGAAATTGCTTTAATTAGGTCTATTTATTACTCTCCCATGTAAGCAAATGACCTGAGTATTAGTCCCGCTATCGTGCGCGTAGCACAAGGAATCTTAAGGAAATCTTTAAGCCTAGTTCATCTTGACCTTCGGTAGTCTTGACAATCTTATTAATTGGTCAAAATTGGAACCCTGAATAATCATAGTCAAAAGAGCGGTGACATCATACCCTTTTTAGAATGGGAGATACTTGTTTGGGAACCATTGGACAGATATTACGATGACAATTCAGTTTAAGTTTTTGTGAACTGAGCCACTTATAGCATTAGTTTTATAATTTGCATATCATAGAAGGTGCCATGATTGATAGAAAAATCATTGTGGGAGTTATTATCATAATAACTCTTACAACAATAGTGACGACAGGAAGATTACATCAAGGAGAGGCGGTAAGTGCTCCAGAGGAGACTAAGCGGGCAACGGCAGCACCCGTTGCTACGTTTGAAAATGATGTTTATGTTGCATGGTGGACTAATAAAACAGGAAACGACTAAGTAATGTATAGAGTGTCGTCAGATTCAGGTAAAACCTTCACTGACAAGATTAATTTAAGCAATACTCCTAATTCTGATTCAACTGACGTAGAAATATCGGCAGATGAAGGAAAAGTTGCAGTTACTTGGTGGGAACGTAGTCAGACCACAAATGAACCTGTTATTAGAGTAAGCAGTGATGGTGGCAAGACATTTGGACCACTGTTGAAACTAGCGGGCGATGGAAAAATAGGTCCTTAAATATACGAAATTCCGTGAGGTAGATAGGTAAGCGTTATAACTGCATATTCAAATGTCTTATGCTGACGTGATGCACCAATTATAATAATTGGTAGACACAGACAGCTGCAGTTAGATAAAAACAACGGAAAGGAGAGGTTGATGATGGCACTCCCCAATCCGTTGAAGTGCTTATGATAGCAAATATAATGTCTTGAGCTGAAGTCTTAATGCTTCCTTAACAATTAATCTATGAAAATCTTCCTTCTATGATTTGAAACAATATTCAATTTATTAGCTCTGCGTCTGTCATGAAAACTTTTCTCAGTCTACCTTTATTGTGTATGGATAGATTTAATTTTGTTTCGTCATATACTTCTTTAGCACGAATTTCAATTCTAGTCATCGCAGGAAATTTTATTTGATTGTCTGTCAAACGTGAAGTCAAGACTATGAATACATACTTAATCTTATGTAAGGATGTTACTATTTGTGATACTAAACTTTCAGCTTCGGAAATATTAATGTAGGGATCTTGATAGAATTGATCCAATAAACCAGAAATGACTACAACTTTTGGTCTGTGTAGTTGTATTCGCTTTGGCAGGTCGTAGATTATGTTATGGGTAAGTTGGTATATCGTAAATTGTCTGGCAACGATCACATTGCGAAATACTTTACTATGATGTAGCCCGTACTGTCTTGCAATATCAACATACAGATACGGACTTGAAGAATTATCGGCATCGATTACTATAACGTTTTCTGCCTCAACACCGCCATGTTTGCGCGGCAACAATGACGGGACGACCAGTCTGGTTGCTAGGCCATTAGTGTATCTAGTGTCGCCAAAAATTCCAACCAAATCATCAAGATGCAATTGAAGTTTCAAATCTAATTTATCAATGCCAAAAGTAAATCGATCACGATATTCTAAGGCGGTTTTGAACTTCGGTGATTCTATCAGAACTGGTTGTTGAAACTTCAATTTTATTTCTCCGTTTAATATCCGTAATATGACAGGTCATTCATTACATGTCACTACAATCCAATGAGTAGCCGCAGTTGACACATACGAATTTACAGGATCTTTCTATCATTTCATTATCACATCTATAACATCTCATGCCAATCCTTCATCTTATTATTTCAGTAGGCTGTGATATTCATGGACAAACGAGTATGTTGATCTATATGTAGAGACAGAAGTTGCACTCATCGCAGACCGTAATAAAGAGAGTCATAGACATTTAGTGTCATGATGCTCTGACATGTTGGACATTCGATTTCAGTTTCTAATTCACTGTTGTCTGACTCTTCATGAATCGTTTCACTGACTTTGAACTCGAACTGTGGCTTCTCTAATTGTTGACCATTCGTTCGCTTCTTTGTCATTAATAGTGATACTGACATATAGGATTTAAAACATGCAACACTAAAGCATCAGGGAGGGAGTAGACATAATTCATTTTTCAGATAATCATGTTGACCTTGGGAATCTTTGAAAATAATAGCTTAATTACCTTCTAAGGATAATTATTATACTAACCACCACGTTTGGAGACGATTAGCGAAGGCTACGTACAAAATTAATACGCTCTCTCACTTCCCATTTGGAGCTCTCAACATTATATGTGTCAAAAATTAGACTAACTGTTGTCAATAATTCTATGCCATCCCAAGCTATTACAAAAGAACAACGGGCAGAGACATTGTAGGAGATATTAAGCGAACGATTCAAAGCAGTTGGCGAGAATGACTATTTGCTAGTTACTGATAAGTGGACACAGAGGTCTGTTTTTTGCAATGCAACAAAAGAAATACTTGAACGTGGTAGTCGTTAATGCAACCCACTACCAATGATGGCGAATTGACAATAATAAATTAATGTGAACCCGTTTACCAGCAAGGTTCAAATCCCTCTTGTCTTCACTGAGTGGTCTCTAAAATAGCATTGAAGTGCTCAGCTGTGAACCGGCAAAGGAATAGTTATTTAGGAATATGAGCTGTTAAATTATTTTTCTGCAATGAATATGAATTAGTATGTTGCCCGCTACTCCAATGAGTAACTGCTGGCTGCTGTTATCGCCTATCCAGGGTAGGCTCCAATATCGCTCTTGACTGCCTAACTCATATGACTGATTATTCCAGACAGTATTTTAAGTCAGTTATATTCGTAGTTTTTCATGCAAAAAATTGGCTCAGCTTGTTCATGTATCCGTTGATAGATTCGGCCGTTGTAAGATCTTATCCTTCTGTCCAGAGCCGGAGAATATTACAGCATTATCGGACCTACCCCTCATCGTTCCCAATGTACTTTGGTTATTTAGTGAAAGTTTTTAATCTATCGCCTTTCTAACACTCTAGTACAATAAATGGATATTATCTCAAGTAAGAAACCTGATGTTGCCAAAGAAGCCTGAAGTTAAAATTGAATACAATAACAGATCATACGAATCATACATTCCAATGGTTTTGCAGATGATATACCGCATTTGATAAGAGGACCGCATGACAGACTGCAGCAATTCCTAAGCAAGGTAGACCTCAGAAAAGGCCCTATTGAAAGGACCGTTAGATCTATAGTCAGGCTAAAAGCGCCAGATTGGAATTCTAGTACAAAGAAGAATGAAAGAAAAGAATTCATTTACTATGAAGAATACTGGGACGCAAAAGACTGGCTTGGTATTCCGATAGATCCATTCGATGGACATATTGAAGGTAAGTATACAGAAGTTATGATGAAGCCTAAACTTGACGAAAGGACTGGTGAACATATAGACAATGTATTTGCAGGAACTAGGACTACGTATTACATTCCCTTTTCTAAAAAAAATGTAGACGAGATAATAGCAAATAGTACAAAGACCGATAAATATTCAATCAAGTATACTGTCAAGTTCGGAAGTGAAGACTCTACCGATGCTATGGTATCTTCTTCAAGAAACCAGTTCTCTTACGATATGTTCATGTGGCCATGGGATAAGTTGTATGAATGGCAACACTGGCCAATAGAGGATTTGACTATGCGACCAAGGCCAAACAAATCTGGAACGAACCTAGAGTTCAAATCTAGTTAGTCTTCATAGATCCACATACGGGGCAACATTATAACAGAGACATCAGATTACTAACGTAATATGACATCGATAAAAACATTTGAAAATAGTGAAAGGCAAAACCTGGAAACGGATATTAACAAATTCTTAAAAGGTTATGAGAACTGTATAACCAGCGTAAACCTAAGTACCTTCGTTAAGAACAGCATACCGACTTATCTAGCATTAATTACTATACAAGAAAAAATACCCGTAGTAAACGTGGAAACTGCTAATAATAAATAAACTCTTTTTCAGATTCTTCCATTTGATCTTATAAAATCATGAATCGCTTTTAGTTTATTGGTAGGAACTGATACAGAAGCAGAGCACTTTAACTAGCAACCTGCATAGAGGATCCTGGCTCAGACTTACTTTTATAATGGATACTTCAACAGTGGCTAATGAACATAAAAATAACTTCTGGAGATGTCCTAATGATGGCTCTTGCAACAACAATCGGAGTAATTCCAATACTACTGCAACAATCAGTATATGCTCCTTTAAATCCCAGGTCTGCGCCACCTGCCGTTACCGGGGATAACGTCTACGTGGCCTGGTGGAGTAACAAGACTGGAAATGATGAAGTATTATTCAGAGCATCTACCGACAAGGGACAAACTTTTGGAGATAAGATAAACTTGAGCAATACGCCTGATGCAGGTTCTGAGAGGGTACAAATAGACTCGGATGGAGATAGCGTTGTCGTTACATGGTGGGAAACAAATCAGACAAATGATACGCCGATTATGAGAGTGAGTGATGATAATGGCAAGACATTCGGACCATTGTTGAAACTAGCGGCTAATGGAACCCTGGGCGAATAAAATTCGCCATTCTTTTATTTTTCTTTAAGACAATCTTATCTTTGGTTTCAGATTCTTCTATTTGAATCAATAAAGTCTTGAATCGCCTTTAGTTTATTGATAGATTGAATCTTTACCCTCTACCTTCGCTTCATCATAGCATTGCTCCTCTTTCTTCCACTTTTCGTTTATCTGTGTTATAAAATCGAATTTAGTTATAGTCTTTGTCGTTGCCATCCATTCATAGTGACATAAGGAAACGAAAATAAGTTTCTTTTAGAAACCATTGCATTGAAGTTAATTGGAAATGAAGGAAAAAAAAGAATAAGTTAATTGAACTACTGAGTGTTGTTTAGATTGGATGAACCGTTAATTGGGGATATCTGTTCTTGTCTACATAACTGGTCGGGGTCGCTACCGTTACATCGGAGAGACATGAAAACACATACTACTCCCACATCATTGATTGAATCTCGTGTTACCTCAAGTTCTGCAATCTCGACATTCGGACCTTGTGGAACCTGAGAACAATCCAAGATAGAATTTTCAAAAAGACCTATCAATCTTTTAATCGCTGATGTATCGTTCTGGTTCAATGGGGACACTGGCATCCCATTACAGTGAAGGGACACGATTCCTGGTCCTCCGCCTCTATTTTGGCCCATAACTGACTGTCCACTCAATATTCCCGCCATAACAATTATTGCTGAAATACCAACTGCCATTACTGCTGTCGTTATTCTATCACTAATCATCTACCCGATCAGGTCCCTGATATTTATAAGGATTTAACATGTGTCTCTATTCATTCTATTTAGTATTTTTTAGAGTGCATGCGATTATTCAATCGACGTCTGGAACGTAGATTTCTTCGTAAACAACTGTCTCGCCTGCTTTCGGGAGATAGCGCATGAATGAAGGTATCCTATCATCCTTGTATAGGTCGGATACTGGACTATAGGCGGCAAGTGGACAGTTTTCTCTTTCATTATCCGAATGGGAACTTACAAGGTTAATCTTACGCTTAGTCTTCTTTCTTTCAGCCAATGAGAATGATTATCGACGATTGTATTTTAGTTTTCAATCAATGTGTTGTCTTTCTTGTCAGCGTGTTGCTAATTTAATTATGTACTTTAAATAGGTGCATGTGAAAGAATGGTAAGCACCTCAGAAATATTCAGCATTTTATCCGACGGTAATACATTGACATTGTTTAATGCTATTGCGTCCAAGAGTATATAAGAATTGATACCCAAACTGAATATCACTGACAAACAATGTAGCGTTATCATCTCATCTCTAGAGGATATTGGTTTAGTTAGAAAGAAAGATGACGCGGTTTTTCTTACCAGTTTAGGAAAGGTGTTTTATTATTTTTACACTAAACTCTCGATTGCTATGGATAACTCTTGGAAACTCAAATGCATTGATATTTTAGAAGAATCAGACTATGTGCCAAATACGGAAGTCAATCATATCATCAATATCATAATCGCCGATAATGTAATACGAGAAATATTAAGAGGAGATGTTATGCATAACTAACGGTCCGGACTTTGTCTATCTGTTCCTGGCTCACCCGCATTGGACTTTATTGTACAAAAGGTATTTCTTTTTTCCAGTTCTCAGCACAGCCGATATTACAGAAACCTATAACCTCGGGTACAGTTGCAAGGCTGATTAATTTCTTACAGTAATGACAATTAAACGTCCGTACTACCGGCTCGGTTGTGGCTAAATCTTTTATTTCCATTGCTTACAATCGGACTTTACTTTTACTTAATGGTTTCAATCAATCGTGGCAGATAGGAAATTATCTCTTTCTTTCTCCTTTAGTTTGAACATCTGCAATGACAATCTAAAGGCGTCTAAAACGTTGTCGTATGATGTCGCTTCCTTATCCAACTTTCCTAAATCATCACTTATGGCCGTACGTAAAGAAGTTGTGAGTTTCTCGAACTTGGGGTTTATGGCTAGTATCGAAGTCTCAAACTCTAGTAATTCTTTCGTATGAATAAGCATGTTCTTTCCCTCCGTTGAAAAGGGAACCGGAACGACTTTCATGTGTCTGTTGATGTCAGTATGATGCTTCTTGCAGTATGCCATTTTCTCTTGGACATAGGCCCAATTATCACGTTCGTTAGCAACTTCACGCTTCAATGAACTTATTAATTCAGGGTTTGCAGCGTCTACGAATATGTTCTTTATATTGGTAAACTCTTGGTAAAGATCGGCAATCTTGTTTATCATATCTTCATATCGTGGCCGTTCGAACTCGTCAGCATACAATACTTGAAGAACTCCGTCACTTAACTGTACTATTACGATTCCAAACGGGGATGAACCAAAGCCGGGATCTATTCCCATAGATTGCTGTGCATACTTGTTGGGGGTCCTGTACTTCTTGCCTAACTCTATGGCCCTATCAATATCTTGTGTATGAAACGTGTTGCCGATAAGTCCAAGATATTGTAAATCATACTCTCTGCCGAATGAAGGAGACTTCTTGGCCTTGTCAATCTCTTCTCTTGTATAGATCTTATTGAGACCATAAGTATAATCCATCTTCAAACGATTGTAAATACAAGAATCTTCAGGTTCCTTCTCTATCTTCTCAAACAATCCGTTAGGTGCGTTAGGTGTTGAAACCATTACGATATAAGGGTCTGACTTACCGATATAACGCTCAGTCACAAACCTAACGTCTTCTTGTTCTGACTTGCGGAAGAAATCACCTTCATCTATTAGAATAAATTTAGGATTGTCTAATGCCCTAAAGGAATCTATATGATTACTCGGATATGCTTCAATAGTACATCCATTCAATTCTAATACAGTTTCTTTGTTCTGAAAATGAAGACCTAATTTTCTTTCAAATATATTCTTCAAACGTCTTATTAGTTTGATAGCCGTTTCGATATTAGGCCCTGTCACTATGCACATTTGCTGATTGTTCCAAATTGACCTGGTGCATAGCCAGGCCATTAGTCTTAACATGAATTCAGTAACGCCTAATCCCGTCGCCTTCTTGACCCATAGATGCTTATCTTTGAAGTCGGAGTGACAGTTCATGACATTATCGTAAAGAATCTTTTCATAATCATAGATTGGATGCTCTATCTTGTCCTTAACCGGAAGTCCTACTATATGATTAAAGCAACAGTGTTCGTTTGTCTCTATGGCTAACCTAAGATGCTTCTTATCCCGACCCAGAACGGTTTATTCAGTAGCTGAACAAACTCAGACGAGAATGTCGATTGCTGGGTCTCGAGCCTTCTCTTTAGGTCTTTGAATGTCATTGCCCTTAGTCTCCGAGCCTATAAACTTGATAACGTCGTCAACAACGGTAGCATTAGTTAATAGCTCTAACTTCATAGAATAACAATCCTTAGCCAAGCTTAAAGCTTGAATCTTCTCTCTGTTATCCTCCGTTCTTTCGGAAGTATTCCAGGCTTCTTTCATTATTGAAGTAATACCAACGAGACACTTCTCGTACTCTTCAGGTAATCTTTCGTTGATGTAGTTCTTGATGTTCTCCTTTGCTTGTGTTCTAAGGTGAGATACGTCTCTGCTTATGATAGACTTGTCAATCTGTAGCTCCTTGCTATGTCAGATTGATGGTATCCTTTACTCGATAGCTCTAACACTTGCATACGTCGCCATTCAATCTGTTGCAGTCTTTTGTTCAATAGTTGCCGTTGCTCCTTCTCAATTCTCTATATGGTTGCATTTCGTTAATAAAGATAGGCACATCGTGCTTAAACTATTCAAATAACATTGCAAAACAGTTATCCGAAGATTCCAAATTACCATGTCAAGACAGACTTGCTGCATTACAATCAATGTTAGATACTAGATTAAGTCTGGTCCAGTTACTGGGGGACGTTGATATGAAAAGGACAATTATGCTAATCCTAATCCTAATGTAGATGTTACATCATCAACATTACCACGGATACACTAGCAGTTATGAGACAGAACAAAGAGCCGACAATCATGTTTGTAAAAAAATATGAAGAACCAGAGCAGCAGTATCACTGTAAATACTGTTTTGGGAGCCGCATGGTCAAAATGGATACAGGCCTCAGGTGCCAAATTTGTGGTAGTCCTGAAGTTGCCATTAGGACTATAATATTAAACGACCCTTCTAGTTTTGAGAGCTCAAGAAACTCAAACGAAAGAAGTGAATAGTGACTAATTCAAACATGCAAAAACATGGCTCCTGCAGTGACAATATCCGTTCTTCCAATCATTCACCGGAGAGACAATGCTCCAGTAGTCTTCTAACCTTAAGAAATAGTAGTATGAGAGGTAAAATTGCGCTTAATCTGACAAACGTTGGGCAAAATTGGCTGCGTTTCCGACAAACTTAATCTAAATACTAGAAGATAGCATATAGTAAAATCTTATATGATTGATTAATATAACTACGTAAATGGCACCAGAAATAGTTTCAGGAAGCCTCGTAGTACAGGATTCAACCAAAAAAATTACACGAATTACATTGGAAAGTGACGAAGAACCGACCTTTGATTCTCAATTAAGACTGAACCGGAATAGTGTTAGGATACATGACTCCGACTTTGGCGTAAAAGCGTCGATAAGCTTTGGTAGCGATGGTGGAAAATTCTATCTGACTACCAATACTGGCACACAGACGATAAACCTTTTGGGAGGGCAAGGCCTTATTGCTATGAGGAACGAACGTGGACTCGAGTCCATTTTTTTGAATAGTTTCAATAATTCAATCGCCTTAAAGTCCAGAGCTGGCGGAAATTCCATCGTTTTAGACGGAAATAAAGGTGATATTATGTTATACGATGAAAAAGGATTTCATTCATTTAGTTTACATGGAGATGTAGGCGGGTATACGGGACTATGGCTTGGAGCTAATGCTGGGGAAGGTCCAAAAGCCGGATATATGGCAATAAGGGGTAGTGCTGGCGATAATTCCATAGAGTTGGACGGAAGATCAGGTGATATAGTCCTAAATAATGCCGATTGTGCAGAAGATTTTGATATTTCCAATTCGGAAGATGTTGAACCAGGTACCGTAATGATTATTGAAGGTGAAGATATGTTAAGCAAATGTACGGCCGAGTATGATAAGCGAGTGGCAGGTGTAGTCTCCGGTGCGGGAGATTGCAAACCAGCCCTCGTTCTGAATAAAAGAAAATCAAAAGATAACAGAAAGCCTTTAGCCTTAATGGGAAAAGTGTTTTGTAAAACCGAAGCAACGCGAGCGCGTGTTGAAGTTGGCGACTTATTAACCACGTCATCAATTCAAGGTTATGCTATGAAAGCAACTGATCCGGTTAGGGCATTTGGAGCAGTCATTGGAAAGGCCTTGCGACCACTTAAAACTGGAAAAGGTCTAATTCCTATTTTGGTAACGCTTCAGTAGAGCTTATCGACATGAAAAGATTTCTAAATACATCCATTGTAGATTTTTCAAACCCAGTAGTTAGCGTTAAAGCAACCGGGAAAAGATTGGGACTAGAAGCTCCATTATCCGTTAAAAAAATGCTAAGCTATCATGATAATAATAAAACCCGAACTTATGGAGTTAGTATTCTGGAATACGGTGGGATGGCACGTGCTACTACAATCGACGCTCGATGGCTTAATAGAGCCTTCACTGACATATGGGGGATATCGCGATATTTCAGAAAAATGAGTGGCGGTCGACTATTTGTGGAGTGGGAAATATTTATTCCTAATTCGACCGTTATGCCGATTGGTCTAAAAAACGGGCTTGCAGCTGAAGTCAAAAGGCAAGATGCTGCCGGTAATCCGGATGCTACGTGGTTTGAATTTGGCCCCACAAGGGAAGCAGCTCGGAGTATAGGTCTTCCAATAGAGAAATTCGAGAGTTGGATTTGGATTCTTGATGAGCAAACTGCAACACGCGGGACTACCGCAAGACGCCCACATCCACGAGACATATTTCTTGGTGCTCTAGACTTCGATCCAAATCTAGCTTGTCATGAAATGGGTCATACCTTAGGATTAGGTCATGCCAGTACTGAACCTTTGCCGGCAGGTGAGTACGGAGATAATCGTTGTGTGATGGGTGCCGGACTGACGTTTGAAAATCCGGCAATTAACCCTACAAACTGGTTGGTCGCCGGCGACACAGCCGATGGACTAAGATCCCATAGCATAAGCGGCCCTGGAATCTGTACACCCTATCTATATCGACTCGGATGGCTAGAATTCCCGAACTATATTTCGATTTTATTTGATAAGGATATCTTCACAGGACATGATTTAATATCTGGTCCTTTGGAAGGATCTATTTTTGCTAACCAGGGTGCTCCTCCGGTTGGCTCATCTAGACAAATAGCCATTATGATATCTCGTCAGTCAACTGGTGCTATTGGAGAACGCGCTCCTCTAGAATACTGGTTTGAATATCGCATCCCAGAGGGTTTTGATCGTGGATTCGGCTCTGTCCCTCCTCGTGATGGTGTCCTGTTACTTCGAAAAATTGAACCACCTCCACCACTGACTTATGGTCGCTCATTCCTAATAAATAGCGCTCCAGCATTGGTGGGCGAGGAATTCGTATTGCCCAATCTTGATCATAGACTAAGGATAACCAATGTCGATGTGACTAACCAGAGGGTAGACTACGTTCTGGAAGAGCACTTTGAATGAGTAATTAATCGAAAGGTATCAAAAAAGGCTGACAGAATTAAAAATCATAAACTAGACCCTGTATGGAGTAGTAAGCTCATTTGTTATCATTGTTCCGTGGAGATAGAATTAGGAACCAAATACTATAGCAAACGATCAGCTTCTGGAGTGAGATTTTGGCAATATGTTTGTGCGGAAAGAGTGGGCCGGATATAAACTAACTTTTACATGGCAATGGAAGAGATAGACCGCCTAACATGACTGTGCTCAAATCGGGCTTTGAATGCAAAAAGTGTGTCATGAACTGCCACTTTATTGATTGTATGTGAAAACTGTGGCGACCGTTGGGAGTTGACTGAATTAGGCCAGCAACTTCTAAAGAGTATCGAGCTATAATTCAGGAGCTTGTCATCATATGGTATGTAAGAACATTTGTGAAACCTTACCATCTGCAGGAAAGACAGGCTACTTTATTGGAATCAAATATTGCAGCAAATGTAATAGGTTCATGTATTCATCAAAAATATTTTGTGATCTGTAAGGTAAGCAAGAGCTAACTTTATTCCCATTATTTATAATTGACCACTATCAATATTAATGATTATAATTTTCTACCAAATGATACTGCGACACACCAGCTTTTACATAAATACAACTCTTGTTAACTGTTAATCTCAGCTTTCACATCTGACATGCTATTCCTTCTTATTTGCATCCACTATTTCTTGTCCTTTGGTTTACCATACAAAGTCCTGTCAAATCCAAAAATTCCCAAAACAGTTTCGGAAGCATCGAGCAGCAATTCCTTATACTTTTCCCTGTCGTAATCCAAACTGTCGTTGTTCCGAATAAATCGTGCAGGTACAACTCTAGAGAGTGGATTCTGGTGTTGCGAGTCTGTATAAACATACCCTATATTGTCACCTCTTGAAACGCGTTCACTATTGCTCAATTGGATAGCGGCTGCCACGTGCGGAAATATACTCCTGTAATTATAAATATTCATACGAAGTTGTTTTGAAACCACCAAATCCTCCGGCTCAATCTCTCCGGTCATCACTTTGTCGATTGTCTTGGTAATACAGAATAGCGCCTCTTCGAGTGTCTTGTCGTATATCCCTGCAGTGTTTTCGCAATCAAACAGAGTATATAGCAACTCGGTCTGAAATTGCTTTATGAAATTCGGAGTATCATGTCTTCTCGTTTCAATCCCTCTAGTCACCAGTTCCTTACTATAAGTAATTCCAAAATAATGCTTTAAGGCCTCTAGTTTTTCATCTGCTTCAAGGGGCAGTAAGACTATGAATTTATAATGATATTCAAGTGACAATGATATACCAGTTTTCTTGCTGACTATCTGTCTTAGTTCATCGTAATCTTGCTTGCTGGCGTTATCCTTGTGGACAAATGCTGCGTCTGTATCTGCATAAATTAGTTCATAACCCAATTCCTGGACAATGTCTTTTGTCTTCAGCAAAATCTCTCTAGATTTCTTGTTAATTGCCTCGAAGGCTGACACGTTACCATACTTATTCCGACGACGGGGTTCATCGGCGCCGTTTGAGATATTAGCATTATTACTAAATTCAAGATCCAAAAAGTATTCTGAATCTATAATTAATAGCGCTGAATTCTTTCGGATTTGTAAAGTCGTTGAAAGTTAATTGTCGGATATTTATCTAAATCATAAGCAAAGTCTTGTTCATTGGACGTTGGTATTAAAATTCTGGTATTTATATTTGCGTTCCTTTACTCCGCAGTATGGAGTAAAATGACACAAACAAACCAATCTACTACTTAACCTTTAGATATTACCATAGACTACTACATTCCATCTATCGTACGACACGCATAAGTTGGACAAAGAAGCAACATGATACGATGACATCGCAGGCGGTTAGTGGTTTTGCATTAATAAGAAACAATCTAGGAAGTTTCAATTTTTCTTGGTTAAAATTATTCAGTATTAGAATTCTTACACACAAGAAGATAAACTATTTAAATTCGCACTTTATATTCCATTATGGGGGAGCCAATATTAAGGTGAGCAAGTTTTGGGCACTTTCGATATTTACCTTCCTGTTTTCGTCAATTTTTACATTCCCTCTAATCACTTATGCCACTTATGCCACTTATGCTCACGGTGATACATCCGGACAAGGTAACGCTAGCAATACAGACAGTATTGTATTTCAGCCAGATTCCACCTCTAACCCCAGTGTTGCAAATTCTATTCCCGATTCTGCTGTATACACCACAAACCCTAATACTGATGATGCAAACACAGGCTCAGATAGCCAGAATACCATATCTGATAACTCTGAAGTCATTATTTCAGATGTAAATCCACCAGATGGCACGTCGGACACTTCCAGTAGTTCCACCGGCACCCAGGACGACGGCCAGACAACCGATGTCGGTTCTAGCACTGTGGTAGCTGTTGACGAGAGTTCTAATGATGCACCGACTAGCGATAACAGTTCTGGTAGTACAATATCGAACGGTGGTACTTTTCCTCAATCTGGTACTATTGAACCAATGTCCGAATCTGAAACTTCGTCAGGTAATACTGAACAAACTACAAGTGTCGATATATCAAATCAATCGTCTAGTCCATTTCCATCTGATACAGTTACGGTGGATAATCAAGATTCCAGTCAGGATGGTAATAGCGTTTCATCCTCCATTGATAGTAACGTCACCAGTCAATCTTCACCAGGATCAGAACCTTCATCGTCAACTACAGATACCCTCAGTAGTACCAACCAGTCCTCATCAGGGTTATCCAGTACTACCACAAATCAATCATCTGGATCCTCTGGTGTTAGCACTAGCGCTAACCAATCCTCTTCAGGATCATCTAGCGCTACCGCCACCAATGAAACCTTGTCAGCATCAGAGGCTTCGTCGTCTGTGTTTACTACTTCCAATGAGTCTTCTGTAGCCTCTCTCTCTGAAGTTGTCTCAGGTCAAAGTGATACTGCTAATCCAAATGTCATTGTTCAGCCTATTTCTCCTGGTAGTGAACAAGAGATTAGCTTTGGAGATGTTTCTAACACAGAAAATACAACTGCAACAATTTCATTAGATAAGCCAAGTTATGCAATAGGCGATACTGCAAAGGTCACCATAGAAGATCTGGATGCAAATTTGAATTCCAATTTAATCAATACTGTCCAGGTAAACGTAACTTCTACAACAGATTCCTCTGGCATCTTAGTGACATTGACAGAGAATTCTCCAAATTCTGGAGTATTCGAAGGCACGTTTGGAATTACTGATAGTGATTCAACAGGAGATTCTCTAGAAGTTGATCCTTCAGCAGGTGACAATATTAAATTATCTTATGTCGCGTTGCATCCTAGGGCTTCAATAATAATAGACGGAATTGCTCAGAGTGGAACAGCACAAATAAGAGAAGTTACCTTACCTATAAACGACAATCCATCTCCCTTAACTAGTAGTGCAGTAGAGGTTACCCTTGGAGATGGAGCACAGCTAGAACCAGTATCTTGTGTATTTGGAATACCAGATTTAGCGTGTTTTAGTCTTAACGTTACATTGTCATACGCCAATTTTCCATTGACTTTTGAAAAAACCATTGAATTTTGTGCTGCGTGCGGCGAAGATCCACCCCCGGGGACCACTTTGGAGACTGCCATACCGTCGGAACTCACAATTTATCAAAAGGTCGGAAATTCATGGATTGATCTCGGTGGTTTCTTGACTATAGATGAAAATACTAAAACACTCACAACAACTAGTCTCGATGGACCTGGCACGTTTGTAATAGGCCTTAAGGGGATTAATACAGCTTGTCCTGGAACAGGAGGAGGAAGGCTAGGAGTATCTGCTGGAGGATCTTGTGGAGCTGGCGGATCTGGTGGAGGCGGTGGTGGTGGTGGAGTTGCACTACCAGGTTCAGGGGTCGTCCTTGATTTTATTGCTGGGATTGTACAATCTCAATCTCAACCCCCAGTCACACCTCCAACCAGTACGCAATCATCAATAGTCCCAATCTCAGATTCAGAATCAGATAGGAATTTAACAAGTACTTCAATTTCAACATCTTCGGGTAATACAATTATGGGCTCTAATCCAAGTGTCCTAACAATTCTTGAACAAGTGAGTCCAACCATGAAAGTTGAGTCTGCCTCACATAGTGTAAATAGAACGATCTCTATTCCAGGAGAAGGAAATATAACATTAAGCTTTGCAAGTCTAGCGTCTGGAGATAATTTTCACATATCGGTAATAAAAACACCCTCCGAATTAGTTGCGTTGAACCTTACAAACGGGACTAGCCAAAAAGGAGAAATGCTGACTACACTGAACGAGACTCGTTATTCTGTAATCGGGACGGTTTTTAATATTGGTCCAGCAGATATAAGACTTAATGGAACGCTAACAGTAAGCATACCATATAATGCTAGTTTAGTCACGGATGAAGGTTCACAGATAAGAATGTTCCACTTCACAGGAACTGCATGGGAAGACGTCACGTCCCTCCCACCAGCAAATGGTCATTCAGTAACTGGAACTCTTATCTCACCAGGAACGGTTGTTGCTGCAGTGAGATCTAAGTGAATGCAGTTTCGCCCATAATGATTTCACAAACGAACGTTTACGCGAATTCAGCATCTGATATCTGCACGAACAGTAGCCCTGACACAACAACAATCTGTCAGGGAGATCGCACATTCGTATTTCCTAATCACTAGTAAACATATGAGATGAGTTAATTCTCCGTACCCGTATACGGTTTACCGTGTGTACAGATTTTATACATGCAAGATGTATAAAATGAATTAATAGAAAAGGTTAGCCCCGATTATGGCGTATTGGTATTTCTAGGTATGTTTTTAGATCCTACGTCAAAATCTACATAATTATTATTTAGCCTTTGTTGGCCAGTTATAACACCAGTTATTAGATTATTGCTAAGTATCAGTTCCAGGTTTAGCGCGGGCGCCTGTAATTATTCACCATAGCTGCTTTTGCATGTGGTGGAGGGGGAATCTATTCTGAAATTGAAATTTGATCGATCGTGCCTTGTGTAATTCAGATCCCAGAGATCCCATTACACTTCCTTCCCCTTTTGTTATCAACCAACTCCACCAAGGACAAGTCAGACTACGACCACCATGTTCAATTTGCAGCAAAGAATACTGGAATCAATCCAATCACATTTGAAAACGTAACATACGCTTTATATAAAGACGGTGAAAAACTCTCTTCGGGTTGTGTGGGAAAACCCACGGGGTGTCGGAGTCCTAATTCTTACACCATCCCAGGTTTGTCGAGAGATGAGTATCAATTTGACTATACGGTCGGCAGTAATCAAAGTGGTATTCCTCCGTTCATTCTGAATGGAACATATTATTACGGGAGAGCAGTTGCGGAAGGGACATTAACGCAAAAAGCAAACACAACTATAATCTCTGAGCCTTTCACGTTTGTTATCCACTGAATGATACATGATTATCTTCCTAGATGGGGAAGTGGCGTCTAAGTTTGGCTGAAACAGATGCCAAGGAAAATCTACCTTCTCTTATACAGGGCTTGTTCCAGTGTGTCTATCCGTCTTTCGGTATCAATCGATTTTTTATTGCGCATCTTTATCATGTTCACTTTTGATTCTATTTAGAGATTAGGTAGGTCTTACCTCCAAATTTTGCCCAAAATCACAAGTTATTCCAAGAATATAGCGCTAAGTTCAAGTTTTTCTATATATATATTTGCTCCGGATTCCAAAATGCCATGCTATTCCTTTACCCGGCTTATACCAATCCGTGAACTCGATGGCTTCTTTGTCAAAGTGAGTCAATATTTTTGTATTATTTTCTAATTGCTCATCTAGATTCTTGTCATTTGCCACTTTAATTCAAACAATATATAATAAGCTACCGCAGTACAACAATGGCGTTCTGATCTATACAAAGAAGTAAACTCAGATTCTCACCTTTATA
>CAVSLF010000023.1:0-92184 GCA_963728595.1 uncultured Nitrososphaeraceae archaeon
GTATATGTGACTGTAAAAGGTTCCCCACTTGTTTTATGAAACACCAATGCGCTTCCAGTGAACGCCAATGAACCAGTGCTAATAGGCGTATCAGTTACCCTCACAGGTGTATCCGTAAACATGGTCATTGTAGAAAGTGCGATCGTCTGATTAGTTGGAAGTGTTGCATGATAGGGTTCGCCATGTTGTGCATCGGGTAGAATATTGGGATCATAATTATGAAGCACCTCTATCTCAATAGGCTTACTTGCTGTAAAGGTAACAACGCCTGTCCATATCTTACCATCATCTCTAAGGGGAAGAGCGAACACCGTCTGGTGTGGGAGTTTACCCGGTGGGGTAACCATTGGAGATGCTGGAACAGACATCTCTGTTTTCTGTGAAATATAAGTATCGTTACTCGGTGTGTTATCAGACGTAATTTCCATAGACGTCTGCGCAGATGCGGAAAACGAAGTGTTGGTACAAACAAATCCACCAAGAACTAGTATCGCGCCAACTATTATCAGAATATTTATTTTACAAACAAACATGGCTGTAGATAATCTCTGGGGTAAATAAACTATTCATGTCTGAATCCATTTATTATCTAGTTAAGATCTCAGGGTAATATGTGAGCAGAACGTTGCACGTTTCCCAATGCCCAAAAGCTTTCGTGCGGAAAGCTGCCGCAGAGAAAAGTCAAAGGGTAATACAGATTTATCGCCAAACAAGAATCTGGATGATTTTGGAGCGCCTATTTTTTTTCAATTGATATAGCCGGCTCTATTGTCAGAAAAATCTTTATGCAACCAAGTTAGTCCAAAATCATCTGTCAATCGGCAAGCAGATAGACCACAAAACAACACTGAGGTATATGACTTTGTTTATGGTTGCCTCAGTAGTGATTGCTAATTCCATAATAGTTTTTTCGGATCCGATTTATAGATATCCTACCATTCTGTGGATTTTAAACATAACTGGATCAGTTGCTTCGGGTCTGGGTTTGGTTGCTGTATACCGACATGGACTTCTTGGACCTCATGGAAAATCCTACTTATTTCTTACTATTGGCCTCGTTAGTTGGTTGTCAGCTGACTTAACCCTCACATACTATTATTATGCCTTAGGGATAGAAGAGGGAAAATTAATTTCTTTTGCAGACTTGTTCTGGATAAGCGGTTATGTCTTTCTCGCCTTACATCTGATTATAACACTCAAATCCTTGAAGAATAAAATCAACCTTGGAATTATAATTATAGCATCCAGCGCTACTTTGTTACTAATTGCTTATGACATAATTAATTTAACTCCATCATTTTTTCTTACAGATGAAGACCTGGCAGCCTTTGTCCTAACTATTGCTTATCCTATTTTGGATTTGTCATTAATAATTCCGTCTGCAACAATCCTTGTAAACTTGAGAAAAGATTATCAGCAGGCGATTCCATGGTTTCTCTCTTCATTATCCTTATTAGTTAACGCTATCGCAGATGACGGATACGTACATGACTTTGTAAACCACAATTCCCATAATCTTTGGTTCTGGGATCTTTTCTATGTTACAGATTTTATTATTATGGCAGGTGCTCTTTTTTGGTATAACAAATTTCACATTTCAAATCAGTTGATGAAAGCGAGAAATTAATTTACTTCGTGACTAAATTTAAAACAAGGTAGTTTTGAATTTAAGGATTATATCGGGGGGAAGTCCTGAAGTTTATGGATCCCTTATGAGTACGGCATGCGAATAGAATTATTATGAATTTTTACCTCGTACGAAGATTTTGATGTTCGGTCCTCCGTAGTCTGATGGAATAAAGGGTCAATGATATCACAGTATTCAGGGGACCAGAGCATTAATATGCCTTCTTCACGTTGATATTAATCAAAATGATGAAGGCAAAGTGTGGCCATATAGTTGAAAAAAGATATGCAGATGCTCATGATGGCCTATGCAGAAGATGTCATTCTAATTTTTCATTTATAATAGATCTAGAATACAAGTACGGAGAAGATGCAGTAGTACAATACTGGTATGCAATGATCCTTACTCAGCTATCATCAGGGGAAGACAGACAGAGTACTGACTGCCTGATTGAGCACTTGATTGCCTTTTATCAAAGAGAATTAATCTTGGTTCCATCGAAGGACAGGTATATCAAAAGGATGTTATACATGCTGACTTCATTACTGCATCCATTTGATATGAAATCTTTAGAATGATAATTGAACTGAAAAACGAGTATAGTTATCAAATGTCAAACCAAAAGGTTTCAAACAGACTAGTTGCAGTTTTTATCATAACAATAATTTCGAATACAGGAATTTCCATACTTAATTATTTTCCTAATCCATTGGCCAAGCTTTCAATGAATCCAAAGATGGATAATTTGTTCTGGTTCAAAATATGACATATCCGCCAGATTATGAGTACATTCACAATGCACTAGTAAATCATTAAAGTATGAGGCAGGCAGACATAAGCAATTTAGAAATTATCTTGTGCCAGGCAATAAGACGGAAGATATCATGCCAACAAATCTGTTATCGTTTGGTTTCCTTATTCCAAATTCCTTTCAATGCCTTGAACATTGTTATTTGTAGAAGTAACGTGATATATTAATGACTTAGCTAAAATATTAGTTCTAACAACTGCGTGCATAATCAATTCCTATTTGGAGTGAATTGTCTGATTTATAACAATTAACGATTCAAGTATCTGATCCTCAACATGGTCCTTTAATCCAGCTACAATCTAGCCGACGATTATTGTGAATCGTCAAATTATATTGACTGAGTAATAGGTTATCATTATATCGTCTTGTTTAAACCTGACTTTCAACTTTTTTTTATAATTCTTTAAGAATTTAATCGTTTCATCCGATTTGTCGGCTATCACTTCAAAGCCTGCAGATGGTTCCTCGTTCAACCGACCCATTTCATCCTTCCAACTTCCCGTGGTAGGTACTAGTTCAGTTTTTCCGCCGAAGGTGTCATGTAATTCCTCTTTGGTCTTGAGAAATAATGATCGTTCGATGCGAGATTTATCGTTATACAACAAGGGTAAAATAATTCTTATTGAAATCTTCACTTTTTTAGAATTCAAGTATCAGAATATTCCTACATGGAGACATACATTCCAAGGAAAATCAGTAAGTGTACCAATTGTGTCCAACGAATGCATTACTCCTCTGAAAAGTATTTTGCGATTATATTTTGCATTTTCAATTTCACGACATCCTTGTCACTTAAAGTTTCAGGATGTTTTTCATTTAAATGTCTTACCACAAATCTAACTTTGTCTCCACATAGCCTACATTTTGATTTTCCAAACATTCATTTGAAATTTGCATATTGGGATAGTAAAGTGTTGCTGTTTAGCGTGTTTTAAGACCGAGATATCTCGAATTGGATGCTCACAAGGAAAAGCCTAGTGAATCTCTTTTTTAGAGATATATTTCAACTTTGAAATTTTCTGTAAATTACTGTTTAAACCGACTATCTTTCATTTGATAGTGTATTTATTTTTTTGATAAATGGATCTGCGATTCTATTACGGCCTACAACCCGAAATTTGTACTGCTTTCCGTATAAATTGGTATAGAACTGTGAATAACTCTTAGCAGCCTCATATGTGGTAAAACTATGTCTTAAGCTATCAATATTAACCCTTTCGCCAAATACATCTACTATTTCTATTATGTAGGACTTTGGCAGTTTTTTCACGTGGTTGACTATTATGTACACTGTGATTAGTAAAAAGGCAACTGCGACAAACATGACTAGTACATGCTCAAAACCCCTGACAAAGTTTAGTACATAGTTTATTACATTTTGTTCCAGCCATCTGTACGCTATGCCAAAAAGCGCGACAAATGTATTCACGATCAAATCAAATATCACATTAGCCACCTTGCCTCACTATACAAATATTATTCACTGGATATTATATAAAGAACCATAAATGTCTTTTAGCCGTCTTAATGATAATTTATGATGAAAATAACCATTTGGGTATATTGGTTTAGGTAAAAACAAATATCAATACCGATGATACTGCTAGAAGTAGTTAAAATCATCACACCACTCTTAAGTGTCAATACCGGCTCGAGTCTCTCCTTTCTTTAACCCCACTCTAGATATTTTCTAACCCCTTAAATTATCGAAATTGGACTATTGGGAATTTCGATGTAGTATGATCAGGTACAAAAACACAATATGTAAGCATACCTCTTCGAAACATGAGTACAAGCACTGTGACACCATCAGGCAGCTGCAAGAATAGTTGAATTACAATCATTTCTAGCACAACCTAGGACACTATAACGAGGTAACGTAGACTAAAATATATTTAAATTCAATGTAATAAAACTTAATCACAAATGTGTTTGGATTTTTGACATTCACTGACTCTCACCTATTCTTTGTCTAATCTGTTTCTTCGTATTTTCTTTCAGCATATCTAAAACTAGGGAATTACATTCGCGGACCAATAGCCAATATGAATATAGCATAAGTAGTTGATCATAATTGATCTGATTCCCTAAGCCAATTCTTGATACAGTCGGTACAAAGATGATATTCCCGTGGGTCGATGCCGCTCGGCGAATAGAAAGATTTGTACTTTTCAGATTGTTTTCTGCAAAAATCACAGTTCATTGTCAGATTACTGTTCCATCGCATGCTTCTGGATTTAGTTTGTTTTACTAGCATATTGATGTTCTGCAAGTCGAGTATCACTATGTCTTCCAAAATCAAATGCCTGTCTACAATTGTTTAAAGATGAATTAATACGATTAGTATCTTTCACAGTGAATGTAGGCCGCTTGATATCACAATTATAACATCTAAAGCATCACGGATCATATCGTCGCCTTTTTTGCACTGACTACTCTAATCATATTTGATATTCATTTATTAAAATGATTTGGGATAATTAACCATGATAATTAGCAAATTCATTTCATAGGTAATTATTCTTTCGAGTATATATTAGACAAGAATAAAGGAGGAATTTCAAATATTTTCGTAATATTTTTGTCTTTGCAGGTACGATTTATTAGTTCTCTTGCCTCATGGCTTAATACACGGCTATACGGATGACTACGAGGATTAATCATCTATCCCTCCATCCGTTGAATTCTTGTTCCTTTTTTCCTACCTTGCGATAGTGATGTCCCGGTTTGTTACTCTGTGTCAGATAGACGGTGTCTGTACATTTCTTTCTTACTCCGTAGCCTTATGCATGATATGCAGGAAAGTTCTGATAATATTTTTGTGAAATATGTTTGACGCACAATGTTACTAAAATAGGTACATTAATTATGATTAATTATGATTCTTTGGAATAAAGAATAAGAAAATTGTTGAGAAGTGCAGAAGCATATTATGTAATTCTTTTTTCTTCTCGTAGAAATTATACCAGTTTTTCACCATTGTAGAATAATTAGGGTCTGTGTTATCAATTGACTATGTCCATATAGATCCATTTGGGAAGATATTATGAAATTCAAATGACCGTCCAACAGGGCATATTCCAATTGGATGGGAAAAAGTATTAGTCCGAAATGACAGACAATGACAACAATATTACAATTCAACGCAAATTTCTTCAAGGCATGTTTTGGTCATTGGTCAATGACAATTACTCTATTTGATAACAAATATTATGATGGTAAACTGTCAGGATTTCTAAATTATCACAATAATATTTGCGTCAACTAGAACACGAATTTGTCCTACGTTAGTTCGATAGGATCTGAAAGTGTTTCTCGCTCATGTCTTAAAGGCATAGCTGTAACTGGGACTCACCACCTTGCCATTATCCACAATAAGATACTCTGCCTCGATAGGAAGTCCTCTCATGTAACGAGAAAGACTTCTTTTCACTCCGTCAGCGTACCGGCTTTGCGCTTCAAGAGTTGTCCCGGAGTAATGAGGTACCATCGCATGATTAGGCATATGCCGCCAGGGATGATCTTTTGGCGCAGGTTGAGGAAACCACACGTCACCCGCGTAGCCCGCCAGATGACCTTTCTCCAATGCTTCCACCAAGGCTGAGGTATCAACGATTTTTCCTCGTGCACAATTAACTAAATATGATCCCTTCTTCATGCTGAAAAGTAGGTCATGGTTAAACAGGCCTTCCGTTTCCGGTGTTAATGGAGTGGTAATACTAATGACATCGGATTGTTCAACTAGTTGTTGTAATGGGGTATAACGTATACCAAATACAAATTCCTCTGCAGTTGTCAGTCGAGGGAGGTTGTAGTATAAAATTTTGACATCAAATGCCTTCAGTCGTTCGCACACCCGTTGTCCAATTCTACCTGCCCCTATAATTCCAACAACTTTGTCTTCCAAATCATGAGAGTAAGCCGCAATTTCTGCAATATCCCATCTACCATCAAGAACCTGTTTGTATGCGGGCATATAGTTTCGCACAAGTGCCAAAATATGCATTACTATCTGCTCTGCGACACCTACGACGTTGCTTCCAGTAATCTCAGCCACAGTTATACGTCGTTCTGCCGCTGCTTGCAAATCGACGTGATCAGAACCAACACCAGCAGTTAAAATGAGTCGTAGCATGGGTGCCTTCGAGATTCGATCTTTCGTGATGTACGCGGGCCAAAAAGGAGTAGTGATCAGAATCTCGGTGGTGGATAGATGTTCATCAAGCGTATGCTCTTTGTCAGTCAATACAACAAATTCATGGCCTTGTTTTTTGAGAAAATCTCTCAAGCCCAACGCGTTCTCCGCACAACCTAACAAACCTGGGTTGTTTTTTGCTATCTCTCCGCCAGGGTAAAGAATCGCTAAAATTTTCATATGAAGTCAATTCTGAGTAGATTAGTTAAATCTTTCTAGAAATTTACTGCTAGACCATTATTTTCCATAAATTCATTACTATTGATTCTCTATTCTACAAATTATCGATCAACGTAATTGCAATCTATCGCTAGTTCGATAGCTTTACACGCAAATTTACTGATCCATATCTTTAAAATGACTATTGATGAGTTATCTTTAATTAACCCATGTTATTTAAATAGTAACGTTCTTATCAACTCATATTTGAAATATCATATGAATTATAGTTTATGTGCGTGACTGTATCAAATCATTAGATTCCCGTTTGTAAATTGTTTTCTCTTTTTCATTTCGAAATTAAATGGCATCGGTGGAAGTAGTTTAGAGATAAATATAGACAGAATTGACATATTCCTCATATATGCATCTTGCTTTTGAAATGAATGAAGGAGATACGATCGTCGAGAGAGATGTCAATTAAGAAAAGTATTCGCATTTGAAAAAGGATCAGCATTTGGAGATTCTAGTAAATCTATATACTTCAGATGTCCTGGACTCTCCACTAGCCCAAGAACGAATCCAAGACCGGGCAACTAGGGACTAGTCAGTGAAAGGTAGAAATCTAAGGTAGGACCCCCAGAATTTGCCTATTTATTGATTGATAACATAATCAAACTCTAATATGCTGTCCATTTCGCTTAAAACGAGGAGCAAAAATAGCCCCAAGAATTCCCATAGTTATGGATGGTAGCGCAACGAGAGGATATATTTTGTTCATTATCCCAAAATATATAGAACTAGTAAGGCTTGGCCAAACTGGCTGTGGATTTGCCAAAATTTCATTGTAAGTATGAGTATCTAATGGATAATACAGCATAAAAAATGTTAAACCAAGTATTGCACCTGATACCCAGTAAATAGTTGTCTTATAATTGGAAACTGATAACTTTGACAATAACACATCAACCGCTAGAAATGGAATCAAATTTAGCATATAGAATGGGATAGTTGGTAGAAGATGTTGGTTAGGCAGTATCGATGTAATAAGATTGACAGTCATGAACATGCCTCCTGTGATTGAAAGAACGCCAAATTTTCTTGTCAATTGGAATGAAGAAATCAGAATAAAAGATACTAAAAAAGGCAACGCTAACGTTGCAATTATGGCCCCTAGAGTGGGATCAGGATTAAACTTGAAATATTCTGTGTCTGAGAATGGCAACGATAGCATGTGAGTCAGACCGGAAAGTGTAATCCATACTGAAATAACGCCTATGACGATCAAAATAGGCGATTTATATTCCTCATGAATCCCTGACCGCAGAATAGGAGAAATAAACGTCATAACTGATTCGATTTTATTCTTCTTTCGATTAAGCAAGTTAGAATTGTTGACTGAAAGGATTCCCACAAGCGCTCCAATACTGCTCAAGACCAAGCCCAATGTTAGAGTGATATGAGATGGACTTAATAGTCCGTCTAATCCAAATGCTGAATGCCAAGCAAAGTCGAAAGGACCTGCTACAAGTAACATAGCAACGCCTGTGATGATCAGCTTTGGTGATAAAGGCAGTCGAGGTTTCGTGTAGCCACTATTACTGTTTTCAATAATCATAGAATGATATTTGGCAATAGCCAAAGCATAACTACGACGACTGTTATGCAAAACCAATATCGATGCAAAAACTACTATAGCGACTCCCGCGTATAATCCGGCATGAGGTGGAGAAAAGAATGTTTCAGGCTTGTTGAGAAGGTGATTAGTAATATCCCAACCTCCAGAGCTTGCGGCTAACAAGACACCAATACTTATCAGCATGAAACCAGTGCTACGAATTGGTTCGGTATTCGCGTTGATACTGAGAACTGGAAGTCTGGATGAGTCTATATTCCCATTCTCATTGTCATCAAATATGCGTGCCCACAAAAAGAATTTTTTGAAAGTCTCATTCATTGTATATTATGAAGAGACAGAGTCTGATAATGTTATCGCGAAAAGGAGGGTTTACATCATTTATCGCTAGTGACATTACCTCCGATTATTGGTTACAAGCCGATTTTGATCATTAACCTATGCCTGCAGCGTATCACTTTTTTTCAGTTTGACATATGTCGGGCACAGTTAATTACATGGATAAATCCGATGATCAGAATAGATTTTGTAATATCCTCGTGCGGGTCATTTCGTAAAGGAGAAAATCATGGTGCAAGATTGTGAGTTATTCGAATAGAAATGTTACATTGTATTTTTTGGCCATGTACAATAATGAAACTGGTCCAATTTTCCTCATGAGCGGGCTATTCATTGAGAAGCCATTCCGTAACTAAATACTAATTTTAGCAACTAGAAAGGGGATACCTACATGTAGACCTATTGTCAATTTATTACCATTATTGGATAAATAAAGGTATATGAAAGACTCTTGAAATATATTAATGACAGGATTGATGATTAATTATTGAAAAGGAAATCGCTATCTCGCTATTTAACAAACAATAAATAGATAGTTACTATAAATTATAAATTAGTAGAAAATTACTAAAAGCGAATATCAATAGCCATTAGCGTAGAGAAATAAAAATTAAGGGATTGAAAGCTTACATTTGTGTAGAGATCAGGGGATGCTTCTCAACTTGTTGACGCTACACTATCTCAACCACTTTTTGTCTTGCAAAATATCAGATTCCTTGTAATTATTTATCCAGTCCTTTTGGTCCTTATAAGAGATCACAAGTTTGCTAATTTTGCTTATGATGTATTCTAAACTGGTGGACCGAGGAACTATAAGTACAAAGAGAGCATTCATTTCACTCCTAGGAATAACCATCAGTTTTACCTTTTGGTGGAAAGATACAAATGTATCGACCTTCCCAAAGGTCTTGGCACATTGCTCAACCATTGCGAACGTAGCTCTTAGCCATACCCCATAGTCATCATTCCGTTGATTTGAAACAAATCCATTATTAATATGATACTTACTTTTAGACGAAACAGTGTGTCCATTCATATCAACCATAGCAACCGATAATATGCTGTCATCTACTAGCAAGAGGTTTTCAAGGATTTTATTTACTGTATCCATAGTTAACTAAATGGATGTCCTATTATAACAATTAAAAGGAATACAAATACATACTTTTTCCACTTTAAGAGAACTGTTTACTTATTATTTCCTCTGAGTTAGATAATCTCCCAAATGAGAAAATGCAGTAGTCTTTATTTACTCTCCATCTTAGGTAATAGAATATTTACAACTCCAAGCCATTAAAGGTATTTTCTTCCATTATAGTTCATACAGAATTGAACTATGATTCAGAACTAGAAGGGCTGGTAAATATATTACAAAAATAACTATGAGGAGGAGCTAACTGGCAGGCCAAAAATTGATCTTTATGTTTGTGGGCTCAACCCCAAGAAAAAATTTCTTAAGTTGCCACCCAGCCTACTCTACGTCGGAAAAGAACTGTTGTCATTGAATTTCAAGTTAATATTATGAGTGACAACGTACTAATAACATGTCGTAACTGTATCATTTGTGTTACCTTTTTTTTCAAATCCTTTTTACTCTTGGCGCTGAGCTTTAGAATAACATCATATGGACTTCCTGCCACTTTATAGATCATATCAACTCCAATTCTTTCCAATTCGGAAACAAGTTTTACCAATGAGGAGTACGTACATTCTGTCAGAATGAGAGCAGATACCATGTTTATTTAGATTAGACTCTTTTAAGTCGACATAATTAATAACCATGAGGAGATCCAATATCTGTAGATATGAGCAGTATCATTGGCATGGATCTACCTTCAGTGAACATGAAACTATTAGATCTAAAAAGGAAAATAACCTATGGCATAGACAAATGCAATTTTACTATGTATTCAAACGTTTTTGGAAGGTGTTTTATATGCATTATAACAGCCACAAAAATTAGGTTATCATTCAAACTTAACTGACTTGACACAAGTATCACAATATCTTTCTACGACTCTAGCGCTATCTTCAACATCAAAACACGCTTTTTGCGTTGCAACATTACCGCAGCCCAAACAAAGTTTTAATTCTTCATCCTTTCGCTCATTTGAGATGGGCTCGACCGACCGCAGCGTTTTCAATCCTTTCATACTAGAAACTATTCGAGTTCTTATAGTATTGTATTTTGGAAGAGAATAAGACTGGATCTTGAGTTTAACTTTTGACTCAACGAACGGGATGATTGAGTTCTTGACCTAATGCCAACCTATACAGAAGAAATCCAAAGTTGGCTTCTCAAAACGCATATCCCTATGACTACTGGGAATATTTTTATGATAGAGTTAAAGGTAAATTTTACTGTAACGGCAGGAATAGTTGTTCCTTCTATAGCACATCCTTAGAATTGGCATATTCAAATTGAATGGTGTGAAAATATCATCTGCTGTATTGTAGAAGTGAGAGCTTTAAGATCCAATAATCTATCATGAAACCATTATCACCTAAAATCATGAGCGAGCATCTCAATCAGACTAGTTTGCTATCAGGCGAGCTCGGACTAGCTTTGCTAACTGGGCCAATGGCTAATAAAAGTAATATATCCTGGCATATTCATCTACTTTAATGACCTCAGATAAAGGCAAATTATATGTAGTTGGAATTGGTCCTGGCCATCACGATCATATGACTTACAGAGCGAAGCAAGTGATAGAAGAAAGTGAAGTGATTGTAGGTTATGATACTTACGTTTCCCTAGTTGAAGATCTTATTTCAGGTAAAGAGGTCTACAGATATCCCATGACGCAGGAGGTCGATAGGGCCAATCAAGCAATTCAATTTGCAGAAAATGGAAGGATAGTCTCTTTGGTATCTTCTGGAGATCCTGGCATATATGGAATGATTGGTTTGATATATGAAATTCTAGCCGACAAAAAATGGAGTAGGGGAGCAGGCATATATGTTGAATGTGTCCCTGGAGTATCTTCACTTAATTCATGTTCTGCACTTGTGGGTTCACCCTTAATGACAGATTTCGCTGTGGTGAGCATGAGTGACCTTCTGGTGCCGTGGGAAATGATAGTCAAACGAGTAGAGGCCGCTGCTCTAGGTGATTATGTAACTGTAATATACAATCCTGCAAGCAAGAAAAGAGTTCATCAGTTACAAGATACACGAGATATATTTCTAAAATATAGGAACCCTGAAACACCAGTCGCAATTGTTAAGGGTGCATATAGGGAGAGTCAGGCTGTAGTCTTAACTACCCTTAGGGACATTTTGAACCACAGTGATATGCTGGGTATGATTACAACAGTGATAGTTGGAAATTCTTCGACATATAATTACGAGGGAATGATGATTAATCCTAGGGGATATCGATCCAAATATGAATTAGTTCCGACAGCATCCTCACAGTCTTTCCCAAACAACGATCCGAATGCAATTCCATTGGAAAGAAATCGCTAACGAATAATCCCGGCTAAATAAGGTATTTAGTACAGTTGCATAAAGCTAGAATTATCGTAGTATTTTTAGGTCAAAATCGTACTTTTTACCTTTTTTCCGATGGCGAAATTCTAGGAGTAGAAGCAGATCACGTGATTACGAAGAAAGGAACAGTCGATAAAGATAAATTCTCTCTGCCAAAGGACCTCGTAGAGAGATATGACGGACACAAGGTCTGGTTTAAGATATCCCAAGAAGACGCACGACGATTTCAACGTTACTAGCTAACTGCGCTTAGGATATACATTACTCATTGGAAATAATTGAAATGATCGTGTGCCATTTCATACTGACGGTTTAGAGAACCTATAAGATAAAATATACATTAGAACACAAAATGTTCTGTCTTAGATGACGTATTTGGTAATAAGATAGAGGATATGCAGATCTAGTCGAAGCACATGCAGTTGTATATAACAATAAGACTGTCCATGACGATCTCACAATACTTATTGCCATCACATGCGACGGGTAGTCTGTAGTGGTTCGTATTTCTATCATCGAGATAGTTTTTATTTCTTAGAGACAATTTGTGGTCAGGAAATGCGTTATAAACACTTCCCAAAAAAATAACCCTTATGAAGAGTCCACTATGAGAATTCTCAGAATTTCCTTATTCAAGCATATGTCGTACATCGCCCTCAAGGATACCTGACTCGCCATGGAGCCTGTCTATGTGCTTAGACAGTCCCTCTTTAGTATCAAAAGGAGATCCACAATACGGACAGCTCAATTTAGCCTTACTGGGATCCTTAACATAAGAAATTGTGTTCTGATCTATTATACAGACTGGCGTTCCCTCTAAAGCCGCATCTTCCATAGAAAGTGCAATTTTTTCCATCATCCTGGAAACTTCTTCCCTAGAGACAATCCCTAGAACGGCTGAATATGCATGGACCATTAACTGTCTGACATTTCGTTTATTCATGACGGACAGAGCTTCTTTTACCGTTGTATGGGGATCTACAGCTAGCACTGGACTTGTCATAATTTCTCTGAGCCTCACTTTGCTTGGATTCCTTCCCTCCGCAATTATCTTGTAGAGAATATCAGTTTTACTTACGAGGCCCACAACTTCACCCTTATGTGATGCCAACACGCTGCGATCATTTCTGTCCTTCATTAGATTTATTGCTTCATCAACGAATCGGTCACTTTCAAGAATAATTGCATCACTGTTCATTACGATTGCCACATTTGAAGACATAAGCGATGGAATACCTTCTGGAATGGTAAGACCGTCTTTCACAACAGTATATAGCGTGTGATATATTTATAGATATTTAGGTTTTAAATTTCGGTTATGATTCTCTGATTTATTAGCTAGAAACGAGAAAGGTGCGATCCTCGAAATTAGAATTTCGAGGCAATTCTGTAAAGGTGATGCATGAATCATAGTAATGTCGATAATTCCTCTGAAAGACCATTGAATTACACTTTTGGCTCTATTCTTCACAAGTCTTATCGTCTCAAAGCTACCTGTTCTATTAAAAAATCATGTCGAAGAAAGCATATGGACAATTTGAATCTAACATGTGAGAAATTTGCTTTTTATTGATCTAAAATAGTTTCTTTTGTGTTTCAGTTTCTTGTCAGCGGGAGATGTTCTAAGCTGAACACCACAACATGGACAAAAAACACCTTGATGAAAAAGATAAATCTCACATCTACTGCAATATTTCCTGCCCTCACCGTACCCTGGCCTGTATTTCCTCACCAGTAGTCTTTCGCAAATGCTTTTGCAAACCATAGGGAGTGTAGGGCGAGAGTCAATAATAAAAGTTAGAGCACTGGACAGACTGGGAGGGTGTGTCAATAATTAACTATCAACAATTTCTACAATCAGACAGACCCGTTAACGCAATATCTCGACCTACGAGACCTCCCTCGGTAACAAAGTAAGGGGCCTCACACTCCCGTCTTGGTGGTGGGTTTATTTATATTAACCCAGCTAAGCATCAGTCAATCAAATGTTTAGGAGTACCTTCAACCTGTACATATTAGATGTCGTTATACGGAAGAATCAATCCCTTCACAAGATTTTCTAAAACTTTAGTTTGTTTATTTTCTTAATAATACGTCTCATGACCTCGACTTATTAACGTATAATAATTAGCTCCCTATTCCGAGTAAGTATGGATCACGGCGAATTGTGTGAAAAAATCTTTGAATTACAGGATGATGTGAGATATGCAGGGGTTATTGATGATGCAGGCACTGTCATAGCTGGAGGTATGAAAAGAGGGATAGATTCTATTGTAGATCAGGATAATGAAGAATTATACTTGGCACAAACTGCATTGAGAAGATCTATGAGACAGCGTTTTGATGATACACTGGGTAAGGCAAGATTTGCATATGTAGAAAGGGAGAAGATATCGATTCTTACATTCTATATGGATAAGAATATCCTGTTGGTGACATTAGAACCTAATGTAGGTTCTCACGCCGCTATAGATATTGCAGAAGATGTAATAGATATTCTGAACAAAGAAAAATAATGACTGTGATACCTATGAACCATGTAATTACGACGTTTTCATGTTGTTTTCATAGACATAAATTTGTCAGATATGACTTTCTGTGTTTAGAGATCGCACTAGGCATTTAATATATTCACTCTGTTCGGATCACAAATAGTATTTGCCTCCCATCATTTACATTGCACACTTCTTACATTTCTTCTATCTTTGAAACCTGAATGAGCCATCAGACCATTGTCCTTGCTTTATATTCAAGTTCATGATCACATATAGTCAAGGCATTTATGTGATATTTTGACCTGGCCATCTATTTTGATTATCTTCATCATAGAGCATTTGAAATAACTGTCGAAACATCTCCGTCACCACATCCCTCATAAGAGCATGCTTTTTGGTGAGTTTATTTCATAACCCCAAACATTTACAAAAAATCTGATCATTTCAACTGATCCTTTTTTATTTAGGGAATAAAGTACATGTTGACCTTGTTTCCTTTCAACTACAAGATTAGCATCTTTTAATATTCTAAGGTGGGCTGAAAGACCAGGAAGAGTAAAATCAAAATGTTTTGCAATTGCAGTTGGATTCATGTCTCTTTTCTTTAGTAGCATAAGGATCTTTCTTCGATTGCCATCAGATATCGCTTTCCAGGGAGAACCCATTATGATAATTTAATTAATTAGATATTTAAGTATTTTATCAGTAAGATATACATGACGGATGGATAATAATGGACACAATCTTTTTAGGACGAGATCCCAAATTTTACAGGGACAAAGTCATACTGGCAATTTAACTCGAGTCAAATTATAAGTCAACACCAGCTAAATTATTTTGAAACTCAAATGATATTAGATAATTTATGCTAAGAAATATCATAGAGCAACTTAGTGTGTACCCAGTTATTATATTTTGCTAGTTTGATTCATAAAATTTGGTTGACATGGCGTATAGAGAACCTCGCTACATTCAGGATGACGATGTCTGTAAATTATGCATGTCTATAAGATCACTTTTGAACTGGCTCAACTCATCCGGCACGTTTATTCTTATAGGATCTCTTAATGAAAGTGACCTGCCTGTATTTTTGGAGATGGTTTCCTTTTTCTTATTCCACACCATCGAATTGAATTCCGTTATAAGGTAAGAGTACTGACACATGTCTTCGAAGATATTTTCAACAACTGGTAAAGGCTGTGTGTGGATACTGTTTGAAGAGTATAGTGTCATCCATAACTTCTCTGTGATAAAGGGACAAATAGGGGAGAGCAGGAGCAACATAGTGGAAAAACATTTGTGCAAAGTGTACAGTGCTGACAAATATCCTGAAGGCTCATATTTGTTGTATGCACGTGACTTTGCTAATTCCAGATAATGAGAAGCAAACAAATTCCATGTAAATTCTTTTAACGATGTGGACGGTATGAAGAAATTGAATTCTCGATAACCCTTAAGACATCGGTCAACCAGTCTTGCCAATTCTGCCAAAATCCATCTGTCAGTAGGTAGAAGGTCAGCTGGACTCATAGCGGTTACGTCAAATGATGAAATAAACCTGCCTACATTCCATAGTTTTGTCAAGAACTTTTGTGCTTCAGCTATCTTTTGTTCAGAACATCTGAAGTCTTGGCCTAAATTTGTTTCTGCTGCAGACCAAAATCTGAACGCGTCAGCTCCGTATTTCGCTATAATTGGAAAGGGATCGATAACATTACCTTTACTTTTACTCATTTTCTCTCCCCGTTCATCCACGCCATATCCCATTATCCAAACATCAGACCACGCTAACTGACCAGTCATCTGATAGCATCGTAACATCGTATAGAATAACCAAGTTCTAACTATATCCTTGGCTTGCGGTCTGATTTTTGTTGGATATGTGTAGGAGAAGAAGTTTTCATCTTTATCATATTTGGTAACAAAAAGAGGAGTTATACTAGAATCCATCCATGTATCGAACGTTCTTTCCTCCCCTACAAATTCTGAAGAATCACACTTTTGACACTTATTGAATGGAGGCTCTTCCCTCCAAGGTCTATAATATTTTCCTGGCTCCGGAAGATTCGGAGTATTACATTTTTTGCAGTACCATATTGGAATTTCAGTACCATAAAATCTCCTTCTGGAAATTGGCCAGTCTATAACCACGGAATCTAACCAATTCAACAAAATCTGTCTGTGAACCTCAGGGTGAAATTCAATTTTCAACGCAAATTCCCTTAATTTTGGAATAAAATCCAGTTGTTTCAGATAGTAATCTTGCATTGGAATTATTTCTATAGGTGACTTACTGCGTTCACAGAGTGGGGTTCTATGCATTATATACTCCTCTTTATCGATAGAGCCAAGTTTTCTTAAATCTTCAATTATTCTTTCTCGTGCTTGGTTGATCTTAAGGTTAGCGTAGGCTCCCGCGTTGTCCGTCATTAAGCCGTTATCGTTAATAGCAACGATCTCTTCTAACCCAAGCTCTCTAAATATCTGCACATCATTCTTATCACCATAACTACACACCATTACAGCTCCGGTTCCAAATTCCGGTTTTGCTGAATGGTGTGCAATTATTTTTACTTCCCTGTTGAAAAGCGGTAAAATCGCTGTTTTCCCAATCACTTGAACATACCGTTTGTCATTGGGGTTAACCATCACACACTGACAAGCAAATAGGAGTTCTGGCCTTGTGGATGCGATTATAATTTCTTCTGCACTATCTTTAATTCTGAATTTCATGTAAATTAGCTTTGTGTTTCTTTCTTCGTAGATTATCTCAGCATCAGCTATCGTTGTCCCACAATCTGTGCAATAATTATTAGGTCTGTTTGAAGAATAAACTAACCCTCTGTTCCATAACTTGAGGAAAGTGTTCTGGGTCATCGCACGATATTCATCCGAGTCTGTTCTATAGTACTTTTCGAAGTCTCCACTTAATCCCAGAGCTTTCATGATGTCTATCATTTCTTTTTCCAAATCGTCAAGTGCAACCTTACATAGATCCAAGAATTTTTGCCTATCCATACTTCGCATCCTAATTTTGTGTTTCTTTTCAGTGTAGATCTCTACCGGAAGGCCATTTCTATCGATTCCTATTGGAAAAAGGACGTTATTTCCCAGTAACCGGCCAGTTCTCGCGATCATATCAATCTGTGCATAATGAGCCGCGGCACCTATGTGCCAAGGCCTTCCGGAGGGATATGGAGGAGGCGTGTCTATAACAAAGACATGCTTTCTTCCATCTAAAGTGAAATTGTAGATTTTGCATTCCTCCCATCTTGTTAATATCTCCTGTTCGAACTTAGAATTCCATGTCTTTTCTTCGATCTTTTGTGGCATCTCTACTTTATGACTAGCATAAAAACTGGTGATATTAAAGTTGATGTCCTACAAACGAGTGTGAATTACACCAAGCTGACACTTATCAAATCATGTTATTAGTATCAAGAATTGGGTCTGTAGAATCAGAGATGAATGTCCTGTCAAATCTTACTCATTTGTCACTTGTTGAAGCAGAAATGAATATGGTTATTTCATTTACTGTTTACTCGAACTACTGGATCACTAATACTTCAAAATTTGGATTGGACAGCTATGTTCCCATAAAGAAGACTAGCGACTAGCAAAAATGCATCGAAGAATCAAACTGAATTTTTATTGCTAGCCATAATTATCCTACCTAATATTTGCGAGAATATGTGCACCTTTATTTACACCCTCATAAATATAGACCCCCAGTGCTTCTACGTTTGGGGGCATCTTTGATGCTAGTATATCTATTATTATTGAGGATAGATTTTCCACGGTAGCTTCTCCTGGGAGAAGGAAAGTGGTACTCTTTGGTACTTGTAGGTTAAAAAGACCACGAGGTCCTTCAAAGGAAACAAAATAATGAAGACTGTCTTCTCTTTGCAAATATTTTTCATTTATGAAAAATTTGTGATCCAGAATAGATAAGGCGTCCTTCACCAATTTTTTCGCTTCACTAAAATCAATGACAAGGTTATTTGTCATTTTCCCTATGATCTCCACCATGACAGTCGAAGTGTGTCCGTGCAAAATTGAGCACTTTTCGACTAGCGGCAGGATATGTGCATAGTCAAAGGCCAACGAGGGATCTTCAATGAATATCGAACCAATGTGATCTCCGACCGTATCACTAATCGCAATCAAATTCAAATCTTCGGCCTTTTCAGCATATTTCGATGTTCCTACACCTATCAAATTCAAAGATGGATTTTCTTTTTTTATTCTTTCAAATTTTTCCATATCTTCATTGTTATCAAGTACTTCGATGTACCTATCTCCTACTTTGAAATCCAGAATAGCCAAAGAGCCATCAGAAAGACGTATTGAAAAGTTATACTCATAATGCTGACCTAAGAAGGTTAATAATTTCGATACTGTTAATTCGAGCCTACTCTTGAATAGATGGCCCTTACCATCGATGTACTTTGTACTGCTATCTAACACAACTCTTCTCATGAAACAGGAATCCTTACAATAATCTGTCCTCAGATATATACAGGTTCTGTTGAGATCCTAACTGAATATGAACGAACTTCAAGGATATGATTTGGTTCGGAGAAATGATTGTAATCTCATATGGGTGTAGATCTACACCACAGAGATAATAATGACATTGTCGCCTCGTATTAATATGTCTCCCATATGAATTTCCGACTGTTTCTCACCGGGATGTTGTTCAGAGATATCTATCGCCTCTTGGAGCAATAGGTTCATTTGTTTGTCAAACGATTTGAGCTTACCCCGAATAATCTTTCTGCCTTTCAACTTGACTAGTACGGACTTACCAACATTTTCTTGAAGTACTTGGCTTGCTATACCCTCTTCAGACATTTCACAGATCTTTTGCTTCTAGGAAGACACAGGTATATTAAGGCGTTGCATCCAGCCTATCAAATTTATTACATAGTCGTAAATCCAAAATTAATGGTAGAATATTTGGCAAACGTTTTTGCTATGTACTTCTGACAAGCATTTTGATAGTGTGAAAAATAAGCGCACATATAAAACTACATTCATTAAGAATCTTTTGATTTCTGTTAATCACTGTTGATAGATAAATCAAGTCATTGGCCGAATTTGGTCGCTTGACCCAATACTTTTATCAGAGAAGGGTTCAAATTTATTGTAATAAGTTGCGTACTAGTCTGAAGTGAGACTCTACAATAACTTCTCATGCTAAAACTCTAGTATTAGATTCAGTAGTTCCTTAGTTAGAATGAATCTCTTTGTTTCTTATTATTCACCATTTCGCACTTTACTTATACTATGCTATTAATAATAAATTGGCAATAATAAATGAATAAAAATAATCTACGGATAATATTGGCAATGCTACCAATAATAGTAACCATTGGAAGTATTAGTACTCTTCTTGCATCCGCGTTTGCAGACACTAAAATGTAAGAATAATGGGGATAATAACTGCAACAACACAACAATTGTTCAGAAAATTACAATCAATAACAACTGCAACATCATCAATGAAAACAAGGACCATAGTGATCATAACCAAAATGTGAATCAGCTATTTTGTGCAAATCAATATGCCAACATCTACGGATCACTGATTAACTCACCTATATTTAATATGATATTGGTAACGGCAACATAATGGAAGATCCGTTTGCACCAATTACATAATCTTGATCAATCTTACTTTTTTCCTGTAATTTCTTATTAGCACGTTAATTCGAAATCAATGTTCAACGTTACTTATTATTTCCTAAGTTTGTAATCAATTACAGTCTTATCCGGTCTCGTGAATTCCTCCTCATATCAATTATTTACTCTCCGGATCTTAGTTGTCAGAAGGATTATCGCCAAATTTTCCATAATAAGGGGATTTCAGAGTGATCTTATTGAGCATTCTACGTATGTTCTTTATATGCCTTCTAAGGCCTAAATGTACAAAGAATCTGATCTAGATTGTTAAAGACCGATTTAAAAAACGCCATTTTTGAAAGTGTAAGGCAGAGTATTTTTGACACCAATACTATAGGAATTGCTTTTTCTGGTGGGGTCGACAGTGCCTTATTGGCAAGTGTATGCCGAAACCTTGAAGCAAATGCAATCTTACTAACCGTAGGCTTTTCAAATTCTCATGATATTGTATATTCCAAATTAATATCATCTAAGATGAATATGGTCCATATGATTCTAGAAATTACCTACGATGATTTCATTAGAACCTCTCGTAGAATTCAAAAGGAAATTTCATGTAAAAACAAATCTCATGTTGAAAATTGTATCGCATTTTATTACGTTGCCAAATTAGCTTCCACCTATGGAATTAAGGCCATCTTAACGGCAAATGGTTTTGATGAGCTCTTTTGCGGATATAATAGTTACAGGCTGATTTTTAATCAGGGAGATTCATATATCAACAGGGCCATAACAGATAAGATTGCAAATGAATTCGAACTAGTGAGCGAGATAAACCAAACCATTCAAGTTTTTAATATACACATCAAGCAACCTTTCCTCTCTGAAAAATTCATTTCAGTTGCAATGAAGATACCTGTAAGTCATAAGATACAAGGATCGACCGATCTTTTACGAAAGCATATTTTAAGAAAAATAGCTCTGTCGCTTGATGTTCCTGGAGATTCAGTCATACATCGCAAAAAGGCTTTTCAATATGGCACTTTAATCCACAAGAATTACAAGGATATCATTTAATTTTACTTCCAGATCCTAATTTGGAAATAGTCTTCTTCACCCCATTCGATACATTTGTTATAATTCTCTCTGAAGCAGATAAATGATTTGATGGATTAAAAATCTTCTTTAATTCTGCGATAGTTAGCTTCTTCAAGATTGAAGGATCTTTCATTACTATATCATGGAAATCTTCTCCATTTTCGAGAGCATCAAATGCAATCCGTTGAATATCCCGATATGCAGAAAATCTTGGGATCCCGTTTTTTACAAGCGCCTCAAGTAAGAATTCTGAGTAGATCTGCCCCTTAGTTTTATTGATATTATCTTTGATTCTTTGAGGATTAACTTTCAGACCCTCAAATATCCTTAACATAGCATTGAGCATTTCGTCTACAAGAATAAACGACATTGGAAACGTGAATCGTTCATTAGCAGAATTTGTAAGGTCTCTTTCATGCCACAAAGGGATATTTTCCATAGCAACAGCCAATAAAGAACGTAGGATTCGCGCCAAAGAAGATACCCTTTCGCTCTTAATTGGGTTTCTTTTCACAGGTACAGCACTGCTACCCATTTGTCCTTTTCGAAACGGTTCTTCTACCTCTCCAATTTCGGTTCTTTGTAAATTACGAATTTCGACCGCTATTTTGTCAAGCGTACAACCTATTAACGAAACGACGAATTGTGATTCGGCAAACCTCTCCCTGGGAATGACTTGGGTTGCTGCTTCTATAGGATTCAGGCCCAATCTCTCAGCCACTTTTTCTTGAACTTCAATTGCCTTGGTTCCCATTAGGGACCCAGTGCCGACGACACCAAGAGTTTTGCACATAAGAAACCTTTTCTTACCTTCTTCGATACGATCTAAATGCTGTGCCAGTTCGCTTGCCCAAACAGCAAATTTTAGACCGAAGGAAATTATACTAGCATGTTGCCCATGAGTTCTACCTACAGCAGGCATCCTTCGAAATTCTTTTGCCTTATTTAACATCGCAAGAGATAATTTTGAAAGTTTTGGTTCCAAGATCGCAAATGCGTCCCTTATCTGCATAGAGGTGCATGAATCGATCACATCATTACTGGTAAGTCCAAAATGTACCCATGGTTTTGTCACCGATGAACATTTTTCACTTATTGCCTCTACAACTGCGGCGGTATCATGTTCGCTTATCCTTTCCAACTGTTTGACCCTTTTCAATGTTATCTTTCTTGATCTTGCTAGCATAGAAATTTCCTTTGCAGCGACAGGAGGTATGATGTTTAGTATGGCTTGAGTAATTGCGACTTCTGCCTCGAAATTAAGTTGGTACTGGAGCTTCATATCCTCCTTAAATATCTCTTTCATTTCCTCACTGCCATAACGACAAGAATCTATTGGTAGAATGGACATTTAGTAGAAAGCGACAAGAAGAGTAAAATAAATTTTATTGAATTTTCGGCGACAGAATCTATTTACACCCATATGAGTAACTTTCAGTAGCACATTTAAATATATCACTTTGAACGAAATCGTGTGAAAAGGTTATAATGACTGGTTGATAAAATGACCAACGCATGAGTGGGTTATTAACCAGAAGCGGAAACCTACAAGTTAAGAAGGTAGGGGATTTTGAATATAGAATAGATAAAGATGTATCAAAGGGCATGAATGTGCCTGTTACAATTTATGCTAATGACAATTTAATCTCAAAGATGGTCACGGATAGAACAATAGATCAGGCATCTAATGTTGCAACATTACCGGGAGTCACAAAACATGTTGTAGTGTTACCTGATGGACACGAGGGATATGGTTTCCCAGTAGGAGGTGTGGCTGCGATGGACTTGGAAGATGGAGTGATTAGCCCGGGTGGTGTGGGATATGATATTAATTGTGGTGTTCGGCTAATTAGAACCAGCATTACAGAAAGAGAACTTAGACCGAAGCTTAAGGATATTGTTAACGAGTTATTCACTGCAATACCTGCAGGAGTAGGAAGTGCAAGTCGCACCAAACTAACAAGATCTGACTTGGATGACTTACTTGTAGAAGGTGTTCCGTGGGCAGTAGAAAGAGGATATGGATGGCAATCGGATATCGAAGTATGCGAAGAAACAGGAAAAATGGAGGGTGCAGATCCAGGATCTGTCTCCGATACAGCAAGGAAAAGAGGTGCACCACAACTAGGAACGCTTGGATCTGGTAACCATTTCTTAGAAATCCAAAAAGTTGACAAAATATTTGACGAAATTGCGGCAAAGAAAATGGGAATAGAAGGAGAAGGACAAATAGCCATTTTAATTCATTGTGGCTCACGGGGATTTGGACATCAAGTATGTAGTGATTATTTGCGCATTTCTGAAGGAGTGTTGCGGAAAAAAAATATACAGCTCGTTGATAGAGAACTTGCGTGTGTGCCCAATAATTCATCAGAAGGAGAAAATTATAGAAAAGCGATGTACTCGGCTTTGAACTTTGCATGGTGTAATAGACAAATGATCACTCACTGGACTAGGAAATCTTTTGAAAAGATATTGGGCTTGACAGAAGGACAGCTTGATATGAAACTAATTTACGATGTGGCACATAACATTGCCAAGGTCGAAAGGCATAAAGTAGATGGAGAAGGAATGCGCGACCTTGTGATACATAGAAAGGGTGCAACAAGAGCTTTTCCTGCAGGCGTAGAGCAGATCCCAGAAAAATACAGGGATGTAGGACAACCAGTAATTATTCCTGGATCAATGGGAACTGCAAGCTGGGTGCTATTAGGTAATGTCCGGTCACTTGAATTAAGTTTTGGTTCAACTGCACATGGAGCCGGTAGGGCAATGTCTAGAACGGCTGCTAGGAAAAATTACACGGTCGAGAATGTTAAGAAACAACTAGAGTCCAAAGGGATCTATATCAAATCATTAAGCAAGGATGGAGTCGTAGAAGAGACTCCTGAGGCATATAAGGATGTAGACTCGGTAGTAGAAGTTTCTCATCGACTCGGAATCGCTACGAAGGTAGCACGTTTTGTTCCTGTCGGGGTGATCAAGGGATAATGAGCGGAGGTGATGATCCTGACATAGGAGGCGATGATCCTGAAATACGGATTATCAAAGCAAGAAAGATGAGACAATTACGGGAGCACGCAGCCACATTAGAGAAGCTGAAGGAAAATAGTGACAGTGGGACATCGACTAAAAAAACAGACAGAGAAATTTTACTATCGTATCTCTATGATCGAGGTGACGAAGTATTGAAATTAGCAGAATCACAATATCCGTCCCAAACTAAGATCATTGTGAGTAAATTGGCCCAACTGATTAGAGAAGGAGAAATTTCAAACCGAATATCTGGAGGTGAACTGCTGGCTTTGTTCCGTTATGCAGGACTTCTTATTAGAGTTAATACAAGTATCAAGATAGAAGATCATGGCAAATATATCTCATTTTCAGAAAAATTGAAGCAGGAGCAATAACGTTATTACTCTATGCCAAAGTTACAAGACCATTAGAAGGGAAGAGAAACGACATTAAGATTCAAGATTATCTACCGGTGAAAAATGCTTCCGAAAGAAAATAGAGCAGCAGTTTTTAACGGGCCAAGATCTATCACCATGGAAAGACTTCCATTAGCACAGTCAAACGATGGAAGTGCTATTCTAAAAATATTATCTTGTGCGGTGTGCGGTTATGATGTAAGAGTTTACAACGAAGGCCATCGTAAAGTTCATCCTCCAATCATACTAGGGCACGAAATTTGTGCTGAAACAATGCATCCAATTAGTAATCTAGGAGATGGGAATTTAATATCGGAGGGAACCCGGGTTGCCATATCGCCACTTGTTCCTTGTCTTAAGTGTTACTACTGTGCCAGTGAACGATACAACCTGTGTAATAATCTCCAAGAGATTGGTTCGAGCGTTAATGGAGGTTTTGCAGAGTACATCAAAATTCCTTTGAACAATATCATAATTGATGGTATTGTTCCAATACCAGATAATATCACCAATGAAGAGGCTGCTTTAATAGAACCTTTAGCATGTTGTCTAAATGCCCACTTAAGATTCAAATCATCCCATACTGATCGTTCAATAATAATAGGAGACGGTCCGATAGGTCTGATTCATTTGCAGATTTCCAAATTATATGGAATGAAGACTATAGTGATAGGTAAGATAGACTATAGAATGGATCAGGCAAAACAACTAGGGGCAGACATAGTACTCTTGAACAGTAACATAGAAGATTCAGTGCGTAGTATCATGGATTCAACCAACAATGTCGGAGCAAACATGATCATAGTTGCTACAAGTAATCCAGATGCATTAGATCTTGCTTTAAGGATAGCCAGTAAGGACTCAATTATAAGCTTATTTGCAGGTATGCCAAAAACCAAAATTCTTTCGCTGGATCCTAACTGGTTACACTATAACGAAATATCTATATCAGGAAGTTTTAGTTCCACGCCTATTCTAATGAGAAAAGCAATTAGTATGGTTAGTGAAAGTAAAATAAACTTGAAAAAAATCATTAGCTATACTTATAGGTTAAAACACATAGAAGACGCATTCTTAGCCACCGAAAAATACTCCAGCTTCAGATCAATTATTAATCCTGCTGAGTAGAATATTGTTTAAAGAAAGACAATATTTTAAACTGATGACCTGCTTACTTTAAACTAGTCTATCCTGCTTAAACTATTGTAAAACCTGCCTAATGCTGTCAGAATGAAGTTTCAGTGCCTCATTCATCACTCGCCTAAATCCTTTTTTAGAAAGTGTGTTTCTTCATTTAGCATGGATGTAACACAGAAATACTAAGGAACGGTGATGACATCTGAATTAAATTTGATGCTCTCAACCTTATTTATCTGATTGAATAGCTAATATCATCAATTGAGGCCAGAGTCATGAAAAAAAATTACTAATGTGAAATACATATAGATATGAAATATTAGATATCCATATTTATTTATCTATTATCATAAACGTATTGAAAAGCATGGAGAGTGTATGTATTGGAATTAACAAACAAAGAAAAATATTTTCAGTCTAATCCAGAGAAATTTGCTCATAGCAATATAGGCACCTATATGAAAAAACATGGATTTAAGAGATACCAGGATCTAATAAAAAAATCTATAGAAAATATTGGGTGGTATTGGGATTCCGTTAATGAGGATCTTTCCCTAAAATGGTTTGATAAATATAATGCTGTATTTGATTCAGGAGAAGGAATAGAAAGGACAAAATGGTTCATCGACGGAAAATGCAACATAATAAGTAATGCGATTGATAGACATCTAAATGAAGAACCAGACAAAATAGCATTTATCTTTGAAAACGAAAAAGGACAAACCAAAAGCTTTTCCTATGCAGAAGTTGATTATCATATTTCAGCTTTAGCTTCGGCAATGAAATCAGAGGGAATAAAAAAAAGAGATGTAGTCGGAATTTATCTTCCAATGATTCCTGAAGCAATTTTTGCTATTTTAGCATGTTCTAAAATTGGCGCTGTACATAACACTATCTTTTCTGGTTTCAGCAGTGGAGCCATTGCCGCTCGTTTATATGATTTAGAGACGAAGATACTACTAACTTGCAACGAAATTGAAAGAAGAGGAAATAAGATAAATCTTCAAGACAATTGGTCGTTCGCCTTGGAACAAAACAAATTATCCAAAATAATAGTAGTCGATCAAAAGGAACACAATAATAATAATAATAAATCAGGAAAGTTGATTGGTTATCAAAATTTCATTTCAAAATTTTTAGGACATAAGTGTAATACCGAGATAATGAATTCAGAGGATCCTTTATTTATTTTATACACTTCTGGAACTACCGGCAAGCCGAAACCAGTACTTCATACCCATGGAGGATTCATGTTGGTTTCTGGTCAGCAAACACACTATGTCATAGACATGAAAAAAGACGATGTTTTGTTTTGGTATGCAGACATTGGTTGGATAACAGGTCAGACCTGGGCAGTTTATGGAAGTTTAATTACCGGTGGAACATCACTCTTCTATGATGGTATACTTACTTATCCTACGCCTGATAGATGGTGTAAAGTTATCAAGAAGCATAATGTATCTATATTTGGTATCGCACCGACATCAATCAGATTGTTCATGAGAGATAACACCAAATTCACTTATATCGATAGTTATGATTTTCGAACATTAAGAATTTTAACCACTACTGGTGAACCAATAAATAGAGAGGCATGGATTTGGTATTTTAACAAAGTTGGCAAGGGTAGATGTCCACTAATCAATCTTTCTGGGGGAACGGAAATCGGTGGTGCAATACTAAGTTCTACGTTTTTGGAATACATGAAACCGTGCTCTGTTGGATTCCCCATTCCAGGTTTTGATGCATCAGTATTTGATGATCTGGGTAATGAGACAACAAATGGTTTTTTGGTTATAAAGAAACCCTGGCCCTCCATGACTCGTGGATTACCAAATGGTTCGAACAAATTTATTGAAAATTATTGGTCAAAATACAAAAACATATGGTTCCATGGTGACATGATAGAAATTGATTCTGATGGGTATTGGTATATTACTGGAAGAATTGACGATGTAATTAAAGTTTCAGGACATAGACTTGGAAGCAATGAAATTGAAAATATTCTAATGTCAAATGAATATGTATCTGAAGCCATTGTGGTGGGAATTCCCGATGAAATTCGTGGCGAGTCAATAGCATGCTACATCGTTCCAATAGACAATAGTATAGACACAAAAGGATTAAGTGACCAACTAATCAAACTAATAGAAAAAAATATAGGAAAATTTGCAAAACCTAAACAAATCAGATTTGTAAATGATTTGCCCCGGACAAAGACAGGGAAACTATTAAGAAGGTTAATTAAATTAACAGTATTAAATATTGAAATCTCAGATAAGGATTTGTCATTAGTCGAAAATCCAGAATCAATAAAGAGTATGTTAGTTTAGCTTTTTGTCATCACAATTACTAAGAAGAGGACCAAAATGGCAAGGTAAGTGAAACCCATATTACATCAGCCATGAGATTATCCAGCATGCTGAAAACGATTCTCCAATAAATCAAAGAATAGTTGAAAAGCAAATAAAGCAAAAATAATTATGGTATAAAATATCTGCCTAGGATCGGTTTTTCTATATGCAGATATTGAAAGAGCTAATATTAAAATAGTGAATATCCCATGCCTCCACTATTGAATTTTCTAGTCCCTGGAACAAGAAGAGCAATCCTTGTTTCAATCTGCGGCCGGGAAAATAAAGTAAGTAAAAAACGCGATCTAATGCGTTTTCTTTATTAATGAATTGAAGATTTATTTGACATAACGAGTTGATTTCCAAATCTAAATTTATTAACAAACTAGTTGACAAAGAAAACAGGTAGATTCAGTATAAATGAAATCTCGAATTCAAATCTCACTTTTAGGTATAGGCTCCAGCCTCATCATAACTTCGATTATAATTGGATTTGGATACGGATATTCAAATTCAGTTAATTGCGTTTCTGGGGTTTATAATAATAAGACAAATCTCAGTCCTGTTGTCCTAACTCCAAATGAAAGCTATGAATCTCACAGTTTACTAACACAACTTAGACAGATCACTCAATTCTATTTTCCATAAAATATTGTAGCAATCTCTTTAGTGAACAGTAGTAATACTAAATTCGATTCTGTACAGTTTCTGCCAGACATTAATATACAATATTTGTGCGTTTGAACACATTGAATTTGAGGTAAACTTTTCTTGTATTTACTTTCCTACCTGCTAATAGGGCCCTGGGCACCTAGTGGCTGGTTTGTTTGGTTTGTTGTTAGAGCTTGTGGTGCAGGAAGCTGGAAGAAAGGAACTGCGCCACTTCCAGACGCGTAAGGTAGTTGACCATTCCACCTGTTAATAGCCTGCCATTGTAGATATTCCGGACTCGATCTTAGTTGGCCAGTGATTATTTTAATGGCTTCAGATTCTCCACTGGCCTTTGCTATGTTTGCTCTGGCCGCAGCTTCAGCTTGCACTACATTTTGATTTGCTATTACTGGTACTGCCCTCAAATTGTTTTGTTCTGTAAGAAACTTTTGGAAAGCCACTACTTTTTGTTCTATTTGAGAAGCGAATGCCTCCGAAAACTTGAAGTCGGTAATGAAGACATTTTCAACCAGTATATTGTTTGAAGTGAGAGTATTTCTAATGGCTTGAGCGATAACGCCTTTTGCAGTCTCTCTCTTTGTAACTAATTCTTCTGCGTTAAATTTAGCTACACTGGCTTTTACTGATTCTTGTATAGTGGGTGAAATAACACGATCAGCATAGTTCACACCTAGTAGCTGATAAACTCTATTGACTTCTTTGGGATCTATCCTGTAGTTTAATGCTATAACCGTTCGAACCTCCTGTAGATCGTTGGAGGCAGCCGAAGCTTCTGCTTGGAATTTTTGCGTCCGGACTTCCATTTGTATTACTTGCTCGGCAAAAGGAATAATGAAATGTACTCCTTCTGGAAGTACGCGGTTTTCTACAGCACCAAGGTAAAGAACGACACCTCGATGTCCTGCCTCAACAATTACAACTGATTCAATCACGACGACTATAATAACTATGAATGTGATTACGACCGCAGCGATTTTTGCGATGTTATAACTTGGGAATCTTGACATTCTGCCATAAGACATATTACTTAAAAGAAGGTTGGTGTGGACTGCCTATATATCTTTGCGCCCAAGTAGTGATCTGAAATACACCTTAATTGATAATCTGATAATTCTTCATGCTGCACTATTAGTTATTCTTCTTTTCCATTGCTGCAATGATCCAACGATATAGGTAATATGAATGGATTTTAACACACTTCGAAATACGGTTAGTTAAAAGTAGCGTTGCATTTGAGTTCAACAATTGATATCCTATAATCTAATTTAGCGTTTGTAAGATAACTACAAGGATTAGTACGGCAGTAGTTACATCTTGTACACAGTATATAAAAAGTGATTTCTAATAAGTAAAATGCACCTTTTCTGTTGCAACAAATGGTATCACACTTTCCATTATTATCAAATCAAAATTAAGCTCCTCTATGTCTATTGTAAGCATAAGGTAATAATAATCATTTATTGGGATGATAACACGAGTAAGTTTTTCATATTTTCCCAAAGCGTAAAGCAGTTTTCCTATTTTTTCCTGAAACTTCAATCTAGATTTATGTCTCCCTATCGCATTGAGAGTGTATTCTTGGTTTTCCTCCAATGTCATGAGAGGTGTCAAATCCTTCCGGCGTTTTACTAAAAGTAGTTCACCTATTGAAGAGGCTATTCCTATCCATCTTATGGATTTGTTTAGATCCAATAAAGTGATAGCGAATTTTTCCATATAGGCCTGTGTTATGGACATTCTTACTTCTAATGAGTTATGGCAGCATATAAAATATTGCTTCTTGCTATGAGTTATCTATCTTCCATGTGGAGTAACCAGTTCATAGGTATAGATAGTGAAATGGTAGTTGATCTGCCAAGCAATTTACATTTAAATTTGAACTTTGTACTTTGTCTTCCGCTAGAAAAGTTGAATACAATAATATGGTCCTAGACGTAGTAATTTCTAATGTTCGGGCCACGCATGAATTGCCTCTCTTGTGCATCGCTTCAATACTTACGACATGCTCTTGCTCTAAGTTAACACGTGAGCCAGTTGAAAAAGAGTCGAACACTGGTCCAATCATAGGTTATATCAATTGTAGACATGGTAATCCAAGTCATTATTTCCTTGAGCATTTTTATATCTCACCTAAATATCCTTGATGACGGGAAATTGACTTACCAACTGCTTGCACTTGCCTTTGTGTTGTCGAACGTGTTTTCACCTTGTCCTTTGTTGTTTCAGTGCCAACTGTAATCCTCCAACTATACTGAACTGTTATTTTCATTTTTTGTTTTTCACTTGCTATGCTCATAATATTTGAAGAACTATTAGTGGCCAAATCATGCAAATTAAGAATGCCTCAATAGATTAGTCAGAAACAATGGGTAACACGACTTCTGACATGAATGGCATTTGGACTTCCGTTTTATTAACTCGATTTTTTATTAAGGATCTTTGCTATGATGCTGGACTGTGTATAGGAAGTGTTTTTATATTCTCCTTACAACATATCCCCGATGGCGCATAAAATAACGGCACTATTTTCATTTACACTCATGATTGTCAGTTTATCTATTCTTCTTACCACAACCACAAAGGTATCCTCAGCGGAACCCACGCATGTTCGTGAAATTACAGCAAGTAATAGCACAGTTTGGTATGGTGGGGAAAAAATAGGAAATCTCACCGTCGGATTTACATCCCAAGGTTACCAGTCGATATCTGGAGGATTGGTGAATCTTACAGCGCATGTAGCACTATTTCCTGCCTCAGGGAGTGTTCTTGAAGGCTGGCTTATTGATCCTGACATACCTTCTTACTTTAATTTGACTTTGGGTCAATTCGTGAATGGTACCCTAAGATTTGATCAATATATGGTTAATCCAGTGGTGTACAAATTCTTTGTTGTATCGCAAGAACAAGTAGGTGATACCGACCCGCGAATGTCAAATATCATTCTTGGTGGATCGGAATTTGCTCTAGAGCCAGATGATATTGTAGCCGGAAGTAAACTGAATCTTCCTTAAAACAATATACTATATTACCTAGTTGTGTAAATAACAATCTGGTTTATGGAATAGATAGTAGTACTGGTCTATCCTTCTTTAACTTCTAGGAATTGTCAAGTCCTTTGGGAATTACTACTACAGATATTGATCGATCTTAACAATGAAGAAAATTTGTTATGGACAATAGTATCCAATAGTTTCCATCTATATCTCATATTGAACTATTATATAACTCGTCTTCATATGAAATTAATCATGTCTATACAGCTAATTCTATTAGTGGCTGTATCGGTAACTGCTGTCTTTTCAATGGGAATTACAACTATTCTGCTGAATTCAGGCTATGCTCAAGAGCAGAAGTTCACTGCATCGCTCACGGGTGATCAAGAAGTTCCACCTAGTGGTTCTGCCGCAAAAGGTTGGGCGTGGTTCAAACCAAATATTGATTCTCTGTGGTATAAAATAGATGTGACAGGATTGGATACGGTAATGGATGTCCACATGCATATGGGCAAAAATGGACAAAATGGTGACCCCGCCGTAATGCTTTTCCATTCTGGACCCACTGGTGCTTTGAATGGAACGTTGATTCAAGGTAACTTTACTGCTACCGAGTTATATGGTCCTATGTCGGGCAAGACGATATCCTATCTATTGGATAAAATGAATAAAGGAGAAGCTTACGTCAATATCCATACCGGCTCGTTTCCAAACGGAGAGATCAGAGGACAAATATCAGGAGCGAACACTACAATTAACGATACTACAGTGATGATAGAGCATACTATGTCTCCGTGAGCTGGACCTCTGATTAAATATCGATGAAACCGGATAACTAATGGGATCTACCCGTACGACGAATCTCAAATGCTGGAATAAATATGGGAACATTGACTCCATTGTTCTTTTTTTGATTAAGGGACATATACGGAAAGAAGTTGTTGGAACACTTCATGCCCATAAGATTGAGTCTTATTGTGTGTTAATCCAAAAAAAGTTATAAGTAGACGGCCACTATTATTGATATCAAGCTAAATTTCGCTAGCATAAGGGAACTATCTTGCAAGATAGAAACAGGCGAACTTTCTCCAATTTCTTTAGTTGAAGATTCTTTTAACCAAATTAAAGAGTATAATCCAACATTCAATGCATTCATCACAATACTAGAGAAGGCCGCACTAAGGGAAGCAGAAACTACAGAAAAACGGGTAAAAAAGGGCCATTACAAAGGACCTCTCGATGGAATACCATATTCACTCAAGGATATTATTTACGTAAAGGGTGTAAGATGTACCGCTGGTTCCAGAATATTAAAACATTTTTTTCCGAAAAGGAACGCAGAATGTGTATCTCAGTTGAGAAGAGCGGGGTCCATAATAGTTGGAACTACTAACATGAATGAATTTGCCTCTGGAATAACTGGGATAAATCCACATTACGGATCATCGATAAATCCTTGGAACAAAGATCACATATCAGGCGGATCGAGTGGAGGTTCATGTGTATCGGTATCCTGTGGCATGGTCCCCTTTTCACTAGGTACTGATACCGGCGGCTCGATTCGAGTTCCGTCTGCATACTGTGGAGTAGTCGGCATAAAGCCCACATACGATTTGATTAGCAGAGATGGTATCATTAACCTCGCACCATCCTTAGATAATATTGGATGTATAACTAGAAGTGCTTGGGATGCAGCACTAGTACCTAAAAAATTTGATACAAAAGGATCGTCTTTTCCATTATCCAAAGATCTCAAATTCAGGCGAAGATATATTTGAAGAGATTGGACATAAACATAGAAAATTAGTGGTTGGTATTCCCCATGATTATTTTTTCGATGATGCCGATCTCGAAATCGTTAGAAGTTTTTACAAATTTGTAAATGTTATCGAATCTTTTGGAAATCAGATCAAAATGGTTTCAATCAAGGGTGTTAACAAGATTGAGTCTGCGTGGACGTCCATACGGCTTGCGGAGGCTTCGGAACAACATTTGAGATGGATAAGAAGCAGAGCCTTGGAGTATTCCGAAGAAGTTAGGACAATGATCAGAAACGGACTAAGAATTTTTGCTGTAGACTATATTCACTCATGTGGGTTCAAAAATGAGATAAGAAATTATTTTCTCAAAAGTCTCAAGATAGCTGATATTTTAATTTTGCCGACAACAACCGTAACTGCTCCGAAATATAGTAGCTTTGTAAGAGATAATGAAGAATCATCCAAGATTCGTAGCGCTCTCCTGAGAAACAATATTCCATTTAATATTTCAGGTTTGCCTGCCGTAAGTATTCCCGTCGGTTTTGACAGATTTAAAATCCCAATAGGCGTCCAAATTGTTGGCAAACCATATCAGGAGGGAACGATTCTATCCATTGCATTTGAATTCGAACAGAAATACAATTCTCTAGCTAAATTTATTCCTCCAATATGAAACGTAAAGGTTACCGCGTCGCAAGTATCAGATCATTTGTGGTTGAGACCTAGTAACGCATCATCTATTCATTTTCATTCTTTGCTTATTTAGTATGGTACTGAATAATCAATGCTTTGACACAATATTTAGGCTCGATGAATCAAGTGTCCTAGTCTAAATCAATTCTGCTTTTAACTCCGGTTTCTGGTTACCGATCATTCTCGATAAACCGTTCATATAGTTACGAGCAAAGGTAGTTATTGGTTGAGACGAGTACCATATACATCCAAGAACCTTGCAGTCATGGCAAGTTTTAGCTATGTCCCATTCAGGAGCGTTCCAAATTTCTTCTACACTTTGCTCCAATAAGTTATATATATTTTCAGGACTATTGAATTTCCAGCATGGAACCATTACTGTACCGTTACCATTAACAAATATGCTTTTCCAAACTCCACACTCGTCATACATTCCTCGTCCATGTTCAATGATTTGGTGAAAATATTGTGGAGGTATCATTATTTGAGGCGAAGAATGTTTCCTCCCGTAATCCAAAACACTCTCACAGACCTTTACCATCGTATCTTTGTCAGGCAGCAAAGAGTATGGAACATCTGATCTGTCTTCTACAAAAGTAAGTGAGACGGCATTAGATCCCATTTCTTTAGCTTTGTCAAAATAACTCTGATCAATGAATTCCTCTGTGTTAAATTTAGTTATCACACTATTGAAATAATGTGGAATATTAACTTCTGTAAGTAGTCTTAGATTTTCTATCACTTTTTGGAAAATTTTGACAGAAACCCCACGTACCTTGCAATATGATTCTTCATAAACGGAGTCTATACTACAGGTTACAAACTGGATGTATTTTTTTAATTGGAGGAGATCGATTGTATGTAGAAGCGAACAATTTGTAATGAGGGTAATTGGCATGTTAATGCTGTGCAGGTAACTAACAAGATCCATAAAGTCGGGACGACTCGTAGGCTCTCCACCTTCTATAATTGACCAAACGCAGTATTTGGAAACTTTATTGAAGATGTCCTTCCATTGGTCAGTCGTCAGATCCTTATCTCTTACAAGTCTTAATTGGCTACCCTTGTCTGCGTCTCCAAACGGGCACATCGGGCAGTAAAAGTTACAATAATGTGTCAGGCTGAAGACTGCGATTAAAGGACGTCTTCTTCCTATGACTCTATTGGCTGACCATTTACCTAGACGTTTTATAGTACGTATAGTGTCAATTACCACGAGCAATTGTAGGATGCCCAAATGTATTAAGCCATTCGGCGGGGGTTTTACAGAAAGGCAGGAAATGTGCAGATGAGTCTAATAAATTCAAAGTCACCCTGTAGCCCAAGAGTTGCCCTCGAGGTTCGCTTGTTTTAGATAAACTGTGTCCAAGAGGACGTTGTCTAATTTTGCATTTTGCATTTTGGCCTCTACAAATATTGTTTTTTTCATTCTGGAACCACTAAAATCGCATTCTCGTAGCTCGGCCCACATGAAATTGGTTTGAGTCAAATTTGTGTCAACGAATATAGACTTCTTTAAATTTCCATACATCAATAAGGCTTCAGTCAAATCAGCCCCTTGAAAATTTGAATTTGTCATTTCTGCCTGAACGAGATTGGTCTTTGAGAGGTTGCATTCTGTGAATTTCGTCTCCACACATCGAATCCCGTTTAGTAGTGCTCCTGATAGATCTTTATTTGAAAAATCCATTCCACTAATGTCAGGGCGGACAAGCAGATTTACTAATCTCCATTCATTGAAATCTCTAATCTTTGATTCTGTCAACAATTCAAGCCATCCCTGTTTATCAGGCGCGGACATCTTTCTTTCGGATTTATCAATTACTTATATCAATTTTCGCCTTAGCAAGAAGCTAGAAGGCAACTAAGGCCCACAGACTTAATTTGGTGGTCAATCTTACCAGGAATCATAAATGACATGAGAGAGGTAGGAAGACTGACATTTTTCTAGTTGGCTATGCTATCCCCGATATGTCGAATCAATTAAGCTGGTTTGACGATGAATGACTATCCATTTTGGTTACTTTGGATCTTTCTGCACAAACTCTGTCTTCATTAAGAGATAAATACTATTTTTGATTGTGTATTCACTTAATATATATAGATATTGTATGAATACTATTCAATGGCTGAACGAAAGAATCGAAATCCCAAGCCGAGAATAATGATTGTAGATGATGAGGCAGATATTCTGTCAGTCATAAAGCGTGGATTGGAATCAGACAAAGAATTTGAAGTAGAGGCTTTCTCAGAGGCAGATGATGCAATAAGTAATTTTGAAACTCATCCACCAAATTATTACGATTTAGTAATCACGGATATTCGTATGCCCAATATGAATGGATTCGAATTGTATCGCCACATAAAGGAAGCTGATCCCTCGGTGAGAATTGCTTTTATTACTGCATTTGAAATAAACAAAGCAGAGTTCATCAAAGTAATCCCGTCAGTTGAAGTCATTGATTTCATTAGTAAGCCAGTAAGCATTGCAAACCTTAAGGAAAAAATAAGATCAATGCTACCGGATTATTTTGTCAACGCACCAACAATGTAAAGTCGATTAGCTGAAAAGGAATTTGTTTTGTTATTATGTACGTTAAAAAAAAGGCTAAAAAAACGACTATATGTTTCGTGAGAGTTTCATTTAACGTGAACGTGGTAAATTCTAAGGTAATTAATGCTAAAAGTCATTAAGAAATTTAAGTTATGACAATAAGATTGATACTTCAACTAGGAATATATTTTAAGACTGAATAATTTGAGTGTTATAAGAATCAATTGCCGAAAACTGGCACTCATATAAATGCCAAATCAATAAATGAATTGGTCAATTATTCAGTTAATTAATCCGGACCTACTATTGGTAATGCCTTATTGGCTGGAAGGTTGAATAAGTTTTTTTCTTGTTCTTCCGCTGTTACTTTTTCAAATTCTATCGTCAGCTCTACTGGTCCATTAAATTTCACACTAATTTCATTCGCTAGCTGACCTATTGTTTTTGGATCTGAAAACTCACTTGAACCTTGTAGAAAAACTCGGCTTTGTCTGTACAATACAGTACCACCATATTTAGATTGTAAGAATTCAATTAGATTCTGAATAGTTATTTGCGGCACGTCATTAAAGTAAAAACTAATTCCATGTGCCGGTTCCTTATCGACTGGAGTACCGTATCTGAACCAAAATATGCCAAAATGCTGGTACTCGCCCTGCATACATTTGATATCCCAGTGATTTGCTTTATCTTGTGGATAGGTAGAATCAAGGACGTCTTTTATAGTCAATCGCCAGTACCTAATACGCAACATTGAAGATTAAATTACAAAGGTTATAATAATGTGGCGAACAGTCGTGGAAGAAAGATAAAATACCCTACTTACCTCATGAAATATTTATGGAGTATAATACAGATGGAAATTCATCTTCTCGATTGATATTGATGGGTGAAATGGAAAAACAATTCGATGAGAGAAATGTTCCTTTTTTCGAGTCCTTGTTAGATCATGAAGATTACGTAATTAGAACTAGATCGGTATGTATTCTGGCAAATATTGCGGGCGAAAAAGCTGTCGAATCTATTGCTAAAGTGCTGAAAAATGATGCAGATGCCCTTGTCCGGCATGAGGCTGCATTTTCTCTTGGTCAACTTGGGTACACAAGTGGGACTAAACCGCTTGCTGAGGCTGTAGAATCCGACAAAAGTTTCTTTGTTCGTCACGAAGCAGCCGTAGCTCTGGGAGTCATAGGGTCTGAAGATTCAAGAAAAACCCTAATCGATGCTTTAGCCGACTCTAGTGAAGAGGTGAGGGAGTCCGCAATAATAGCTCTTGCGAACTTGGACTATCTAACAACAACTAACAGGAATAATTCGTTTACGAAAATGACTGGTGGATAAGTTAATTTACTTTTTATGAATGATATAATTTTAATATTGTTTTTAGAATTGATTTGTTTTGTTAAAAGAGCAAATCTATTTTATACAGCTTCTTGTGATACCTATTGTGTCCCCGAGAAAGGTTGAGCAGAAAAAGAGTCCTAATAAGAAGATCCTAGTCAAAGGTGTAAAAGATTATGAAATCAAATCAGATTCGGTTATTTCAATTGTAGATGAAATGGCAAATTCTGGCGGTTTTGAATCAACTAATCTATCTGTAGGTACGCAGATATTGCGCAAAATGGGGAAAGATCCCTCCTGCACAAGATTTCTTTCTTTTGTGGGTGCCATTTTATCTACAGGAGTAAGAGGGATTATTCGAGACATGTTAAAGCACAAAATGTTCGACTGTGTAATCACAACTTGTGGTGCCCTTGACCACGATATTGCACGTGCCGGTGCAAAATACTATTCTGGAGACTTGAGAATGGATGATCGAATGCTCGCATAAACAAAATGTACATAGATTGGGTAACATACTAGTGCCGCAAGATAGTTACGGACCACGAATAGAGGAAGCGGTTCAATCATGTCTCAAGACTATTTATTATGACAAGAGTATTCGTAATATCTCCCCACATGAACTCATCAAACATATTGGCAGCACACTCGATGAATCGTCATTTCTCTATTGGGCATTTAAAAATGATATTCCCGTAATAGTTCCAGGAATAGTTGATGGTGCAGTTGGTAGCCAGATCTGGTTTTTCCATCAACAACACAAAGATTTCAATATCGATATTCTTTCTGATGAAACTAAACTATCAGATTTTGTTTATGAAGCAAAAAAAACTGGTGCGTTCATGATAGGTGGAGGAATTTCAAAACACCACACTCTCTGGTGGAACCAATTTAGAGGAGGACTTGACTATGCCGTATACATAACAACATCATCAGAGTGGGATGGTAGTTCGAGTGGAGCTTTGGTGGCCGAGGCCATATCATGGGGCAAGGTCAAAGATATGGCAATGCAGACTACTATTCATGGAGAGGCGACCATTCTACTGCCTTTTATCTATTCTACTCTGACAACTAATCCGAAATAGGTAACACCTTATACTTAACTCGACACATATTACTTGAGTCTCTTTTTGATGCACTTATTTACTCATATTTTGTAAACTGCTTCTGTTCAGGATAGTGATAGATTGTATCCTCGCAGCGTCAGGATCTTTTGGTTGATCATTTTGAATTGTTGTGAGATTAGCAATTTTATCGACTACATCCATTCCTTCGATCACATGCCCAAAAACCGTGTATTGGCCATCTAAGAATCTTGAATCATTTGATACAATAAAGAACTGGGAGCCGGCACTATTTGGGTCGCTGGATCTAGCCATTGACAGAATTCCTCGCACGTGAGGTATATCATTAAATTCAGATAAGATTGAATAGCCTGGACTCCCTGTGCCCCATAATTCTCGAGGTTTTCCATCTGATTTCGTGTTGTTATCTCCACCCTGTATTACAAATCCTTTGACTATCCTATGGAATATCGTGTCGTTATAAAAGCCACTTTTTGCAAGTTTCTCGAAGTTGGCAATATGATTAGGAGCAGCATTGGGATAGAATGCTACTGTTATCGGGCCCTGTGTTGTGTCTATCCTAGCTACTTCCCTTGATTCGGTGGTATTTGCACGGCTGCCCATATTACCGGCCTGGGAGGATGAGGTTCCAGTGGCATCCGTATCCTTTTCGTTGTAAGGATCTGACGTAGGTTTTGGGACATAACTATGGTTGACTTGATAAATCAAAACGCCAAAAAATAGTCCTGTTTGATTGCTATTAAAGCTGTCAGATGAGTAAACTAATTTCAAAGGCTGATCACTTCTTCCATCGGCAGGATATTTGATATCTCTTGTGTACAGCGCAACTGTTCCTGGTTGATACTGCTCTGCTAAATTGGTAAGCATGCCTTTGTCGAATGATGCGTAGGACTGAGGAGTAAACGGTATTATACTGCCGAGAAGTGTTTTATTCCAGAAGTATGGTGTAGGCGTAAATCCGTCTTGCTGTAAGTATTTATCTTCTTTAAATCCACCTATCCTAATGAACCACTGTTTCTTACTTTCATCACCGCCACTCCCCAAAACATAGAAATCAGTTCCGTTATTTCCACTGAATCTCTGACCAACAACGTATACCAAAATATAGTCGGCCTTAAGATCTTTGGCGATCTTCAACCCATTCTCAGTTTGATCCATGAACATTTTTGCAATGGTAGCAATTCGGGTTTGATTAATTGTCCCGTTATCTGCAAGACTCGTCCTATTTCCTATTGTCGTTATCCAATATCCATAATCCCACCAAGCTGCAACTACTGAATTCTCAGGCGTATTGCTCGAAATCCAGTTTAACGCATTTGTCCAATCGTTTGTAGTTAATCTGTACCCAGTTCCACCGTTGGCGATTGATGGAGGGATGTCAGCAGAACTTATCCAATTTGAGTTTGGAGGGATTATCATACCACTATTATCCAAAATCGGCAGTGAGATGAGGAGAATGATTGCTGCCACGTATACTATTCTTATTGGCCTGGCTATTTGGGATGCGCTTTCTCGCTCTAGTTTCTTCTTTGTTTTCTGTGCCACGGTAGGAGGGCGTGTTGCTCTGTAAACTAATATGGTCCTAGTTATTTCGTAAAGGCCAATGCCTGCCAAAACTATTATCCCGATTGAAGCGAATACGAGTAATCTCGCAAAAGTGGCACTTACGTAGACTCCTGTTATACCGATGAGCAGCGCGAATATAGAAGTATCATTTCTACGCTTAAATGCCATCCACGCCCCAAACCCCGCAAACATCAAAAGAACTGAGTAATCAGTGAGGTAATCAACGAGTGTGGGAGTAAAGTGTTCAGCAACTGATTCAACTAGTGGATTTTGTGAGGAGAGGAATGGATTTATGGCATTTAAATATCTGAATGAAGCGGTGTGAAAGACTCCTGTAGAAATTATTCCAACGCCAACGACGAAAAATGCACCTAGCCAGATCAGATTATTTCTTACAAATTTTCTTTCATCAGTAAGTCTCTTTATTATGAAAGAGATAGCCAAAAAGATTGTGGCCCCTATCATAGATATTCCTGGTAATCCTATCACAAATGAAAGCCCAGGTCGTGGAAATGCTCCTGCGCATAACAAAGTAGGCAGCAGTAAAGGCAATTGCCACTACGAGAGGCGTGTTAAGATCTTTTCTAAAAAATGTTACTGCAATGAAGAATATAGATATTGGAATACTGAAGTATTGTATGCCACCCCACGAGGCATTTGCTAATCCGAGCATAAGCCCACCTACTACTGCCTTCAAAACAGCAATTCCTGGTCGATGTTTTAGGGCTGAGATGAAAAGATAAGTTCCAAGAAGGCCAAAAAACAAACCCAGTGGTTCGGATTTGAACCAACCTAAATTTCCACGCTGTATTATAGCAGGAGAGAAAGCAAAGAGTAAAGCTGAAAACAAACCTGCAGTGGTGCTGCTAAGTGTTCTCACTAGCGCAAAAATTATGATTGTAGTTAAGGAACCAAGAATGACAGGCAGAAGAATTGTGAAATCTAAAAGTGAGATTCCTCTTCCAAATGCTTCATAGAGAAATGCAGCGGCAATGTGCAGTCCGGACTGAGAGGTTTTGGGAACGTCGCGTCCTTCCGGATACCAAGTCATGGTGTCATGCCATTTCCAATACGCATCAAGCCCGTTATCAACAATATACTTTGTAGCACGATAATCAAAATATGGGTCGAATTCGTTAAGATAGAAGCCATATTTTATTGGAAAAGAGCGCATTATGAATGCAGTGGTAAAGGCTATTCCTAATACCCCTATAACTATGAGATGACGAAGTTGAAATCGTCGATCACCAATTTTAAACAGGGTTAAACTACCAGTTAGCATGATGGTCATTCTTTTTACCTATTTTTTAACTTAATGCCAAGCATTTACTAGTCCCCAACCATTGATGACTAAAATTACTAGCCTCTTTCATATTGAATTCCACTGATAAGCATACTAAACTGATAGCATGATTAAAGTTATGTTTCAAAAAATTCCGGTAGAAGCTCTCAAAAATGGAACAAAAGAAGGGGAGGATATTAGATCGTAATTAATGCCCTATTACTAGGCGCATTACTTTTTAGACTTGGATCCCTTCTTTGCAGACTTTGACGCTTTCTTCTTTGCCGCCATTTTCATTTATATAAAAAAGAAATCGTATATAAGTTTTAATTTTTAAAAAAATTTTTGAAAAGTCAATTTATTCTTTTTCTAATATTTTTGTTGAACATACTGTAACCAGTTCCGAGAATCGTACTGCATCTTCTTTTGTCCCCACTATTGAATCATAATGCATTGGAATTGCCATCTTAGTAGGCCTAATGAGATCGTTTACTGCTACTGCTGCCTTCTTCTGCTGTCATCACGTATGTTCCTGACACAGGTGTCAGAGCTATATCGGGATTTATCATTTTCATCTCTGGAATTACATCAGTATCTCCGGTGTGGTAAATGACAATATTGTTAATAGTGATTATGAATCCTACCTTGTCATCCTTTTTGGGATGAAATTCTTTGTTTGTATTATATGCTGGAATGGTCTTTACCAGAGTATTTCCAAAAGTTATTGTTTCATCGGGGCCGACACCGCGAATATCCTTGACATTCAGATCCTTCAGCTGAGCCAAACATTCATTAGCTGCAATCACGAGAGTATTCGCGTTAATAACTTTATGTAAATCATCTATTGAAAGATGATCAAAGTGATTATGGCTGATTAGAACTAGGTGGGCATTATTCAAATCATTATACTGTTTTCCTAACTTGTAGGGATCAATATACAAAATTTTATCACCGTCAGTTATTTGAAAACCTGCGTGCCCTGTCCACTTTAGAGTAATTCCTTTGAATTCGACCATGAAGTAAGATTACATGATGAAGATTTAAATTTACGTTCGATATTGGTTTGCCACTATCATTCTGTTGTTAGTTAGAGTGATTGCTAAAACATTATTGTCTATTAACCTCCTCAACAATTCATTGTCCAGAGTTGCAACAGCGCATTTGCTTTTTATTGCATATTCGATTAGCATACTGTCAACATCATAATTAAAATCGCCAATGTTTGTAATTTCAAACCTTGAATTAGCCATTTGAATTGCAGTCCCTGCCATCTTTGACCTCTTGGGTCCTGCTCTTTTCTTAATTAACTCCAGTTCTGTGAGAACACTAGATGGGACAATAAATTTCAATTTGCCTAGTTCATCTTCTACCCTCTCCTGGCAAGTTATAGGATTGGAAACCAAAGCCATGAGAAAACTACTGTCGCAGAATATGTCCATTCTTTCATCCTTGGTATTTATTATGATAATAGGTTCGAGAAATATAAATGAGATATTATGCTTCGGTTCAGAAATCTGCCAAATGATCTTCGTATGAAAGGATTATCACGAGTGGCTATGTCTCAAAAACTTCATTATTAAGGATAAAGTTACAAAAATAATTGAAAACACTAAGTACGGGCATCAAGATTAAGGCGAAACCAGAAAAGGTTTGGGATATCCTTACAAAATTTAGCGATTACGAAAAGTGGAATCCAGTTATGACTAGAATAATTGGCGAGGCAGGTCTAGGTAAGAAAATTGAGGTACATATACGTACGATTAAAGGAAAAAATAGAACATACCACCCCACAATAACTAAATTTGATATTAACAAGGAACTAAGATGGCAAGGGAGATCCTTCTTGCCAGGCATCTTTGAGGGAGAACGTATTTTTGAGATCAAAGAGATCTCTTCGGAAGAAATTTCTCTTATTCACTTGGAAGTTTTCAGAGGTATTGGGGTGAAACTAATGGGCAATAGACTGGACGACGATCTACAACAGAGTTTTCAGGCTATGAATAATGCTCTAAAGGCAAGAGCTGAATCTAAAGTCTAAAGTTTTCTATTATCACCTGCATCCTCTGAAATATATAGACTGCTAGCGCAAATAACACGATAAAAGGGATATGATAACCCATTATTCTAAGATATTCTAATTTGCATTTGCAAATTTCTCTGCGAAAAGGGTTAACAGAGAAAAGAAGTAAAGGATGGATTTATTCTAGGTTGCGTATAACATATGTGAAACTTGAGTGAAAATGGAGACCATCAATACTCATTATACTGAAAAAATCATTGTTACATAAAAGATTCTAACAAGTGGAACGTAATCTTGGTTAATATTTAAGTATCCAGCCGCCTCTTGTTTTTGAATTGATTTTATCTAACAAAAGCTCCGATTTTTCGCAATTCTCATATCGATTTAAATCAATTGAATTTTTAGAGTGGAGTTTCCTACTGTCCTGTCCTAGGGTTTTATGCATTAGCAGATTGAGATTCAGTTGGTTCTTCTGATAGTGCTGCGAGTATCCTCGCATTTACATCATTTAAGTCTAGTTGTCCATTCAAATAATTGATAAAGTTGCTTGAAGTAATTATTCCTGTCGTCTTCGATCCATTTACGACTACTAGATGTCTTACCTTGTTCTGTAGCATAACACTGGCTGCTGTCTCAATGGATGAATTTGGATCTATAGTTACTATAGGAGAAGACATTATATGTTGAATGATGAACTCACTGCTACTTGCATCTTGTATACATACCTCCCTGACAAGGTCCCTCTCTGTAACAATACCGATCGCTTGATCATTTCTGTCTATGACAATTAATGAACTTACGCTCTTGTCTTTCATTCTTTTCGCAGCCATTTGTGCAGTCTCTTCTAATCCAATAGTCTCTATCTTGACAGTCATTATTTCACTTACGCTCTTCACCATCAATATGAATAACTACTTGTCCGGTTTTATAGGTTAGCATTATCATTGACACGTATCTCTCTTGCCATGATTCTATACCGAAACGTTCACACAATTTGACTTGATCTCAGATTGCATTTAATATAACCATATTCAAGCGATAATTTGAGGTTCCAAACATAAAGGAAGATAATTTGTTGAATGATCACCTCATCGTGTTGTCGGCGCGCATGTTAATCTGCATCATTTTCCAGTGTGACTCACGAATAAACTGATTCACTGTTGACGAGAGCTCTGTAGTTCTTTTGGTTATTACAAAGTCTCTTGACCAATGTATTAATTTTCATCATAAAATATAATTCCAGGTAAGTATATCTGCAAAGAATCTTCCAAATCGTTAAGTAAGGCTGAACCATATTCAATTTTCAAAGAACTAAAAATTGAAATGAATAAAGCTGTTACGTTATACCATAACACCACCTCGCCCTGAGATAATAAGATGTGATGATGTTCTACTTAACATAAGTTTATTTAGTTTAGAATAATGAGTATGGTGATTTCTTATCTGATCACGTTACTATGTTTGAATACTGTGTATGTAGTTACCTGAGAAAATATATCTTTTACGACATAAAGTCAGTAAGTAAAGATGAATTTTGAGTGTATATCTTTTTATATTCTTGACTTAGAAACTTAATATCATTTTCTAGCACAGAACGGAGTTTTGAATTGTAGATTGTAGCTGCAGGATGTATTGTGAGGAAATATTTTCTAGCTCCCCGTACAATAAATTTACCCCTACTAGACATGATTGATTTTCCACCCAATATGGATTCAAAAGCGGTCCGGCCTAGTATACAAATTATTTCAGGGCAAATAACTGATATCTCTCTGTCAAGATAATCTCTGCAAGCAGACCGTTCCTCATCATCAGGTATTCTATTTCCTAGTGGTCTACACTTCACAACATTTGTTATAAAAACTTCAGCCCTACTGAAACCAAATTTTTGCAAGACATCTTCCAAGATCTTGCCAGCTGAACCTACGAATGGTCTTCCTTCCATATCTTCGTTTCTTCCTGGAGCTTCTCCAACAAACATTATTCTTGCTGATGTCAACCCTTCACCGGGTACTGCCTTTGTTCTCGTTTGACAAAGCTTACATAATGTGCAAACCGTAACCTCCGATCTAATCTGTTCTATTGAATCGGTATGGTGATGTGAAGAATCTTTCACAGAATTTACTACTAATAACAACTTACTTATAGCTTCTCACTTTACTAATAGGATAGCGGTTTGTCAACCTAACTTGTATTACCCTCAAATTTTGCTCTGTATTGTCATATGTAATTGCAATCTACAATAATTGTGAAAGTAATTTCAACTTCGAATAGACAAGTTCGATCAGTCAATATCTCAATATGGCTGAGAACATCTACGTTATGGGCTATTAAATAGATATGATTTAACACTTATACTTGATTCTTTTTCCTATTAAAATAAACATAATCGGTATTAATTTGATTTCATTATTACAGATGAGCAATGTTTTTCACCCCAGTTTATTAAATACGAAAGATTGATTGATTAGTCCATGAACTCCAAGATAGATCAATTGGATCTAAAAAAGGGGGTAAAGGATGTTATTAAGAATGTTGGCAAGAATTTTGGCAAGATCCAAGAAATTAAGAACTCAGAGTCGAATAATGATGAGTCGAAGTTTGCGGGAATAGTATGGGAGAACAAAGAAAGCTCTAATCTTAGCAACTCTCAGAACGAAGAGCACAGAATATCATTACCCAATAAAGCAATCGAAACAGAACACAACGATAAATCATTTCAGGCGATTGATATCGAAATCGATGCTCTACAAAGGACGACTGTATTTAGCAATAAAGTCTCCATGTGGATATCTTGATATAGGTCGAATTTCTCGACCCACATTTAACATATTATTTAATTGAGCAGTTATTGAAAGATAGATATATTCGCGAATCATGGAATTGGCCAGCATAGCACAAAGCATCATAAAACCTATTTCATAGATTATGGAAACATTAGGACAGATATCAACAAGGATTGATTATTAGATTAGGACAGAAACGTACCCTTTGCGAATATATAATTTTCATGTATGTATCAGGCATTTTGGAATTCTCAATGGGCGGTGTTCGTACGAAATTCGCTATTAATGGATCGGAAACGAGAAAAAAGTCTATTATGTAGATTTTACAATCTTTGCTACTGTCATTCATAATACTTCTGTTTTTTCTGTTTTATTAGAACATAAATCAAAAACTACCAAGAGTGTTTATTATTAAGCTACAAGACCGTATGTTGTCGTTATTCACAACTCTTACGCAGATGACCTTCTAATGAGTGTCTAAATAATGTGATCGTGTATGACATGAATAACATTGAATTCAAATGCAAAAAATCTTATCGCAACGATTGTAGGCATGATTCTAATAGCTGGAGTATTAACCGTCCCATTAGCATTTGATCATCAATCAGCTGATGCAAGGAATGTCAAAGTCAAGTCTGTGAAGAACACTATCAAGAATAAAATTCAGGCAATAACGAGAGCCGCAGGAACAGGAAACGATGGAATTAGTTCCGATGGTAGCTCTGGAACCGGTACCAATGGTAACCCAGGTTCTAGCACGAATGGCGTTCCGGGTACCGAAGGAAGCAGAGGCATCGTTATTGCTCTCCCCGGAGTTGACGGTATTAGTGATTCGACGGGAGCTGGTGGAGCTAGCGGAGCTGGTGGAGCTAGCGGAGCTTCAGGTATTGGATGTATTGGCGCCAGCTGTGATGGTGGAGCTGGCGCTGCAGGCGAGCGCAGGTGGCTCTAACTTCGGTCTATCAGGCTCTGTTTCTGGCGGATCTGCGTGTCAACAGGTTGCAAGTGGTGCACAAGCATGTTCTACTGGTACTGGAGGAAATACCAATGGAGGTTCATCTGGGCCAGGTGGAGCTGGCGGCATAGGCATAGGCGGTACTGGAGGTAAAGCCGGAGATGCATCTGGCGGAGTTGGCGGCCTTAATGGATGAGTATATCTGAAACTTCTAAAGTATGTTAATGACAAAAAGTAACTTCAAAATAGTAAAACAACTCTCTTTTTTCAAATTGTCATAAATTGTCATTTGATTCTAAAATACAAATGGAGGAATACAGCAAATCGGAAGCTTAATGATACCCCCAGTTTTGTACTATGCATATGAAAATAAATTTCAATTTCTTCAAGAAAAATGAAAAAGACAATGTTTTTAAATGCAAGAATTGTTCCATGACGTTTCAAGATAAAGAAAGAATGTTAACTCATAGTAAGAAGGCACACACAGGTAGAGAGAAACCAGATACTGGTCACCACTAATTACGTTACGTTTCTTAATTTTAGTAAAGTATTTTAGCCACTTTGGAATCAATTGAAAGGAATATAGACTTCACATGCGCCAAAAAACGATGTTATCTAAACGGTTCTTGTTTTCTACACTTGGTTAGGCCGAACCATACTTTATCTAACTTGAACAAGTGAACACGATATGTAACTACAGGACATTCAAGTAATTGTTAATTTTGAGTCGCTAAAATAGCAACTATAACATATCTTAATTATGGTAAGAGCACAATATGACGAGGAATATAAATTATTAAGCATATCTTAATTCTTGACCACCCTGCAGTGGTTGGTCGGGGATTATACTACTATTACCACCATAGGCAAAATTTTGCTTTGTACAATCTTCAATCCCTTGTTGTAGCCTATCAAAACCTAAGCTACCTGACTGAAGCTGATTGAAAAGTCTGTCAAAGCATTGAAATGGGTCGGATTGTAGCTTCTGCCACAAAAACGGCTTGTTTTTAAAAACTACAGGTCTTAATTCACTCGGACTGCGTTCGTCATTAGGACCAAATAGTATTGCAAGTGACAAAAATAGTACTCCGAAAAATACAACAAAACATAGAACAATGAAGGATTTGTAGGTCATTTACTTTTTGTATATTCAATATGGCTTAGAGGGACTTTAAAACATTGCTTTTAAGGCAAGTTTAAAAGGCTCCTATCAAGTTGAAGAATATTTTATCTCATGAGTGTGGTTCCAATAAAGACAAGTTTTATTTCTTCTAAACGATAAAATTGTGAAAATGACTGAGGGACAACCATCAGACAAGGTACCTCATGTGGGTCGCTTCTAAATTGGTACATATGGTCGAACCATGTCGAAAATGATTACCCTCCACAATAATAGAGGGTTGGTTTACGATGTATTATGACACATTGAAGCCTACAATTTTTTAAACCTACCATCCACCAACGAGATCAAACCAGTTGCAATCAACGGTTTTTCAGCAAGTGCTTTTTCAATGGCATTATTACTTAATTGAATTGCCTGCTCAACACTCATATTTTCTTTATATTCCTGTTGAATAACTTCAAGAGCAATTTCTGAGGATTGTCCGATAGCAAATGCAGAACCTTTGAAATAAGTTCCACTGGGATCGATCTGATAGAGCTGAATTCCAGTTTGATCCTTGCCAGCTATTAGTATAGACGCTGCTTGTGGTCTGACTGAATAAATTGTGAATGTATGTAGATACGAACTTATGTGTCGAGCCAACGATCCTATTTCTATGGGAGTTTCAAATGAGACGCTATGTTTTTGTGCGTACAATCTAATCTCATCGATAAGTTGCAAGATATCTCCAATGTATCCTGATCCCGTCGCACCGACGTGATCATCTATTGAGAATATCTTTTCGGATGGTTCTACGAGTGGTCTCGTTGGCTTTATTTGACTAGATATTATGGCAAAGTGTGGTGTCTTTATCCCTATGGTCGTTGAACCTTTATTAACTGCCTCAAGTGCACTATCTACGAATACTAACCTTCCCCCGGGTCCATAATAAGATGAGTATCGATTATTTCCCGAAAAACCTACGTTTGTAAAGCTATTATCTGACACTTCTCTATCACCTTCTACTCGCAGTTACTGTTACCAAGTTCGGAATTACTAGGACATCAATTCCGTTACCAGATCCAGGGTCACGTTCCATTGCTGCGGCTACAGCCTTTGTAGCAATCTCTTTAGCCTCTTCATTGGTTACGTTCTTATGATAAACACTTTCAAGTACACCATATGCTATAGGAGAGCCTGAACCTGAAGAAGCGAAATCCTCGGTCGTTATTGCGCCACTCATATCTGCAGCATAAATATGTCCTCCATTATCATCGACACCTGCAATAAGTAATTCTACAAAATATGGTTGATAGCTCTTGAGACCAGAGTATGCTAAATTCGCAATTAATCTCGAAGATTCTTTCACAGTAAGCGGAAATCCGCGACGCAATTCTAAAAGCTTTCGTTCCGCTTTCGCAACTCTGATCAAGTATTCTGCATCGGATAGCTGACCGGCTATCGCAATAGCAAGTGTGTCATCCACCTTAGCTATCTTTTGTGTTATTTTAGACCCAATGAAGAAACCCTTGCTGGCCCTCCTGTCTGAACCTAAAATCACACCTTCTTTTGTTTTGATACCAACTATGGTTGTCACTATATTTCATGATTATATACAAAATACAAGAATAAAATGACTAGGTTTGAAAAAATGAGTCACATAATTTAGTCATCAGGCGAGATCTAATCTATCTGATCTATCCGTTATCAATTAATTCACATGTTCAGTTAAACTAATCTCATCGATTTTTATTGTACTGACACTGAAGTCATCTAATTTTCTTTGAAGTATTCTTGTAATCTCCTTGATTATTCTACTCGCACCAAACATAGCTTCCAGTCTGGATTCTCCTGATATGGCATTGGTCTCTATGACACAATAATTTCCTATTATTATTAGGGTAAGCTCGAACGATGTCGCTTCATTTACCCATTTTAAAGCGTATCCATTGTTAGTTTTCTTCAATTCCACAAATCGATATTTATCAAACCACTTTCCATGTAGACCTATCAATATCTGCTCAACTTCGATTTGAACGGGTATGCTGGCGTGAAGGAGTTGGAAGTTAATACCGCTCATTGAGAATATAGGTGAGGGTTTCTTGACAATTTTACAGGACGAAGTAAATGCCTCTGCATTTTTATTCAAGCCATAGCCCGCATCAGATTTCTCAACCAAACCTAGCTCTTCCAGTCGAGCCAAGGCTCGAGCGAGACTCTGCTGATGAACATTCAGTTTCCTCTTAATTCCAGTAAATGAAAAACGAGAGCTATCTTCATTGATTAATAATGATAGAATTTTCTTATCATTATTGTGAAGATCATCATCCAATTTTGGAAATTCCTTTACGTTACCCGGTTTTGGAATTTGGACCTGTATCGCTTTTTTTCCACCAATAATTATATCATCGTCAAATTTTTGTTTGCTGTTCTCGCATTGCTGATTTTCATTTACATATTGATTAGCATCCTGCTCTTCAAATCCTTTTGCAGATCCAGATAATTCTATTTTAAATCTATCCCTCTCCTTCCTTATAGAGACCCAGCCAAATATAAATCAAAAAGTATACCAAAGGTAAGTTAGTAGTCTTGCAGTTACTATACTTAATTACTAGGGATGATAACCTATGATGGTTATGACTAACAATTGACTTTAGTTGAGAATGTCATTCATAAACCATTGGACCTGAATGAAATTGCACCAGACTGGGCAAAAAGGCTTTTACACCAAAAGCTTCCTTTTACCCTATCCTTTACATGGTTTAAATGGTATTTTGAATTAGATTCTCCATCAAAATGTGTAGTAGGAGAAGCCTATGGATATACTTCATCGTATGAAGGAGAGTGTAAAGACTGTAGTGAGTTTGGATGGAGCTTTGGTGACATGTTCATGACACGCTCGGAGACAGGGATTGAAGACAATATAAAGATGTTCATTGCCCATTGGAATGACAAACATGCGCAGCTGTCAATCAATCGTATGAACTAAAGTCTAATTGTGAATTACTACTAGTGAAAGTGTCACGGATTCCCCAAAATTCTTTTTGGAATCCTATCGTAATCGAAATTAGATAAATGCACCTCTATAAGAAATTTCAAAGATTTCCTAAATTACTTTCTTATAAAAAGACTAGGAAAGACACATTTACAAGAGTGGAGTATTTGAGTCATAAATAGAGGAAATGAGTGTAAACACTGGGCCTGTAATGCATCCACCAACAGATGTGTTGGCTGTGGCATAATAATTTGTCCATCGTGCTTGAAAATCCCCATTGATTGTAGATGTGAGAATAAGGATAATTGTTGCACACGATAAGAGTGTTGATTCGCAATTGACACCCTTGTGATTAATGTTGGGATAGGTCACTACTTTCATAGTTTTGCGGAGCATGTTGAATACTACTACGACTATTGGTTATGATATACGAGAGGTCACTTAGTGCTCACTTGATCTATTTTCTGGATACGGAATTATTTGTAGGTAAAACGGGTATTCTGGCATCTTTAAATCACAGAGAAAATAGAAATATTGTTTAATCGCCAATGTATCGAGGCTACATCATTTTAATAGTAGGGTTTTTTTTGTTATTTATGGGTCTCTCAATTAATTTCGCGTATGTGGACAAACCAACATCTGCTCGTGTCCCCTTTGCAGACGAAAAAACTGTTCTAAGTAGTACCGTATTAGAACCACGTAGCACCATTGAAACCAATCTAAAGGTAACTGGAACTCAGACGTTCTGGAAAAATTTGGCTTACTTAGTGATACATTTTAGTCCATCAAATGTTATTCTGCAGGGAACCTTGAAGGATCCTAATGGAGTTACAGTAATGAGTAACCAATCAGATAGGCCATTTGTGGCTTCTTTCAGGCCTAATAATCCAGGGAACTATACACTTTTCCTTTCAAACTTAGGAAATGTTTCAGTAACAGCTGATATAACCTTTGGTCGTAATCCACTTTTAAACGTAATTGCCGGATATTCTCTGGAAATTGGAATTATTTTAGTGATCGCTGCTGCTGTTATGATCCTGAGGAAAAAATTGAGAACCAACAAACAGAGTGTTCCAAGATAAATAATTAAATTTGGTTCAAATTGTAATGTACATTAGTCTACTTCTTAGTAAATGACGAGAGTGGCGACTTAGTCTAAACATGATATACATGTACGTTTGTTAATATACAAAGCGAAGGAGCTTCTAAGCGTGTGGTTACTTATTTGTTGCTTCAATTGTCTTCCGCTTTTCTTCATTGAGTTCATCTTGGCTAAGACCAGTTGCGATAATTATAATACTGTTATTGTCGTCAATATTATCCTGAGTAAATATTGCAGCATGAGAAGATGATCTCAATGTTCTAACAATGGAATAATCATTTACTGGTAGTTTTAATTCCAAGTTTCTTAGAGGTATAATTGAACCATAACTGTCGATATCAAGTTCTGTGACTCTGACCTTATTACCTTTGATCCCATCGATCTTCACTAGCATGAAGTGCATACTGGTATCATGTACAATTACTTACACTTTTCTATAGAGTGTTTCAAAATGTTTCAAATTCCTGAATTTTTTGTTTTCATTCATTTTAACAAAATTGTTAATCAACATCCCCCAAATCTTGTTTTTTAGTTACTGTTCTATTTTTCTTCTAATTTATCAAAATAAATAATATAACTTCAAAGAGGTCGAGGAATGAATATGATTGCAAATCCTTTTCATTATTAGACAAGTGCAAATGATTATTTCGCCACACTTTTCATTCAATATATATAATTTGAATTATAAGCTCAAACTAGTGTTACGAAGTGAAGCTTAAGCTCTTTATACCCCTGTTTTGAGACAAGACCTTTACAAGTTCTCTAATTTTCTTGACCTGTCCCTTTACCGTAACAACAACAACAACAATAATAATAATAATAATCCAGCTCTAGTAGCCAGCCGATTGGGTTGAATTATACTGAATTATAAATGAAATACGGGACTTGAGCAATATTCTGATGGGCTAGTAATTAGATTACTAGCCCATCAGAGAACATCAATTATGTGCGTCACGGCAGCCGGTTCTACGATTTTGCGGTAATCACAATATAAGGGGACAGATTATTAAAAGATTTGTCTGAACTTTTGGTAATTAAAGTATGCAGAAATCGGAACCTAAAATATCGTTAATCTAAAAAAAAGAAAAAAAAGGAATTTGTCTTCCTTCTGTTCTATTGTATGCTTGTTTTCTAGCTACCACTGTTGTCGTTGACACAGCTTCCGGTTGTTTCACACGCAGATGCTCCATCAGCGCCGGTGCCGCCAAATACGTCACCGCCGATACCGCCATCGCCGCCGATTGAGTCACCGCCGATACCGCCTGGAGCTCCTGTGCCACCGTTGCCGTCGCCGCCGTCGCTAGTTGCACATGCTGGGGATGTTGTTCCACCTTGTAGACACGAAGTTGCGCCATCAGTACCTGCCACTTAGTCCCAAGTTGTTTCCACCAGTTGCGCCACCTGCGCCTGCACCGCCGTCACATTCGACGGCAACAAGGCCTGCAACACATCCAATTCCACCAGCACCGCCTACGCCGCCTGTACCGCCTGCGCCGCCGTCACCGAATGCAAGGGATGCACCGCCGTCACCGCCTAGTGCGTCAACACCGCCTGAGGTACCACCGCTACCAGCAGCACCGCCAGAGGAGCCTCCGCCAGTTCCAGCATTACCGGCGCCACCGTTACCGCCAGCACTCACGCCAGCGTCGCCACCAGTACCGCCGTTATCGCCTTCAGCTTCTACTTCAGCTTCAGTATTGCTGCCTAGTTCCAGCATTAGTGTTGAAACAACTTCCAGGTTCAAAGCATGCTACTCCGCCAAGACCGCCGTCGCCACCGAAGGCAAAGCCGCCGTCGCCGCCAAGGCCGCCAATACCGATGCCGCCAGCACCGCCTGCTGCTCGCATTGCCGCCGTTAGCGTCGCCACCAGCGCCAGTTGCACAAGCTGGTGTTGATGCATTGAATACGCTTTCACATGCAGAGCCGCCATTAGCAGAGCCAGATACACCGAAGTTAGATCCGCCTGCGCCGCCTGCAGCACCAGCTCCACCGTCACAGTGAGCCACGCCTACACCGGAGACACATCCGATGCCGCCAGCACCGCCAGCACCGCCTGCACCGCCTGCGCCACCGCTACCGCTTGCGTCACTAACGCCACCGCTTGCGTCACTAACGCCACCGCTACCAGCTACTGCTAGTATAGCACCTGAAGCACCGCCAGCACCGCCAGCGCCACCAGTGGAACTTCCACCGTTACCGCCGGTTGCGCTGCCGCCGTTGCCGCCAGTACTTACACCGCCAGCACCTGCACTTCCGCCATGACCGCCTACTGCTTCAATTTCAGCTTTTTTAGTACTTTTTTTACTGCTACTACTTTTCTTGTATGATTTCTTCTTCTTTGCATCTGCCATGTTATCAACGAAAGCCAGCGGGAGAGTTAAAGCTCCTGCGACCAAGATCACAGCTATGGCTGTTGCAAAGACAAATTTTGCATTTGAATTCAACGTAACATAGTTACTGCAGCGACGTTTATTTAGTCTCACTGAAGAAAGTAATATAACAGGATTTTTCCGGTTTCTGGAAACTAAGGGGGTATGCCGCCGCTCTGCCCCGAATAGACTTCATCCTCTTCTAAGCTTTTTTTCCGGATATGTGGGGACACAAACGGTAAACAGAAGCAAACCAGAGCTAAAGCCAGTAGAACGGCATATTAAAAAAAAGACAAGATGTATTTTGTATAAGATATTCTAATTTGGGAACACAAATTGCGTTTTTTGGTCGAAAGGGTACAGTCTTTATAGACACATTGCTTCGGCAGCTAGATCATATTTCAAATAAATACACATTGGACAGTTATAGTGATGTGGAGAAGAAATCTATTGGGAAAAGGCATTCCCAAAGAGTTAAGTCTGTCCTGAGCGCAACGAACATTATGAGATGTGCTGATTTTTGATTTTTGCGGTTTATATTCCGAAGATAGAATTAGTTCAAGGTTGAAAAATGAATTTTGTCACAAAGATAATACAAACCCACAAAACGGTGAATTTTCCAGTATTCGGATGAGTCAATGTTATGATAATTGTACCAGTTTATATGTATAAACACAATTCACTATGGCATCAGATACAGTAACTCTGTTCTTGTAAATTTTCGCTGTACAATCAGGGGCTTGGTAATTACAATAAATTTATTTATTAAGTCTTTTGATGTTTATTCTTTCAAGAGTAACAACAACTTTAATGAATTAGAGGATATAATATAGAGTACTTGAAACTAGGATTTTTCAATTGGAAGCACAAGGCGGAGAAGAAAGAGGATAACCAGTCATTCAAATGCAAGCGTTGTGGTACTACATTTGAAGATAAAGAAAAGTTAAAGAAACATAACGAAAAGGCTCATAGTGGGAAGGCCAAATAGAATAATTTCCTATCCCTCCTCATGATTCAAACACCTTGGCTGATAGCCTTAGCTGATCAGAGAAGATTAGCAAGATAAATCATTTAATTTCACTGGCCTGAGGCAAGATAAAATATCTTTGCATGCGTAATCACCTATTGGTATCAATGGCACGTAATATAGTATTCTAAGACGAAAATATTCAGATTTGGTTAACCAGCCGCAAATATTGCTTCCCTGATTCTTGGTAATGCGTGAGTTATAGAAACAAACTTGTCATATTCCTCATCTGGTTCTAAAGGTCTTCCATATGCAGCTAAAAAAGATAAACTGATCCTCTATCTCACCAAATACAAATCCGAAAACAAAATCAGCTTCGTCTTTGATATGAATTTGTGGCTTTAGACTTCTAGCACTCATAACTAGGGTTTCAAATTTGAAGGATTTGTACATCGATCAGTTGTTCTAAATCTAGTTTGACACTATGGTAATGACTCAATATTTATAATCATAAATGTAGGAGTAAGTTATTATTCGATAAGTTGAGTGTGTTTGTAACAAACAAAGTAATATAATTCATAATGACATTTGAGTTACAATGTCACTATTGGGAGATATTTATCGACACCTACACAGCCTATTCACAGATAAACCATCTAGATTTGGCTGGGTTATTATAGATAAACTAGCTGCCAGTGGAAGACCAATGACTCCCTCACAGCTAGCTTGGGTGGCAAATAATGGTATCAAAAGTGTATTAACCATCAGAGAATATCCGCTGCCACCAAGCTGGTTTCCCACTGGCAGTGGCATCAATTACAAACATCTACTCGTGGAAAATTATGGAGCTCCGCCGGTTGATGAGCTTGATGATGTGGTGGATTACATAGAAGATGAGATCACAAATGGGAATCCTGTGCCGGGAGAACCGGAACAATTTTAGCAGCTTACATTATTAAAAAAAAGGGTTTCTCGGCTGCCCTAGCAATTCAGAAAGTGCAAGATATTAGAGGCAGAAGGATTCGACGAAAAAAACAATTGGATACATTGAAAGAATACGCAAACTACCTTCAAATGAAAGATTCATGGTTTGATTTATCATGACTCCTCGTTTCTTTTATAGTCATTAACAGTAACTATTGAGATCACCGTTATCAATTAATATACTCTAGCGAATATCCCGCCTGTTAGCTGTTAGCGCGTGCAGCGGATCCTGTCTTATCTTTGATACTTATATCTGGTAATCTATTTTTGATTTAGGAATGGTTAAAAATGTATATATTCCCTAAACCTATAATTTGTATTTGTCCTGGTATACGGCAAAACTTATGTTTAAAAATGCAAAGGATGTGAGGATTGAATAATGCCAGATCCTAATGCCAGGCGTCTTCTATGGTTTCTATTTGCCGGTTCTAAAGGTGGTGGAAATAGGATTAGGATCGTTAATATGCTGATGGAGCAGCCTAGAAATATAAACCAGATCTCTAAATCCCTTAACCTTGATTATAAAGCGGTCCAGCATCATATGTCTGTATTAGAGAAGAATAATTTGGTAACAAAAATGGGCGAGAAGTATGGAGTGACATACTTTATTTCAAGTTATTTAGAAGCAAATATGGACATGTACAATGAAGTAAAGTCCAAGTTATTAAGATGAGAATTAGTTATAGATATGGACGGAATTTGGATAAATGTAAATAAGGCAAATTCAAACTAACTGGTATATATGGCTATGTTGATGGACCTAAGTGCCGCTATTAGTATTGCAAATGTGGCACTCCTTATGGTCTTATTAACTGTATACATAAGAATATACCGAAGCAGTAAAGCCATATTTACCCTTGGTCTAGTGTTTTTTGCGAGCATGCTTGCGCTCCATAACTTAATTGCCATCTATGCTTATTTTGCAATGGCACCATTATATCATGAGGGCCTACTACCCTATTTTGTAGTTATCCACGTTGCAGAACTTGCAGGAATTGCGAGCTCTGCTGAAGGTTACTCTTTAGAGGATTGAAAGATTGATCTGAAAAAGGCAATTTACAATTTAGTACTAGTTCTATCGACGATGATACTGCTCGTGTTATCTAGAAGCAAGACCAAGGCTATGCATCTCTATACTTATGAGAAGAATCGATAGGAGGAGCATGACAATGGTAGGCATGGGAGATTATTTTTAATATCTGGCCACATAAGTATCATTTTCATAAACGCCTAAATTCTGTTTTCGAGTACATTAGTTTCTCCACAGCATAGTAGTCCTTACTATAAGATATATTATTATACATAAGCATTTATCAGCATATAACTAATGATTGTAAAGAATACTGATCCGTATAAATTAAAAAAATGTACTGCATGCAAGAAAGAAATTGAATTACAAGAAAAATATTTTACTTATCCGCTTTCCTTGCAAACAATCTGTTTTTCTTGTGCAAATCATGAGATTCCAAAGATCATAGGAGCCTTGGAAAATGATCTAAAAAAAATAAGGGAGACACAGTAAAGTATGGATACTGGTTTTAGGAAAAGTTAGTTAGGTTTATTCTACATTACACTGCTAACCTATTATTATGACCAGCGCGAACAATTATCCCGAGCACTCATTGTAGTAGTTCTTGGAGCATTGGGCTTGAAATGCATATTGAATGACAGAAACCTGTAGATGTAAGTTTCTACCTTTCCTTTAAGAACGTATTTTGACCTGTAGATCAAAATAAGCTTGCGAACTCTTTCCCATAGATTGTAATCTCACATCTGCCGTCCTCTTATTTGATTATCAAATTATTTTCAATTGCAAATTCAACACAAAATGCAAACAATTCATCCTCAATATCTAAACACTCTCTTATTCTTTCTTCAGGTTCACCTTGATCTAACTTGACACAAATGACTGCATTTGTTTGTAGAGGAGACCGTTCTTCAGGCACTATCGTTAGACCGATTGAGAATTTGACAAGAAACGTTATTATTTATTTGTATAATATCATGTGCCAGCATTTCTAACATGAATAAAGAAAATTCTGATGATTTAATTTTGGAAATCCGGGTCGATTTGGAAACTAAACCACTATAGTCCGACATTTGGATACTAATGAGGGCCCAACTGGTTACGTCAGCTTATCCTGTGAAGACTCATTCAGATAGATGGATGATGCACTTGGCCGTTCAGAGTTAGGGTGAAGGTTTGCAATTACCTTGTTTCAACATTATACCTTATCACACTATGTGTGAAACAATTCAAATTTATTAGTTCTCGTACTCTCTTTCTTACTTTTTTATTCTTTTACACTCTTGGACATCTCTGCGAACGCTGCCTTCTGCTGCTTTTTTAAGCTCGGCTGGAGAAAGATCCTCCTTATGAGTTGATATTGACCATACATGTCCAAATGGATCCTCTAATCGGCCATGACGATCTCCCCAAAATTGATCCTTTACTGGATCTAATACACGAGACCCGGCAGATACTGCCCTATTGAATATCGTATCTACATCTTCTACATATAGAAACATACTCACAGGACTTCCGCCTATCGATTGAGGAGAAAGACATTTCATTTCAGGGAATTCATCTGTTAGCATAATGATGGAATCACCTATCGTGAGTTCCGCATGTCCGATTTTGCCATTAGGTCCATCCATACGATAACGTTCTGTGGCACCAAATGCTTGCTTATAGAATTCGATTGCCTTCGTGCCATTTTTTACAATTAGAGCAGGGGTTATTGAATGATAACCTTCTGGAATTGCCTTTACTTTTGCAGTCATGATCTCTCACAGATGTTTTACATTCATAAATTCTTTGTTGTTAAGTCGCGAAATTAAATTAATAGTTTGATTAATCCGTTCAGGCAAAACTGTACATAATTTGGTTCTATGGGTCTCGAAATATTGCTGACCCATATTCGTAAGTTTGGGAATTAATTTTGGCTAGCTGAATGAGGAATTGATTTGACACTAAATGGCGATCCGCATAACTAAAATAATCGTATTCAAATGATCTAGAGAGAATGACATATTGAGATATATTGTTGCTTGTTCTCTGATCCATCACTCACATAGAACTGAAGGTGGATCTGTTAATTTACCATATTTAGAATCAATTAATTGCGCTAACCTCCTCGATGGACTCTTATATCCATATCTTGAATTGCTAGGTAATCTGGACCACCCATATAACATCGTGTCAAAACTACCTACAATAATTAGCTTCTCTTTAGCTCTCGATATGGCAACGTTGAGGTCTTGAAGAGTGCCTGCTTGTCCTACAATTCTTTCAGGATTGCTTCTTACTAAGGAAAATAGGACAATATCTGCTTGAGTTCCTAATGCGCCAGTTGTAGTACTAACTTTTATGTTTAGTAATCCAGATCTTTGAACATATCTTGTAAGTATTCGCCTTTGTTCAGAGAATCTAGTAACGATAGCGATAGATTTTTTTGTTATATATCTTAATTCTCTGCATATTTTTGTACAAACTTTGGCTTCAATGTCATTAGCCCATGAACTTTGTCCAAGTGCTTTTTCTTCTCCATTAATATTAAGCCAAGTAACAACTTCCTCTGGATCAATTATTTCGCGATAGACAGGATCTGGTGATTGGTCCAAAATCAACCGCCTAGAAGCTATATCTGGTGATGACCTCAATCCATCATATCTAGCGAAATCATTCACAAGTCCAGAAAGTTTGTCTGGGAGACGATGAGTAATCCTCAGAGTGTCCTTCGGGCCATATTTCAAAACCCATTCGATCGCGCTCCGATCATATTCCTCTAACCCCATAGGTCTCGATTGCTTCGGATCTCCTATTACAGTAGCAACTATGCCGCAACTGGATGCAAGGTCAATGAGGTTATTGATTGTGTTGCAATTTCTATCATTTGTTTGGAAGGGACTTGATTGATTTACTCCTAGCACAAAAGGGGCTAATAGATGTTCTAATCTTTCGATTCCTGCTTCATCTATGATCATATTGTCAAATCGCATGTATGATGATAGTCTCTTTAACGATAACGTAGTGCAGAGAACTATCTTCTTGGCTCTAATACGTTCTGCATTTATACTGAATTCAATAGGTAGTTCGCTGTCTATACCCGCGCGATTTCCGGTCCGAATACAATATTCACGAGCGGCCGTAGGACCCATTATATTGCAAATTTCCCAAGCAAATTCGTTGACCGCGGCATTGGTATAGGCAACTAGTAAGAGTTTGTCTGTAATTCCTTCTGCAACCAACTTTACAGCCAATGCGCTTCCAGTTGTAGTCTTTCCACAGCCAGGCGGTCCAATACATGCTGCGATACCTTTGCTGTTTATACGCCACTTTAAAATTCTCAGTTGTTCTGTATCAAGACACAAGCTCATTTTATGTCGTCATAACACTCCTTTCGAATGAGAACATCAGCAGCCAATCTATGAAATTTATGCAGAGGTTCAAGCATCCTTCGTGTCAGATTAATCTCATCCCTTATCATGATTAGAGGTAAATTGAACAATTGCAATTTGGCTCGCTCCACCGTAGCCTTGGATCGAAAGTTTAGGATTAAGTCACAATACTCAACCCTAATCACAGTTGCTTGTTCGGATACACAGGATAGGAGTGGAATATTTTCTTCTTTCCCTATTATTCTTAGGATCTTTTTTGGTTCAAGGAAGGTTTCGTCATCATCTTTCCTGAACAGTACCATAGTATCATCAGCAGAAACGAATTTGTATCCTGTATGTATGATTCCATATTTTTGTAATTCATCAATAGCAATTCTTTCACCGTAAGCCTCGATCATCGTACTTGCGACATATTTATGTCTGTGCGTCTCGGCCCTTTCTTCTAATACCTTGTATCTATTGCCAAAAAGTTGACCTGTTATTCTTCTATAATTGTCTGGAAGCTGTCCTGCGAACGCCATTCTGGCGTCTTCACGATAGAAGCGACAGTCAGAACATCCTTCAGCGTTCGTATCGCATACTGGACAGAATTTAGGTTTCTGTGCATAAACCTTTTCTCCGCAAAGGGTCCGATAAGAAAATAACCTATCTTCCTTGATTTTCCCAATATGTTTTTCTTGAATGGGTAAACGCGGCATATATGCTCCGCCATGATATACTATCGATGCGAAGCGAAATTTGGACCAATCATCTTCGTCTCCTGTATAACGATAGTTTGAGAGCAATATGTTTGAAATCAGTTGCCATCGCTCTTTGCCGCTGCCATTAGCTTTTTTTATGTCATAGCTCTTCCAATCCAGAAGCCCATAGCCGTTAGGAAATTCTAGGATTGCGTCAATTCTACCCTCGTGATGTTTTTGAGGATTAGTTACAGTAATTTCTGTAATTGTGCGATTGGGCTGTTCAAAGTTTTTCATTAACTTTTTGGCTACGCCAGTTACTAAGCCTTCGAATCTATTACATACATCTTGATCAAATGTTTCTGGAATTTTTCTTGCCTCTCTTGATACATATTCCTTGGTATCTTTTAGTATACTTTCAATTATGCTTGAGGAATCCCTAACTATTCTCTGTGTTATTTCTTTAGACTGTTTTGTCTTGTAAAGCCAATTCTCTGTGATAGGCCCATGGATAGCAATACTCATGATATCGTGAACAGCATTTGCAATAAGATAATCCCTTTCTCCCCAATTAACACCATATGGATAACTAAGTTTGAACAAATGTTGACACATGGATGCAGTCGCAATTTCTGTAGATTGGACTAGATGTGTTTGTGTCTTCTCTAATCCTCTGTATAGTTGTCTAACGCTTATAGACATACTAAAAATCAATATCAATATATTAATAACCGCTTTGTAGTTAGTTTGCTTACTAAGATGAGTAAGCTGAATAGTTTTATAACTTCTAGCACACCTCTGAGGATTCATATTTCCCCCGTAGGATTTGAAGTAGACAGAATCATTTTGCCAGCAATCAAGATGAAGGCAGATAGGATTTGGTTAATCATCCATAACAACCCGTCAGAGGATGAAGGAATTCATTTTCTCCATTCCGTAAAAGATAAACTTACGCAAAATAAAATTGAATTCAGAGAAGAAAGAGCAGATAGAACCGATCTTTTTGATACTTTGCGTGCATTTAGAACGGTACTCCTTAAGGAAAATGGAAATAATATAATGGTAAACGTATCAGCTGGAAGTAAAATTCAAGCGATAGCTTCTATGCTGGCATGTATGATGTTTAAGAGTACATTCAATGTCAAACCATATTATGTCACTCCTGAAAAATATACATCCACTCCTAAAGTCCAACAAACCCAAGGGATGAAGGACATACTACCTTTACCAGAATATGAGATAGAAATCCCTAGTAAAAAATTAGTTAGATGCATTTCTATTATCGATAGTCAAAGAAATGGTGCGATTACTAAAAAGGGATTAAGGGATCTTGCTTTAAAAGAAAACCTGATCTACGTAGAGACAGAGAAAAACGATAAAAACAAAGAACTCGCAGCCTACATGTCACTGAATAAAAATCTGATACAACCGTTGATGAAGCGGAACTTCATTAATGTTGAGAAAGTAGGTGGAGCTCACAAAATAACTTTAACTCTGGAAGGCAAAAATGCCCTGAAGTTTTTGGGACAGAATTAGAATACTTGTCGATTAAAGTATTGTTCGGACTCGGTGCTCTTGTTAATCCAGATTGCTTGATTAATAATCGTGTTTCAAACTTTCAATGTTTAATGCAATATTATTAGATGTCAACCTTTGAATTTTACGAAAGGATCGTCTAGTACTATCATGGACATCGTTTTACGTATTAATAATAAATAAATTAAGATTATGGTTATGAATAAATTATGGCTAAAGAAGATAAAATACCTGTTAGACTTGAAAAAATAGAAGAAATTAGATCTGTCTGGAGCAATCCCGAATTCAAGACTAATAGGGAAAAATTGATTCATTTATTTAAAGACTGTAAAAAAGTTCAAGAGGGGTACACAACACGAGAATTTGCAAACGCCATATTTCCCGAAAAGATGATCACCCCATCGGATCAAGAAGAATCTAATCATGTCGATACTGTGACAAAATATCTAGAAAGAATGTTAAAAACTTTTGGTCAAGATGTGACCAATCATAGAATAGTTTTATCATCTAAATATGTGGACGGTGTTTACTACTATTACAACATGGTTGAGGATAGTACAGCTCGAGATCTAGTAAAGAGTGCGAAAACGTATCTAGGTATAGAGAAAAAAATCAATCAGAGTTTCGAAACATTCGAGAGACGAAAACCTAATAAATAATATTTTATCATGTTTTGACATTTTATTATGATCTAAAGGTCAATATCACCATCACCAATATTATAAGGCTGTTCCTACTAAATTGCTCCCGAAGAGCACATATCACAGAATACTACTCCAGTTGTAGGATCTTCTTGTCCTCGAGTAACAATCTATATTCATACCCAGACTCAGATTCCTTAAGAATCCTTTCAACTCGTATGGGTTTTCCACACTTAGCACATGGAATACTTTCAACATTTTCAATAGTCTTCCAAATACTTCTGATACAAAATTTGCACACACGGACACTGATGGTACCATTAGGAGTATCATTAACAACTCCACTTGAATGTAAGAACCTTGGCCACAAAGATTACACGACCTGTACTCATTTGTTATATTGATTTTCATATGTCAGGCACAACCTTCATCGAAAATTGATTTCTTCCTGTACTTTTACTGTGCTCAATTGCTTTTGCTGCGAATCTGTCTCTACTGATTTTCTAAAATGAAAATTGTGTGCACCACGATCACAAGAATTCGGCCATCGGCTATTGTTATTGACAGGTATTGACCATGGCATGTTGCAAGAGCGACATTCGATATCGTGAAGCTCCATCGCCGAGTGCCTTGGTCTATCCATCAGCCATCATCAATTCACGTCACAGTACCTATGATATAATTTAAATCCAAAATAGTCAACAAAAAAATGAAAAAATAAAGAAATACTACACCGACGATATATCTGGTGATCCTATCAGGCACCTTACTTCAATAATGCATTGACGGCTAATTCCATTATTCTGAGAAAATGCTAGCGCTGGCCAAATATCCAATCTTTGAATGACCGCAATAAGGTTTGAGACTGCTAATACCCTGTAAACTCTTCCACCATTATTCGGTGGCTAGCGATCTGGAGATCTTGTAACAAATCTTGCATCGCCTTTATCATTGCTGGTGGCCCACAAATATAGAATACTGCGGTCTTTTGTTCGTTATCGCCAATGTGTCTTGCCAACATTGCTTTATCAATTCTTCCTTTTTCTCCTTGCCAATTATTAGTGTCAGATTGATTTTGTGCTTCGTCTGTAATTGTGTAGATGATTTTCACATTCTTATTTATGTTCGAACATTCATCAAATTCTTTTTTGAACAATATGTTTTCTTGATTTTTATTTGAATCAAACATTATAATTCTTAACGGTAATTGCTTGTCTGTAGCATACTTTATCATGCTCCTAAATGGAGTCACTCCAATACCTCCAGAAAGAAATATGGCAGATTTTGAATAGTCTTCATGCAAAACAAATTTTCCTTCTGGTCCTCTTGCTTTAACCTTGACACCAGGTTCCAGTGATGAGAGTCTTTTTTTATAAGGTGAGCTTCTAATCCTTGTGCTGATCAAGATAAAATCTTCAGTTGGAGACGAAGCAATTGTAAAATGCCTAATTGGACCCTTTGGGTCGTTGTGTACTTCGCCTATGTCAAAATATGCGTACTGTCCTGCTATATATTGCTGCAACTTTTTGGTAAACTTAAACGACATAACATCAGTCCCTTCGACCTTTTGCTTCTCTAGTAGTGTAAGGTCAAATTGAGGTTTCTGTTCCTGTTGCTGTGGGGTAGTCTGAGTTCGTTTCCTGACTAGTATATTATTGCCATCTACTTTCACTTCATAAGTTTGTTCAGGTTCGCTTGCAGGAGGATTCGTCACCTCTCCTGTCCTCACGTCAAATTTTGAACCATGCCAAGGACACTCAACTTCATATCCTTCAAGCTTACCATCAGCCAATGGACCACCTTCATGTGTACATATATTATTAATTGCATAGTATCTTCCATCAACATTCACAACACATACCTCTTCACCATTAAATTGAAATATTTTCATTTGTAACGGTTGAATGTCGTTTATTTGTGCAATCTTGACAAAATCCTCTTTGTTAGCCAATGGGCAGACCTAACTAGGAGTTACAATCCAAAGTCTATATGTCTTTAGTTCAAAGTTGAAAATATTATTACAATCTAGAGAATAACCGCAATTAGGACAGATTAGCTTTGCATGATCTAGTAGCTAATTCTTTAGTATATCTATAACTTTTGATGGGGTGAGATTTGAAATTACAGTGACATACTAAAAGCCTGTCAAAAGATATTAAAAGTTACGATGTGCACTCAAAAATTAGTAATTTCGCGATGAAAACGTAAAGTTTAAAGATTTGGTAGTCATATACGTTGCTAGGTACTAACAAAAAATACCATTATTCGGCCTTTTGCTTTGTCACAGAAGGCCTTTAAAAATTAAATACCTTGATTATATATTTAGACCATGTACCCTTTCATCTGGTTCCGGAGTGGAACGTTTAGTCCTTAACGTCAATAATACCTTGTCTATTAAATAGCAATCGACCTAGTTTCCAATCTAAGGAAAGCCCCGAATTAATACGATTCCTTGGCCTAACATTTAATTTTTTTGAGGACTCTTCGCCTTCATTCACAAGTTCAAGCTTTTCTGTTCTATGAATGAATGTAGAACCATCTGATTTCATGTATAAATGGTAGCTAATTATACGCCCTTGATTATAATGTGAAATATGTATATCTGGAAATAATTGTTTATCAAGCCCATATTTTTCTTTGCGCCTAGGTCTCTCTAAGCTGTGTAGCAATTGATAAATTGCATCAAAATATGGAATAACGTTTTTTAGGAATCCTTTCAGTTCGGATATCTCTTTTTGATATATTCCGTAAGATTTATCATTCCATTCTAAATAGTAATTGCCGATTTCTAATCTTGGTTTCACATATCCGTTAGATATGATATATTGTGCTACTATATCTTCTCTAATCTTCAAGGAGTCTGTAAATGTTTTCCATACAAATAAATTCTATATCTCTACGTTGCAGAACTAGTTTATTCTTGTTAATGAGGTTAGGGACTTCTGTACATGTTGGATAAGTAATTTTTATCCATAAGTTCTTTAATCGTGTGAGCATGTAGTTAGTAATATTGGAAAACAAAGTTGCCATAGTCACGGGAGCAAGTAGTGGTATAGGATACACTACCTCATTAGCTTTATCGAATGCTGGTTTAAGAGTTGCAGCTGGAGCAAGGCGAATAGACAGATTAAAAGAGTTAGAAAGGCAAATTATAAAAAACAATAAAGAAGTTTTCATTCAAAAGCTTGATGTTACAAGGAAATTCGATTGTATTTCATTTGTTAATGCAGTAGTGAAGAGATGGGGAAGAGTTGATATATTAATTAACAATGCTGGCTTAATGCCGCTAAGTTATTTCCAGAATGGAAAAGTGGAAGAATGGGAACAAATGATTGATGTAAATATCAAAGGAGTTCTGTACTGCACTTCAGCCGTGATTCCATTTATGTTGAAAGAAAAATCAGGACATATAGTCAATTTGTCATCAGTTGCAGGGAGAATAGTATTTGCTGGAGGAACTGTTTACTGCGCAACAAAACATGCCATTACTGCATTTAGCGAAGGATTAAGAAAGGAACTAAGCCCGAAGCATAACATACGCGTTACATGTATTGAACCAGGGGCAGTTTCGACAGAGCTATTGGAGACGATTACAGATGAGTCTATGAGCGGATTTATACAAGCTACCAAGAATATGGAAACTTTACAGGCAGAGGACATTGCAAATGCGGTCTTATATGCAATAGAAGCACCAACTCATGTCAATGTCAATGAGATTTTAATAAGACCCACAGCCCAAGAAAGGTGATACCTTACAAAGATAAGGTTCCTTCAAATTGGTGTGATTATTGTACAATTTATAGGCTACTTAATTATACATGGAGGTGGACATATTAGAGATATTGATAGAGAATTCCATACAACGAAATAAATGAAAATCAAAAGTAAAAGCCGAGATAGATTCGTTTATTGACTTCAAAGAGGAAAAACAAAAACAAAAGTTAGACACAGAATGAGGCACAATGATTAAGATTTGACATTGAAGGTCAGTACTGTTTGTCGAGTCACCTCATTTGGAGAACTGATCACCAGACAATGAACTGTATATTCGTAGATCTATAATCCTATTAAAGGAACTAAAATTTGCTATTTAAAAAAATGTTAAAGTAGGGAGTTATAACGTTGTTGCACGCATACTTGAACTATCTACTGCATCCATGATTACTTGCGTGGCATGCATTCCAAATTTTGTCTTACAGTAGTTTTCATTTCTGAGTTTTGAATCAAGCGTATTTTTCTTTATTAACTCTGATACCCTATTTACAGCTGCGAGATAGTTCATTCCTGATACCCAATTAAGTATGATTGTACATTTATCACAAACGTCAACTTTAGCATTGATACCATATATTTCACCACAAAAAATGCATTTATTGTATATTATTGACTTACCGGCCCGTGGAGCATTAATACCAAAATGAACCGTATTAAAACAGTTAATACATAAGTGTTGATTGCACGTTGAACATGTATGGTATTCTTCATGTTTACTGCATTTTTCGCACATTGTCATGAATTAGGAGCACCTTGTACAAGACATTAAGAAACGTCCATCATCAATTAAGATATCCATTATATCACCAATATAACCGAAGTCTCATATATCAATTGCTTTTTTAATGTATAAAGTCAAGTGATTGTCTGCCGGGACCTGAGATTTGGACACTCGGGAGCTAGATTGATACTAATTTTCTAATATCTAGTAGGAATTAAATTGTTCGTGCTACGAGCTACATTCTTTAATTAGTTCCAACGTTTGACTTGAGAGATAAGATACAGATATTTGCCACCACTACTTCTATATCTCTTATTTTCCTATTTTTTGCATTATTTCATAAGGCTCTCAAGGTACATTTATTCTCCCAATAGGCTGAGTTGACCTCCTACAGCGTGGTTTAAAACCATCAATGTAGGTGTGATATGATTTTAGATCCGAACCAGCCTGAATTCATTGAGTAAAAAGGGGAAAAAGTGCATGAAATTTCATCTTCTTATTAAACAATTAGATAGATGTAGTCAGGTACACTCTTTTATTTTATAACAGTAATTGGCGAATATGAATCCTAAGTTCTTAACCTTAGTAATAGCCCCTTCTTTGGCATTCCTAATTCTGAACGTGACTATTGGTTCGAATGCTGGCATCTTTGCTCAGGCAGTGAGTAGTGCCCCTACTGTTAAAATTACGCACCCCACTCCGGACCAACAGATTAGTACAAATAACGGGACTTTGAAGATTAGTGGGATATCCAGCGATAATTCTACAAGCAATTGTGAAGTTTCAATTATTGCAAATAACATGAAGCCTTATCAACCAACAGTATCTAACAAAGATCATGATTACTCATCTTGGAGTTTTACTCTTAATTCATCATATACCCCGATAAAGGAAGGACAGAATAAGCTGACTTCTAAGATATCTTGTCTTGCAATTCCTGCCAATGCCACAAAATGGAATAGCGTCAACTTTACTGGTGTGTTTAAAGATATTACCACGAGCGACAACCAATCACAGGAAGTATCTAACAATACGAATATGATTACTAATAACACTCAGATGGACATCAATGCCAATAACACTCAGATGGACATCAATGCCAATAACACTCAGATGGACATCAATGCCAATAACACTCAGATGGACATCAATGCCAATAACACTCAGATGGACATCAATGCCAATAACACTCAGATGGACTCGCTAAACAAAACTACCGAGAAAATCAGTAACGTTAGCTCACAAAGTTCCGTTATGATTCCGCCTGGGAATCTAAAAAACATGTCAGCGTTAGTCAAGTTGGACAAGGAACCCATTTCAAGGGGAAGCTTGCAGACAGTTCGCCTTAATGTTTCGGATTTAAACACAGGTCAACCTTTGTCAAATGCCACAGTAGAGGCAACTATTACAAGTCCCTCTGGAAAATCAATTGTATTTGAAAACATGACAGCCGGAGCAGGGGAAACTTCTTTTTCGTGGAAAGTAGCTAGAATTTCGGAAACAGGACTCGTACACATCAAATTTAGGCTATTTGCACCTGGGTTCGAACCAATGGAAATGATGACCGCTTTTGAGGTTGTTAAGAATTTGAGTCCTGATAATCTAGACCCATTTACTTGAGAGTTTATGGAACTGTAGTCTAGTGCAATTTGGAAGTCAATGCTATGAACTAATAATTAGACCTCAGAATATTTTTTTCTTTGATCCAAATACATGTATCCGTCTTACAATTAAATTTATGGCTAAATAAGAAAATGAGGAAGCTACCAGTGATACGATTATTGCAGCTTGTACAGGAGGATATTCTATTCTCAATAATTCCAATAGAATGAAGAATCTTGTTATATTATTGATAATATCAAATATGGAATCTGCAAATACCATATTTATTACTATTTGTTTTAAAACAGAGAAGTTTAATATGCCAGTAAATATTATGTATATTTTTTTTATTATCAAGATGAAAGAGAATAGTAAAAATTACTTTAGAGAATACGAATCCGGCTTTACGGCTAAAGCAGAATTTGCAAAAATTGTCAGTGGAATATTTCGTAGACACATATGCAACCACAGACTAACAATAAAACCGATAGTACCTGAAAGTAGTAGGTTCTTGTTGAGAGATATAGTGTTGTTATACCTTATGTAAAATTTTGTAAAGAAACTTATTATTCTTCTAATAGGTTTTCCTTTCACTTTTCAATTAATATGGTATCAGTCATTATATAAGATCATTATCTAACTTGGGATCAACTGTCTGATATCCGTTAAGAAGGATTCATAGAACAGTCATCTGTCATATCTGCCGGTGTGGTAGAATTTAATGTTGTGAAACGTATGTTATCTTGCCTACCTGTGCATCGTTTTTTTTGCGAATAGAATTTGACATGACTCTCGAGATTGGTCACCTAATGAATAAGGTTGTCCAATATGGTTTCAAGGTCTAGCTTTTGATGGAATCGTGGTTGTGGACTGGGAAACAGAATATCGGGTCTTCGCTGAAGTATTATGGCTCAATGGCAAGTAAAACTATAAGGTAAAGTATGAATTGTCCGCTTCAGAACATTATTGATAGACTTGAGTCTACCACAATTTCTATATTTGGTTACCTCAGGGTGGAATACGGGCAAGGAGCACAGAATAGAGATTTGGTTTGTAGAATACAATAAGAAGTTTTATGTAATCTCTGAACGTGGAGAGCGTGCGCATTGGGTACAGAATATCAGCAATAATCCAAGAATTACATTCAGCGTTTATGATAGAACTTTTGAAGGTACTGCACGATTAATTGATCCGAAGAAGGAACCTGAGTTAACCACTAGGATTTCTCAGCTTATGGATTCAAAGTACAAATGGCATCAAGGTTTAATTGTAGAAATTACTCCCTTGAATTCCTTTTGACCCTGTGACCTTTGGTTTTATCCTGGCATAATGGGATGCTATTCACTGATCTATACAGTCTACCACTCAGTCAAGTAGGCGAGAATAAGAAATAATTTGATACAGAATCCAACTCGCTTTAGGTGCGACCTCCGCGTTATTCTATCTGCCGTAACGAAAATTTGAGTGATGGGCCAACCACGAGTTGTAAGCGTCCACGGTTCTACTTCTAATTAGTATACACCAGTGCGACAATAAGCTGATCTTGCGCCATCTGAATTGGCAATTATTTCCCTAATTCCGTTGCTCATGAATTCCTTTGATTTAGTTGAAATATCCTTTCCTTCTGCTGACGTTATGTAATGATTTGGTTCGATTCCAATACTTCCAGATATAGTCTTAGCCGATGGATAGACATCCTTAAGTGTTAGATTTCCTGCTATATTTTGAAGTTCGTTTTTGGTAATATTCGCAGTAACTACGCTTGCATCAATGTTGGGAAAATATTTCACTTTGTGTTGTGATGTTACCATCAGGGGGTATTTATGTTTAAAATGTTCGATATCGGAGTCTTTGCCACTAAATATGATAGGTATTATCGCATCTTTTGGTTCAACTTTGCTCAATTGTAACCTTAAAGTCTCTATATCCTTTCTTGCAGCAAGATTCACATATTGCTCATGCGCTGCATCAAGTAGCTCGTAACACTTACCATCGATGGTAACATTCTCATGTTTTTCAGGATAGAAACTATAAGCAAGAAGAAAGCTAATTACTCCACCGATAGCAAGTATTGCTATGGCTGGTACCGCAAGTCTGGTTATGTCTAACATGTGTCACGTGGGCTATTAGTTATCGTGTCTAAGTTTATGGCAAGATGGAACGATTGATAATTCAACGTAATCAACGCCGAGCATTTATTCCAAGTATAATCATTAATTATAATTGACATAGTATTGGAACCTCCTTTCTACTTCTTTGTTATTTCCTCTTCGAATTAGTGAAATTTGGGCTTGTAATTGCTTTTTGACATACTCTAAACAGAGTGCGGCTTGTTCACTATCTGGGAACCGCGCCAAGAGAATATTTTCGAACTGTTTCATGAATTCTACTACCTTTGCACGGTATTCTTCGTCGGACGGTTTCTTATTGTTTGTTACCTTGAACCATGTTGTAGTGCATGGCGCCGCATAGTTTTTTGCCAAATCCTCAACTACTCTATCTATCTCAAAAAAGTCCATTTTCATATCTTAGTATACATGTAATTAGACTATATTCTCTCCGGAAACAAATGAGGCCTTTTGTTGCCGATTAGGAAATCCTAACGTAGACTGATATCAACAATATACATTTTTTCATAGTTGTATTACCTGATTGGCAATCTTTGGCAATACATAATAACAATATCCTCCATATTTTTTAGTGGTAGACGAAATTGATAGAATCCTGTTAGTCCAGCTTGGGAAGAATTCACGTATGTCCTCGTATGAAATAACGAGGTATCTCCAAAATTTGGGGTACACAATTACTGATAGAACTGTACGCCATAGATTGACGAAATTAGAGAAATCCAACGTTATACTTGGATACTCTCTCCTTCTAAATCCAACTTTACTTTCTGAAAAAATAAATCGTACAATTCTCCTTAAATTCAAATATACAGCTAGCACATCTGTCATGATCTCTCGTCTTGAAAAATATTGTGAGGAATCATCTTTTTGTATTTACTCCGCTAAATTGACAGGAGATTTTGATTGGATATGTCATTTTGTTTTCGATTCCGTTGAGCAATATGAATTTGAAAGTAACAATTTCTTGAATAGATTTGTTGAATTAATAAAAGATTTTCATTCTTATGAATCAAGTATGGTAAAAGCCTCACCTTATGCATTAATTGATGACCACGATGCAAGAGAACAAAAATGGCGGGTTTACAAGATTCTCAATTCCCTGCAGAAATATGAAAAGCTAAACGACAAGCTCCAGTTTATAGTCGAAAGTTTGGTGAAACATTTCGATGCAAAGTTTGCTAGGATATGGCTGTTAGATAAGGAAAGAAAAAACCTTATTTTGAAATTTACAGCCGGGAAGTACAAGAACCTTAAGGGAGAGTTTTCAAAGGTTCCTGCCGATTCAAATAAGATCGGGAATATAGTAATTACCGGTAAACCAACAATTACAAATGATGTTATTAATGACAAGAGAATAAGATACCCTGAATGGGCTAAGAGAGAAAGATTGCAATCATTTGGAGGATATCCTCTGACTCATAGTCACAAGGTCATAGGAGTCCTTGCAATGTTTAGCACCAAGAGACTCCAAGCGGCTGACTTTGAAATTCTAGGAATGTTCTCAGATCAGGTATCTAAAGAACTCGAAGGAGTATTCGATGCAATAGATTTCTTGATTCCAAAGTAAAATATCTTCTACTGGCTTGTTCTTGCAAATACTGCAAACTAATTGCTTGGACAAAATAGCATAAATGCTGTATTTCTCACAATAGTATATTTAATTCTCCTGTGAGCTAAAAACTTTGGCAAGTTTAAATGAGTCAGATTGATACCTAAATAGCTGACTTTATTACTTATTAATCCTCTTCTGCCATAATAGAGGCATTATCATTGCTGTTCGAATTGGTGTCCAAGTTAGAGGCATCCATCTTCATACCGAAAGCCAAGTTTTTTATTTATGATAGCTAGAGTAACTAATATTAAATATTATTTCTTAGTGAAGTGGGATCATGGCAAAGATCGCCGTAATTGTAGGTTCTGTTAGACGGGATCGTCAAGGAATTAAGGTTGCGAAATGGGTCGAGAAGAAGCTACTGAGTCGAAATCACACTGTACTTTTTATCGACCCGCTTGAGTTGAAACTTCCTCTACTAGATAGAATGTATAAAGAGATGACTGACCCTTCTGAAGAATTGAAGGATCTTCGAAGCAAAATAAAAATTGCGGAAGGGTACGTGGCCGTTACGCCAGAATATAATCGAAGTACTTCTGCGGCAATGAAGAATACACTTGATTACTTTCTTGAGGAATATTTCTTCAAACCCTCTGCCATAGTATCTTATTCACCTGGAATATTCGGTGGGGTGAACGCAGCACAACAGCTCAGATTGGTATTTGCTGAACTGGGAGCTCCTTCAATTCCATCAGCCTTTACGATCCCAAGGGTAATGAATGCGTTCTCTGAAAATGGTGATCTAACGGATGAAACTTACGATAAAAAAGTAATAAGATTTCTCAATGAATTTGAATGGTATATCGAAGCGTTAAGGAACCAGAGGCTAAAGGGTACCCGTACTAGAGAGTCAAACTTTCGATTAAGTCACATGCCTATACACCGGAAATCTAAATTCGACTATCCGAGGATCCCCAAAAATCTGTCTTTTTTTGAGAGTAACTATACTATTCATGTACAGCTCCATGTTTGGATAATGTATCCTATTCATGATCACAAAATAGTATTAATTTATAAAAAACGAAGTCTCTTGCTTTTTGGTTATTTACTATATGAATATATTGTATCGGGAAGAACTAAGTTGGTCTAGCCAGCTGTAGAAGTTTAGGAATATGAGCGTTTTTAGTTAGCGACCCAAAGTAGCCTATAAAGCGTTGGGCTTCCACTTCATCATTATATATTGCCAATGCCGTGGTGAACTGTTCTGGATTTGAGTAATTAGCAGTTTCATAAATAACATGAATACCATCAACAACCATGAAGCTGATCGGCAGGTTAGGCAGTCTCATCAAGTCAAATCGAGGGGATCTTACTATTTGGTTAATAAGATCCAAAGTCTGTCCGTTAGGGGGAGTTCTTAATATTGCGTTAAGCCTATTTTCCAAACTAATTTGTTCTGGATTTCCATCTAGTATGTGTATCCCTACCCCTCTTCCAAATGTTTCAAATGTCTTGTTTGATACTTCAGGTTGATGGTAACGTGTAGCAAAATAAACTTCTTTTTTGGCTTTCTCTAGTAGTTTTAAGACCTTATTTACTAGGCTATCAAAATTTTTTACAATTTCAATTCCCGTCAGATGTTTTCCAGTAATGGTCTTGTAATTACCCGTTGACTTTAGTATTTCGGCCACTATTGTATCTTTTTGTTCTGATGGAAAGTCTTCTCTCCTACCCAATACATCAACACTCTTTAGTTTCCAATAACTCTCAACAACCCCATCCATTGTTTTAATCTGTGAATTGTAAATAAGCGAACCAAAAGTTGTAGTCCTGTAAAACGAGTCTCTTTTTTCAATCAGTCCTAATAAAACTAGATTCTTGAGTCTGGTGTAATACTGCTTTTTACTCAACCCACCTATATAATTGGTTGAAGAAGCCTTAAGACCTGAGTATACGGCCCTAAAAATATTGGAAGAATACCTATCAGCTAGAACGCTAAAGACATCCTGTGCAATCAAGCTATTTTTTACAATATCTGGCTTCAAGTGAGAATATTATCCAATAGGCGACAGATCTAATTAAGTTTGTCCCAGAATTTGGCAATATCTTGCTGAAATAGGACATGATAATGATACTTTACCGACATAGGCTACCATTTCCAGGATAGGAAGCTTTTCAGATTATGACCCTTCTTAGATAAATGTCTATATTTGAATGGTTTGAGACAGGATAAATTGGGTTTCCTAACGATTGGTATTACGGCAAATTTGGCTTTTAAGTTTTTATTTATAACCCAAATAGTTCGCATACTGGGCAGTTAAGTGCGTAGATGAGATTATGAGGAGTGATGTTACTTTATGTTCTATTACATCCCCTACAAACTCCAAACCAGTCACCTACAATTTCCTTCATGTTCTCACTAGTAAAGGATAATCCACATTCAAAACACAGGAATGCACTTTTCATGTCATATAGTCCTAACATCCTTCAAAGTCAACCTTTATGAAACTTCGAGCTCCGCATACCAGAAGGACAATTGTATTTCTAATAGATGGTTACATTTTCTTACACAATGATTTATTGTTCTAATAGAACTGTGACTTCCACATGCGTATAAAGCCCATATCGGGCATGCTGATGATGGATTTACATAAATTACTATGGCAACTGACTGTCGAGAGAGGATAATGCGTTCTATTAGATGGCTTTGGTTGCATTGCCATTTGCAAAATGTTATCTTAACTATTTCGTCTCATAAGACCTGTGACAAGAAAATAGTTGCATACCAGGAGGACTTGGACTAACCTAGCTTGTCCATTCATTCCCGCATGCTGAAAAGGTCTTAATCACCCTTCTTAAGTTCAGTATTACTCAATCCACAATATGTACATCTGTACGATACAGTTCTTCCAGTCTCCTTATCTAGTTTCATATCTTCCCCACAACATGCACACTTCATAATTAATTGATCCTATAACCATATTTATTGTTCGACCTTAAAAATAAATTGATTTGAAGTATTCATGAGTTTTATCCCAAATTAGTTATTTTGCAAGACAAGTTCTTGATTCATCTTTCAGTGCTATTTGTGTTAGAGGCATTCCCGATGGAGAAATGTGTCGTTTTGACATCTACTTTGTCAAGAGCTGAGCACTACCAAAAATTACTGAAAAGGCACGGCACCAGATAAGAGCCATATTATACTTTGTTATATCAGTACCAGCAGGTATGAGATGATTTTGGTTACCTATATTACCTTTCAATCTTCCCAGGTTGACTATATCCGCATTAGTTTTATCTGTGGACAAGTAGACATATAAATCAGGTCCATTAGTAGCCTTGAAATTTTCCAATCTCAAGATATCAGTTCCGTCAGCAATTTGAATTATCTTAGCTACACCTTCAGCATTATGGAATCCATCTCCAGCACCCACAAAGTTACCAATCAAGGTTATGTTTGATGATGTCGACATTATAGCGACTGACAAATTCTCGCTTACAGTATTGTTATCCTTGGAAGCTACACTCATTATCATTTCTTTTTGCTTTTGAGTCATATTGTTTGCTGCCACAATTCTTTCGTTTTCACTCATATTCGTGAACCTCTGGAAATCGGATGACACTGACGATGGGGTAAGGGTTCGTTTGTTACAGTGTTTATGAGAAGGGGAGAAATTGTATAGATTGCAAAAGTAATTACAATAATTACAATCATAATTCCTGTGATTATTTTTGTCCTTGTATTCACGTTAATGTATCTATCCTGGTCTCACATCAACATAAATATCACACAGTCTAAATTGTTAGAATAGGTTTAGTTTAAATGCAATTTTTAAAACTGGTCATGAAATTTATGCGTAACTTTTTATTTTAGAGGAGTGCGATGGTACCAAGGTAATCTCTAGCAGAGTTCTTCAAATCATCCAACCTCCTATTCGAGCACTGCTCAAGCTCTTGTTAGCCAAATTAATTGTCATTCGTTCTATTTATTGCCGCACTGATAATAATTTGTTAAATTTGTAGCACAGATTTACATGATTATTTCATCCGAGCTTCGTTCCAGTTTTTTAATAAGAATGTAATCCACTCTTGTTATCCCTTAATTGCTTATAGTTCGAAAACATTCCGAACAAGACTGCAAAAAAAACCAAATTTGAATTTGGAACCTAGTCATGGTAATGAACATGAAGTCAAATACTGGGCCATCATCACGAAAAAGAAAAAACCTAGATGATAACTGGTCGGTTTCTGTTAAATTAGCTATGTCAGGAAATTTGTATCGGTCACTAAAACCAAAAGCAATAATGGTTATGAATTAGTCATGAGTCATCGTACCACACCTCAGCTCGAGTAAATTAAATAACTGGGTCTGGTCTTTTTAATAATCTATTTATTATCTCTAACAAATTGGATGGTATTAGTGAGTATTACGAAAAGCGAGATTATTCTAGTTTTAATCATTATGGTTTCATCTATCAGTTTGTTACAGATAGAATATTTTACGAAAGTAGATGCGCAGGAAGAGGAGACTGAGATTCATTTTTCTGACAACTCTGAAAGGCCAGAGATAAATGATCCTAACTTTCGTGTTGAAGAAGTAATTAGTGGACTTGATCTTCCAACAACTATGGCATTCCTAGGTCCAAACGATATGCTTGTGCTTGAAAAAGACAAAGGGACAGTTCGGAGGGTAACAAACGGAAAGCTGTTGGATGAACCAGTCCTGGACTTTACTGTCGCTACACAAAGTGAGCGCGCGATGGGTGGAATTGCTATCAGTCACAGTGATTCAAAAACCTACGTTTTCTTGTATCTAACAGAGCTTGAACAAAGTAATAATGATGGTGACGATCTGAAGAAGGGAGTTGAACCGTTGGGTAATCGTCTCTACAGATACGAGTTTATTGATGGGAAGCTTGTAAACCCTCTCCTTTTATTGGATCTGCCAGCACTACCGGGTCCTAGACACAATGGAGGAGCAATTATAGTAGGACCTGATAACAATCTGTACATTCCTGTAGGTGATGTTGACGGGTCATACCAAGGTGTGAAATACCAAACCCAAGCTCAGAACTATGAGGATGGAATAGAAGCAGATGGCAGAAGTGGAATACTTAGGATTAATCAAGATGGCCAGCCGGTAGGGGAAGGGATCTTGGGAGATGAAATTCCCCTAAGACTCTATTATGCATATGGAATTCGAAATAGCTTTGGTATCACTTTTGATCCTGTCACTGGTAATCTCTGGGAGACGGAAAATGGCCCTGGCAACAGTGATGAGATAAATTTGGTCCTTCCAGGATTCAATAGTGGATGGCGAGAAACAATGGGTCTGGCAAAAAATGATGATGATTTTGACCTATCAAATATGGTTGATTTCGGTGGAAAAGGTGTCTATAGAGATCCAGAGCTCGTGTGGCTAAATACTGCTGGACCAACTGGAATAAAATTTTTGTCTTCTGACAAATATGGCCCTCAGGTACAAAAACGACCTGTTCGTAGGAGATGTACATAATGGCAGACTTTATCACTTTAAACTCAATGAAGACAGGACCCACCTTGTTCTTGAGGGGCCTCTTGCAGGCAAAATAATAAAGACCCCGAATTCAGACGGCCTTGATCAAATTGTATTCGGGGAGGGGTTTGGTGGGATAACCGACTTAGAAATGGGACCAGACGGATATCTATACATAGTCTCAATTGGACAGGGGAAAATATTCAAAATTGTACCTTCCTGACTTTTACTATCGGATGTATGTTCCAACATTCTATTTCCTCTTGGATATATTGACGCGATCAATGAGATTTCTACCAATTCGAAATGGTTGATTCTGAATATCAATCAGGTTGTTAAAAATACATGTTATCAAATAAATATCTACAATTTAATACTATTATGCTTACTGTGTATACTAAACTATTTTTAATAATTTCCTTATCTATATTAGCCTTGATTTTTTCGAATTCTGCTATAGAACAATCATATTCAATCAGCATGGATCCAGAATCAGCTGCCGCAAAACTATCTGGGGTAGATAAGTTTGGAATCAAGGAAATCTATCCCACAAAAGAAGGAGGAAGAGAATGGTTCATTAATATGAGTGAGCCTCTCGTTGATAACGCTTTTTCGCTCACTTTTAATCAGAATATAACTCGACAGAGTGATGGTGGTTGGAGGATTTCAGGCCCAGGCGTTAGAATGAATGTAAACACGCCACCTGGATTACCTCAATGGAAGGATGTAGAGATCACAGGTTATGCAAAAATCATTGATGTACTTCCTGACCATAACTCAACCGTCAAGGATGAAGATCTGAGTTGGTATGCCAGAGGTGGAAGACACAATACACAGGTACCTTGCGAAGCTACCGCATATATCGGAGGGATTTATGTAGGAGGCTCTGTTGGGTGGAAAAAAGAGATTTGGTTTACTGGTGGATACACTGATGAGAAGGGACCAGATAAGGTAACTAGTCCACTGATTGGACGCTGGATAGGGTGGAAAGTCATAATGTATAATATCAATAATGACACAGCAGTGAAGTTGGAATCATACATAGATAACACTAATACAAATTATTGGATAAAAGTGACTGACTTGATCGACGATGGTGGATGGTACTCCAAGTCTGATGACAAAGAGTTTAACAGTGCTCTATGCGGCAGAGATAAAGATTACGTGGTCACTAACGCAGGTCCTATAGCTACTTTCAGATCAGATAATTTGACATGGGATTTTAAGAATCTCAGTATCAGGGAGATAGACCCATGAGAAATCCCTTCACTCCGATTTTGTTTCACTAACGATCTGGATAGATCTTGAGACAATAATAAAAACCTCAGCACCCTATGATTATGATATACCGCACTCTATTATGTGATATCAAATTAAAAACAGGAGAAAACTAATATCACCTTTCTGTTAAAAGCAATGTGCATGAAATCCAGCTATAAAGTACTATTATTTCTAAGTCTATCCTTGTCGTTGTATTGCGCTTCATCGGTCCACTTTGATATCGCTACATCGCAATCCTCGGAAGAGCAAGACAGCGTATGCTCTCCGATCTACATCGCAAAGACCGTGAATTCTACCTCTCGAGGAATAAGTGAGGCTAATAGTCTTCCAGGATTTCATGCCGTGAAGAAATTTGACGGCAATGGAACACTAGTTGGAGTTTGGGGTACAAAAGGAACAGGAGACGGTCAATTCCTGCATGCGCATGGGATTGGAACTGATTCGAAGGGCAATGTGTATGTAAGTGATGCTGAAAGATGTGATATCCAGAAATTTGACGGCAATGGCACTTTTATCACAAAGTGGGGTTCCTTGGGAACCGGACCCAGTAAATTTTTGGAGCCGGAGAGTATAGCCGTGGACGACATTGGTAACGTCTTTGTTGCAGATTATGGAAATCATTACATCCAGAAATTTGACAGTAACGGCAAATTCATTACGATGTGGGGAACGAAGGGAAAGGGTAAAAGTGAATTTAATAAGGCATGGGGAGTGGCAGTCAATTCGAAAGGGGACGTTTACGTTAGCGATCAGCAGAACCCTGTGGTTCAGAAATTCGATAACAATGGCAAATTCATAACCAAATGGGGCTCTTTCGGATCTGGGAATGGTCAATTTGTTCACTTACATGATGTAACTGTTGATTCGAAAGACATGGTATATGTTACTGATGGAAGAAATAATTCACGTATTGACAAATTCGACGGCGATGGTAACTTTATAACGAAATGGGGATCAAAAGGCTCCGGAGACGGCCAGTTCATTGAAAATCATGGGATAGTCGTTGACTCAGATGGATATGTCTATGTAGTTGATACTAGAAATGTAAGGATTCAGAAATTTGCCCCTGATGGTCAATTTGTAAAGAAATGGGGATCTCTGGGCTGCGGGGATAACCAGTTTCTGATTCCACACGATATTGCAATCGACTCAAAAGGATACATCTATGTCAGTGACAGTGGGAATGTTCACTTCCGCGAAAAGGTCAAATGCTAACGGTGGAGCAATAATGTAAATGTCAATGCGTGCGACAGTGACGGCATATTTGGTCATGTATCCCTTGTACCATACAATCTCACTTGTCTCTTCTTGGTAGAAGTTTGTCCTATTCTATATAATATTAATCCCCCAAATCTGACTTTTCCAATCTATAACTACCTCTTTTTTCAGTTATGGCAAGCTGATGTTATTTTCTGAAAGAATTTATCGAGTCTTTAAAAATTGAGATAGATATTATCCGTTAACTACGAGAGTAACAGACTTGCGAATTGATTGGCTAGACCCAAATTGCCAGCTACGGAATAATATATTGCAGAACATTTATTCAAAATATAAATCTGTTAGGAGATAAGTGAAATCCGTCTAATCTCAATTAGCCCGTATCTTTTTCATCATCATTCGAATTATTGGTATCGATATTACATGACAGCAGCTGCATATTCTTCCTGCTTGATGCTTTTGGTAATGAACTTGGCAATGTCCCCATAACCGATGATATGCTGTACTATCTCATCGTAACGTTCCGCAGGTATGTCTGTTATTTCAAGGGAATCCACTGCCTTGAGTTTCCAATAAAATTCAATCGCTTGACCCATGGTGAGATGAGCCTGATAAATTATTTTACCAAATGCAGTCAGTGATAATCTGCCATTGGACCTCTTAACTAATCCATTCTTTATCATTCTAGATATTTTAGAGTAATATTGCTTACGTGTGAGATTCAATGTACTGATCAATAAAGTGCTATTTCCACCATTTAGTGCGATAGTGCTAAATAATGCTAATGATTTATCGTCGGACAAAGTGTCCATGATATGTGCAAGTGTTGGCATACTACCTATCTCTAGTGACTATTTGGTTTCATTTCTATCTATAGATTTAGTGTTAAAAACTGAACAGTTTTGCTATACTTAGAGAAGTGACTACAAATTCTCCTTGTATCGGATATACCAAGGCTATAGGATAGAAAATGGAGAGATTTCCATAATCGGCAATTCTCTTAAAATTGATATTGAAGCCCAAATACTATTCCACCTTCCAGGCGCATCAAATGCATGCCCACAATATCATTCCCAAGTGAAACCAAAGGCTTCGTATCACACTCCAGTCCCTACAACCCTCCCAAAAATATTACTTTTGTGTACCAGATCTTGTATTCTAAACAGCTGATTAGCATTAGAATGTATATTCAGTCTATTTACATTACTTCGCATCAAAAGTATTTGAATACACGCAGACGGGTAAAAGTTCCATCAGTAGAAGGTTCTTTATGGGATGCAGAAAAAATCAATTAACAATGAGTCCCTTTATGGGACTCATGAAGAACATGGATATTGTTATCATAAAAATGGTAACAAAGATTGTAGTCTCCCGAATATTATCGAACAGATGAAAGTAGGTTGGTATTACAGTATAGGGCAACAATATTGAAGCTATGCGCTGTAATATTTAAGGCATCTTGGAAATAAAGCACCAAAATACTCTCTCCCGGAGTTCAGTTAAAAAAATCCCATTTAATTGGATTCAACATGTGATTTTGATTTTATCTAGTGTTTAGTCATGAGGCAATAATTCTATATATCTATCTGCTGCTTCTTGATCGAAAGTAAGTGCCTGCTTACCATTTGTATTATTTCCAACAGCATCCGCATTGCTTTGCCGTTTCCAAATGTCTACTGCTACAAGTACTCCTAATTCTTTTTTCAAAATCAGAAAAGGTCTTAATAATCATGCGCATTTCTTGAGTTCATTCTTTATATAGATTAGTTTCATTGTATTTTATCTCTGCCTTGAATAAAGTTGTTGGATATTTGATCAGTAAACTCAGTCTTGAGAGACACCCAGAAGGCGGTTATTTTGTAGAAACATACAGGTCTGATACAATTTTAAACTTGCCCGAATACGATGGACCCAGGCATGTCTGTACTGCTATTTACTATTTACTAGTAGGAGAACAGTTTTCATCATTCCACAAAATGAAATCAGACGAGATATGGCATTTCTATACCGGTAGCAGTATGAGACTACACATAATAGAATCAGATGGAACATTAAAAGAAGTCATATTAGGGACAAATATTGAAAATGGAGAAACATTTCAGGCAATCGTAAAGTCAGGGTGTTGGTTTGCGGCATCCGTTAAGGACCCCGATTCTTATGCTTTGGTTGGTTGCACCGTATCCCCAGGATTTAATTGTCATGATTGGAATTTAGGAGACAGAGAAATACTTGCAAAAATGTATCCGCAGCACAAACGGATTATAGAAAAATTCACCAGACCGCTTCCTCCACTCTAGGTTTGCGAGAACTACACTACATTATACTAGCTATAACGATCACATATAGAATACTTAGCCAGCAGAATATTGGTCTAAGAACTCAAAAATTTGATAACCGGCCACAATCTTGCTCGATTAACATGGAGATATTGCATTATACTCCATAAGGATACTAGAAAAAGAGGTACGAGTCAGTGAAACAAATAGGTTCGATTCTCATCGCGCAAAGCAAACAACAACTTCCTTTAATAGGAATTAATTAGGGGGATGATATTACTTATTTATCGTTTACCATACTGAAATATAGTCAAAGTCATTTGGTCATAACTTGTCGCTATTGATCTCTTTTATTCGTAGGTTCAAGCAATTGAACAGACACGATCATTGGCTTAATATTACGAAGCTTATACATTAGCCTAACAAGAACTCCCATAAAACCATATTTTTTGTTTAATATCGAATTAATTGTTTCATATTCTGTATCATTTTGGATATTTGCTGTCCCCTCAATCCGCATCCCCTTTACATGACCGCGAATATCAGAAGGTGCAATTCTTACATTGGGATTATTTTTTATGCGCCCGACCTTCCCTGAATTGGGGTCAGTTCTAAAATAAATCCTGCCTCTGAAATCTATAAACCAAACAGTAGTACTGACGATACGACCACTTTTTCTATATGTTTCCACGTTGATGTATTTTTCACCGGAAAGCTGTGAGATCACATCATCTGGCCATACCAACATTACAAAGATAATGCATATCTCAATATAACTTAATTGTAATCTTAATTCACTTTGGTACTTCCAAATATTTGGCTTCTAGGTCGACGTTTACAACCCTGTGCCTTTTCATCCAAATTGGAAAAATGTAGCCAGAATGTTGTAATATAACACTTTACTCTAGCGATTATATGAGATGAAATACATAAGTATTTAGAACTTCATGGCGAGGTCAATGTGGAAAGGCAATATATCGTTTGGGCTTGTAAGTATACCTGTTAGTCTTTATCCTGCTACTGAAGAAAACGAATATTCCTTTAACCAACTTTGTGCAAACGGACACAGAATCAAATACAAAAAATGGTGCCCAATTGAAGATAGAGAAGTTCCTTATTCCGAAATAAAGAAAGGCTATGAGGTAGAAAAGGATAACTATGTTATAATCGAAAAGGAAGATTTAGATAAAATAAAAATAAAGACGACAAAGAGTATTGACATTAAAGAGTTTGTTGACAACAAAGAATTAGATCCAATTTTTGTTGACAAGAGCTATTATGTTGCCCCGGATCCCAAAAGTGCAAATGATAAGGCCTATTCCCTACTAGTAAAAATTCTCAAGGACAGTAAGAAGATAGCTATTGGTAAAGTAGTTCTAAAAGATAGGGAAAATTTGGTTGCATTACGACCATATCAGAGAGGCATAGTAATGCACATATTAAAATACCTAGACGAAATCAGACCTGTTGATGAAATCCCAGAAATTGCCCAATCAAAACAATCAAAGCTTGATCCTCAAGAGATATCTTTGGGTCAACTTCTAGTACAGAAATATAGTAAGAAACAATTTGACATAGGTGACTATTCTGATAACTATGTGAAAGAACTCGAAAAACTCATTGATGCAAAAATTAAGGGCAAGACATTTGTCTCGACAGCCCCCAAGGAGAAAGCTGTTAGCAAAGATCTTCTTGAGGCGTTGAAGGCTAGCGTCGAAATAAAGGGAACAAAATAGTATACTATCCTTATTCCATTTAATAACTACCTAATAACTAATTTTATCGCCCTTGTAGCCTCTAACAGATTCTATAAAATAGTAATGCTCCCACACCACAACTTTATTGAGCGATAACATATGAAATTGGGTTGTATGGCTGTTATCAGTATTCATTGAACCACATGTGATAGCTAAAACTAACTGGAATGACTAAAGTGTCGCCAGGTGTCGTTGATAGTAGTCACTCACTCTTGAATTAACTTTCCCAAATGAATGTTGCTTACTGTTTTATTAATCTGATAGTAAGTAATAATACTATGAGTCATACACCCGCAGTAGACAATCCTGATAATGATGGACGTACTATTAGACGAAATTTCCTTAAAGAATTATGTAAGAGAGACAGAGAGGTCAACGAAGATGGTAGACCTAATGTTTTTACAATTGAACAAATATGGAGAAAATCTACAAGTAATTTTACCTTAGATGATGTAATATTACATGTAAGGGGATATTCAATGGAAGAAGAACCGCAATTAGAGTTTGTTGGTCGCATTGACGAGAATAGAATTCGATTAACAGATAGAGGGAGGAATATCAACTGTGAGGACTGATCTAATCTGTTGTGATTAGGGTTCGCTCCTTACAGATATAGGCATGTGTAATAGTGAAACCTTAATCAATACCCTTCTAGTTTGTAAAACTGAACAATTTGTTAAACAGAATCTATGTATTTGTATAGTAGCTGTCAGTAGCTGGATACCGTAGGACATATTCCTTATTACAATCTACATGGAATGTTTTCAATATCTTCCATTTATCTTCCTTATTTGGAATCCCTTGAGAATAAACAATTTCATGTGTAAGAGCTGATATCGATGAAGCACAACGAACTTTTAGCACAACACTGGTTTGGGATTCTAGTTCTGATAGCTACCTCCAACAGTCACTATCATAACTGCTAAGTTTACAATATTTTCAGATTGGGAAGCGTTCTTATATGAAAATCTAAGTTATTAGTTATCAGTTTTCTTATAATTAATCTATATAACATAGTCAATACATTTCCTATTTAATTGTGGTAAAAGATCATAACAAAGAGGTTCGTAGGAAGTACAATGGTGAAGATAATAAGAAAGGAATTTTAAATAATTTACAGGGTATTAATGCGTATAAGGATAAGCGCAAAGTTGCAATAACCTCAGTAATAGCTTCTGTAGGTCTAGCCTCGATTAAACTTCTGATTGGATATTCCACGAACAGTCTCGGAATACTATCTGAAGGAATGCACTCTGGACTTGATGTCATAGCGGCATTTATGACACTGTATGCAATACAAATTGTAATAAGACCTCCAGACGTGAGATATACGTTTGGATATGCAAAGTTTGAAAGTCTTTCAAGTTTTGTGGCGATAATTCTCCTGTTCGCAGTTGCCGGATGGATTTTTTATGAAGGCATAGACAGGATATTGTTCAAGAATATTCATCCGGAAATTACAATATTTTCATTTGTTATTATGATCCTGTCTGTTGTTGTCGACCTAGGGCGTTCAAAGGCACTCTACAGGACTGCGAGGAAGTACGGCAGCCAAGCATTGGAAGCAGATGCGCTTCATTTTAGAGCAGACATGCTTTCATCGTCGATAGTAATAATCGGATTGATCTCCGTTTCAATATTCCATATTCCAAATGCTGATGCTTACGCCGCCCTCGTGATAGCAGGGATGATCATTTATACATCTTTAGGGCTTGGAAGGAGAACACTAGATGTTTTATTGGACAAAGCACCCAAAGGAATGTATCATCTTCTGTTAGAATCGATATCAGGACTAGATGGGGTTACCAAAGCACATGATATTCGCATTAGGAACATGGGAACATCGATGTCTGTTGATTTGCATATAGAGGTTCCACGTACGTGTACTCATGATAAAGCTCATAGAATTGCCACTACTGTCGAAAATAGGATAAGAGAAATCATGCCGAATTGTGATGTATTGGTGCACGTAGATGCAATAGAATCATCCACAGAGACGCTTACGGATAGAATTAGGCTTATAGCAGCAGAAACAGATGGAATAAGGAACGTTCACTCACTATATCTCTCTAGAATCGTATCGTCGTCTTCCTCCCCCTTTTTGGGAACGGATCAAAAGTCAGAAACCAAAAATGATCACGATGTATTTTCCGATTCAAGAAATCATGATCCGGATATGAGCGAAATAATGCAGCCTCTTCATCTTTACCTTGATGTGCAAGTGGATAGACGTCTAGACTTGAAAGCCGCGCACAATATTGTCGAATCCTTCGAAGAAAGAATTAAAACCGCAATTCCGCAGGTGAAAGACATAACAACTCATATAGAAACTGAAAGTACGGATGACACAGAGGTGATGGGGGTTGAAAAGGAACCAAGTCCATACACCACAGAAAATATTCGTAAATTATGTCTTAAGACAGAGGGTGTAATGGATTGTCAAGATATCGGAATTGTTGATGTCAATGGAGAACAACACGTCACGCTTACCATAATCATTAAAGCCGCGACAGAAAAAACTGTTACTTCGGTTGAGGAGGCACACAAAATCTCAACAACAGTTCAGGATAGTATTATGAAAGAAACCGGAGCTGCGAGAGTAGTTGTTCATACAGAACCGAATTGAAATTCGTGATAGCCAGTAACATATAGATTCTGCAATTGTATTTCCAAATTTCTACAATAATGGTAGTAATGATTCTTTATATATTAATTTAGAGGATGTTGGACTCTTATGAGTTCAAGATCGGGTGTGCATGATTGTTAGTAACAATTACAGGTGATACTTGGCGGACAGAATTTTATCTGAAATCCTTTCTTCTGCTTTAGAGCCCTAACAATGATGACAACTAATCGATATTTCTTGATAGTTCTCGCGCGGCTTTTTTGCGTGATCCATTTTCATTGTTTATCGTGTCAGTTTGAGGAAGAGATGAAGGTTCTTCTCCAAACTGTCCGCCAGTGGCGTCGTTAAGTGCTTGATCCCGTTTTAAAGGATTCTTTTTTTCGGTACTCATACTATAGAAATATACATGATGCCTATTATTGATTATATAACATTCTGAGCCGATTTCATCCTCTACAAATATGTAGCGACGTATTAGAACGCAATAGATATCTATATAGCCAATGAAGTTCTAAATTTAGTTGTTTGTTATGAATTATACAAGCATATTTCCCATGGCTTTTGGTTTAGTAGTTTTAAGCATTGTTGGAAATGTTGTTTTTGCACAGAGCTCTCCTTTTACACCTTCTCAACCTCAAATAAAGCAACCTCAAATTGGAGTAAAGATAACGTCACCATCTGATGGACAAAAAATAAGGATTGGCGAAGCAATTCCAATTAATGGCAGTTCTACTGACAGCCCAACTGCCAATTGTCAAGTGGCAGTTATAGTAAATAATGTAAAGCCCTATCAAAATGCAGACGCAGCAGGTAGTGGTGGCACAGGCGATTATTCTAGTTGGATTTTCAATCTGATGCCTAACTACACGACTATTATGGAAGGCCAGAATAAGATAACGGCTAAATTGTCGTGTATCAATAGTCCTAGCAACCTGACGAAATGGTTTAGTGTAAATGTTACTGGTAGCCCGGATTAAGAAAAATTGGAAGTGTGGCAACTATCACAAGTACTACGCTATCCGCAATCAACCTTGAATATGTATCAACCTCATTCTATTATTTTCTCAAATTTTGAGCTGTCAGCATATACGAAGTTTATTCATTTTTGATCTGTGATTTGCAGTACTGTTCTTATTTTTGGTATACATCTTCATTGTCCTAAAAATTCCTTTGATCAATCCTTGTTTTTTCTTACCTAGAATATCTAAATGACCTTTGTTTCGTCCAGTGAATATACATACACATTTGCTTTTTCTTCTTGAATATCTGTTGAATGTATCAGTATAGCTCCTTCAATCTCACTTCCATCGAGGCCGATTCCATCCATGGCCATTATTGATGCAGGGTCAACTTTCTCAACGTCTGGAATCACATTCTCGCCTGGATACGGTTCAAGAGTCACTCTTTCTTCTGCTAGAAGGCCCGCATCTCTTAAGCCATTTGAGAATTGCCGTCCTCCATCATTCAACATTATATTAATATTGTATTTACTTCGTAAGGTTAGCATTCCCTGGTATATATCAAATTCTTCTCCCGTAACAACATAGTCAATAAGATCCGAAGGTGGAATTCTCCGGCAAGCGTAATCGTATCCTTTTTGGTCGGTAATGAAAATTACTTTGGTATTATTATTGGGATCAAGAACCGCTATCTTATTTTTGTAAAAAAATTCATCTATCCGAAGTTTTTTGAAGGTCCCTGCAGACCTTGATACGACGACCTGGCAGATTGGATTTTTCTTGCCTAGTTGCTCTTCTAATTGAATCAGATCTTGATATATGTCGGGATTCGATTCTTTGATGTGATCACCAAAAAAATGCCAATTCCATATTTTATCTTTGTTTACCATCAAATTAAGTGCACTAACAATTACTGCTTTGAACCCTATCAAAATTCTGTGAGTGGAAGCAAAGACATTATCGCCAATCTTTCTTTTACCTCCAGTTAATAGCGGCACCCCTCCAGCAGGTTTTCCAGGCAGCTTGTAAATGTAAGAAGAACGGACATCATTGTTGCAATTTTCTTTTCTTGTGTCAGCAGCCAGGTAACTTGTTGCCTGATATGGAATCTTCATTGTATTAATATAGGAGGGTGATGCTCCGATAACTATTTCCGGCAATATTCGTCCTAATGAAGTTAGTCCAAAGTCATGAGAGGGTGATATGATCTGGATTCCTCTTCTAAGGAAATGGTCAAATTGTTCTTCTGAAATTTTCTTCTTTTCCAAAAGTGAGTGTAGCTTACTTTCATATCCTAATTCAATGGATTTATTCAATACATCTCAAGGTACCCATCATTCATATTAATATTAATAATGTACGCTCTAAAATACTAGAAATGGGGGGTTAAGTGTTATTAAGGGATAATTTCGTTATTCAGTGATGGTTACTCAATACAGTAATGCATTTGGAGGAACGGTTAAAATTAGTTACCGTGTGAGTGGTGTCACTCATTGAGAAGGTCGTAAATAAATTCTCGTGGACTTATGATAAACCGGCCGTTCCAAAGGGGGTTTGAAAATATCCATTTAATCAGGGAAAAAGTGATGCGAGGAAAGATGGTTTGTCTCTTTTAGAAAATCATGTAAGATTATAAAAACTAATGACAACCACAGTTACAGAATCCATCTCTTGAGGCCTCGTACGTGAGACAATTATGATTGCAGTCGTTACAAAAAAGGAATTTATCATTATGATCCGTTTGAACAGTGTTAATGTGTGTCTTATTTGGATCTGATCTCTTTCGGAAATTTGAATCAAATGATAATTTCTCGACCTGAGGCTTGGACCTTCCTTTATTACGAATCATCGATTATCTAATGTGCCATATAGTTTATAACAGATGCTCAGACA
>CAVSLF010000024.1:0-45727 GCA_963728595.1 uncultured Nitrososphaeraceae archaeon
TTTACTAGTATGTAAATACCGGGGGATTCTATGTATTAGTATTGCAAGAGCAAATGCGATCACGTATTTTGTATTTGAATTCAACGTTCTTGTGCAAATGCTATCTTCGCGTGCTCTTGCATTCACGTATTTTAATCCCTATAAATTTGAAGGCGTAGGTATAGGTTTTAGTTTTATCCTACTTTTTTTATCCCATGATAACAATACCCTGGGTAGGACCTGACCTACCTAAACCGCAAGGCCATTAACCGTTATCTAGTGTTTTGAGTTTATTTGGTTTCGAATCCTTGTATCCTATCGAAATCCTTGCCTTTGCATACTGGACATCTAGCATCGTGCCCAATCCCTTGTATTGAAAAGACACAGCCGCATTGAAGACATACATGAATAGATTCTTGTTTGATCATAGGATAGGAAATAAGATAGGATGATAATAAGCATTGAGTCATATTCCTGTTTGTTATGTTGAGTTAGATGACAACCGTGATTAGTGAATTTCTTTAATCTTCTTGCTTGAATGCAAAAAAGTTAACAAGCGTCTTTGCAAAATTGGTTAATTAAAGAAATGAGGGCAAATCAAATGAAACTAACCAGTGACCAAATGGGGGACGCTAAAGAGACAAGAACTTCTACGTTGTGCCATAGATTTACCATTCATGTTTTAACTTAACTTTCAAAGATAATCATAATATTGTAACGACTAGTGGTAACTATTGTAATTCATCGTTCCACATGATAATTGTGCAGATGGCATAACTTCAAGATGTTGTATCAAGTAGCGTGTTTCGACAGGATCTCCCTTATTTCTACATCATCAACGAGGGTTTGAATGAGCTTGTCCCGTTCTTTCACAGTGATTTCGTCAGATAAATCAATAGAATCTATCGCTTTAAGTTTCCAATAGCTTTCTACTGCTTTTTTAACTGTAACCTGTGCATCGTATACTACTTTTCCGAAGGCAGTAAGAAAGTGTTTCCCATTTTTACGCTTAACAATACCCGTCTTCATCAGCCGTGACATTCTTGAATAGTATTCCTTACGAGAGAGTTTGAGTTGCACTGAAAGTTCCTCACTATTTCCTCCTTTTGTGGCGATAGTGTTAAATAATTTTAATGACTTGACATCAGAAATTGCTTCCAATATTTCCACTACCGATACCATATATTGGTATAAAAGTCAAGGTAGTTATGGATTCTCCCTGAATTGTTTCCCCGTTTTACCAGTATAGGACATTTTCTAAATACTTCACTTGGAGTTGCACAACCGTTGATCGGCCATTATTGGGTCCAAAAAATGGCTGAAAAATTCATGTTGGCCCCATTCCCTCCGCATGCACAACTAGGAAATAGTTGGTCAACTTGGTCCATTTTGCACCGGCTAGGGTGAGTTTGCTAGGATTTTGGAAAATTGTGCATAATTTTCTCCTGTGGCACAAGATCTACATGCGAGCCGGCTCTTGCATGACCATCTTCACCGATAATGTCAGCGATTAGGTGAACGTTGCCGTCATTTTGTTTTTGTATCTGAATCCGTGCAAAGTTAGATATCCCACCTTCCACGTATAAAATTGTAGGCTGAAAAGTTGGATCAAGCATCGGAAGAGGCGCTCCTGGAATGCCGAAACGGAAAGCACTAAGAGGACCACTTACGACTTCATACACATTAATTGGATCGCCATCGCCATTTACATCAGCACTATACTTCAAGGTAGCTGGAAAATGGACATCAGTAGTAACAAACACTATGTTTTTAATATCATTGTCGTCAACGAACTTCATTATCTCTGTTAGTTCTCTTTCGAAACCCGTTTTCGAGGAAAGGTCAAGATCAATGCCATTAGCCCATCCATCTCGTCCAAACTTTGACGCGTTGGCACCCGTAGGAATCGACATAGGCACGTCACTGCTTACAATTTTCCAAGTGGCATTCGAATTCAATAGCTTCTCTTTCAACCATGTGAGTTGTTCTTTGCCCAACATTGTTTTGTTATTATCCGGAGTATCGGCGATATCATTTCTACTTCTGTTAGACCTTGCATCCAAAATTAAAAGATCAAGATCTTTTCCCCACTGAAATGACCGATAGATCTTGTTCGCATTGTCGGGGTTTCCTTCTATTGGCGAAAAGTTGAAGAACGCATTTCTGCCCTCTTCGACCAAATTATGGTAACCTGTTCTGTTCTTGCTAAGAGAATTCCAGTACGACCATGACCCCCCAAAATCATTAATAACTTCATGGTCATCCCACTGACTATACATGGATGTACTATTGAGAAAATTTTGCAAATGAGGGTCGAGTCTGTTGTATGCCCAATGCCTGACATAGACATCATGAACTTGAGTTAAATTCTTCCAGTCTACATTAGGGTCGGCAATACCTGAAAAGTTTCCAGGAATATTCTGATGGCCATCAGGTCGCTTAGCAGGACAGTCATTAATTGCGTAGATCATATCTCCATTTTGAATATAAAAGTCTGGAGACAGTGATTTCATTTTTTCAAATATGTAATAGCCTTTGTTTACTTCGCGACAGAACTTTTGACCCCCAATGTCAGCGCCCACTATGAAACTAATTGGTTCGCCAGACGTGGTGGAGTTGGGAGCTGTTTTGAATATTCCATTCATGGATGTACTATTGATGCGATTATCAGTAGTTGAAAACCAAACACGGTAATAGTATTTTGTTCCTTCCGTCAGATTATCAATTAGAATATTTCCTGTATAGTCTGTCGCATTATCTGTCCATTCTATGCTTGAATTAGAGTTGGAAAATAATGGATCATTACTATATTCTACATGCATGATTGAGGGATGGTTAACTCTTGACCATATTATTGCAGAATGGTCAGTAACGTCTCCGCTTGCTATGCCATGATTTATTCTCAAGCTAGAGTTGTTATTCTCTTCCCCATAGACTTTGGGATTACCCATGAAAGCCAGAACACAAAAAAAAGTTAAGAGTAGTAGCAGATCTGAATGACGTCCTACATCTATAAGCATGATCATAATGACAACAAGAAACTGCTATGAAAGTTTTTCTTGTTGATTCCTAGAACTTGCGTGATCATTCAAATTCTTCATCTTCGATCCCTGCATTCGTTTTAGTTCATCGTGCTCTCAAAATAGGAAAGAACCTTTTTGCTAAATTCTTCAATAAATTCCAGTTCATTAGGACTGGTACTTTGCACGTAAATTCTCGTAAACCCTGCCTTAAAGTATTCCTCTATCGGCTTTATGCATTCTTCAATTGATGTCACTATGATTGTGGACTCTTTCAGTTTGTCGTCTGATACTTCCCTTTTTGCCTTCTCCTCTAATTCGCGAGGATCGCTGATATTAAGGTCAAATGCATTTTTCAGGGATGTAGCTCGCCAGAACCCAGAAGATTTGAACGCTTCATCATAGTCTTTGTGGTATGATATCTTTGGTTTTCCTATCTTCTCCATGGTGTTAGGATCTTTATCATGGGCTCGTGCATGTTTATCAAAATTATCAATAATCTTTTTTGATTTATCGGGGGTGGAAACGGTAATCAATCCGTCAGTAAAAAGTGCCGCAGTCTTGGTAGCTTCTTCTCCGACGGCAGCCATGTAAAGGGGAATTTTTGTTTGAGGGGGTGTATAAAGTCGGGCGTTTTTAATTTTAAAATATTGGCCTTCAAATGTTACAAAGCCATCCTTATCAATACTCTGATTAATCTTGTTCATTCCTGTAAATGCATCTGGTCGTTTCCATAAATTCTTTATAATTTGAATAGCTTCTTTTGTTCTTTCTAATCGAATATCTGCGGGACACCATTCAAACCCTACTGGAACTTCATTCATGGCTTCTCCTGATCCTATTCCAAGACCAATCCTCCCAGGATATAGCACATCGAGAGAGGCAAAGGCCTGTGCAATTATGCCAGGATTATAACGATATACCGCTGCCGTTACTCCAGTCAAAAATCTCATTTTTTTAGTTCGCTCTGCAGCCGCACTCATCCAGACCCAGGTAAAATTCCCATAGCCTCCATCATGCCACCATGGATGGAAATGATCACTTGTCATGCAATCACTGAAGCCATTCCTTTCAGCCTCGATGACAAACTTCAATAGATCTAGCATCGAATATTGTTCCTGTGATGTCCAATACCCAATCTTATCGGCAAAACTTGTCTTATTATTGTCTGGATTCATGCTGTTAATTGTAAATGTACAGAAAAGTAATTATCAATTATCGCAAGTATTAATGGTTTGGAATTCGCGGGGTGAATTTATTTCAAGATAAATCAAAATGCCACCGTGAGAAGCGATATCCGGACAATATATTGTAAGTTAGTTGTATACTTGAAAATCACCAGTACAATAGATAAATAATTTAATGTTCTTATGAAGGCATGTCTGCAGATGGGCCTTACAAATGTACGTCATGCAATGGTAGGGAGTTTAAGTCAAGAGAAGAATTGGAGAAACACAATCAAGAGCAACATGGTACAAGTGCTCTTTGATCTACCTATCGACATCTTGTTACCATGGTCCTACCACTTCTTTTTTTTAATTGCTTTAATTAAGAACAATCATTTCGAAACTTTTAGATTATATTATAATCTTAACGTGCTATCTAATTTACTCGTACGTAAGAAGTGTAATAATGAAGTTCTTCTTCGCCGGTCATAATGACAAGGGTATAGTTATCCTTAGCCACATTAGCAGGAATTTCAAAGTTAATTTGACTTGCCTCAAGATCATTTGTACTAAATAAAACTACCCGTATTCCTGTAAAGTTAATATTTAAGAATTCACTGCCTGACGGGATCTTTACAACATTCCCCTTGTCAAGAAATACGTTAAGCATTAAACCGCCAAAATAAGCTTGATCCAGTCCAGAAACTTGAATAGTTTCGCCTACTTTAAGATCCAAGATGCCGTTATTTGCACCCAAATTTACATAAACTCCGTTAATGGGTTTTCCGGGATCAGCTATAGCGACGCGAGTATACGTCTCAGTTAGATTTCTTGTACCTGCCTCGGTATTCACAGTGAGGAACGGAACTTTAAATGGAACATATTGTGCTAAAGCTATTGAAAAACCAGGGACCATGCTGAGTAGAATTGAAATTACAATTAGGGATGAAACATAATTCTTTACCAATATCCAGTATTATAGGCACAAAAATATAAATATAGAGGAAGTGAATTAAGTTAAGTTTCCCATAATACTTCGCAAATTGCATATATGAAGATAACTTATTAAGTATTTCATTCTAAATAAAGTCTTAATATCAGTCCCCGTCGAGAAACATAACCATTATTATTCGACTTCATATTATATAACTAGGCATCTTTATCTTTTTTTCTCAATATATCTAATATTTTCTTCAGCAACTCATGACTCAAACAAGCCTTCTCAAATGGTTCAATATCCAAATGTAGCTTCTTTAACTCGTCATAAGTCTCTGTGTCTTCAATGATGTCGACCAATCTCTTGTTTGATATAGGTTTTTCCAATACTTCAATAGGCACACTTAGTTCTTTGATGGAATCTATCAAAGCATGCTCAAGGTAAGCCGAGGCAAGCATGATTCTCTGATGAGGATTTATTGTTAAAATCTCTTTAGCTACCTCCAACCCATTTCTGTCAGGCATCCTGTAATCAAGAATAACCACATTAAACTGCTGGCCTTCTGTAAGGTCTGGTTTTTTCGTATATAGTTCTTGTAATCTATCAGCATAAATTTGAAGACAATCTTCACCTAGACGTGTGATGGTCACTTCATGTCCTCTGTTGTTCAGTACTTGGCTATACAACGATGCAATTTCAGGATCATCCTCCATAACTAGTATCATTAATTTATTATCCATGCTCGCTTCAGAAATTTCCTTTATACAACAGCGTTTGATTATTATGTTCGTTACTTAATTGCTGCGGAAACCAATCTAAAAAAAATTTCCAGTACGGAAATAAACTTAAATAGAAATTAACAGAAAAAGATAAGTTTTTTCCGTATTGGAGTCATATCCTCTGGTAAAAGTTGCAATTGGATCGTAATTCAAATTACCTGTTATGGTTTAGTGAATGTAGAGCAAAAAACAATAATATTAACTAGATTTGTAATTTTATCCCAAGATTTATTGAATAGAGTCAATTATCCTTGAATATATAAAAAATAAAAGCACGGTTTTACAATACCTTTAGTTAATTTGTTGATTTCTTCTCTACAGCCACACAATCATTTTTTAATATATTAATCAAGTCAAAATCTTTAAATTAATCTGGTATTGGTAGTCAAGCAAAACTTCATCAAATCTATTATTGTTATTTATTGCAGCCAAGGATGTCAATGTTGTAGCTTTTTCAGCGATTAGTGCTTTTCATGATTCATGATGGTTATCAATGCAGCACTCTTTGCAGCAAACTCGGCTTTCATTCTTGAATAATTATCAGTTCCTATTATGATCACATCTCCGTCTTGTGGATGAAGATTTTTAATCATCTGTTCAGATAACTGATGTTCATCCTTTAATGAATCAAAATCTGTTTGTGGAATAAGAAATTTATTGTCTTTGAACAAAAGAGTAGTTGCACCAAATGCCCCCATTCTAATTGCTGCGTCTCTTTGTGCTATTCCGTCTTTGATCATGGAACTCATTTGTTTTACAAGTACTGCATAGTTGAATTTCCCCAATGTAATCGCACATTTGGATAGACTGGTTTCAGATGGTATTGAAGATAACAGTTCTGAAAACAATGAGTTACCTTTTTTAGTCATTTTCGTTCCAGCGTTAGTAGATTCTATAAGGTTCTGCATCCTGAGGTGTCTCAGTAATGTCTTAATAGTTCCTTCTCCTAATCCCAAGTCCTCACATAGTGTCTCTCTGCTAACATGCCCATTCTCTTGAATTAGCTGCAATGTCTTGAAAACGTGCACCATGTCAAAGGAGAGCACCCTACTTGGTGCGTATCTATTCGCAACCTTTTGAAGTGTTTTGACATATGTGTGCATCACTAAAAATCTACGCGTATTACAGATTTATGTGTATTTCTAGGCACTCCTCTACGGCCGTTATTGAGTTGGATAAACCATCCTATAAGTTATTATTTCTCATACAACGAACTCACTATGTGCATGCGTTATAGTTGCCCTTCATTGTTCAAGTTCTTCGGCAACCAATACTTGCATAAAATAATTATATATAAAGATAAACTAGCTATAACGTTGTCCAAAAGGCTCAAAGTACCAGTTTCTGTAACAAAGAATAATAATAAACAGAATCAGGGAATTGAAGCTAAATTCAATGAAATAATATTAATACTCAATCCCAACTCTCAAGGCGGAGCAACGGGAAAGAACTGGAATGATACGTATGATAAAATCAAAGAATTTCTGCCCAAGCAGCATCGAATTATATTCACAAAAAAGGCTAATGATGGAACAAATATCACACGCAAGCTGCTGAAAGAAGGCTACCGCAATATCGTTGCGGTAGGTGGCGACGGGACAATCAATGAAGTCGCAAATGGATTTTTTGTTACCAAGGCAAAGAATCGCTCAGCCCTCAATTCCACAAACTTTAAGCCTGATTCCATCTTAAGGCCGATCAATTCTAAAGCAGTATTTTGGATTACACCATCAGGTAGTCGCAATGTTCTTGCAGCCTCCCTTGGAATACAACACCAAGGTATAGAATCATTCATGCGTTTGCGACAGATGAAAAAACGTAAGATAGATGTAATAAGCGTGACTGTGACCGATAAAGATAATCCAGCGACAACTCATAACCGAATCGTATTAAACGCTGCAGAGATGGGCGTAGGAGCTGAGATAATCGATAGATCCAAAAGAGTTAGAGGAAAGATAAAAAGTCGCCTTCTCTCTACAATGGCAGGCATTATTTCTACACTACCAACTTATGAGAGTAATGAATGTGATATTATTATTGACGGAAATAAGAAGATAACTAGTGATGTAACTATGGCTGTTATTGCAAATGGCAAGTTTTTGGGAGGTCGATTCAATGCAGCACCACGAGCAGATATTTCTGATGGACTACTTGATATGGTCATAATGAAGAATTCGGGCAGTTTTAAAATCCTTGATAAACTAGTCGAAATTAAAGGGGAAAGTCAGTACACTAAGGAAGAAGATATTCTCTATTATCAGGCATCACAGGTCGCTTTTATGCCAAAAAATAGAAATGTTACTGTCTCCCTGGATGGTGAACCTGTAGGTATCCTTCCTGCCACTTTCAAGGTCCATCATAACGCATTGACCATCAAGTGCGAACCGCCAGTTTCTTGAATATCCAACGACTAAGGGTTGCAAACTTAGAACCACATGTTAATAAGTTAGCAAAAATTTAATCGACTTTCACTCCTAACAACCAATCAGTGTCAATTCCCTACCTATTTTTTCGCAATTTCGTCAAGCATTTTAATTGTCTTTAGCTCTCCTTCTTTGATTGAGTCTTTGATAGACTTTGGTGAGAAATCTGCGTTCTCATAAATGGAATGAACAGGTTCATCGCGAGAAATATAATATACACCCTTTATTTCCGCCCCCGTATCCTGTTTATATTTTTTATACTTTCTGCGAATCTTTTCGAGTTGTGTCTTATCGACCTTAGTCAAGTCAATATTATTTTCGACCAGTTGATACAGTTCATCAATATAACGAAGATATCGAGTTATCACTTTAGACATTTGGACCGTACTCAGAGTCTTGTCACAAAAGATAATATCCCTAGTTCTGTGATGAACCTCAGCCAAGTTCTCAGGTAGGTGTTGAATCTTTTTTGGATAATTTTCCACCAAAAATATGCGCTTATCATTTACTGGAGACGCCTCTATGACCTCTCTTAACGGAGTATTACTGAGTAAACTCCCATCCCAAGCGTATACACCTTTTTCAACCTCCACCCAAGGAAAATTGTATGACGAATAGGCACAGGTTGCAAGTATATGTCTTGGACTTATCTGTTGTCGAGAACTATCAAATGTCAAAGGCTCTGATGTCAGGACATTTACTGCAGTCATAATCAATCGCGAATTGGGATTTCCACTAGGCTTCAATTTGTCATAGTCAACATATTTTTCTAAAGTTTTTGCTAGAGGAGAATGATCATAAAGATAGGTCCATTTTGAAGGTTGAAAATATTCTGGGTCTGTCAATGAATATTCTAATGCCCATCGAGGCTTAAACATCTTGGAATTTCCAAATATTGCCGAACTTAAGAAAGACATTATAGATTTATCTCTGTATTCTCTCATCTTTCTTAGTGACTCGTTTTTCTTTTCTCCTAGTGAGGAAGTATAATAAGAATAATAGTTCGATATCATCTGTTCCAACTGCGGAGATAAAGAACTAACAGGAGTGTTCTCTAAATCTACGAAACTATCTGTCAGTTCTAGCCAGAATTCTTCTAAAAGTTGTTCTGGCCGTCCCTCATTCCTACTGCCAGCTATGATTGCCGCATTCACCCCTCCGATCGACGTTCCTGCAACTATATCGATCTTGACATTTTTTTCTGCAAGGGCCTTGAATACACCGCAGCCAAAAGCGCCCAAGGACCCGCCGCCTTGAAGTATCAATACATTTTCGCTTTCTTTGTTATTGCTAAATAATGACGATGAGGCATTCTGGAGCCCATCTTTTTTAGTATCTGACCCATCATCATTGATTCTGAGCGAAGACGTCATTTCTTTCTTTGCACGTATAGTTTTATTACCATGTTTAGCCAGACGTATCACTCCACGTGATGATTGTGCGCCAATTGGTCATACAGCCTGACCGATTTTATGTTAGCAAATTCTAACATCCCATATCTTGACATCTCTCTGCCAAATCCACTATTTTTGATACCTCCGAATGGCACTCTAGGATCCGATATGACTACATTATTTACAGTTACAATGCCAGATTCTATAACTCTTGACAACTTTTCTGCTTTATCAAGATCCTGAGTCCAGACGCTTGCTCCAAGGCCATATTTTGAGTCGTTGGCAAGTCTAATCGCTTCCTTTTCGTCATCAGCCACTATTATCGGAGCAATAGGACCAAATACTTCTTCCTTTGCTATACGCATTGTTGGAGAAACATTCTTCATAATTGTTGGAAGATAGAAGAAACCTTTGGTATTAGTACGTTCTCCACCTGCAACAACTTCTGCTCCTTCCTTCACCGATTCTGCAACTAGAGATTCCATATTCTTAAGACTATTGATATTAACAAGAGGACCAATATCCGTATCATTCGAAAGAGGATCTCCGACCTTAAGTTGCTTGGTCTTGGAAACAAATTGTTCGGTGAACTCGTTAGCAATATTTTTTACTACAATAAATCTCTTTGATGCAATACAACTCTGACCGCAATTGATGAAGCGGCCTTTAACTGCTCCGGTAGATGCCTTTTCTATGTCTGCATCTCCACATACTATGAATGGATCACTCCCTCCCAATTCGAGAACTGTCTTTTTTAATTGCGAGGTAGCCCTTTGTGCAACTTTCGCGCCCACGGGAACACTCCCCGTAAATGTCACAGCGTTAATATCCGAATCAATAAGTGTTTCTGCGATGCTCGAGTCTCCTACGAGTGTTTGAAAAATACCGTCTGATGTTCCAACCTTTCTAAAAGTCTTTTCTATTTCGATCCCACATTGCATTGTGGCACTTGCTGGCTTCAATACAATAGTATTACCAACCATCAGTGAAGGGGCTGCAAATCGTAAGGCCTGCCAAAAAGGAAAATTCCACGGCATTATACTTCCAATTACTCCGATTGGTTGAAATGTTACGATACTCTTTCTTGCATCAGTGTTTACAACTTCATCTGATGTAAAGATTTTTCCGTTATCTGCAAAATATTCAATAGCCCAAGCACATTTCTCTACCTCTGATCTTGATTCTTTTATGGCCTTTCCCATTTCTTGTGTAGCAATCCTGGCCAGATTTTCCTTATTTTTTCTGAATTCTTTGGCAAAATCATAAAGTAGATCTGCACGCTTATCTATGTCTTTTTTCCATTCTGAAAAGGCGCTCCTCGATGTTTTTACCGTTGCACATATTTGTTCCCTCGTCACAATATCGTATTCGTTAAGAATTGTTTCTGTTGCGGGGTTTATTGTCTTTAATTTTGTTGTTTCTGTTGATGTAGTCAAGGATTTATGACACCGCGCCCCAGTATCTTGCCATCTTTTAGCATTTGCAGGGCTTCTGTGGCTTGGTCGAGTTTAAATCGGTTTGAAACAACTGGTTTTATTACTCCTCTTTTTGCTAGTGAGACTAACTCTATCAAGTCACTCAAGCTCCCCGTATACGATCCGATTAATTTGTATGCTCTTGTTGGCATAGTGACCAAACTCAGACGCAATTCACCACCAAAGAGTCCGACTAGTACTACTCTAGCTCTTCTTCGGAGGATCTGCATATCAGTTTCCACAGTTTTTGATGCATTAACAAAATCGATAACTACGTCTGCGCCCAATTTATCTGTCAACTCCATGACTCTCTTAACGGGGTCACCTTCTCTGGGGGAGACAGTATCATCTGCACCATTTTCCTTTGCAACTCTTAGCTTTTCAAGATCCAAATCCATTGCAATTATCCTCGCACCGGTAACTGCTTTTGCTAACTGTACTGCCATCAGCCCTAATCCACCTCCTGCTCCCACGATGACTACGTTGTCACCAGGCTTTAGATTAGCATTCTTTACTGCCCCGTATGCTGTAAGTGCTGAGCATGACAAGGTAGCAGCTCTATCGATGTCAAGATTATCTCCAATTTTTACGAGGTATTTGTAACTTGGTACCAATACATATTCTGCATATCCGCCATCAGTATACACACCTAATGACCTTGGTTTATCGCATAGATTTTCTTGTCCGACTCTACACGCGGGACAAAGTCCTTCTCCTATCCATGGATAGACAATTACTTTCTCGTTTTTGTCAATCGCTTCCTTCGCAGCCTCTTCCCCCAAGCTTTCTACAGTTCCCGCGATTTCATGGCCAGGTGTCAGTGGGTAACTTACGCCCCGATCACTAGCCTTGAGAAATTGTCCATCAAGTCCTTGATAACCACCTTCCCATAGATGAATATCACTGTGACAGACGCCAGACGAATGAACTTTTACGACAACCTGAGATCCCTTTGCCTTTGGAATGTCAAGATCTTGCATTTGCAGTGATTCCTTTGGTTTAACAATTCTGGCAGCTCTCATTTTATCATCATCCTAGAATTATACTGAGTGCACAGTATGTTACCAGTATTGAGGATCTCTAAACGAGGGACTTTTGCAACTTCGAAATCCTCATTTAATTCACACTTGCCACCTGTTCCAAACCTTGTTTTCTTCTTTATCTGAAATTTATTAGTCATGTTCATGATATATTGCTCTCGCATACTAATGTAAGACATCTGAAATATGAAGTTTTAATGAGTAAATACATCAGCAATACCTAACAAAATCTTCAAACCACAATAATCCACTTGCTTTGCAACTCGTCAATTGTTTCACTTCGGACAATGAACCTAGCAAAAGATTGATTATTGGTCAATATTTATAGCCCCAGTTATTGCGTAGGAACTTTAGGATAAAGACCTATCCAACCACAAACAGTGTATGATAAGGAGGTTTTAGCCTCATGAACATCAGTATTGTAACACTTTGTAACCATTTGTGTTAGGATGTATATCTTTTCTTGCAATGTAAACGTCCTGCTTAATACAGTTTTGAGCGGGAGAAATCATATGACCATGTTATTAAATCAAGTTGAAGAGCACGAAGATGTCTTGCAAGGTGTTGCCGAAGAGGTTACGGCATGTAGTTTTTGTAAAGGTGATAATATAGTATTCGATGCCGAACGAGGCGAAAAATTATGCAGCGATTGTGGCATAGTTTTGGCTGAAGGAGTAGAAACAGAAGATCTCGGATTGGATACAAAGGACAGGATAGACACAACTTTACACAATGGTATATCGTCATCTCTTATGACCTATGACAAAGGACTTTCAACGGTGATTCCTTTTGCAAATACTGACGGAAACGGGGTAGCATTGAATGCCGAACAGAAGTCATCCGCACACAGGATGAGAAAATGGAATACTATCTCGAACAGTAATAGAAGTTATCATAGAAACCTCAAGAATGCCTTTGCAATAATAATTCGAATAAAAGACAAGCTTTCTCTGAGTGACCCATTGATTGAGAAGTCTGCCTACTATTACAGAAAAGTTATTGATCTTGATATCATAAAAGGACGTTCAATCAAGGGATTTGTTGTCGGATGTGTTTATGCTGCTTGCAGAGAGAGCAACATCCCAAGAACTATTGAAGAAGTTGCTGAAGTGGCTGATGCAGACAAAGTTTTCGCGAGTAAGTGCTATAGGTTATTAGTAAGGCGCTTAAGACTTAGATTGCCGGAAATAGATGGTAGTTCTCATCTTGCAAAAATAGCTAACAACGCAATGATAAGTGAGAAAAATGTAAGAAGGGCAGCTGAGATGATGTCCGTAATGAAGCAAGACCCAATATCATTTGGAAAAGATCCAGCCGCTTTAGCAAGTGCAGTTCTATACGCAGCGTGCTTGGAGCAAGGGGAGAAAATTGCCCAAGGACAAGTTGCTTCTGCAGCTAATGTCAGCATAGTAACATTGAGAAAGAGATTCATCGATGTTAGGAAGGTATTTCCAAATGTGCCCAATGGACCGACAGATCTTACACTGGCTAAGGCCAGAAGTTAAGGGCCCTAGTCATGTCCTCCCCTAGTAACAGTCGAGGACATTTAGAGACTAGCGATACCAACAACAGAAACGGTATTATCTTTCTGTGCTGCCCGCAATGTGGGGGAACCTATCAAATCAAAAGTATAGATCAATTTTTGGACTGCAAGCGGCTCATTTGGCATATGCTTTTAAGGAAAATCGAAGATGGAGTCAGGAAACAAAGAATCATGGGAACATTGGCTGTCTGTAATGCGAGAGAAACTATGCTCCAAAAGATAGATCAAGAAGGAATTTTAGTTAGCAGATGTCTACATTGTTTGCTTGATTTTTCAAGGCCGTATTTGCAGGATGATCGATGCAGCAAGCTAAGCATACTCCTTCCGCACATGCGGCACGTAGAATAGATTAATTGATAGAAAAATAGCCAAAAATAATAGAGCAGAGGGGGCTTTTTTCCGTAGAAGGACTAATCATTTTTCCTCTGCATATAAGCGTTACAATTTCGAAATAGTCGGACCGCATTTGATTGCAACTTTCTCATTCTCAATTTGTTAAAGGACCGCTGACTAACTGTCCATCTTGTATAACCATTACAATAGATTTAGTATAGGATATGTTGGATAATGGATTCTGACGGAGGATAATCAGATCAGCTTGTTTACCTGATTCTATTGTTCCCACAATATCTTGAATCCCCAGACTCTTCGCGCTGTTTTTAGTCGCAATTTTTATTACCTCTAGGGGAGGAATACCAGCTTGTCCTAAGAGTTCAAGTTCACGATGAAGACTTGCACCAGGTTCCAGGAAGTAGTTAGGAATATCAGAGCCCGTAGTAATTGGAACTCCTGCATCATACATCATTTTTGTTAGATTTAGAATCTTTGACCACAAGTTAGCATCTTTTTTGATGTCATCAGTTAACATGGCTTCAAATATGACTAAAGTGGGATCTACATCTACATCATGTTCTACTAATTTCTTGAGCATTTGTTTGATTTCATTACCCCTCAAGTCTGCCAACTCTAGCCACAAAGTGTGTGTATATGGACCACCGTTCTGACCCGCAAATTCTTGACGTTTATCAATAGTTAGTAATGAAGGGTTTTCTGGTATTCCGTGAGTAAGTGCATCTATCCCCAGCATAGCCGCGTCACTCCAAGATGTGGCAAACAAATGACCCATTACTTTTATGCCCTGTGTATGAGCTTCTTCAATTCCAGCCTGAACAAGATTTGGTGCAAGATTAACATACAACTTAACGTAATCCACACCATTCTTCGATTGATGCTGAACTTCCTTTCTAACATCTACCTCGTTTCGTACGATTGTTTCTACAAATCCTGTCTGTGGGAAAGAATTGATTAGATTACCGGCAGTAAATATTTGTGGACCTATTAATCGTCCTGCATTCACCATGTCTCTTAGCATGACTGCCTGCTCTGTTGGTCCTCCGGGATTCCTTATGGTAGTAATTCCCCAACTGAGCAACTTGTGTAGCATCCCAATTGATTCAGTATAATTATAAGATGAAACTTGTATGTTTGCCACATGAGCATGCATATCGAACAAACCTGGAATAATATAATAGCCAGATAGATTGATTAGATGCACGTGTGTGTTTGTAGAAATATGATATTGATTTTTTTCAACTATCGAAGTAATCCTGTCACCATTTATAACAATGACTGAGTTAGCCTTTGGATTAGCAGCTGTCCCATCAATCAAAGTGGCACCGTAAAGCACCAACGTCCTTTGACCTTCATTAGATGAATCAGCAGTACCTGGGATTGATATCGATGATAGCGCATGGTGAAATGGAAATAAAACAAATAATAAAATAGTCATTATGAAATATATTATTTTTGACAATTTTCTCACATGTTTAGAAGATTAAATTGTTTAATAATTCATTCGTAATCAACTAAGATCACTCAGTGATAATAGACGGGTGAACATCATTCAGTTTGTTAACTTACCAAGTTGATGAAATTGCTACAATTGTATCAAATAGTTTGTGTACTGAATTGTCATGTCTAGCAATAATATTTGGGATTGGAATGATGGTTACGGATGAACAGGTAGGTAAAGATCTCTCCAATCATTATTTCAATATGAATTCAATTCCAATCTTTATATTGGATTGATTGCTGTCTGTATCTAAGTCAGTGAATGTCAGACAGAAAAACTATAAGACGCAAGTTGTCCTTGGTGTCACTGTGGATGTCCTCGCATTCCATTAACTAACGCAAAAATCAATCCAATGCCCGTGGTTTCTTATTTAATCATCTATCTTTCCATATTTCAGCATGTAGTTAAGCACATCTTGATGCGAACGAATACTAGTGAAAGCAAGACGCGTCTTTGAACTGGCAGTGGGCTTTTAGTTGCAACTTTCCTTGCGGGGCTAGTAATGCGCAATGTGTGGGCTGATGAGATAACGGGTACTGACGGTAATGATAATTTGCTAGGAACAAAAATCCAGATATAATAAGCGGACTTGCAGGGGATGATAAAATTGATTCTATAGAGGGTAAGGATCAGGGCAACTGAAATAGAGGAAACCATGAATTACATGGCGGAAAGTCAAGGGACATAATTAAAGGTGGTCCTGTACTAGACAAGGTATTTGGAGAAGGAAGTAATGATAAATTGTATGGTGGAACTGGGGATGGGGACCTCAAGGGAGTGGCTACAGCAGATCACTTCGATTGTGGCAAGGGTAACGATGAGATTTTGGATTTCAAGCCATCTCAAGGAGATACCAAAACAAAGGACTGTGAAGACTTTTAGTCAAGTCCTGCTTTAATTTTTTTAAGTGGTTTAGGAAGTGGCGATTCTTCTCTTTGCAAGAATATATAGTACCATTTTCTAAAGGAATCAAACAAGAGTCAAAACTGTTTGCCAGCCAACAAGAAATATAATAAGGCACAATTGTTATCGCATATGGTTTATAATGATAGAACTGATCGTTCAAGTTTTCGTTATTTATACTGGAAAAAAACTATGCAATTAATTTCTTCAATCACAACACCAACTTCTTGGGGATTATTGTACTTTGTTGATTGATGCTATAACATCGTGGATTAGCGCTTATGGCTATGCAGGCGTTTTTCTTGCCATGTTAATTGAAACGATCTTTCCTCCAATTCCAAGTGAAGTAGTCTTACCACTAGCTGGATACGCTGTATTCAATAATCACGGAGGAATAATTGATGCGATAGTTGTGGGAATAATTGCTGGGCTAGGGTCTACTGTTGGAGCGACTGTGATATATCTTGTTGTCAGAAAGTTAGGAAGATATGCCGTAATCAAGTATGGCAAATACATATTTCTCGACAATAAGAAACTAGCTAAAATTGAGGAATGGTTTGACAGACATGGAACTAAAGCCGTATTCCTGTGCAGAATGGCACCGGGGATGCGAGAGCTGATATCAATTCCTGCAGGATTAAGTAGCATGAATTTCCTAAAATTTATTGTATTTACCTTTGCAGGCTCACTTATTTGGAGCATAAGCCTAACCCTTGTAGGATACACATTTGGAAACACAACTCAGGAATGGATTGAAAGCTCTTCGTATATTTTCAATTACATCGCTATCATTATAATTGTGGGAATATCCGGATATATTGTTTATCAGTTTGTTAAATCTAGATGAATAGAGATGGTTATGCAGGAATTATTGCATTCTAAATGAGGCATTGATCATTAAGATAGAATTTGTATTTTTTCTTAGTTAGAAATACTCAATTTGTGCGTAACTGTAATTGGTAACAACTTTGAATATCTGGCCGATAGTACAATTACTTAATTATGTCTAATGTAAGTACCCTACAAAGAAGACTAAATCATGCATGAAAATATTGGTAATTTATTTGATTACAAAATATATTTCGAAAATGTAGGCTAGCCTCAATGATATTACCTTTAATGTCCAAAATGACTTCAATCTCCAAATTAAGCATGTTTATTGTTTAAAAGCCCATACAAACATTCCATTGATGCAAATACACATTCATCTCTGATTGTCGTCTTTACAGCCTTCAAGGTATCGGAAGCCCTTTATCTTTAAAGTTTTATATATCGTGACGTATACTACATAATTATGGCCTCCGATGAGAAACAATATAGATGCGCTCAGTGCGGTGTATCCTTTAAATCGGCGGAAGAAGCGAAAGCACATCTTCTAGAGCACTAATAATTGATACCATTGAAGGTAATTTGTATGCTAGAATGTAAGTAGTGTGCTTCTCATGACTTACAAGTAATAATAACAAAACTACGGTTACGTCGCAATGTACTTAGTCTGCTGACCCTCGTCAGAAAATAAAAAGATTATGGCAATTAACAAACGTCCTACTTTGCTCCTACGCCTTCCTTAATTTCTCCACTTATATTTCCAAGGACTGTTGCAGCGCCGCCAATAATTTTTTTAGCAACTTCACCTGTTTGGTTCAACAGTGTTTCACTAGTATTTGAAGCATTCTTTCCTAATTCTGTCGCGGTTTGATTTGCCGAGTTGACAGCATTACCTACTGCATTAGTTGCATTCTGCCCCATTTCAGACATTGTTGCATTAGCTGAAGCACCGTTATTTAAGGCACTAGATGTGTTCTTTCCTAGTTCAGAGGCAGTCTGGTTTACCGATGTACTGGCATTTCCAACGGCATTAGAAGCATTGTCAGTTAGATTTTGAGCCGTTATCGTTCTTGTGCCAGCTGTTGCGATCAATGCGATTGAAAAGGCGATTCCAATAAGGAAGTATTCATTTTTCATGAGAGAAAAGTCATCAGAATTAGGTTTTAAACTTTATGTTAGTGGATTATAGATCTATTTTAAGATCCACAGATCCCGTTAATTGCAGGCCAATAAATAACATGATAATTTAAATTGAGTTTATTCTGGCAAGAAGCAGTATGAGGTTTTAGATTTTTGTTTTACCTACTGTCATCTTCTTCAATATTGATTTGATAGTATCATCTTCTATCAGCGAGCCAATTAATTTGTCCATTTCCTCCTTCGTCTGAACTCCAGATAATTCGACTGCATCAATGGTTCTAAGTTTCCTTACTATTTCGTAGAAGTTACAACTCAGAACGGAAGCCAGTACGCAATTCAGTCCTATGGGTATGAGGCAACAGAACTTTATGATGAGGTTATGAGGATAACCGGAAACCTCCCTATGTTAGCTGGTCGTACCAAGAAATTTAATGTGATTCCTTTGCTCTAGATTGAGTTAGGAAAACTATCTAGATAAAATGTGAAAAATTGCCAAAGATTCTTGAAGTCTCAAGATAAACGAGACAAGAACTGTCAGTGCAGTTAGGCCAGATTATTAGATTCAGGCTTACTAAAAACATTCAAAGTCTACCTACCGTCAAATATACGCAGCATTTATTGAATATGCACACTATCAGACATCAGAACTCTATCGTCCAAACCAACCTTGTCTTTTGAAATACCAGAGCATAATCACCGATGGCAATATAGCCGCTGTTACCAGAAGAATAAATGACGTAAATGGTCCAAAGAACGTAGTGGGGCCAGTCTCGATTCCGCCAGGTAAATTTACATTCATTCCGTAAATAGCTGCAACCACTGTTGTGGGAATTGACAGCGTGAAAAGGATTGTCAGGACTGCCAAGATCTTGTTCGACTTTTCGGTGCTTAGCATGAAGTCAGTATCCTTGAAGATTTCTATTGTTTCCTTTGACTCTTCGAGTACTTCAATTACCTTGTCGATATGATCTTTGACATCATCAAAGTACAAAGTAAGGTCCTCTGTAGAGAACTTTTGGATATCTTTACTCAGATCCATTACGATACGTTTCAATGGAATGACTACCCTCCTGAGCGTCGTTATTTCTCGCCGTAGTAGCGAAATTTCTTTTGGAGCTGTATGTTTATCATCAAATACAACATCTTCTATGTCATCCAAGTTTCCTTTAAGTTTCATTAAAATATGTAGTAGGTCGTCGACCAGCAAATCTATAATCCTATGAAGCAGATATCCGGAAGTTGTACCCATAAACGAATCTCGATGTTTTTCACTAACCTTACAGAGTTCAAACATTTCAGTCAGTGGTTTTAATTCTCCCTGTTGAACAGTAACCAGATAGTCAAATCCCGCAAAAATTGCAAGATGAGTAGTACGTGGAATACTCTCGTTCTTATCAATGCTAGGAAAATGAAGTATAACAAAAATGTGATCCTCATAACGGTCTATTTTGGGAATTTGTATTTTTGAAAGACAGTCTTCAATATTTAATTCATGAAATAGATAAGTTTCTTCCAATAACTTCATCTTTTCACGCGTAGGTTTCCGGATATCTACCCAAGTAAGGCTCTTGTTATTAATCGATTCAAGACCTAGTTTTCTTTCTCTAATTTCTGCCATCGAACCCATCCTCACTGTATTGGTTCCATACTACCGCTCTTGAATTCTATATTAATATTCCTTCACTTCTGTAACTCAAAACTGTCACTGGTTAGGGAAGGAGATACCTCCAAAGATTTGTCAAAAGAAGTCCCTACGGGACTAGAGTTGAAATAATCAGTCGGAGAGATTAGAAGAGACTATTGATGCTTAACACCCGGAATCAACTTAGTACTAGTGAGCATCAGGTACAATGAGCCACTTGTCTCATTTAAACAATACTTTCCTAATAGCAGTCCTTTAATTGAGGACCTCTCTTTCAATAGATCCATCCTTTATGTAAATAATCTTGTCAGTTTTATCTGCTAGTTCCTGATTATGAGTAACCATAATTATGGTACGTCTGAATTTGCTTGAAAGATTTTTGAGCAAAGCAAATACTTCATTACCCGTGGTGGTATCTAAATTTCCAGTTGGTTCGTCAGCCAAGATCATAGTTGGATTATTAATTAGCGCACGAGCTATTGCCACTCTTTGCTGTTGTCCCCCACTGAGGCTAGATGTTTTGAGCTTTGCCTTGTCAGCCACTCCCAATGTCTCTAGCAACAAAAACGCTCGACGGTTTCTTTCTTGTTTACTCATGTCACTAATTATCGCAGGGAGCTCGACATTCTTCTGTACTGTAGACCTATTGATCAAGTTAAAAGATTGAAAGATAAATCCTATCAATTTGTTTCTCATCGAAGCTATCTCACCATCCCTCAAAGAGAAAATGTCGATTCCGTCAATGTAGACTTTTCCTGAGGTAGGTCTGTCTAATGCACCAATCATGTTAAGCAAGGTGGACTTGCCTGTTCCTGAGGGTCCCACTATGGAAACAAACTCTCCCCTATTTATGACAAAACTGATGCCTCTTAATGCCTCGAATATACCCGCACTTGGAACGATAGATATGTTCTACATTCCAAGATGATATTTCAAAGATCATGGGTTAACCGTTTTCCAGTAGCAAAAATCACATGATAACTTGCAAGAAAATGACAATTTGGCCTAAGAAGGATAATTAATTTTGCAAGTCTGGCTTAACTTGTTACTTATTGAATACAAAGCCCATATCAGAAGGACTATTGAAAGGACACGTAATGGAGTTTGATAATTGGTCAGAAAGGTTGAAGCGGCTATTCCTGCACCACCAAATGTAGAAACAATGAGAAATCCCAGCGAAGAACAACTAGCACATGTACTTGAGAGCACACTTATGGTGGAACCTGAGAAAAAGGAGGCAAGATTCATCTTCAACTTTGAATGTTTCAAGACATATAGGTTCATACTCACTATTATTCCCAACAATATCGAAGTCAGTGTTGAAAGAATAAAGCCCATAACCGCATCATCTGGCAGATAAAATATGACTATTGGTGAAAAGAATAGCAATTGGTCAAAGACATTGAAGACAATCCCGAATATCGCTGCGGTTATAGTTGCGATTGATAGATAAGGCCATTTTGAAAAGACTATTCTGAAGGAAAGAATAAGTGAATCCAACCAATTGGATCTTGCTGATATTGTGTTCCCATTGCTCATTTGAACAAATCAGCCCTCAAAGAACTCTTTATCAATGACTGCTTGGAATGAAGGGAAAGAATATGCTCCCATACTTTTTGATCAAAACCATCTCTCTTCTCCACTATAAAAGTTGGTGTTCCTTGAAAGCCTGATGCAAATGCAAATCTAGTGTCATTCTCAACAATGGACTTGTGTCTCCGATCATTAAGACAGGAGTCAAATTCATGCAGATCTAGTGAGGGCATTTTTGAAGCAATTTCAACACTTAGCCAGGCTGAAACTCTATTTTAGTATTGGCTCAAATACTTGGATATTTTCGTTCTTTCTATCAGACACATATACATGTCCTTGTGAATCTACAGCAAGGTGTTCTGGGTCTCTAAATTGTCCATCACCTTTTCCATATGATCCCCATTTTGTAATAAAGTTACCCTCGCTGTCAAATTTTAGAACCCTTGGTTGCTGACTACAACCAGGATCAGATTGTGGATCCGTTACATACACGTTATCATATTTATCAACAGCAATATGCTCTATATGACAAAATTGAGAATCTCCACTACCTTTGGAACCCCACATTAGTATAGGATTCCAATTGCTATCGAATTTCTGGATGCGTTCATTTCCTCTTTCATTTACTATAAAGTTACCTTTCGAATCGATCTCAATTGTGGTAGGAAGATCTAATTCACCGCGTTTGTTCCCTAGTTTACCTATAGCTTCAACAAAACTCCCATTTATATTGAATTTCTGTATGCGATTATTTTTAGAATCTGCTACATAGACGTATTCTAAATTCTTGCCTACAGCAACATGTCTAGGGTTATCAAATTTTCCTGGGTCAGCACTTGGTTTACCATCAACATTTCCGAACTTTAAAATAAAGTTACCTTTGCTATCAAATTTTTGCATCCTGTCATTTGCTCTGTCAGCAACCCATACATTACCATCAATATCTACATCTATGCCATATGGAACGTGAAATTGACCATCACCGCTACCTAATTTTCCCCAAGAAAAAAGAAAGGACCCATTTTTGTCAAATGCTTGAATCCTATTACCATCTCTGTCTACAGAATAAAGAATCTTTTCATCAGGGCTAAAATCTAGATCATGTGGACGTTGAAATTGCCCGTCACCTTTTCCTTCTGAACCCCACATTTTAATTAGTTCGTATTTGGTGGCATTTTGAAATGAGACTTGAGAGTTTGAGATGTTGGCAGAACCTTGAAGCTGCTCCGTGGAATTTGATGTTGCAAAGCCTCGGTTATCTTCTGAAAATAAATAACCCGATACAATAAAAATAGTAGCTAATAATAATGATGCAAATTTCAATTCGAGCATGCTGGATAGGCACATAATCCGTATTATAAACATAATCACGATTCTAAGGATATCAATGTAATACTACCTTAATATCAATACTATTTACTCAAAAATAAGTCGATACTGATAATTCCTTATTTAGGAATTATTTTATACACTGCCCCAAGACGATTCGGTCTATCTCCGGAAACTACATACAGGTATCCATCATGAGGTCCGACCTGCAGGTCTGTAACTATTCCAAAGCCTTTCCCAAACATTATTTGGTCTTCTCCTCTGTTCTCGCTCACAATCTTGCTTTTGAGAGAATTAGGGAGAACTAGTTCTGTTCTATTATCATTCAATTTGAAATGAAATATCATGCCGTCTTCCACGGAGCCAATAAATAAATCGTTCACATATTGGGAGCCTAGCTTTGTTGAATTCAAAAATGTTAAAGCAGTAGGTGCTACTGTCTTGTCCCATACAAGCTTCGGTTCGTGATATTTTCCCTTTCCTCCAAAATCTACGAGACCGCTTGGTTCCCCCGTGACCATTTTCATTTTCTCCCCTGTTTCGCTCACTGTCCAAAACCCTTGAATCTTGCTCCACCCCCCATTAAATCCAGGTTCGACCAAATTAATTTCATCTCCAAAGTCAGGTCCATTTTCTGTATCCCAGAGATTTCCGGTTTTGGGATCGAATCCTATGCCAAAGCTGTTCTTTATTCCATATGCGTAATACAAGTTCAATGGACGAACTGATCCTATTATTCCCTTATCAACAGGTTTACCCTCTTGTGTGATCCTAAGTATCCCTCCCCTCCCATCAGGTTCCACTCCTTCCACATAGTTCTGGGCCTTTGTGTTATATTTTGTGTTTTTATTAAATAATTCTGATGAGAGTAAATCACCTATGGTCAAGTAAAGGTATCCATTTGGTCCTACTGCAATATCTCCACCCACGTGACTGGGACCTGGTAACCCTGGCAACTGGAGTAGGAGGCGAGGATTTTTCAATTTATCTTGTTTTGGTGACCAGTCGTATTTGTAAACAAAATTATTGCATTCTACTTTGGAATTGCACAAACTGTAATACAAGAAAACTTTGGTGGGATACTTTTGATTCTTGTATGGTTCCGTAGCTATTCCTAACAGGCCCATCTCGTCCTTACCAGTGACATTCACTTCTAGAACTGGGCCAAGATTCTTACCGTCCTTGATCCTTAGAACTTTGCCATCGTTTTTGGAAAGCAACAAGATATCATCTGGACCAACAAAAGCCATATTTGTGGGAAAACCCGGTCCCGTGTAAACTAATTTGACCCTAAGATTTGGATCCACCAATTGGGGTTGCGGCGCTGCGGGTGATAGAAATGGATTTTGTACTTGAGCCTCAGCAATAGGCAGATGGCCTTCTGTGCCTATGCCAAGAATAGGTACTTGTTGCAAACAAAATGAGGAGACCTAGAGCAAAAAAACCTAACATATGGAGGCAATTTAGAATCACAACTATTTCATGATTTGTATACCCATATTATCATTTTGTAAGGTATGTAGATATACGATATTGACGTGAAGTCGGTGTTCAGTGCCACATTGAATTCGTATTCTGTTTCCCGTATTCTTTTCTATTACAAGGAAAAGGGTTCATCCATAGTGGCATTAATCCTAAGATTAGAGTTAAAATTCTTCTATTTGCTATGAATAATATTAGATTAGAATAAAATGAACATTCACATCCTACCATCCACTTTGCTATTCATGACTCTAGAAATGGGGTAATCAGACAATTCTTCAAAGACGTGACTACTCTCATATATTCAAGACTGAAATCTATTATTAGCGATAGCAAGAACACTGAAGAAACATTGACTCGCTAGAGTGGATACACCAAGATTGGTTAGTGAGGGAATTTGATTAAAAATTTTAATGCGAAATCAGACATTTAGAGGATAAAGATTCTTGTTCTAATTGATTTGTATCATATCCCCATAGGGTGTTTCTTATTTCGTTAGTCGCACTTCATCATTCAAAATGACGAATTGCCACTAGATAAACAAAGGTAACTATTTTAATCAGTAGGTAACTATATGGAGTTCAGGTGAAAGAAGGGGTAAGTTGTTAAGAGAGGAAATCGGAACATACATGCAAAAAAATACGATCCGTTGTCCAATTAATAATACATTCCAAATCATAGGTAAGAAATTCACCGTACTTATACTTCGGAATATGATATACTTGAACCAAATCCGGTTTAACAAGTTGCTCAATTCGATAGAAGGAATAAATGCAAAGACACTATCTATAAGGCTGAAGGAAATGGAAAAGGATGGATTGATCAGACGAAAGATTTACAACGAATCCCCAATAAGAATAGAATACGAAATGACTGAAAAAGGAATGGCATTAGAACCTATACTGGAGCAGATGTCCGCATTTTCTATGAAATACTTTCCTAAAGAAATATTTAAAGATGGAAAAGCAAGATCATATGATGAAATCTATGGCCATGCAAAAAAACCTGTAGAACGCGAAAATTATAGAAATTTGCGAAAGTGACATGCTTAATGATCCTGTCGCAAAAGAAGGCCAGAGAAAAGTTCTTGCAAAGAAATTACTCTGATGCATTTCTTTTGGTTTATTGATATTTTGCTCCAATATCAGGTATGCATATTTACCCTCAAACTATTGGAAGCTTGATCGATGGCACCCCGTGCGGCCGGTGTATTACTAAGCGCATTCAGCATTACAAAGTCGTGTATTGTGCCGTGATATCTAACTGCAGTAACTGGGACATCTGCCTCCATTAATTTGTGAGCATATGCCTCTCCTTCATCGCGCAGCACATCAAATTCCCCGTTAATGATAAGGGTTGGTGGCAATCCTCTTAGATGGTCAATAGAAGCTTGAAGTGGAGAGACTGTAGGCACTTTAATATTTGTCTGATCTGAAACATAATTATCCCAGAACCACTTCATTGCCTCACGACTAAGCCAGTATCCTTCTTGGTATTTTATATAAGATGAAGTTCCAAAATTTGCATCAGTTACTGGATAGAATAACAATTGGAATCTAATTGGAGGTCCACCACGTTCTTTGGCAAGTAGTGCAACAGCAGCAGCCATATTGCCACCTACACTGTCCCCAGCGACGGCTAAACGAGAAGCATTTACATTAACGGTTTTACCATTTTGTGCAACCCATTTAGTTGCAGCATATGCCTCTTCCAGAGGAACAGGATATTTGGCCTCAGGTGATGGAGTGTAATTGACAAAGATGACGACCACATTTGCCTTGTTGGCAAGCTCTCTTACCAATCTCTCGTGAGTATCAAAGCCGCCGAGAACCCACCCGCCACCATGAAAGTACATAACAACAGGCAGAGTTTCATTGCTGTTACTTTGAGGGCGAACTATTGTGATAGATATCTCTTTGGCATTAGGCCCGCCAGGGATGGTACGGTTTTCAATGTCAGCCGGAAGTTTTTGGACAGCATTACTAGCTTGAAGTCCAGATAATACAGCACGAGCCTTGTCAGGTGACAACGTGTAAATTGGTGGTCCGGGATTCTGTTGAAGACTCTTCAAAAAGGATCGAGTATTCGGTTCTACTCCGTCATAGTTATCTGCACTCATACAATATGCTACTGGTTGACACTATTTAAGATGAGCGGATTACTAAATCAAGCCCTTTATCATCAGATATGAAATACGGGCGACATTTAGAGAGACAGAGCGTTCTTCCGTAAGGAATAGAATAATATCCTCTTTATCCCTGCACAAGCATAAAAATAAGCCAGGTGAAGAATAGAAAAAAAGAAAGTCCCTATAAGATTAGAAAAAGCTTAAAAGACACAAACTAGGGATCTTCTAACCTTTAATCCCTGTAATTATGTTTCATGCGTATGCCTATAACAATGAAAATTGCAATTTCAAAGGGGTAAGGAACTGAACACCTCATCTAATCGTGAAAAATGCCGGGGAAGCAATTGAATTTTACAAGTTGGCTCTTGATGTCGAAGGGCAATATCATTACATTTTAGCAGACTTAAGTTGAACTTGAAATGATCAAAAACGGGGGATAAGCTCAAAAATTGAGCTGTCAACATTATGATAACTGAGAAGTTACGCTCAAAAAGTTATTTTCAAATTTTCGTTATTTACACACAATTCCATGAGCCAGATGTTTTGTAAAAAAAAAGTTAAACTCGTTTCGATCGTTATTCGAGTGATGTACCAATGAACTTAAATTTGGATCATTCAAATACATAAGTGTGCAGCTACAAGATAGAATCCCAAGTGTGTTCGATGACAAAATCAAGTTTTTCGGGTTAATCTGCATTATTGTTGTAACTGCAACAATACCACTAATTCTTCCTCATCTTACACACCCGTCAATGGTCTATCATATTTTGTTACATGTTGCCAGCCTCACTATAGCCATCTTTCTCTGTTCTATAGCAGTTGGTGCATATTTCAGAGGCGGGAGAGCGAGATTACTTTTCATGGCACTGGGATTTATTACATTGGCGGTACTGGAGGTTCTATTGCTACTTTCTGCAACCGGAAATTTACAAGAACCAATAGTTCCAATGGTAAATGTAGAGTTACCTCACATAGTACTTTTAGTTATGATAACTCTGTTTGGTGTAGGAATATTGAAGGTGAATTAGTCTTTGCATGACTATTACAGTTCCGGTTCTTTAACTATTACAGCCCCTGTTTATAGCGAAGCCAATTTACATGAATTAGAACAGAGCCTCTTAAAATGCATAGGTCAAAATCCAGGAATTCGATACAGGGAGCTTTTACGTAAGACTGATTCCTCTAATGGAGTGTTATCTTACCACCTTGCGCATCTCGAGAGAGCAGAGCACATTCGGGTGGATAGAAAGAAGGGTGTTACCAGATATTATCCAATTCATATATCATCACAAGTTTCGAAAATTATTGGGCATATTAAACACCCAACATCAAGACAATTATTGTCTTTCTTGGTCCAAAATGGCCCCTGTAGATTGGATGAATTAGTCCAGTTCACAAATAAGGCACCTTCTACGTTATCATGGCATATCAAACGACTCTTGGAGTCTGGCGTTATTGAGAGAAAACATTGTGTTTCTAGTACCGATAGTAACCATACATTCAAATTGAAATGCTATGATGTAATGAATAGATCATTAGTATTAGATGTGTTATTGAACAGTAAGGAAAGCTTCGTAGATCATGTTATCAATAATTACTCTGAAATTATAGACATGCTATAGTAACAGAAAGTAGATGGGGTGTTCATTTATACAACATGGATTTGCTCTTATGGTCAAATTAGATCAAGTACGGTAAACTTATTTGAATGACTTTTTTGAATTTATAAAATTAGTATCCCTTTCAGGTTTAGAAGAGGTCTCTGAGACCAAGATAGAAGTGCCTATATGTCTATATGTCTATTGACGGGGGAATAATCATAAGATGCGCGTAAACAATCCATCAAAATTAGCTACTGGAATAATAATTAGTTCCAGTTTCTGTTTGGTGCTGGCTTTTCTGTTAAGCTCTACCTCAGTTAATCAAAATAAATCATATGGTGACGGTCTTTCAGAAGAACAGTTACCACCATTTATTGTGGACAACAAACGAGTAATTCTTTATACGAAGATAAGTCCAAGCATCTTGACTACGCAGAATACACAAGATAGGTCTATTGAAGTAAGACTCATTGACTATGATACGGAAGAAACTGTCCAAAATGTTTCTTACTTGATTGTTCTAGAAAAAGATAACCGCCAATTGATCAAAGATTTATTCAGTTCAGAATTAGGCCCATTAAGGATAAAAGTAGAACCACACGGCAACTATTCAAAAATAACTAACTTTACATCATATAAAGACGGCATTTGGCATAGTCAATCCGGCAATATTACTATTCAAGGACCCATTCTGCTAGACCCAGGATTATACCACTTTTCTATTGGGATAATAGGATTAGCAGGGGCCAATCATGCTATTAGCAATACCAGTATTCAGACAATAATTAACAACAAGAGTATACCAAAATTTGATACATGGTTAAGCATAGCTGATCAAATCAATAGTCATCTGGTCTATAATGGCACTAACCATAATGTCACTGTGATATCTTACTACGATAAAATAAAGAATATCAAATTCTTTCCAAAAGATAGAACTTTTAGCTGGGAAATACCATTTGATTGGAATATCTCAAGAATTATTAACCAAAGTATTCTCGTGCATCAAGAGATAAAGATCCCTCGGTCCTTTTTCATCGATGGACCGTTCTTTGGATATGATGCAACTGTGAATGATTTACCGCTTGGGGGAAGGTCAGTGGCCGTCGATCCTTTTTCCTCAAAGAATTATACGACTGTTCACTTGTTAATAAACAAACAAGAAATAGTGGAATTTATAAAACAACATGAGATTGACACATCAGACAAGGCCATGCTATTCACAGTAAGCTCATCCCCACGAAGAATATTAGACAGTGGGAAGGATCTTGTTACAGATAACGGTGGTATTTATATTTCCTTAACATGGTTACCAAAAAAGCTGGAACCTAATATACCATCTACAATGTATTTAAAATTTCTAAATGCAGAAGATAACAGCCCACTTTCGGCGGATATAACATATAGTATCAAAATAACTGATGAAAGAGGAAGCTCTGTTGTTGAAAGGAATGGTCAGACAGCTCTATTCAACCAAAGTGGCTCTCAGGAAATAATGTTGCCAAGAAAAGGTACATACGGGATTCAAATCTCTGTGGAAGGCCTGTCACCATTGAGCACTGACTCATTGGACACAAGTCGAAATGGCATAGCGAGAGGCTATTTGGTAGTAAGATAAAAAAACAAGACCAGAATATTCGTGGGACGGAACCTGATTTCAGTGTATTGTACTTTGAAAGACCTATGGAGACTATGTTCAGATTTACAGTGTCTTTTCTTCAACTTGGAAGAAAATGAGTTGCGCAAATAACGTATGATGAGAGGATGTACTTTGAATAGGGATTAATTCACAATTGTTTCGATTCGCTAACTTGTCCAAATCCTTTCAGGGTGATTGAGACATCAACCCGAATTAAATATCAAAGTTAATATGTAATTTTTAATAATTAATTGCTGATTTTTAATGCCTATTCAAGAGCAATTAAGGGATGTTCTTATTATTATAGCTGATTTAACAAAAAATGATTCTAATGCGGATACGTATGATTTTGTCATATATGAGCGTCTTAATCATATTGCACAGGATAAGGTAGACAAATATTTGAAAGAGCTATCTTCTCTTGGACTAATTGCCGAAAGAATACGACCAAAGACTTTTGGTGTAGACTTTAGATTGTTTCATATCACAAAAGAAGGGTTGCACGAGTTGACGCCGGGGGATTAGATGGCTTTTATATTGTAATGTTGTAATGTTAACAAGCACCGTAAATCGTTCGAGATATATTCTCGTGAGCCTTAGAATTATTATCGATGATTAACAGTGCAAAAACCATTTATCATACCGCATAGATAATGATACGGTAACGAATTAAGATGGAGAGAAAACGTCCGTTGGGTGTTGCGATAGTATCAGTCCTTATGATGGTCAACGGAATTATTCTTGTGGGAGGTGGGGTTTGGGCAGCGTATTTTATACCAAGCTTAATAACTCCCCAGCTTACCGGTAATCTATCCAATTTTACTGATGGAAACCAGCTTTCTCCTCAGCTTAGAACCACTATAACAGGTGCAATAGTAGGTGTAGTCATGGTTACTGCAGGGATAGCGATCGCTCTGGGTATTGCAAGTTTTGTATTATCATGGGGCCTTTTAAAAGGTAAAGGATGGGCCTGGATTATAACTGTAATACTTGCAATAATATCGCTAGTCTTTAGCATTATAGGGCTTGCAAGTGGTAGTATTCAAAATATCATCGGCTTAATTATTAATGGACTAATACTTTACTACATGTATAGACCAGATGTCAAATCATATTTTGGCAGGATAAAAATACCAAAATAGATTTCAACGACGTCAACAACAACATCAACGATAGCTATATTACCAATATTAATATCAGATTGTGGCCGACATCCAATCGATTTTGTTTACTGGGTTCAACATGTATGTATGTATCCTCAATATAGTAACTATATAGTATGTAGAATAATAACTGATATACTGATCATGATTTATGTACGCTTGCTAAGTAATGGGATCACTATTATTTTAGGTATATACGTTATCTCGCACCATTATGGCATTTTTTTATAACAAGATTAATTGGCTGATTTGTACTGTAGATAATAAGAGTGTGATCCGCATGGAATTGAATAATTTCGACCCAACAAAGGCATTAGTTATTGTTAGAATCGATCGAGTGTTGAGCTATCATTTTAGCTACAATAAATTTTCTTGTCTGCCACCGTTAATTCATTTACATTTATCAATAAATTGCTAATGATGGATAGATTGGCGAGCTGGTATTGGCAGTGGTACTGCTAGTTGGGTTTATCATATGATATTACAAACATTGCGGATAAATCCCGGATATGCAACACTTTTTCCAAAAACTCTTTCGTAGGATGAAGAACCAACATGGGTCTGTTTATACCGTGACGTAACATTTTACATGGTAAAATGAGTTCATATACGATTCCTTCAATTATAGCACGATTAGGAGGTTTGATGAGCGCTTTTAGGCCCTCTAAGCGTTGTAATGAGGCATAGCGTTCTAAATTCCCTAAAGCAGGGACCGCAATTAAACCTCCGGTATTTGCGGAGTGTTGCTTGAGCCACCGAAATCCCTGATATAGCGCCTCGTTGCTTGACTTGTCATCATGAAGGTAATAATGATTCACAGGGTTCATTCTTGAGATAATTTTTGTTCATCTTCTCGTTATAAAAAAATATTGCAAATGATAAAGGCTCCCTTTTTATTCTAGGCACTAATCCTTACAATTTGTTAATTGGGTAAACTGTAAAGTCAGTTGTGGTACAAGTATGTAGGTATTCCTACCAAAAAATGCTTGGGATTATGGTAGCTGATGGACTGCTTGTACCAAGAACGTTATTAACCATATAAGGTATCAATGAGACATGAAAACAGAAAGTAATAAGGCAGTTCTGCTAATTGCAATAGCGGTAGCGTTAGCAGTGTTGGCGTTATCTACTTTGGTGACGTTACGAGTACAAGCGCAGATAGTCACCTTCAACAAGTCGAACTTTCATGATCCGCTGAAAATTGACAACAAGTACTTTCCCTTGAAGCCTGGGAATACAATGATCTACAACGGTACAGACGAGGACGGCGAGCCTACTAGCGACGAGTTCTCAGTCACAAACGATACAAAAGTGATTCTCGGTATAGCTACTCGCGTAGTTCAGGATAATGCATACGTGAAAGGCGATTTGGAAGAGTCTACTGATGACTGGTTCGCACAAGACGATGACGGAAATGTCTGGTACATGGGAGAATTCACTACCGAGCTTCCTAGCAAGAGCCATAAAGGTTCATGGGAAGCTGGAGTAAAAGGAGCCAAGGCGGGAATAATTATGGTGGCACAACCTGAGGTAGGTGATAAGTATCAGCAAGAGGTAGCCAAAGGTGAGGCTGAAGACGGAGCATCCATCCTGAGCGTCAACGATAGAGTCTGCGTGCCTTACGGCTGCTATTCAGATGTGCTCAAAACAGAGGACTTTAATCTTCTTGAACCAGACATATTGGAAAACAAATTCTATGCACCGGGTATTGGAAATATCAAGACAGTAATGGTGAAGGGGGGATCAGAAGTGGAGACTCTAGTGCAAATCAACGGTAAGGGCACCAATGACACAAACTGACATCCCACAAATTAGAAGACCCGTGATTAGAAAGATAATAAAAGTAAGGTCGATAAGAACCATACCCAATTTTTTTGATTTCCCGTTGATATAAAACAGATAAATACTATAATGATTTCCGTTGGTTGTTTTAAAATTGCAAGTTTTATAGTCGATACGTAACAAAGTTACTGTATGATTAATATACATCTTATCTATTGTAACATGCTAAAATGCTTAACTTGAAATCACGTCAGAATTCCTATACGATTGTAATTCTAGCGGCCATTTCTTCGACACTACTGCTAGGAACAATATCCACTATTAGCACAAACGTATTTGCAGCAAAATTTAGTGCCACTTTGTCAGGAAATAACGAAGTCCCCCCAGTGGATACACAAGCAACCGGTAAGGTAACGTACAGAACAGCATCAAATGAGACTGTCATAAAATACAAAGTCAATATAACCGGATTTTCAGATGCCACAGGGGCTCATATTCACATGGGAAAAGCAGGAGCGAATGGTGATGTTATAGTTGACCTTTTGAAAGATAGCAAAAAGAATCCAACAAAACTAGGGATGGCAATAAGAGGAAATATTACTGATTCGGACTTGACAGGACCCATGCAAGGGAAAACTTTGTCAGATCTCATTTCTGAAATAGATAATGGCAACACTTATACAAATGTTCATACCGCAAGCCACCCAGATGGCGAGATCAGGGGACAAATTGAATCTGGTAGTGGGAACGCAGATAGTGGTAACCAAACGGCTACTGTAACTATAACAGATACTGGCAATTCTACGAATTCGACAACAACAAGTTAATTAAAATCTCCACTCTTCCTTTTTATTTGATACTCGTCAAGGACAAAATTTCAGATTCTCATCTTAATTGGTTTGTCTGGTCTGGAAAGAACTAGAAGTCTTGATGTTTATTCGCGACTATATTAGTGATGTACTTGGAAAGGTTTCGTATCAGTATTCGTTCACGAACAGTCTAAAGAATATGATTTACTTTTATTCGCAGATTAGTTGTCCCCGTTGAAGGTCCATCATACACACAATAGCATATCATATTCGTTGTTTATGGAGAGTTTCTGCATTAATTATTCCAAAATGGCATTTATATTGTGTGCAGTTCCACAATGTCCTCATTGGACATCAGTGCGAAAATAAGGCCCTGTCGATTAGCCCTCTTCGGTTAGTTTCTCGCTCGCTAGTTCCTCTGTGATGGTGCGTGTTTCTGTGACTTGTTTCTTTTTCACGATTATTTCTTCCTTGACATATGATTGCTTTGTCGCTTCAACCTCTTCTCTTTTTAGAGGTATTTTTATTTCAGTTCTTGACTCTACTGGTTTTTCATCAGTAAGTCTGTAGTCCTCTATTGTTCTTCGTTCTATGACGAGTTCTTCGTGAGTCAGCGGAACCTCGACCGTTTTTGTCTCTTTTATGGGCTCTTTTACCACTGTTGCCTGTTCTATGACTACCTTTGTAGTTGGCTCTAATCTTTCTTCTACCACAGGAATATGAGTTTCAGACTCTTCTACAGCTTCTCCCGGTCGTTCATTTCTTAGGTAACTAGTTTCGGCCTCCTCTTTTGTTACTCTAAAGATCAACTTGTTCCCGTCATAACTGGTAACTAAGTTTCTTGGAATATGAAACCATTCTTTATCAAGAATGCCCTTCTGAGTCACCACATAGTCAGAATTTACTTCTTGGACTTCTCCGAGATCCGCATCGTCAATACCTCGTGCTTCTTTTTTTATTATTTCATCCCAAGGGATCTCACTAGCCGGCGTATCAATCTCCATCTAGATAATTATTATCTACAAGAGATATAATGATTGTACTTCAATCATACCTGTGAAGAAAGTGAATATTCAAGAAATCTACTTAACTGATGTTAGTAGAACTCAAAAAATAACGGGAAAGAGTTTATATCAAAATTATGAATAGTAAGGCTATTTTGGAACATCTAATATTCAGTAGACATTAGCAAAAGAGGTTCTATTATTCAAATGAAAATTGCATGTATCGAAGCAAAGCTTTAGAGAGCCATTCTCTTGTAAAAAGATACCTACGTACACCCTTAATTTCTTTAAACACAGGCTACTGAAAGTAGCATAAGCGAGGCTAATGACCTGAGTATTGACATGGAACAGTCAAGTTATGATTGCATTTTTTCAATTTTTGGTCTAAAAAAGATTACGTTCGAATATAAATCTCGGTTTGCCATAGTGTGGCTGGGAAAAGAGCAATGGTTTTTAATATCTACAATAGAATATCTGTGTTTTTCATAATATCTGGCATCTGCATTCTTCTTGCAGTACAAGGATCTGTATATGGCTATACTGGAAAGGAAATCACTTTAAATTTAGGTAATGCTGAATTTGTTCCCCAGAATGAGACGGCAGATTATCAAATCAGTATAAATGTCAATTACTCTGTATCTGACCCTACTCTAGTTGGCAAGGTAATTAATGCTGTTATGAAAGTACACTCCTCAGATGGATCAGTAATAAAGACTACATCTTTTCCTCTAGGATTTACTGCCAATCGTACTGGTATTGCAGAATTGTTGACTAACATACCGAAATCAGCAGCACAGAATATTACAACTGAAACTGTGTTCACTGATCTCAACAAGACGAATATATTATCAAATACTATTCAGACTCCTCCTCATATCGACAATTTCATAAAATCCTCCGATATTACTCCTACGGTTATTGCAAATTCATCTTGAATATTAAGACTGATTAAACGCGTATAATAGAGTGAAATGAACTGAGAAATTGCAAGGGATTTTTTGACGAGTAAAAAATTAGAACTTATCTATTTTAGTCAGTGCTCTATGAATGATCACTACGACATTAGGGTTTATCCCAATCTTTGACCAGATCTGAACTTAAGTCATAACTAGTTTTTGAGCATGACTATCGCTTTTGAAGATTATTAACTGATATTAACTATCGATCGGTATAGTGAAAAGACTTATCGATGAACAGAAAACGAAACGCACTAAATCACCCGCTAAATCTGGTAACGACAAACCGTCCCTCAAAAGGATGGAAGTTAGTTCGAAACACACTGACGCTGGAGCCAATCTCACTGAATCTGCTGAAGCTCGTACTAAATTTCCTGTAGCACCAGGATCAGACAATAGTGCAAACACCAAAGTAGAAGCAAAAGTTACTGAGACAGCAACACAAGTTGCTTTTTCTCCCAAACCGCTAAAGCCTTCCGTGATCGTAATCAAGCCCTCGACATTACAAAAAGAGACTTCGTTTGCAGCCAAAACAAGTGAAATATTGGACTCTGTAAAGGAAAAGACCACCCAAGCCTTTGAAACAATAAGAGAGAGCGCTGGACAAATTACAGTTCAAACTGAATTGCCAGTGGGATCAGAACCTCTTGTGATCCCCGTTCTTGCAGAGAAATTTTACACTTCCAAGCAAAATCAAACTGAGGAAGTTATGATTGAAAAAAGATGGACTACAAGAAAGGAAAAGATAGAAGTACCGGTAAGATCTGAAGAACTATTCGTTAACGACAAGGAAATTTCACACTATTCCACAGGCGCAAGATTAAATGAAATAAAGGAGAAGATTTTGGAAGTTGTCAATGAAAATAAGAAAACGGGGACGAAGATAGAAGGAGAAATAATTCCGCTATTTGAGGTGGATGAAGGCGGCGGTGAAGCAAAGGAAACTAAGAAAATTATTCCAATATATGCCGAGCAAATCTTAGTTTCGAAGAAAATAGTTCAAATCGGCGAAGTTGTAATTAGCAAGAGAAGCGTAACTGAAAACAAGGATATCCGTATAGACACAATCAAAGAGGAAGTAACTATTGGAGAACCTAACGAGTGAACGAGCATAACATTTGAATTTGTGCCAAGCAAGTGCCGCCATAACATTTTACCATACACTTGTTCTTGTCTTGCTCAAGAATCGATCTCCCTTTCGTTATTAAAACGTTGATCGGTATTCATACTTGAAGCATCAGTCCATTGGTAAGGAGACCTTCTTAAAGTTTAGAATTCTTTTCTGTTCCAATTCAGATAATGGGCGTATCAAATATAGTCTAAATATAGGCATTCCGGACAGCAGAATAATGGTTATTTGAGTGGATTGTCAACAAGAGATTTAACCTTTCATGTACAAGTAATAACATGGTCTTGGGTTCTTTAGTTTATATCGCAATGGTGATCATCGTAATAATCGTGATCGTAATCTTACTCAGGTTCCTTTTTGGGGTACTTTTTATTATACCTAGCTCGATATTGGATCCAGTAAATATGCTGCTTTTACCCGAGACGGATTCCTTCATCCAAATCAGATATTAGGTTTTAGCTAGACATAATAGGTGGTCCCATTGTGTTATGATTGCATTCTCATAAAAGGAACACAATACTTACCTATCGGATTTGACTACTCTAAAGACCAAAACAAAATACTAATCGTACTTCTGTCAATATCATTATCCGCGTCCAGGATTGGTTATATATCGTAACCTCAGAATGGAAAGTTAGATGAGAACATTGCGGTAGCACTAGTCATACATAGTTCTTACGTATTTTACTGTGATAAAAACATAATATATATAAATAGTATGTGTCACTGAAATTCGTACGGCCTCACAAGTATTAATAGTGGATAGCGATCCTGATGTTCTCAATTTATTCGGTGGATTTCTAGGTGCGAATGGACTCCATACAGTTCTGAGAGGGACTGGTAGGACTTGCCTCGATGAAATTAAGAAATGCAAAAAAGGATTTGATATTGTGATACTGGATACCGATCTTTATGATATGAAGGGAGTTGACGTGGCTAAGAAAATCCTTGAATGCAATCCTGATCAGAAAATTATAATGACTACTACAGCGAGTACAGATAAGCTGGAAAGGGAACTAACATCTATGGAGATCGGTTTGCAAAACATCCTGTTGAAACCATTCAGATTATTTCAATTATTGTCCATAGTAAGGTATGCTATTTCGGGAATCAATAATGTTACCCTAAAGGATCACGTATTGGCTTCGTATCAATCCTCGACAGATGAGATCCAAGATGCTGTGCAGTTTTTGAAAAATGGGATAAAAAACAATGAATGTGTCATGATCGTTGCTAGAAGAGACACTGGTCTTGATGACATAGCAAAAGCATTTACTACAAATGGAATTGAGGTTGGCAAGCTAATGTCTAACAATTCGTTAATCGTCATTGACAACAAAGAATGGTATATCCCGGATGAAAAAGTCAATAAGCACAGGATTATTGATCAGTGGAATGATTTGGTAAATCGATCTCTGGTAAGGGGGAAAAAAGGTTTAAGGGCATTCTGTATGATGGATACTTTTTTTGAACATAATTTTGTAGAAGAGCTCGTTGACTATGAGAATGAATTGCCTCGCAGATTTGACATCCCTTTTTTAGCCATATGCGCATACAAACAAAGTGATATAGATAAATTTTCACATTCGCAACGTGCGAGAATGGTTAAATGTCATAGTCCTGTTTGGATTCAGAATTAACGTGAATTACTGAGTAACAAATGCGTGATTCATTCCTATCAATATTACTTGTTTGCTAAACCAACCGCTGTGTTTGATATTCGAAAGCAATCTGCCGAACATTTTATTTTTGCCAAGCTAATAAAATATTGGGTATTTAGTAGGCAATAGTGAATAAATAACACACCTTTATACTCCCTTAGCTGTAATTACTTTTAATCCAGAAACATGGCTAAACAAAAAATAATGATCGTTGATGATGAGGTTGATATTTGTAACCTATTTAGAGATGCATTACAAGTAGCTGGCTACAATGTTAGGGCCTTCACTAGTCCAACTGAAGCGTTTGAAGACTTCAAGCTTCATAATGAAGAATATGGTGTTATTATTACCGATATACGTATGCCTGAAATGTCAGGAATCGAACTGATTAAGGGAGTGAATCAGATAAATAAGAATGTAAAAGTTTTCCTGATGACAGCTTTTGAATTAAGAAATGAAGAATTGCAAGAACTACGAATGAACGAATTCTTGAACAAGCCGATATACACACAGCGACTAGTCGAGATGGTCAAAAGGTACTTACCTATATAGTTCGTATAGAATATGTTGTGATCTATATGGGAAACCTGCTTGTGGCTACGTAACCATGCTGAGCAGGCCTGGTTGTTTTTCATTTGTGAGAGGCTTTACTCCAAACTCTAACCCCATTAATTTTTCCCTTATGTGGGAATCGATATTTCTCATGACATTTGGATTATTTTCTATCGATTCTTGTATTTCTTTATCGCTATACTCTACCTTGACGTATTGCACCTTAGCCTCGTCGGGAAAGTAATCATATTCAAAGCTGGCTATTCCCAACTTACTTTCGTGATTTTTCTTGAATTTGAAGGAGATAATCTCGTGCAATCTAATGGGATCGGAACGAATAGACTGGATTGCCACTAACCGTCATACTAGACTATCCTAAACTAACTATTTAAGAGCTGCATAAGCGATGGCAAACTTTGATTTGTTGCTTCATATGATAGTGCACGTATCCTCTGGTTCGCAGGCAATTGAAGCTAATGAGTTGGCAATCAATAGCGATTTGACGATTTGTCTATTTAGTTGATTATAATGTGTATAACAGCATCATTACGATCGACTACCAAAACCTAAATCCCCTGTTTTACTTCGCTTATATTGCCTAAGGCCTGCCATCCCAATTGCTATCTTTTTACCGATTATCTCCGCTTGTTGTAAAGGGCCGTCATTGGTCATGTCACTTATCTCATTGGCCAAGCGAGACGCAGTTTCATTTATCAACACTATAGTTTTTGCAAGTAAATTCGACGAAATAGTACCCGTCAATTTAGACAAGCTGTCGCCAATTCCGTTTGATTGTTTGCATATCGTATGGGAGCGATGTATTTTGTGCGTTTGCCCCTCAAGATTGACTGAAATTCCCAGTGATAGAAGTAGACAGAAACTCAAAATTGTATCCTATTTTTTTTATAACCTGATGTGATAGGGACTTGTATAATTCTTTTTTGGACTATAGCTTGCACGCTTTTAACTTGATCGGAATACGCTATTATCCCCCCAAGAATCTTTATCCAATGTCCACTTTCGTTGTTCATTTAGTATTGTAATTGCTTCGTCTCTATATTCTGCATGAATGTATCCGGCTAAATAGTATTCCTTTGTATTGTCAGAGACATTCACAGGAATGAAACTAAACCAAGGTTCATGAAACTCTTGCTTATCTAGTCTCCTTACTTCTCCCTCTTTGTCCATCTGAATATACCAAGAATATTCTTTATTCTTGATATAATCTGGAACATTATCTAATTCATATTCAGCAATCTCTTCGTTTATATCGTTATACGTAGTAGTGCCTTTAAAATAATCTATGTACTCTTGGGCTTTTTCTTTGTTTGTAAAAACACCTTCTATAGCAATGCAATCTTTGCCACGGCTTACGATGTATACAGTTGACACATTTTAGACTGAAATAATAAATTCTTAAGTATTTCCTTTTGACTATTCACTGCTTATTTGAAAAACATGGAGTATATGCCGATTATAGATATTCAATATTTTTGAATCATGAATTTAGCATTTCGACATTTCCTTCAGAATTGCTAGTACTGTTCCTATAACGGAGATTGTTTAAAGTCGATGTAGTCTATCTAAGGTGGACTAGGTTTTGATGCAGTCGGAAAAACACGATCCGAGGGCTGACCATATACATCCTGGTAAGCCTTTGTCATAATTTCAAAGTATTTTGTGGGTTGGATCTTTCCTGCTCCAGTTGCTTTGTCATACATAATATCGACCAGATTGAAGTTTGGAGTTTCATTGATCACAAAGCTCCATTCCCAATATGCCATTCCCCATATGCCAATTCCCTTGAATTTCTCCACAATCATGTTTGCATCTTCCTGGCTTATGTTACTCTGATTAGCTTCTATCTGCCAAATCTTTTTGCCTTCCTCATTGATAGTAGCGACTCGTTTCACATTATTCCATTCACCGATATATAATGGCACACCAGCTATCCTGCTTGCATTTTCAAACAACTGAAGTTTGTCACTCTGATAACCGTCAGAAGGAACTCCGTATAGGGAAAATTTGAATACTATATTTTGTTTGTTGTTTGGAGACATCTTTGCCAGATTTTCAGCATTAACTTGTATTGGACTTTTTAGGTCTATGGGAATATTCATACTGTATATTATAGTCTTGCTCGTGAGTTTTCGAAGGGCATCAACCATGAAAGTATTGTATTTACCTATTTTCGTCCATTGATCTTTAGTGTGAACTTGTGGTTCGCTCAGAATTTCATAGCCTAAAGTGCTAGGATGTTTATCAACAATACTTACTATCTTTTTTAAGAAATCCTCTTGGAGTGTCCACCCATCTGTCCCATTTACACTCTTGATAGTCCTGTTCCACCAGTTAGTCCACCATGTTTCAGCTGCCGTAGACTTTGGTGTCCCACCACTTCCTTGCTTGTATAATACTGGATCATTGAAAAGGTATGCTGGAAATCCGGTGCCACGTTCAATATTCAACCAAGAGGATGTATGAAACTGATGATTATCATAAATGACTTTTATGCCATATTTGTCTGCAGTCTTTGCCACTTCTTCTAACTCTTTAATGAATGCAACTGGATCTCTTACGTAAGATTCCCAGTAGAATCTGTAACGAACATGATCAATGACATCGGTTTTCGACAGGGTCTTGAAGCTACTTTCATAATAATTGCTTGGAAAAGGATCCTTTAGATCTTCTCTGACTTGAGGCAAACTGGTATGATATCCCCGCATATTTACACCCAGGTAAGGTAAACCGTCATGACCTGAATTCAGCTTGTTATCGCCAGTACCAAAAATATTGGTATTATTCTGAGCATACGCTACATCATAAATTCCCTTATTATTGATAATAAAACAGCTTGCGATAAGCGTGATACAAACGAAGATGAAGGAAATAAATCTTGTTTTCATGTAGATATCACTAGACTATTGGACCTTCAAACACTTACATCTCACATGAGTCCGTAACTTGAATGTAACTCTGACTATTTGGGTATGATACGAAGATTACTCGCTTTTAGGGCGTATTTTACTGTTGGTCAGTCGTGAATACCATCTGATTTAGAAAGTGATTAGACAATTTTTCCAGAATACTCTTTACTATAGATGATATTAATTGCATGATCTTATTCTTTATAAAGGATAATACCATTTGCGGCTTTTGGATTTGAGATCCTAGGTATGATTAGGCGATAGATAAATCCTAATGATTCATAACGTACATTTTTCTCTTAAAAAAAAAGATGAGTTACTGTCCGAAAGGTGTCTGAAGCTCTGTTCCCCCTGTAGCAGCCGCTGCATTTGGATCTGCATCTTCAAATGGCTCTTCTGTTACGATGAATTGGGTGTAGGTGTAGGGATTGACCATCGGTTCTTTGAATGTAAGCGTACCATTCTTGGCAAACTCGCCTAGACTGAGCTTATACCCAGAACCTCCATCGTCAACAAACCAACCCTCAAATACCTTTCCGTCAACTGGGGGTGCACTCATGTTAGCCGTTACCCATACTACATGCTCTTTTGGGACGATAAGAACTGTTCCCAGTTTCTCTCCCCCAAAGGCCTTATCACCACCGGCCTTCGTTATATCTAGAGTCATTTGTGCATGCGCTAACGGCACCGTGACTGCAACCAGCGTTAACAATAGGGCAAGACTTGTTACCCAAACTGCTACAATAGATGTTGTTTTCATTATATTTATTACGACAATATAGTTTAAATCAATAGTATATCATTAGGAGTACCAATCGTTCTTCACATTCAACCGACTTGCCATGGTACTAGGATAATTATATACAATACTGCCCATAAGTAATACAAATGTTTTCATCGCAACCCTAACCCCAATTCAGTTGTAGCCAATGCGGATTGTCCTTAACTCACAGAAGGAACTAAAATAGCCATAATCAACTACAACATAAACGAACTCATTAAAGGGGAGAGCACAGAAACGATTCTTTTTTTTAGAGCTACAATAAGCCTGTACCTCATGTAATACTAATCAGTTTACAAACTCTACAAATTCCAGCGACAAATTCAGGCACTTCAACTGTTATTTTAAGGATATTCCCTGTATAAAGCATTATATAGTTTGACACAAAAGATCCTCCTTATTATGAGAAGAGGTCTGTTCAAGTATATTTTTACACTTGTGTTTCTTACTGCCAGTATAGGTGGTGTATCTATTCTAGCGATAAATTCGCCAGTTTCTGCTCAAGACTTGGCTAACGATAGCTCAAGTCTACCATCAGGTGATCGCGCGATTCCTGATTACTCTGATCTTGGGCTAGATTATAGGAATGACAGCCCTGTGGCACAAATGTCAGATATACCTTTTGATTTTGAGCAACTTGGCAATCTGTTAACAGGAAAGGCCATCTTAGGAACAATAGGAGTCAGTATGGTAGAAAATGTTGCTATTAGTGGAGTGCAATTGATTAACGAGAGTACTATTTCTGTAATATTGCGTCATGACATAGAGAGCAATAATGTTCTTCCTGTTACTGTCATAGCATATAAAATTTCTTTGAATAATAGCGATATTGGTTCAGTTATTCAATCTGCTAGTAACAGTAATAACTTTATGGATTTTGGCCCTTCAATGAATTCCCTCCAGCGTGATAATGGCAATAGTAGTCTATTCGAAGGTTCTAGTTCTCAAAAGAACAAAGAAAATCCGCTGGCAATTTTTGAAAAGATTCAGATTGGAAGTAGCAGCCTGACAAATCCAAATTGGGTTTCACCAAATACGTTAACCATGAGCATGATTAAGAATTCGAATTATCAATCAAACTTCAATTTTATTTTGGTAATGGCCATTCCATACACAGGGGTACAAAGCATGAGTAAATAAAGAAGTAAGACTTCAATGTACCAACATCAACTGAAAAAGAATTAGGTTTCGACCTAACAGACATCAGTCCTGATATCAGTATAGAAAACCTTTCAAAAGGACTATCTTGAAACAGAAAAACGGTAGGCATCGACGCTAAAAATAAATGTGTTGTCTTTTCCTTCCCTAGTATGCGAATGCGTCATACGGATTTTCATCACCGATGACAAATTTTAAGTCGATCTTCTTGCTGTCCTCATGACTTTCCGCTATGTCCTCCATCATATCGGAATGATTGAATTTTTGGCGAATAATATTGGAGTTAGCATTATCAATGATCTTAAAAAATGAAAAAACTGGCAAAATGTATCCTCTTTCTTGATCCGTTGATGCGCGAATAAATGTACTGGAGCGATCGTGACTATCTTGACGCATCTCATCATTCACTAGCAATTGTTTAGTATATTTCAAGTGCGGAATTATTAGAGATAAGATATTCGTGGATTGTTGTATCTTGAGTAAAAACTGAATTTAGAACTAGAACTTTAAGGTAACTTTGGTTATGAAATTTTAACTAAAGGTTTTGTTATCGTCTGTTAATGAGCGACCAATAGTCAGTCTTCGAATCACTTACATACCGACCTCATGTTGTCGATTAAAGGAAGTAACAACTAGACATAATTTAAATACCTAGCAGAGTTACCGAATGTGGACAAAACTTTCCAAATGACTGAGGAGATAGAGCTCTGGACCGATAAGACGTTTTCCCAATTTGCTATATCTATCAATTCACAAATTATAGTTAAAACAGACGAAAATGTAAGTTATACCAACATGATAGATGAAACATGATATGTTACAGGTTACGATATTAACTGGCATTATACTCATGCGCAATGGGTCATTTATTATTTTTCAGACAAATATATTGCACAAGTCAAGAGCTCAAGTGACCAGCCTAGAGCATTTGTCTCGCAAAATACCAACAAATTAAGATTCGTCGGCAGAATTGGTCGTAAAGCTAAAGCCAGACAAAAAGCAGAGCTTAAATGTCATTTTTGCAATTTGAAATACTGTATAGAGGAAGAACGTTCCGAACACGAGAAATTTTGGCATAGTAAAAAACTGAAAGTAAGCTGATTCTATTCTGTGTCAATACTAGACCCGACAAAAATAATAACTGTGGTGGTCGCAAAATATCCAAAATTTGATCCATTTCGAGGCACTTGTTGAATTTATGAATTTCAGTGCGCAATAAATGCCATAGTTATTTTTCTTTACACCCAGCCATATCATTTATCGGGCGCTCGTACAGAGTGTTCCTATCAAATTAGTTGCATACATTTTTCATTTAACGACCATGTATAATGGCACAATTAAGAACAAATACAGCGATTACTACCTCAATTCTAAATTACTTTACAGGCCACAAAATATTTCATCAAGAGACCGATTTATTGGCTACATGTTCTTCATAAATTTTTCCATCTTTATCGCCCACGAATTTTGCAAGATAGTCATCCAAAGATTTCATTTTCTTTTCGCAAGTTTTTGCTAGATTTGATAAAATAGGAAGCGTTGGATTTGGAATTAAATTATCTGTATCAGAATCCCTCGTATAGCAAGTTTCTAATATACCCTTTGCAAGGTTCAAATGATAGTCAATAAGATCAGGGTTAACTTTTTGTGCCAAGACGTCTATTTGGCCGATATTAAAAGATCCAATGACAAAGATCGATACTATGCACAATACTGAACGTGAGGTGAACAATATATAGTCAATGCATACACAGTTATTGAATCTTGTTGAAGATCTTTATGGTGGATATTTTCGGCCAACTAAGAGTAACATTGTTACATGATAATTAACGCCACGTTCTATCAGAACTTTAGGATACGGATAATAGTATGTTATTATTCTTGCATGGGGATAAAAGTATGTTTAAGGCGTCACTGTGGGACAAATCATCGTTTGGGAGCTGGATATCGTTTTCTCGACGAATAAAAAATA
>CAVSLF010000025.1:0-154455 GCA_963728595.1 uncultured Nitrososphaeraceae archaeon
ACTTTTGGTGAATCTATAGCGATTACCTCTATACCATTGGAAGCAAAAAAAATTGTATCTCTGCCTTGTCCACACCCTAGGTCTCAGGATCTTTTTTTCTGCTCCGTGTTTCTTGAGTTCTTTGTAACACTCTAATGCAAAGTTACTCGGATCATCACCAAAGAATGATGTATCGCTGATGTAAACTTTGTTCCATATGTCACTCAATCTTATCTTTGAACCCATAACATTGAATGCTTGACCTTCTACTCATACACTGATGAATGACCTTGCTTATTCTGCCCACCAGGCTATTCTATTATAGCGATTTTTTGTTTTCTTGGAATTGATGGTACGTGGTTTTACATCTTTTTCTTTATCTGAAATTTTCAAGGACCGTTTGATTACGAGTTAGTTTGTTATCTCTATCCATCTTAACAGGAGTCTCTAGAAATGTGTAACTTTCAGGTATTATTTCCTTTTTCTTCGGACATTGAACTTTGGCTAGCTCCATTATAACTTTTAATCCTCAATCATCGATCATTCCAGACAGAGAAATTGAGCATCCCCCTGAGGGCTTCGAGATGCATATAACCTTCGATATTGATGGGCTCACTTCCAACCCTTTATAGGTCAGAAGAAGTGAGTAGAAAGCTAATGAGAAAACAATTAGTTTTAATCATTCCAATTCTTGCAGCAATGACAGGCATGTTTGCAATAGTAGGTATGAATACTGCAGACGCAAACATGACATCGTAAAGGGCAACTATACAAGTGGAACAAATGCAACTAGTGGTAATATGACCAGTGGAAATGCAACTAGTGGTATTGCTGATCGATTGAATATAACGACTCCCTAACCTCTTTTTTTTGTTATTTATTATCAGTTACAAAAGTTAAATCATAACACAAGTTCTTTTTAGACAACTAACTTCCCAAGTCTATGAAATCTATGTACTTATTTGACTCTCAACTGCGTCAATCAAATCAGGTATCGTTATAGGTTTTTGAAGGAAAACGTCAACACAATTATTTTGTTCAAAGTCTTTCACTTCAAAAGCACTGATTAACACTGTCTTAGCCGATGGATTGATTGTTTTTACTTTCTTTAGTAGTTCCATTCCATCAATATTTGGCATTCGGAAGTCACTTAGAATAGCAATAATTTGACTGATTTAGTTTGAAATGTTCCAGTGCTAATGTAGAGTCAGTGAAACCACATACATTAGTATCTTCCATTTGAGATAAAGCGTCTTTAAAAAGAGCCATAATGTCTAATTCATCATCAACTACACTAAGATATTGGATTTTATTGGACATTTTGCTAATTTAACTCCGATTTTCTACTTATTCCTTTAAATCTATATTAGGATAGGGTAACTTTGTTATACCTAATTTAACATCATGCCTTTCAAGATGAAGATTATAAGAAACTGAGAGAAGGGGGTGGATATGGTCACTAAGAAAAAATGTTCCCTTCTACTCAGGTGATCAAAGACGTACCATTACATATTCTGAAAAATATTAAAGTCTGGTGTAATGATAAATAGTAGCCTATATTGAGTTAACTTAACTATATACCCAGAAATGAAATAGTTGTTTGTTCATAAAAATATTGTGAACATAATAGACAAAATTCTTCTTTTTCTATCAGCAATATTGTGTGGTCATTGTCGGAAAGAACTATTAGAGCAGCGTCACAAAAAGACAAAGTTAAGGCTGTATCCCAACAGGAGTAACTATAATTCTAATTAGTCTAGTACTCCATACGTATTGTACTCTTGCTATTTGTAGTGCTTGGTAGTTTGTTCATTGAGTAAAGGCGTTAAGAACTAAAAGACAAAGAAATCATAAATACATATCATGACTTAGGGGAACGTCAATTTTTCAATAATAATAAATTTAATTTAAACCTATAGAATTTTTCCAATATAGAGAATCAAAGACTGATGCAAGGAGGTTGATATGGCACGCTCTCCTTACACCAGACTTGATGAATTAACTGCCAAGGATATTATAGAAATAATATTTTATTAAAGATGGAGATGATTTTCAAAATAGATAATAAGAAACTGTTGGAGGTTGCTAACTTGAATAGACCTCCATCAGTTGTATGGTTGTTCTGAGCAGAACAAAATTATAAGCACAACATAGAATTTAACTATATGATACTTGGAACACTCAAACTAGTATTATGATAATTAACAAAGTTCAGCAAGCATTAAAACTTCTTTTCTTGATAAACAATTGTCTATTGTCCATAGGCATGACATCAGATTGGAGGGTTGATTTGTATCTCCTCCCTCCTCTCCGTTGTTATATTCACTTGTTTCCTAAATGGTGTCGAAAGCATAAATCTTACTACATATTACGCATAAGTATATCTTAAGTAATAATAAGCTTTTTAAGTCCAAGGGTACCAAAAGTCTTTTATGGTTGAAAAAAGGGAATGTCCAAATTGTAAAAAAGAAGTTGAAATAATAGAACTAAATCCAATCCAAGACGAACCTAAAGGACATTTCAGACAAATGTTAAGCTGTGGACATAGTTTCAAATTCGTTGATGCTCACTTAAGTGAAACTATCTCTATATCAGATAAAGTAGAAGCTGATGTAATAAAGTACAAAAGTCTTGAAGGACCTATCCTTGTTTCTGGCGTTTCTGGAACTTCTATTACTTCCGGAAGTTATGAAGCAAGTTTTGTCAAAGGAAGTTTAATTGATAGCAATGTCACTATTAACCAAAACAATTACAATTTCGAATTAAATATGAACACAGCAATAGATAACCTCACTATACAAAATGTTCTATCTATTGTAGATAGTAATAACACCTATACCCCACAAGAGAAAGAAACTGCAAAGGACACTCTAACTAAAGTAACTGAATTAGTAGTCTTCTACTGGTTCAAGCTGCTGGCAAAGTGGCATTGTTCTTACCGTTGTTGGCTAAAATATTCCAGTAATGTGAACAGTTTGCACAGCATATTTTTAATCGATATATACTGTGTACAATAGTCAGTCTTGGAATCTGAGATGCTATCCAAATCTTCGTAGATATGAAAACACAAGCTGCACTGTTTAACAGACATTTTCAATCATACTTGTTAGACTTACAATATTCACATTTCCAAGAGGGTTCATTGTCATTACCATAGACCATACAGCAGTACCATTGGTTTAGGAAAGAATAGAGTGAAGCGATTACTTTACCATGAACTATTTCTCAACAACATCAACTGATTTCTGTCACACAGTTACAAACCAAACACTATTGCCAAGATTCCCCAGATTATACCAATTGTTAGTGCTGTCACAATCCTGAATGTATTAATCAAGTCCATCGAAATGCTTATTTTGTCAGGATTTGGCGGAAGTATAACATAAGCTACAATCATTACAGCAGCGTAAATCAACGGAAACAAAATCTTCTTTAATCCCAATTGAACCCTTTTCCAAGCAAGTGCCAATGCAAGCGCTGTGAAACCCTAAATAGTGAAATATCCAAACGAAACATAGAATGGACGAGACGTGAAGAGATTTTAATTAGCAGGGTCTTAAATTGAATTTCTATCAAAAATACAAAACTGACTTTTCACTCCAATGTAATAAGTATCTTGGACTAGAAAGACTAATGTATTTTGTCCGTATTCAGATAAGTCGTAATGGGAGAATTAGGAAAGCAAGTTTTACTCCATCCTAACGGCAATGGTAACAAGATACCATTTCATTCAAGAATTGGCACTAAACTCATTGGATGTTTTTTGATAATTGCAACTATAACTGCTTCAGTGGGATACTTGAGTTTATATTACTCACAAACAGTTACTGAAAAATTTCAAGAACTCGTGTCACAAACTCTACCAACCGTTGATTCTTTAGAGGAGATGTAAGCGGCAACAATCCACATTGAAACTGCTACTAATGAGTATGTATTTATTCCTGGTATAAACCGTAGTAAGTATCTACAAGAAATAAATGATCAGAAAGATGAATTTAGCAATAACTGAATAAGTATGAAGGTCTAGTTAACAAATTTTTTCCTGATGAAAGAGATCAATTAGAGGGTATCAGTGAGTTAGCAAATTTATTCATCGCTAATACTGATAAACTTGTGAAATTAAGACAGTCTGTGGTATCAGAGGCTACACTTCCACCGACAACCGCTCAGCAGATTCTGACTTTCAAAGAAGAGTCTGAACCTGATGCATTAATAACAGTTATGGATGATTCAATCTCAGATGAACTAACTGAGATTGCAAACAGAACCAATACAGTGAATACAGCTATTGACAATTCCTCATTGGTAACGATATTTAGTATAATCATATCGGTAATTGTATCCATTAGTTTTGGGTTGTACTTTTCGCGATATATTTCCAACCCGATCTCGAATCTCAAAGATGCAGCCACACAAATAGGAATAGGAGATTATGTCGCTGCATGTAAATTTCTCTCCAAAACACAAAGAGGTGATGAGATTGGAAAGTTATCTTCAGGAATAGAAAAGATGAGGCAAAGTATTGAATCTATGAGGAAGAATTTGGATAAACTTGTAGAGCAAAGAACCAAGGGAAGTTGAAACAAAGAATGCTCAACTACTTGAACGGGAGAAAGACTTAGAGAAAGTTAATCAGGAATTAGTGACCACCGAACTAGCAAAAGAAGAGTTCATATCAATGGTCCGTCATGAACTAAAAACGCCTCTCACTCCATTGAAAATGTATGTTGATATGTTCCTCAAGACAAACAGATTAGGAGGTCTAAATGAAAAACAACTGAAAGCAATGAAACTGATTCACAGAAGCGTATCCAAACTTGAATTGCTGATAAACGACATTTTCGATGTCTATAAACTCGACATAGGAATATTGAGGTTGAACATGAAATCCGTAGAGGTAGTAAGACTAGTTGAAGAGAATGTCGCTGAATTAGAACCGCTCATAGAAGATAAACTAATTGAATTCAAAGCTGAAATAATTCCGCAAGCTGAAGCTTAGCGTGATCTGTGACTCAAAACGCATCGAGCAAGTAATATCCAATCTAGTAAAGAATTGTTCCTGAGAAGGGTGGAAAAATAACGATAAGAGCGGAAGTTGATGAAACTTATCAAAATGTAATCTTTACTATTGAAGATAATGGTATAGGAATACCTCTTGAAAAAATGGACAATCTTTTCAAAACGTTTTACCAGGTAGACACGACTCTGTCACGAAAACACGGAGGTACTGGACTTGGGTTGGTTATAAGCAAAGGTATTATTGAAAGTCATGGTGGGAAGATTTGGATAGACAGAAATTATACTCATGGCACATCTATAAAGTTCACTCTTCCGATTGCGAGTGCTGATAACCTACATGAGGATCAATGAAATAATTATGACATCATATATTGTGCGAGCAAAACCAAAAAATGATCTTTCAGGACTACGAAAAGAGCTGGAAGTAGGCAAGATATTGAAAATGCGACCATTTGGAGAAACGCTCCATCATAGCCTAGAAAATGCAAGATTCGATACTAACAATAGTTATGCGATGTGGGTAGAAGAAGATTATTGTTCTCCGCCATTAGCGATGGAAAGAGAGAGCGTGTTAGACAGATATTTTGATGATATTACAGTAGAGCGAGTTGTCTCTGAGGAAGATGGATGGAAAAGCCTGGACGATAAGCCATTGCTCTGGAGTCAGTGATTATTTACTTATATTTGTAGTATTGAGCTCCTCTCCCTCGGTCTAAGATATTCCTGTCTTAAATCCTTCTTGTACTATTTAGCATTTCAGACAAGCCACAGTTCGATTTCAAAGGCACTGAAACGATTCATGAAGAGACAGATACAGTGAATTAGAAACTGAAATTGAATGTCAATTATGTCAAAGCATTATGACACTTAGTGCTTATGATTCACCTCATTATAGCTGTGATGAATGCAACTTCTGCCTTTACATGTAGATCAATAATAACTGATGATCCTACAACCGGAAGATTCAATACTGTTATCTTATTTGGTCATGAGTGTGCATGGAATCCAGACAACGAGTTTAAAGGATTCGTAAAGATTACTTTGAAGACATCGGGCTATGATTTGTTAGAATTTGGGTACGAATAAGCGAAAAAAGATATAATCCCTTCGTCCCTTCATCTACTCTTCATTTTTATTAATCTAAATTAATTATCAAGTTACCTTGTCCTAATTGTTGTAGCTCTTTAGATTGTGATGATATGTAGGTATAACTGAATATGTTGAAAAAAACAGAAGGAAAAACTAAAGTATAAATCATTCATTGGAGAAAGTACATCATCGGTGTAATTAATGAAAATAATTAATGCACAGGCTGTGAGTGAAAAAATGACAGAAGAGGAAACTAAGAACTTTCTTGCAAATAATACTAACAATCTACTAATGCGTATAGGAACGATAGATGGAAAAGGAGAACCAAACGTAACCGTGACTGCATTTTACTTTGATGAACCATCTGAAAAAATCTTTGTCGTCACCCAAAAAGATTCTAAGAAAGTTCAGCACTTGAAAAATAGGAATATCATAAGCTACTGCATTGATGATCCTAATCCTCCATACACAGGTGCAAGAGGTAAAGGAACAGTCAAATTTCTTGCAGATATTCAAGAAAATATTCCACTAGCCACAAAATATCTGACAAAACTCACGGGAAGTCTTGATAATCCTTTTGCAAAATGGCTTATGAATGAAATAGAGAATGGAACTGCGATTTTCCTAGAGATAACGCCTAGATATTTTTCAACATGGCGAATTGCGATTCCAGCGAAATAAGCCACTGAGTCATAATTGATAAAATTTTAAAATATTGGTGAAAACAGAATGCAAGACTTAATTGGATTTAAAACAATCAGATATTAGAATTTTAACTCCGGTGGAGAGAACGAAGAGCTCTTAGCCACCGGAGTCTGATTAGGTAGGCTAATACCTGTCAAAGCACTTGAACTCGTTATATCGTGATAATTTTACTTTTGGTCATTAGAAAATAGATTGGACTTTAGATTTACACCTTGATGATATCATTTGGATATTTGGTGAGACAAGATACACGAATGCATTAACAATTAGACTGGTCGTTCGGTCGTTGTTGCCCGCGCAATCAGAGTGGTATTGAGGCATATCAAAATCCCTACATTAATATCGCAGAAGCAGAACGTTTAGTATCTCAAATATTAACAGCCTTACACAAAATTAGGGGGGGTGTATTTATAATTTTGACTTCAAGTTTCACAGATAGCCAAATAGTAATTCTGCACTATCTAGAATTGAAATTCGCGCTAAAAAAGAATGTGACGAATCGAAATTAGATCTATCAATTTACAATAACGGTAGACTGAAAAAGGTTTCCGTGATGGAAGCAGAGCTACGGATTGACTAAGGTTTGCGAGCTACTAATATATAATAAATCCAAGGTTCTCCAGAATACTATGAACGCGGTCGTTGATTTAAAGAATTCACAAGTTCGTTACTAGAATTTTTTCTGTCATTCAAAAGAAACAAAATGGCAAGTGTCATCGGTGCAAAATAAATATTACTCTATCTGATACTGTCGTGAGTAACGGCAATGGACGGGGTTATTATCACAAGTCTTGTGCTGAGAAGTTGCATATCATAAACTAAATTTCACATAAAATGAAAGTTATGGTCTTAGTAGGAAAAAATTAAGCAGGGTATTCATTATCTGTTACTTGTTCGCCACCACCAGGATTTTCTGGTTCATTTGGTTCAGGTTCAGGTTCTACTTGACCCATGGTTCTCAGGTATTGATCCAATTCCATGTTGTTTGGATTCATTGAGACTATTATGGCAATAATGAATATCTAGGTTATATTCTAACTCGTGCAAGTAACTATCTACTAATTCCAATTTAATTAGTAGTAGTCGCTTGTTAGGTGGTAGCAGCAAATATTTGGAAATTAGATCGTTAAACCCTTGGCATTGGGCACAGTAGAAATCTTGTTATGTTAGACCAACATAGCATATAAGGACACGATGATGATTAAGGTTTGGCTACCTCTGAGAGTTCAATAAAATAGACTGCGGATATTCCCTGTGTCCGGTGGAATAGTAGTGCGGATAGTCTTCGTTAGTTCAACCTGATAATCTGCCCCTTTTATTTTGCCCTTCATTCTTAGGATGGATCGAATCGACTCATGATATCCCGTTTATCAGAGTACTTGGGACAGAACCAGTGACTTGCAACACAAATGAAGCAAATTGTGATTACGTATTGAATATTAAAGCAGAATAGTAGATCTTTATATTAAAGACAATGCATATTTATTTATGCGCAATCTACTATGCATACTAATTGTTGCGTCGTTAGGATCGTTGTTTGAATTGATGTATGCCAATTTGACTGTATATGCAGAAAATGTAGACCGATATTGGAGTGTTCTTACTGGAGATAAACAAGTACCCCCTAACAGTACAGACTCTGTTGGTTTCATTGGTCTGAAATTCCAAGAGGATATGAAAAGACTCGTATTCAACGTCAACGTGGAGAATATTGAAAACATTACTGGCGTTTACATCTATCATGGTGACAAGAATCAAAATGGAACTGTAGTATTAGATTTAATGGAAGAGGCTAAAGAACTTGGAAACGACGACGAAAATATAGTCCACGTGACTAGAGAAGGACTAATAACCGGAACTGTGAGTGTTGGTGGGGTAACGGCTGAAGATCTGCAAGGACAACTGAAAGATAAATCCTTGAAAGATCTTTACTTGTCGATGATCGACGGAAGAATATACGTTACTGTCCATACAGAAGATTTCCCAAATGGCGAAATACGTGGAGATTCGTTTATTCCAATTGACAGAGTATTCCCGGACATATCGGATTTTAGCTGGAATTGATATTTGTCATAAACTTGCAGTTTCAAGTTTAATCTTCATGTTCATAGGATGAAGTGGCAAAGTAATTGTAATAAAATATTGAATACGGGTAGTTGTTAGATTTTCGTGTTGCGAATTTAGCGTTAAATAAGAATCTCGGAAAAATCAAATGTCAAATTATTCATAAGGCATTGAGCTCTTCACAAGAAACTAAATACGCATCTATTGATTGTTTTTTCCCTGCACAATACCAACGTCCCGCAGTCGAACAATCCTGTCACTTGGAGATATTAATAATTTAATTTAATTTAATTTTTTCTTAACTTGAACTTCTCGGCGTCATTATCGAATCATAACTCTCATTGCAGTAGGCAAGGAGTTGATATCTCCTTGCACTACTGCCTTAATTGGATTCAATCCCACCTGACTTAACAAGATTTTGCCTTGTATTGAAATTAGATAATTTGCAAGTGCTATAGCACCGTCCGTATTCCTGACAGTAACAGGAATTGTATATGAGAAGAAGATGGGATTGCCAATGATTGTTTGATTTGAATGAAGAATGTAAGAAGCTTGATTATAGAAATTTGAATATTTTGAATCTCCCAAATTTATCTGGGGTGCCAGAGTAATGTAAGGAATCCCTCTGGAAACAGCTTCATGTTTATAGGCAGCAATTGCGTCAATCTGTCCAGTATCTAATATAGACCTAAGAACTTCTTCAGGGAATACCTGTTCTGGATTTCTATCTGCACCAAGTATTTTATTTTTTATCGTAGAATCATTGTAGTAAATATTTGCAAGTTTGGCCGCAATAACAGTATAGTATCCTTTGGGATCGAGTTCTGGATCGGTCCTTCTGAATTTGAATCCTTTTTCTTCAAGAACCTTGTACCAAGGCATTTCTCCTTTAGCAGCCTTTTCTAGATCAGTCGCAAAAGGACTATTTGGGTTGTAAGCAATAACCAGTTCCGCAGATGCAAACTTGACAAGCCATTGTGCTAGTGGGGGGTTGTGATTGATTATTTTCTCTATTGGTAAAGTATCGGCGCTAATGAAGACATCTGGTCTTCTAAATCCATCAAGTATCAAGTTTGAAAGTTGGACTGAACCTTTGCCCTCTCCTATGAAATTATAGCCTGTTTGATTGTGAAATGATGGAGCTACAACCTGTTCCATAATTTTCACTAACGAACCGGCGTAAATGACAGAGACATCTTTGTTGATATCCACAGCATACGATTTCTGAACCACTAACACAGAGATGAATACGGAGAGGAATAGTGCAAGGAGAAATGAGGCGGCGGATAGGGTCCGTTGATGTTTATGAAATGCCATTTTGAAAGTCAAGTAATTATAATCATAAATTGACTTGGTTTATAAAATCTAGGGTAAACCGGAACATAACATCATAGTTTAAAGCAGGAACTCCGTCAGCACTAAGCAGTTTGTTTGTAAAACTGGGAAATGTTCGATAGGACGACCTTCAAGATTAGATGAATGTAACAAACAAAAAAATAGAAAGGTTGAGTAGGTATTGCTAATACTAAGTAGTGTGTCCTAAACACTTCACGTTACCTGTGAAGGTGTGGCTCAGTCCGTTAATAGTCTTGTAGTTTATCGCTACACCTTTACCGCATTTTCCACTTATGATTATATCCTTAGGTACTTTGGCATGGCATATTCCATCGTTTGTTTCTTTCCCTTTCAACTCGTATGATTTTCCGTCACTTTTACCATCATGTATTGTTCCGCCTTTATTTTCTGCACCCGTGAACGGAGATGCAATGTCCCAGTATCCTTTCAGAATTCCTTCTCTCGTATGAGCGGAAAACTGAAGACCATGTGTGTTTTTGGACGACCCAGTGGAACATGATATTTTTTGGTTCTCACTTGTACCTATGACTATTGCTCCTCCAACGAATGGCTGTCTCGCATATACCCCCACGATTGCACTATACATGAGGCTTGAGCCAGCCACCAACCCTACTGCAATTAAGCAGATTGTAACAGCCTTTGTCATAGATCCCTTTTTCGGATTAGTATCCATTGTAAATTGTTCTTTTATATGGAAATATATAAAGATTGTAACCGGAATAGGAAATACTTAAATAAATTATTATGGAGAATGATTCAATGGAAAAAAGTACTAAATTGGTAGCGTTAGGAGCAACCTTAATTCTCTCAGGAATTCTCGCGACAACCCTAAGTCTGAGTAGTCAAGTATCTGCTCAGGGATCAACAGTAGATGTCGAGAAATTGAAGCAAATATTGAATGAAACTCGTATGGCTATAGAGGCTAACGACGACCCTGGAGCATTGACTCAACTAGATTTGGCCGAGGGTATGTTAAGTGGCGGTAGCAATATGACAGCCGAAAGTAATATGACTGAAGCAATAGTTACTGGCTGAAATTCCATTTATTATTTATTTATTATTTGAATCCTCATTTTTTATGAGATTCCATAAATCCTATCAATTTTTTATTTGTCATGTCGTGATAGAATTGGACAACTTCCTTACCCTAGCCTACATGCACAGTATGACAATTGCCAGCAATGTCATGGGTGATCCAGACTTCAAAATTTCCAGGGTCAGGAAATAATCTATTATTAAGTCAACTATACCATACAGGACATTCAGAAAATTTTATTGTATACAACAATGAGTTTTGATATTCTTGGTTTGGTCTTTCTTACAGATGTCCCAGTAAATTGCAGAAAGGATGAGTCTCTAAATGCACAGGTCGCAGGTCCTAATGATACCGAGATATCAGTAATTACGTTGTATCACTCAAACACTGGAAAAGTAACAAATATTAAAATTCATAACATAACGGGCATTTCGTAATAGTCCGTGTTACTGTCCATGCCTTTTATCAATACTAAAGTCTCGACTTCTGAACCGTTTTTCATTACTATTTCACTAATTCCTGCATATAGTATTTGCTTCATACCTCTTACGTACTCGTATGGCGACCTTGCATATACTAATAACGCGAGAATTTTGCTTTTTTTGGAATAATTGTGATTTTAGAATTCCACCACATTAAATGATAGCAGGTTCTTGCCAGTTCAAAAGAATATGAACTATAGATACTTATTTCTATTTGCTATTATCATATAGCTCGCTATAACAGTTACCTAAAAAATAAACTAGATAAAAAATCTTAATTATTAAATGCTAGTAACGTATATTTTTTAAATGATTGGACGGACAAATGAATTTTAAGGATGTTGATATGTGATTGGGAACTAATCGTAACCTTAAATTAATAGTAACACTTTCTCTTTCTCTCTTTATTTTAATGATCTTAATCTTAAATACCATTCTTCCAGCTGCATTCGCAGACTGATGGCCAATTCAATACTCCATTCGGTGTTGGAATTGATTCCTCGAGTAACGTGTATGTAACTGATAGTGGCAATAACCGTATTCAAAAATTCAAAAATAGTGGTACTTTCATCAGAACGTGGGGTACCTTTGGTATTGCGAATCAAACGCAGGCCAGTTCTATAAACCCATTTGATGAAAGTGAGACTAAACCTTTTCAAGCATCTGGCGATAACTCTGGCATGTCTGACCTGTTAAGTAAACTGAATAAACACTGAATCTCTTGATTAATGAATGGAAATACAAAAGCATTGGAACAAGAGACGAAGGTCAAAGTGTGTTATTCATTAGACATCCCGGCTTGGAAAATTAGCCTGAGTGAGCATTGTCTATCTTTTTATTCCCACCAATAACTTTGATAAATTCAACAGGCACGTTGTCAATTGAATCTAAAGTTCCAACAAATTATCGCTAGTCAAGAATCCAAGTTTTTGTTATAGTTATTACTTCTATTTACTACTATCCAAATAATTTTTGTATTTTGCAGAGTCAAGCGCGTATAGGAAGGCAATATTGAGAAAGTCATTATCGATGCCTTGTTCTAACATTGCTTTGGAATCGGTTAACGCTCTTGCACTCCGGTGTTCATGAGGTGGACTCTTTGAAAACATATCTGGAATTTTAATATAGTTACCAATTAGGTTATTCATAAACTCATTGGGATTACTTACCTTTGGTATTCTTATTCTCTCCTCAATTATGTATTTTTCAACCCTTTTACCAAATATTAAATCATAACCAAACTGTTCCGCAATTTTTTGCATTATTTGCAAAAGGTTGATATCATCTTGACTATCAATAAAATCATCATATATTTTAAAGACATCCTCAATATCGTATACTGGGGCATTCCACAGTACCTTTTGTAAGTAAATAATGACAGTTCATTTTTTTTAAGAAAAGTATTATTGTTGGTCCATCCTTTATTTGCATCACCTTTTTATAGTCATGTTGTCTTGCAGCGGTTTCTGCTTCTGACAGACTGATGCCAAATGGAGATAAATACTGTTCCTTTATTAGAACGTCGACATGAATATCCAAATCGGAACTTCATATCCCCCTTTTGTAGCAAATTATTTTGGTGGATTCCATGCTGAGTATTGACATAGTTCCAATTATAATACGTTGTCTGTTGTTGGAAAGATGACTAGTAGAAATGCTTGGTCCAACTAACATGACCTATCCCTAATCATCTCAAATGGCATCGACAGGCGTTGAAAAATATGGCGAATTTATCAAGTCCGATGATGTCTAATAGTGCATAGAAACTAACAGTAAAGATATTTCCTTCTCTATGTTACATTCCTCTCTTTTTTTCTCTTTTCCAATTATGTCATTTTCTTTTTATTGATTTAGTTCACGCATCTTGATCAACAATATTCTTAATTCTGCTCTGTCTCAATTCCTATCAACTCTCAAATCGATTTATCTATCTTTATTGAAATTCTAATTTACTTTTCTATCTACTTAAACCAAAGCATACGCAGAAGTAGTATAGTCAATCCCGTCGCGACCGTGATTCCAATTATTACCAAATTCGATCTGTCATTTTTCTTTGGGTTTGGTCGTGATTCAAACATTTTAGTTTATGTGCCTCACTTCCATTTGTTTGTTGACGTTATACCTTGAGGATGGTTTTAATCCACAACAACATGTTGATAATAGAATTCCAATTTCGTGGATATTATTAAGTTGTAGTCTAGAGTGACGAAGAATGTTCACAAAAATAAGAGTTGATTGAAGAGGTTGATTGTAGACTAAGATGGAGTAAGAGAAAAGGCTGAGTTAAGAATCTAACATGTTTTTCACTGTTGACACCAAAGTAGATATTTTCACAGGGAGTTGTTGAATGACATCAAATGGATAAAATGTGCGAGTGGGTCTATCTGTGATTGCCATATACGTGATCGGTCATTATAGAGCATACTTTGAGAGTCTTCTAGAAAAGTCTATAAAGCATGCACGAATTAAAAGCCCTACTTATTCAGAGTTGTGAAAAATGAAGGTTTTGGTTATAGACGATAACAGTGAGATCACAGATATGTTGTCATTCTATTTGGAGGAAGCTGATTACGAATGTAAAATAGTAAATGATGGAAAGGAAGGTCTACAAGCTATAAATTTGGACGATTTCGATCTGGTTTTACTTGATTTGGCAATGCCAGAATTTAGTGGCATGGATATAATAAATTCGTTAAAAGCAGAGAACCTACTAGAGAAAAAGAATATTATCATACTGACTGCATCAGCCTTACACGAGGAAGAGACAGAAGCTCTTGTACGTGATGGAATTAGATCTGTTCTCAAGAAACCCATATCTATTGAGGAGTTGACTAGCGCGTTGCAACAATTTCATCGGTAGTGTGGTTTTTTAGATTTATTTTAAATTTATATCTTAATTGGATGATCCCATGTCAATTATGTTACTCATGTCATTGTCGTTTCGGTCACCGAGTAACTTCCATAACTTCTTGAAGTAAATGCTTGTAGTAATCTAATTTGAGTCAAAGCGTTACCTTCAGAGTTATTATTTGGCAAAGAATTCAAAGTTATCTCAATAGATCTGAAAAGAAGCAAAGGCCCGTTAGTAAAGATGTCCTAGTCATATTATCTCAATCTCTCACTTGTAACCAGTTATAGGTACATAGCATAGTATTCTTACTAGTTCCTTCTAGTATTTCAAGGTCGGTACTAAAAAATGAGTTACAGTGTGATGATACGTCCATCATGTGCCTGTCGTTACTTCTTTGATATTTGTTGTTTTTAATGCCTTTATGCTTCTGCTAGTGACTTGCTTATCGTTCGCGCGTTCTCAACACCCACTCTCCAAAACTCTCTGTTGGTATCAGTCAGGTGTTGAATGCCTTCCATGCTGACCATGACCAAGTTATTTGCTAGATTAGTAGCTGATATAGCATTGTCCATGAAATTGTCGACCATTCTGCTGTAGTATTCCGTTACTATCATCGGAGACATCCACGGCACATAGTATGACATATATCTTTCCTGAAGCTGTGGAACTAAAGATGCTGCTTCCCTTTGAAGTTCTATACAATCATACCCAATTTCCTTAGTTGCTTGGATAGTTCCTTCTTGTAAATCGCCAATTGCTTTAATATACTTCGGAATTTCTCTCTTCAGCTTCGCTAACTGTTTTCTTTATCGCTTTTTTAGTTTCATCCAATACAGTTTCGATTGCTTCTTGTTCTTGTTCTTGAACTGTGGAACTAGACGAACTCTCGACGGTTTCTATTAGTTCCTCTGCTTCTTTCCTAGTCTTTTCGTTCGGTGCTAACTCTGCTACAATTTCAACCTCTTTTAGAGCTTGTTGCTCTGCTTTATCGTTTTTATCGTCAGATTTTTTGTTTAGATTTTTGGATGACATAATTAAATGAGGTCTTTGCTGTAATTAGAACCTATGTATTAGTCAAGTGTGTATGAAATCCGGGCCATAAATCTAAAGGATTCGTAGGATACTTTAAAGACATCGGGCAATGGTCTGGTAGTTTTTGGGTATGTGATGAAGAGGATGTCGTGCACTAGTAAGTCCAGTTGATGAACTTTGAGAATGAATCCAAAAACGGAGGTTATGAGTCCATGTTGCTTTGCATTGGCTTAGACAGGTATCCTTGGTGTTTACATTAGTAGTTACAACATAACCCAAATGGTTGACATTGCATTCACTTAAACCGTTATAACTTATGTATATGATAATATATCATGAGTTTAAACATTAATTGGGATGAAATCATAAAGAAAGAAGCTCGTGGAATAGAGGATTATGACCTAGGTGAGGTCCACGAAATCCAAGCCGACACGGTGGTTACAAAGAAAGGAGTACTTGACAAAGATAAATTTTATCTTCCAAAAAACTTAGTGGAAGCATATGACGGCCACAAATTACGCTTCAGAGTAACGAAAGAAGAAGCGCAGACCTTCCGAAGAGACTAGTTAAAAGCCTTACAGTTCCCCTATTCATCTTTCTTTTGGGGTTACGGAATATTAATAAATTCTCAGTAAAATGATACTATCCATCCTGGTATGTAATAACTGGACCTTAGGTCTCTATATAGAAATGTATTAAGAAGGAGTAGTTAAGCCAAATAAGTATATTCAAATGCAACGCTTTTATCCAATCTAGTTAGATGTAGTAATGACTGCAAAGATGACCCAGATAACATTCATCACAGACCAGTTTCCGTCTTCCAGTGACAGAGTGAATATGTTGCTTTCTGTCATCAAGTCAGTGGATATTTGCATCTACATAATACAACGGAAAGAAAGTTATTGAAAAATTAGTGATTCATTTGAGATCTTCTGAACATGCTACATTCTCTTCCTTTTTGATTTAGTTTTCATGATCGCAATTTTTCGGTCCAGTCTGCAAGCCTCTGAAGCAGTTGCTTCAAGAATTTTTTAGTGTTCTCGTCGGTCAGTTTCCCATTAGCATCGAATTTTTCCTGGGCGAATGGAACCATAACCTCTGGCCCATTGAGCGGATACATGTTCAAAAATACAAACGTCTGACGAAGATGGTACTGAGCTCTTGCACCACCCAACATACCCACAGATGCGCTCATTATGGCGACTGGTTTTCCATCAAAGGGATTATCTCCATAGGGTCGTGAGGCATAATCAATTGCGTTTTTCAGGTACTCCTGGGACTGAATAATTATATTCTGGAGTAGCAATCAGTAAGGCATCAGCACCTCTTATTTTAGACTTGAATTCTTTTACCTTCACAGGCATAATTTGCTCATTGTCTTGATTGAATGGGGCAATACCGTCAATATCATAAATTTCTAAAATAAGATTTTCTGGCAGTAAATTTTCTGCAGCACGTAAAAGCGCTTTGTTATATGAGCCTGTCCTAAGACTGCCAGCAAAACCAAGAACTTTCAATTTGTTGGCTACCAATAGAGTTCACATTAAGGTTGAAACAATAACGATTTAAGGCTTTGTTAAATTACCAAGAGGATTTGATAAATTCGCTAGTGAGTTTGACTGCTTCTAATGGATTTCACTGAATTGCAGGATGATCCCTTTCCATTTTTTAAGACTGGATTTGTGAGATTCCGGATAGGGTTAGTAGATGCCCTCATATTAAAGGAACAGTACTACTGGTTGGTCAACTTGATAGTTCCCTTCATTGTATCAGGATGGTATTCACAATGAATAACTGAATAAGACCGCCCCATTGGGCCTGAACTAGACCTCGAGGACCTGGAGTAATATCGCCACTTGTCGCAACTTCCTTACCTTGTGAATCTATTACCAATTCATGTTTGGTGTTAGTTGGATTTTGGATTTGAATAATGTTATTAACATTCGCTTTCATCTCGAGTTCTGGATTTTCAAGACCACTTAGCATTTGTCCATTTATAGATTCCTCATGTATCCTTTGCACTTAACGCAATAGAACTATTATCGTTATTAGTACTATTCATTGTTCCGCCAGAAGTATCCGACAATGTAGGCGATGGAATTGCAGCGCTGTCATTAGAGCCTAAAGCATTTTGATTTAGTTGGGGATTGGATTGTACAGATTCATAACCCAAATGATATGGTTGCAAATATACTATCACCGCGAAGTTAAATCATAACTTGAAGGATTTGTTCATATGCTTGAAACAGGTTGGCTCGAATTTAACGCAGTAAACGAATACCATTTTTGGATACCAACTTTGGAGCAGCCCGCATAACATCACTAACTTCTGGATCAATGTTGCATACCTAAACCAGTGATTGTGTAGAAGGATCCTCCTCGGTTTCGCCAAGAAAAAATCCATCAACTGATTCAATTTTTCCTATCCAGAAGGGGACGCTCATTGTTGGAGTATATTTTTGAATCTTCGCTTCGTTTATTGTTACTTCTACGTGAGTTAAGAATATTTTTGCATCCTGCAGACATACGTAACTAAGGATAAAGTTATCTTGCTCATCTAATATGGGAACCTCTTCTAATGCTTCGAATGCATTCTTTATTGGCTCGTATACTTTAGGGTCATCTTTCTGTTTTAAATCATCCAACAACGAATGAGTCAAGTGCTTATGATAGTTGATCACGGAAACTAATTTTCCAGAAATTAGAGTTCCATGTACATTCAATGTAACAGGTATACTGCTATCAGATTTAGCCTTGGTTACAACCCTTACTAAACATTCTAGGGCAAAGATTGTCTTGTTGTAATGTTCAATAGTTTTTCTTGCTTCCTCATTTGACAAACCGACCATCCTATCGTTTAGATGAGTTTCATTTAAGCATAGCCGCTGCAAAGCAGCATTTATCTATCCTAATTCTCTAGGTATTGGTATCGGGCCCATGTCAGACGACAATTTCCAACTATTGTGTGACAATGTATTTTCTGTTAGCCCATCTATCCGGTTTGCCGGTGTAATCAACAAAATGGGCAGACTGATCGCTGGTGGAATGAGGCATGGTCTAGAATCTCTGGAAAACAAAGATGATTCATTAAAACTTTTTGTCCAGTTTGCCTTAAGAAGCCGGTTGAGAAAGGACTATGATTACGTTTTTGGCAAATCGATCTATAATTTTACTGAGAGGGAGAAGATTAAACTAGCATCGTTTCCTTTAGATGACAATCTCATCTTGAGAATATCTATAGTGAAAGAAGAAAAAAACCATGCCCAGATCATTCAAAAAATACTAAAAGCTATACAAGAGTTTCGGTCGAATCAAAAGAAATAACAGAAAGATAACCGTCATCACCATTACTAAAATTTTTATGCCACTCGACACCAAGGATATTAATCAGTAGTTCATCTTCTTTCATTTAAACAACAACAAAACGCTGCTATCAATGATCCTTCGGACAAGGATTATGCTAATCCACTGCAAATTAAAGTCGAAGGTATGGATTGGCAGGAAGTCAATGTCATCTCGTCGGCCAACACCGCTAGTGGAATTAGTATTGCAAAAGGTTCCCAGCTTATTGATATCTGATCCAATACAAAAAACCATTTACGTTTATCTATATGGTAAGCATGCGCCGAAGTCGATTCATTCAATTCTTGCGCAGTCAGACTGAAAGGTACGAAAGTATGTGAGAATACATTAATGGAAGGAGAACTAGTATTACTGAACTTTAATACGTTAATAGTTAGGGCAATTTGTGAGAGGCTATACTAAAAAAGCCCTCTCACGTTTGTGGGAGAAATCGCTAATTCGTCATTTATTTTGTTGCACATCTGTAGCATTCTCAATCCCTTTTCCGTTGTCCTATATCTCGCTGCTCCTTCTTCATATTCTATTAATCCCTTCTCAATTAGCATGGACAAATAGTCTCGTAATTGAGCGAATGATAGGTATGCCTTGTACATGATCTTTGTTTTTGTTGCTCCCCCGTTTGCCGCTTCGAGAATCAATCCCGTTATATCGGTTCTGCTACGATATTTCATTCGATAGTTAGTAGATAAAATAGTATTTATTGATGACACTCATTTCTTATCAAACTTTTGACTATAATTATCAAATAAAGTTATGGTAAATCAGTATACTATGAATTGCAGAGGAGAAATAATACTTTAACATGAATTCTACTAAATTTTGTTGACATCAAGTAATATCTTATTATTCCATTCTTATGTACATGAATAAAATAGTTCTAATCGAGGTTGCTACTTTCAGCTTGAATTTTGGGAGCCGCTATGACAACAACAACAGAAGGAACAGTAAATGGGAATTCGAGCAGCAGGGTTAACCGACCTTCAATGCCCCCAAATCGGTACTCGACAATTTTGGGCTCTCTTGCAAATGGACTATGCTGTAGACGTTAGTACATTAAGAGAGGCATTAACGTTAGACAAGACGATATTGATATACAAGTAGTAGAGATAATGGAAAGATGAGTGATAATACAACCATTTTTAGAAGATTGCCTTCTAGAATCATTACAAAGATAGGATTTTTGGTTGTTATTGAAATTATTATCATCCTTAGCAGTTTTGTTATTCTGGCCTACTTCGAATCCCAAGGGACATTTTTAGGAAATTCAATTAATATTGCAGGCAAAAACCGATTCCTAACCGCTAACGTCCAGCTAGCAACAGTAGAGTATCAATCAGAATCATCTAATCTGGGGGATCTCAATAAGGCAATTGATACATTGGAATCTAATATACGGGCATTAAAAAACGGTGGTTCATACTTGGGCTTAGAATTAATGCCCCTGCCCCCACAGTTCTTAAACTATGTGAATTTAATTAATCAAAACTGGAATGATTACAAAACATCTATGGTAAAAAAAATAATCCAACCAACTCAAACTACAGAAAAATTGCCGTCACTAGAACAGCTGTCGACGACAAAGGAATTAAAAACCAAGGCTTTGGCATTGATTGGATCATCAGATGAACTAGTTACCAAATTAGGAGAATTCGCAAAAATTAATTCCCAAAACCTAATGCTATTACAAATCTTACTTGGTGTTTTGAACATTATGGTTCTTGCAGTATTGTCCTATCTCATAGTAAAAATGCTCGAACCGATATCGGCGTTAACAAAGGCAACAGCCGAAATAAGAAAGGGAAATCTTGATGTGTCAATAGGGCATACAGGCAGGGATGAACTCTCAGATCTAAGTCAATCGTTCAATTCCATGGTAGATTCAATAAGAAACTACCGCAGAAATCAGAATGAGCTAACAGATAAGCTAGCAAAAACTAATGAGGAGCTTAAACGAAAAGAAAAATTAAAGGATGAATTCATCAACGTCGCCTCTCATGAGCTTAAAAGTCCAATACAACCAATTCTAGGTTTGGCTGGCCTAGCATTGAAAGGCAAAATTAAACACGAAGAGGCGTGGGATGTTACTTTGAGACAGGCACGTAAGCTTGAACAATTGGCAAATGATATTCTTGATGTGAGTAGGATTGAAAGTAGTAATCTGTCGTGTAAAATGGAAAAGGTGAGAATAAACGAAATAATACTTGATGTGGTTGCCGCCGCAAAACTAAATCCTAATCTGAGCGAACATGTCACGCTAAATACAAAATTAGATATGCCTATCGAAATAGTAGCCGATAAATTGCGTATCACTCAGCTATTGGGTAATATAATTGGTAACGCAGTTAAATTTACGACCTCGGGATATATAACCGTAGAAACCCATGTGTTTCTGAAGGAAAATAAGATAGAAATTGGAATTGTTGATACAGGTAGCGGAATTCCAGACGATATATTTCTTAACCTATTTGAAAAATTTTCAACTAAGAGAGGTTCTGGAAATGACCAGTCTGGAACCGGCCTCGGGCTTTTCATAAGTAAAGCAATTGTATTGGCTCATGGTGGTCAAATTTCTGCCTCCAACAATAATAATCGGTCAGGATCGACATTTATTATAATTTTGCCCATAAATAGGAATAAAATCATATAGGAGGGGGACTGACTTTAAATATTGCATATTCAAGTTATATAATTATTAATAATTTGATCGATTTTACTAATAATCACTATCATATGTCTGGCATTCCTTATTACAACCTAAATATTGTAAGTCCATTGACACTAATATTCCAGAATAATCTCGAGACGAGCGAGAAATCAGGGTGTTGTTTGCAACCGGACTTTCCGTTTCCAGACAATTACAACTCCTCGGAAGAAATAAGATCATTGCCAGAGCCTCTTGATAGATTAAGAAATGTACGTCCGCTATCTCCTGTCGTATCCTTGGAGAATGCGACAAAAAAGGAAAGAAACCCCAATTATGATCAAAGCTCTAATATCCAAAAAGTTCCTGCCCAAATATCTTTCAACGGGACATTGGAAAAGTCAGATGAGGAGACTGAATCTATAAGGAACCATTCCATAACTCTAATGTTGGTAGACGATGATCGAGACATCCTGTTTACTTTTAAATCAATTTTGGCTGCAGAAGGGTTTAAAGTGGAAGCATTCGCAGATCCAAATGAAGCATTGAATCGTTTTACGCAAGCGGACCCATCTTACTATAACTTGGTTATAACAGATATAAGAATGCCGAAAATTAATGGATTTCAACTCTACCAAAAATTAAAGGAAATTAAGAGAGATATTCGAGTTCTATTTATGACTGCATTCGAGGTACCGGGGAATCTGATTGACTCAATGCCCAACATAGATGAAAGCGATATTATTAGAAAACCTATTGAAGAAGAACGTTTTATTAATAAAATCAAGACAGCCATAAATTTGGAATGAGTAAGAAGGTTACAAGAAACAAACAAAAAGTATTGCATTGCTTTTAATTTTGCCAATGTAATCTATTGACTGTGACAATGAAGTACACCATCCTTATCTTACCCAAAACACGGGTTAGCGGAGATATTCATAGCGATTGCCAAGAGTCCTCTCTCCTTAATCCAACATTGAATGGACTTGCTCTAAAAGATCCTTTTCGCTTATCGGCTTCTGGATGAAATGTCTTTCACCCATTTTTGGGAACACGTTCTTTTTTAGACTGTCATAATCGTCTAATTCTCGCAGCGCAGTAAGGAAAAGAGCTTTGAAATTTGCGTCATTTGATTTGAATTTTCTGTATAATTCAAATCCACTTATGTCGGGCATTTTGATGTCTAGTATTATCAGGTCATACAGGCCCGGTTTGAAATTCTTCAGAGCTGTTATAGGATCCGCAACTGTATCTACAGTAAAGCCGTATCTTTCCAAAATAATCTTCAAAGTGAGGCCAATATCAGGCTCGTCATCTACTACCAATATCCTTTTGTTTATGTCACTCATCAAAGTCAAGCTATCTAATAGGTTGCACTTTTATCTGTATAACATAAAATTATGATTTCTAATAACTGTTGTTTAGGATTATTTGTATTTGTTCAATTAAATTAAAAATAGTTAATTTTTTTAACAATCGATACAAAATTACTCTCCAGGCTACTAGCAAATCCGTCAGACAATTGGCCAGTCTGTTAGATACAGGCTATTATCAAATTCATATAGCAATTTATCAAATCTACTTAAGAATCTTACAAAGAATAACTCCAGTTAGTAACGATTATCTTCCAATGTTTTGATTGCTTCTTAATAGCATGGCCTTAGGACGCCTTTCAACAAATATCTTTCGGGTCAGACCTCTCGACATTCAAGGGATGAACATGTAACTGTTACGAAATAAGTCTCCATCTCATCACAGAATATGATTGTTACCATGTCTATTTCCATTATATACTACAGTATCTTGAAAAGATAAATTCTGCAACTCTGGTATTTTTTTCTAGTCTTGATTTCCGTTGGTCGTCATTCTCTCCCTCTCCCTCTCTATCAGGTGCTCTCAACATTAAATGCCATTCGGTGGCAAATTACAATCAATGTCAACTTTACAAGCGGAAGCATCGAAACCGCTAAAAAAGATGCAAGAATGCAATAAGTGTAGGAATGCAGGATTCCCCAACCAAATGATATCTTTTGAAAAAACAGGAGAGGATGCATACAATGGCAGAGTCATGTGGAGACTGCTGGACGAGAATGGACAAACACATAATCATAAAGTCAGACCAATTACAGAAAGCAGCAATTCGTTTCCTAAGCGGAAAAAGATAGTGGATATTTCTACAGTTACTGAGATTGAGGAAGCAAAAAAGTTAATTCGTTCAGGATGGGAATATAAAACGGTATTTCCCGCAACACTCCAAAATATACCACACTATGTGCTGGTAAAGAGAGAGTGAGAACTAGACAACCGATGAAATAAAAAAAACTAATTTTTTTGATATTCAATGGCTGTCTCATTTTTGTCGGTAAACATATTGATGTGAAGGATTAGGTATTCCTCAAGTTGTCTGGACTGACCAACAAGTTCTGCCTCATTAATATTTCTTCATCTATTTTAGAGAGATATCATGATCATTCAATCCACTAAGCCTAAAAATAAAAATAATGAGGTAGCTATATAATAACGAGATTGTCCCAACGAATCAAATTCAATCAAGAATCAGATTCATGGATTGGGAAAGTTATCATGTGTGTTGATCTAAATGCTTTTTATCCATCATGTGAAGAGCTGCGCGACCCTGAGTTGAAGGGGAAGCCCCATGCTGTGATAATGACAGACCAGAAAGGTGAAGAAATTACCAAAGGGGTTGTGTCTTCTTGTTCATATGGGGCAAGAAGATATGGTGTCAATTCCGCAATGCCGCTTTCCAAAGCTAAATTATTGTGCCCCGACTTGATTCTACGACCCGTTAACATTCGTTACTATAGTGAGGTATCCAAAGGAGTAATGAAGATTCTTGCCGAATTTGCAGATGTCTTAGAACAATCAAGTATAGATGAAGCCTTTTTAGACTGTACCCAAAGAAATGGACATGGAGCACCTGAAGTATTGGCTATGAAAATAAAAGATGGAATAAAAGACAAGTGCGGCCTGCTATGTTCAATCGGAGTGACATCTACCAAATCTTCCGCAAAGATAGCGTCAGATTATAATAAGCCTGACGGTCTAACCGTAGTATACCCATATAACTTGGCCAAGTTTTTGGAGCCATTAGAGGTTAACAAAGTTGCAGGAATCGGGCCTAAAACCCACGAACGTCTGAAAGAAATAGGAATAGACACACTTGGCCAACTTGCTAAAAGTGATGTCAAGAAACTAATAGAAAAATTCGGGGTGAACGGGCAGTGGATGTGGGATGTAGCCAACGGCAGAGATGAGGAACTTGTGATACCAAGAGGTGATCACGTTTCCATTAGTACGGAGACCACGTTAGATAGACATACTAGCAATAAAGCCAAGGTCGTTGAAATACTTCATGACCTTGTCGATGAGATACATGAGCGTGCCCAGCGTAGTGACTATTTGTTTCGAACTGTAGGCGTTAAACTTGTAAGAGCAGACTTTACAATTGAGACAAGGGAGACATCTTACGAAAATTTTCAATCTACTCGAGATGCTATATCCTCTATAATAGAAACACTGGCGGAACGATTTTCCTATTCAAATGATAAGCCATCCATAAGAAAAGTTGGACTGAAGCTGAGCCATTTGACAAGGGCCCACCAATATAAGAAAGTAAAAGAGCTTCAAAAAACTATTCCAGATTACTTTTAGCCCGTTGATCGCATGTTCAATCACAGGCCCTACTAATCTTCTCTCAAGATTCACGGTCTCTGATTTTCTGAGTTATCCCTACTGCTTTGTGAATATCCCCATTTTGAGTTGCGTTTGAGTCCAACCATTACATTCACAGGCAAAAATAGAAATCATGTATAAATTGTAATATGTATTGTGTACTGTTGATTAAAAGCTCAACATAGCAATGAAACTAGCTGTCCAAAGGAAGGGTAACAATAAATGTAGCACCCTTTTCATTTATATTATTGTAAGCATCTATTTTGCCACCATGAGCTTCAACAATATTTTTTGCTATGTATAAGCCAAGTCCTACCCCTCTTTTAGATTTTGTTATAAACTTTGAAAACATATTTGGAATTATTTCGGGGTCAATACCTGTTCCGCTATCTTTAATTGTAATCATCGCTTCGCGTGTTTCGGGGATCTTTTGTGAGTTTACAATTATTGTTCCCTCAACTGTGAACTTTAATGCATTATTTAGTAAATTAGAAATTACTTGAAAGATTCTTGTTTTATCACCAGTAACCGCAATCGAGCCCTTCGATTCAAATTTGATTGTGACTTTCTTATTGGTATCTACACCCGTTTGTTGTTTGATATCTGAAATCACATTTTCAATTTTCTGGTTTAGTTCAAAACTGGTCTTATCCAGTTTCAGTGTTTGAGACTCTATTCTGGCAACATCTAGCATATCCGTAACAAGTGAGTACAGCCTTGCTGCGTTTCGTGAAATGGCTTCGTCATATTGTTCCCTTTTATCAGGACATACCTTGAGCATTTCTGAATATCCAATAATAGCTTGGGCCGGTGTTCTTAGCTCATGAGCAGCAAGATTGATAAATTCCTGTTCCATAGCGTCATGAAGTTTGAGCTTTTCGTACGCGTCTTCGAGACTCTTATTTGCTTCTGCCAGTGAGACGTATAAATCAGCCTGTCTCCAAACAGTTTCAAATATGTAACTGTAGGATTCTGTACGAGATTTACTGGCGTAATAACTTGCAGAACTTGCAGCATCAATTAGATTTTCCTGAGTATCATCATGTATGTCTATTATGTATGAGAATTGTCTATCCACTATCAGGAAAGTAGATTTTATCATGTGAGTTTGCCGAGTCATTGGCAATATTGTTCTGATTTGAAAATTCCGAATCGTGGGCATTAGCCCAATACTTTGAAAAGTATCTGCAGATTTGTGAATTTGATCCTCATAAGCCGGAATAATTAGATTTATCTTGACATTTTTTTTCTCTGCAGCATCTCTTAACAGGTTTATGATTCCACCATTGAGATTTCTGCGCAATGCGTTTGGGGTTGCTATGATTAATGATATCTCTGATTTAGCGGAATTTATAAGATTAATGTAGTGCTGACGGATTTCAACTGGGTTCGTCAAGATTTGAATGTCTCCCGATTCGGTTACATCCTCGACCTCAGTAACTTTATCGTGTTTGGACTCTCGGTGGGGCAGACATTCAGTACAACTGTGATCAATAAAAGATTTTAACCTTTTTATTAATTCACAAACAACATTTGGGACTGAAATCTATTCTATATGTTTTTCTTTGTCATGACGAGAGAATTCCTCGAGTGAATCAAAATTGATTCCACATTGTTCACATCTGGACTGCTTTTTTGCATTCGATTACATAGATCTATTCTATTCTTTAAGATATAAAACAATTGAAGTGTAAACATCGATTCACGGGCGGTTCTAAAATTTCTCTTCGCCTCTAAATGATTACAATCTCTAAATCTGATGTAAATTAGGAGCGATATATTCAAAAGAAACGATACCCTATTAGTGCTAGCGGAAGTTGGAGTTAGAAAATGTGAGTTTTACTTCGAAGTATAGTTTAGCTCTCCTGCTATTTCTTATTGTCACCGCGATAGTTATCACAGCATTACTTATTATTATTCCCGGGCCAAGTTCCGATACCAGTGTTTTATATTCGAACTGGACCATAAATATTGCTGCGATAGTTGCAGCGGGTTTATCTGCTCTGCCAACTGCGGCAGCTTTTAGAATTATAAAGGCGTTGTCAAAGAATAAAGAATACGTTCCTGAATCGGAGAACCAGCAATATGCCATTGATAATGCAAAACACAATTTCTATATTTGTATGTCACTTACTATAGCACTAACCCTTTGGACGCTAGCAGAACTGACTTGGACATATTATCAGTTAGGACTTGATATCGAAAATCCTTTCCCTTCAATTGCAGATTCATTTTGGCTTGCTGGTTATCCTTTTATCATTTATTTTACTTATGGAATGAACAAAGCACTTTCGAAAGGGGGATTTTATGACCGCGAAGCATTGCTTATGCTTTCTGTATCGGCAGGCCTGACACTGGGGTATGTCTTTAACCTTACATTTGGAGTTGCAGATATGTTATCTGCTGCAGAAGGAGATATGGGGTGGTTGATTAGCATTCTCTATCCGATACTTGATACAATTGCTTTGATTCCATCTTTGCTAATTGTTGCGTCCTTCCGTGGACGCAGAAGTAAATCAGCTTATTCCATCGTGTGGTTATTGATATCCTGCTCTATAATCATTGTTACCATTGCAGATATTGGATTTGGCTATAGTGAAGTACTTGGCAGATCAGAGGAGCAACAATGGTTCTGGGACACGATGTTTGCTTCATCTTACATTGTCATGGCTGGAGCGTTGCTTACTTTGGTATACTCTCAGTACATTCACGCCAAGCCCTTGAAATATACTATTCATTGATATGTCCTGAATCAGCTATATCGACAGCCCGACAGACAAGTCCTTTTGTCAATTAAATGATATTGTCTATACTTGCATGTATTTTGTCTTGAAGAAATTACAATAACCAAGACTACGAACAACAGCCTAGTCCTGCAGAGAAGCATACCAGCGACGTCAGACGACACTTGATTCATAGTGAGGATCTTACCTGGGATTCTAAATCTGATCCGAACGCTGAAAAGCTCAAGCGTAAACCTACTCTAGAAGAACTATTAACGGAAATATATTTATCCCAACCTTACTTCTTTATCGCCAAATCTTACCTTTTATGAAATTAATGTGACCATTTTTATATCGAAGCTTGCATAATATTTCGTTCGGTTACCTTTTCAATTTGGATTCTTACCAAAAGAGAGTATACCGTCTTGAATCACGACTATTGGGTTCAGAATTGTGTCAAACATTGGATTTACTCTTATTACTTGTCTAATTCAGTTTAGCCGATTGTAGTCCGGTTTAATGAATTCGGTTTAACTAAGAAGGGGTAAACTCATTTGGATTCTAAACACCTTAGGAGTCTTTCATTGATCGTAATACCATTTGTAACGCGATATGGTTATCAAAAATATAACGTCTCTGGTCAATTAAAATCCTTGTGCTTGTTCGAGAAAGGAAAGTCAACAGAGAAAGAAAGCCCGTACATTCTAGATAGAAACTTCTATCCACATTACAAAATTAATTTAGAACACGCCAACCGACAGAGGAAACCAAAATCAAAGGGCGACCTTCTTTCTCCTATGATGCCTGAAATAAGAAAGGCATTTTACAGATGGCTTGGTGATAGAAAATCACTTGCTGATTTTGTCAAGCGAACAGGCGTAGACGGACGGGTGATTGAGGAAGAACTGCAAGTTTATCGTAGATTACAAGATGCAGACCCATTTGAGTTGCAGGAAAAAATTCTTCGCACAATTGGATATGAAGAAGGTGAAATCAACTCGATTACCGCTGCGGCACAAGATCCTCTTTTAACTAATATCTCTTTAATAGAGCTTGTCGAGAGACGTATGGAAAAACAGTTAAAATTGAAAGCCAAAGATATGTTGCTAAGGTGTCTAACAAAAAATGTTGCTTTGCCTCTCTGGTTTTCAAGACCCAAATGCAGTAAATGCAAAGAAGATGTGTACGGAGTTCTAGCTTATACTGGAGATGATTTGTATTTCGACGGTAAGTTTGTTACTGAGGAGCTAAGCACCACGTATGTGTGTTTTGCATGTCGTATAGCATCTACCAAATTTGAATAGGGCTTTAAACCAAGTGCCGTTATCGAAAAAAACAAGGAGGTCAAATTATCCTTTGATGTAAATTTTACATCTCGAGGTACAATATTTATATATTAATTCTACGTATATTAGTATAATTATTAACGTTTAAGATGAAAAATTTACTATGTTCAGCGTGTAACGTTGGAGACAAAATGATCACTGATCTTGAATCAGGTGAAATAGTCTGTGGCGCTTGCGGAATGGTGTCCCCTGGTCAGATACAGGACACAAGGAGAGAGTTGACTGAGAACCCTGCTAGTGGACTCAGTAATGTATCGGGAGTCGGGCCACAGTCATCGCTGGCAATGCATGACATGAACCTCTCCACCATGATTGGAAAATCAAACAGGGATTCCTATGGACAAGTGATTAACTCGAGCAATCAAGCCAAAATGAGTAGATTGAGAACTTGGGATATGCGGACCCAGTTCAGTGACAGCTCATCTAGAAACCTCAGAACTGCGTTCACTCTCTTAAATAATTTGAAGGATAAATTGGCTATACCGGATTCCGTAATTGAGAGGACGGCATACACCTACAGGAAAATTGAACAAAAAGGTCTTGTACGCGGCAGGACGATTGCTTCTCTCCTTGCGGCTTGCCTTTATCTCACTTGCCGTGAATTGGGCGTTCCAAGGACTATTGATGAGATTCAAGAAGCCAGCAATGTGAAAAAGAAGCAGGTGGCAAGGGATTATAGAGAAATCGTGCTAAGTCTGGAGCGAACAGTACCTCCGGTAAATTATTTCCAGTGTCTAGAGAAAATATCCAACAACCTTCAATTTGAAGGAAAGATAACAAGAAGTGCCATGACACTAATGCAAAAGATCTTAGACCTTGGAATTTCGGCTGGTAAAGATCCCATGGGACTTGCAGCAGCTGTACTTTATATCGTGTCTCAAATTGAAGGTGAAACGATAAAACAGGCAGACATCGCAAAAGTAGCAGGAGTTACAGAAGTAACACTCAGAAATAGAACGAAGGATGTAAAGAGTAAACTTTCCCCAATTCCTTAGGACATATTATTTCAAAGATAAGTCTAAAGCAGGTAATGAAAGGTTATGAGAAAAATTCCTACTTGAGATAAACCTGAAGAATGTATGTTGAATATATGGATGAAAAATCTGAACCCAATAACAACAAAGTTAGCCAACCATATTTCCACTATTCACAGTCCGGGATACTTCGTGTTAGTTTAAGGTATTCAGACATATGATATCTATAACTGCCGCAAAAATTGGTGATTAAAACTGTTGCTTTTTCATACACTGCTCTCAATTCTGTCCCATAAATGGTCGGGATAGATTATTACCAGAATCTATAGGTCATAAGGTTAAATCCTATGTTGTGCTTATAATTTTGTTCTTCCAAGAACATCTTTAACTGGGGGGAGGTCTATTCAAGTTAGCAACCTCCAACAGTTATATCCTGCTGACGAATATATCAACTTCAGTTATTCTAAGAGCAACTCCACTCCCTATCAAATTCCTGTAATGTAGCAGATGTATATTCCCGTAAATATCGGCATACCCAAAGTGATTTATGTGATGTTACCTCAATAACAATATATGAAAACTACAGTTACATCAGTTTCTGAAATTAGAGTTGACATCGGACTATCAAAAAATAATTTGGAAAAAATTGTTGCCCTTCTTAATCATGATCTAGCAGACGAATATATTCTTCTTACCAAGACTAAGAAATATCACTGGAATGTCGTAGACCCAAGATTCAATGATTTACATAAGTTTCTAGATGAGCAATATGAGTTGCTCTCTGTGGCAGTAGATGATGTCGCTGAAAGGGCAAGGGCCTTAGGCGGAAAAACAAAGGCAACTCTCAAAGAGTTTATTGAATCATCGCAAATTCGAGAAGATCCAGGAGCTTATCCGGACGGTGACTCGATGCTAGAAAATCTGTTGGAAGATCATGAAACAATAATAAAAACTCTCAGAAAACATATCAAAGAATGCCAAGAACTGGAAGATGAGGGCACAGCTAATTTTCTGACAGATAAGATGGAAGAACATGAAAAGATGGCGTGGATGCTACGATCATTTCTACACACAAAATAATCGTATTTTTCTTCAAAGAAGAAATGAAATAACTTCATTTCAGCCTGCTATAATTATAAACTGACAAATCTAACAACATCTCCATTTGAATTCTTTTACATTATGAAGGAAAATATTGAATACATCTTGCATGCGAGACTATTCAATTCTGTAGTTGCATGTGACTATGTTCTACAATCTTAGTCAACAAATAGTATCTCTATGTTTATTGAGTGATCAATAAAAATATGGGCGAAAAAAATATTCCATATGATAAGAATGGTACTACAGAAGGAAACAGATCACCTCTTTAAGATAGGATATGATACCTGTTAATCAAGATCTAATTGTAAGTGCTGTTGAAAAGGTAAGCAAAAGTGTTGTAAATATTGCAAGTGTAAGGACAGGACGTGACCAACTATTCCGTGTATTTCCAGTCGAAGGTGTTGGATCAGGTGTAATAATTGATGAGAGATGCCACGTCCTTACCAACAATCATGTTGTAGATGATGCTCAGAAATTAAAGATTACGCTAACTGATGGACGGATGTTCAATGGAAAAGTCATAGGATCTGATGAGACAACAGATTTAGCTGCAATAAAACTAGATTCGACAGAAACACTTCCATTCGCTGCTTTGGGAAATTCTGATGATTTGAAGATAGGTCAAATAGTGATTGCAATAGGCAATCCATTTGGTCTAACTGGAGGGCCAACTGTAACAGCTGGAATTGTAAGCTCATTAAACAGAAAGATCCAATTTGAAAAAGGGGTATTAGAATTGATTCAAACCGATGCAGCAATAAATCCAGGTAATTCAGGTGGACCACTTGTAAATACAGAGGGAGAAGTTATAGCAATTAACACAGCAAAGATGCCATATGCTCACGGTATTGGATTTGCAGTACCAGCCAACATTGCTAAAACAGTGATGACAGAACTAATACAGAATGGAAGAGTAATCAATAGACCATGGATTGGAATCTCGTATGTAAAAATAACAAGACAACTAGCTCAATACTATAGATTACCCACCACAGAAGGCGTGTTAATAGCACAAGTAGAATCACACAGTCCAGGTGACGATGCAGGATTGAGAAAGGGAGATATAATCGAAGCAGTGGATGGCAAAAAAATAGGCGAGTCTACAGAAATTTCATTAAATGTGAGGAAGAAGACCGTTAATGACAGTCTTACGATGACTATTAACAGATATGGAAGACGCTTTGAAGTTCCAATACAGCTTCAGGCACGACCATAAGTTCTTTATTATTTTCATAGTATTTGTATTCGCGGGCTTACTAATAGCTAATGAAAAATTAGGTTTAGGGTCGACAGCAAGACAGGGATAATAATTATTATTTAGCATACATCCTATGGCATATTGGATTACCCATGACTAGCAATTCTTGGCCAGAACTGCCGCTGGCAGAATGGAAAGACACATTTGCAACACTGCACATGTGGACTCAGATAGTAGGCAAGATTCGGCTCAAGCTCACGCCGCTGGAAAACCATTGGTGGAACGTTACTTTGTATGTCACATCTCGCGGACTGAGTACTTCCATTATGTCTTATAAAGGCCGACACTTCCAAATAGATTTTGATTTCATTGCACACCATCTTTTGATTGAACCGAGTGACGGTTCCTGCAAGAAAGTCGTTTTGCGGCCCATGTCGGTAGCCGAATTTTATCAAGAAACAATGGCCGCGCTGGAATCACTTGGGATATCTTTAAACATTTGGACGACTCCAACCGAAGTCTCAGATCGAATTCCATTTGAGCAGGATCGGAAACACGCGAGTTATGACCCCGAATATGCTAATCGGTTCTGGCGTATTCTAGTCGAGAGCACGAGGGTGCTGAGGGAATTTCGTTCCCGTTTCATAGGAAAGGTCAGCCCAATACATTTTTTCTGGGGAGGATTCGATCTGGCTGTCACGCGATTTTCAGGACGTCGAGCGCCTGTGCACCCCGGCACACCATACGTGGCCCGTTTTGTCGATGTGGAAGCTTATTCCCACGAAGTAAGCAGTTGTGGTTTCTGGCCAGGCGGCGGTCCGGTCGAACAACCGGCATTCTATGCTTATGCCTACCCGGAGCCTCAAGGTTATAGAGACTATCCCATCCAGCCACCAGAAGGGTTCTATCATATCGCTATGGGTATGTTCTTGCTACCTTACGATGTGGTCCGCACAGCGAAATCGCCCGATGATGTCTTGCTTTCTTTCTTACAAAGCACATATGAGGCAGGTGCAACATGTGCTAATTGGGATAGACACGCACTTGAGCGCCAATAAGTAAGGATATTGGTATGATCTTGCGACAGTTACCGAAAAGAGAGGGTACTCCTAACTGCAATCCACCATAAAACCAAATCACTCGAATTCAAACATCTCTAAAATAGACTGACATATGGCCTGGTCAGAGTATTGAAGATTTACACAAAGAATTGCCCTGCGAGCTGTATTGTTCCTAATTAAGATTACAATGCAAATAATATTTAAATTCTTTTCAATCACTATTATTTCTAGTCGCTGTCATGTTCAGGGTCTAAAATGAACAAGCATTCTATATTGCTACCACTTCCATAACATCAAATGTAGCTGGAAGTGAAAGGTCTCGTCTGGCTTTTTCATAATCAAATCCCTGCATCCCTTGTGTTACCAGCCCTTGAGTTGCGCCTTATAGAGCTGAATTTTCCCAAGCAGCACCAACATCAAATTGGCGTAGCGCTGAATTGATTCTCAACTATTCACTAACCTAAAGACAAAACTAAACCCTTTGAAAAATTGAAGCGATATTCAAAACGTGCCAACTTATTTGAAATCATGTTAGTAAAGTACATTCATAAGATACTACTGTTGCTTGTTGTCTTCATCTTAACTTAGTTTCTCAGAGGTATGTTAAAGTCAAATTTAAGCGGCTGAGGTAAGAATAAATTGTCAAAATCAACTCCAGTTACCTCCAATGATACCGAATAATTTCCAGGTGTTGCAAACAGTGGGCCGTTAATTTTTATAGGACTCCCGAATTCGGCGACGTAACTTGCTGAAAGGCCATCAAAATTTGCACCCACCTTATATGGATTTGTGCTATCAGGGACAAACAATAGCTTCATGTTCCCATCATGAGTATGCATTGTTTCTGTGAATAATCTTTGTCCTTCCCTCATTAAGGTAACTAGGTAAGTGACATGGAGAATATTATTTCCTGTGTCATTGTTTTTCAGGTTAAAATTAAAGCCAACATTCTTGCCAGATATCAATTGTGAAGGTTCTGAATTGAATATCAGTAATACTTTCCGGTCTCCCAAAGTAGCGGAAGGCATATTGTGATCACGACCCATTTGTGCAATCGAAACTTTCGTGTAATCAAAGTTGTTCAACAGCATGAGGACAGATAACATTAATACAAAGACGGATGTTTTGCAGAAGTACTTTGACATAGTCGATATCACTCTAAGTATCTAAGATAAATGAAGTAATCTTATCTTGCACACGCTTTTTGCCCTTCTATTAGAATAAGATTACCATTAGATTTGTAGATCATCATATTATCAGTGACATTATCGACTTATAGTTTTCAGCTGTCTTCATGATACATCAACTCTTCTAATTCAGATTTCGTCCTTTAAAGTTTTAAGTACTCTGGCACTTGGATCATCTGGAAGTAACTGCTCATCCAGGTAGTAAATAAAGTTACTTGCGGTCATTATTCCTATCGATCTACTTCCGTCTTTGACTATGAGATGTCTGACTTTTTCTTGCAGCATCAGATTTGCTGCATCTTCTGCAGTTAAATGGCGATCAATTGTGACCACGGGGGAAGACATAAGATGATGCACCTTGAACTCTTTGCTAATGGAATCATGGATACATACTCCCCTTGTTATATCGCGTTCGGTAATAATGCCTACAGTCTGCTCATTATGATCAACAACTATAAGTGAACTTACATTCTTTTCTAACATTTTCTTTGCCGCGTCCTTGGCTGTTTCAGACAGCCCAATAGTCTCTAACTTGGAAGTCATAATGTCCTTTACAGTCTTTGTCACATTTCATCAAATTATTGTAGCTCAATATATTTTAATTTGAAGGCAGATTTTCACTTTGACACCGCTCATTCTAGATGTAGATGCAACATTCAATATGCTTCACCAATATAGATGATTGGCCCAAGATACGATATCTTAGAGTTAATGAAACCAAACAATTGAAGTAATAGAGAGTTACAAACTTAACTAGCAACTATTTAAATTGTTGTAAAGATTTTGAGAGGGGATATCTATCAACCAGATTGGTATATAGAGTGTCAATAATCATTATAATTCATAGTATCCAATAACAAATAATGAAACAGGGTTAATTATTGCTCCAATCGCTACAACTATACTTTGTGGTATACTACTGATCTCTCAATCGGTAACTGCTCAAAACCAGAGTTCGTCGCCTAATATGACAGGTGCAATCCAGATGAATAAAACCTCTACGTCGAGTAATTTGAGTGTACAAACAAATTCAACTAATACTTCCGCGATCGGGAACGTGAGTGAAAATATAAATGACGTGTATAATACAACACAAACTAACAATGCTATGATGTCAAAATAGTTCATGATGTTCCCTAGGAGCTTTTTTTTAGAACTTGGTCTTGACTCAGGATGAAATCTTGAAACAGCAGTAGAGATGAAAAGTTTCAAAGTAGAATCCTATCATGATTTATTATGCGATGCAGTGGAATGATTATGACCAACACCACTTCATTATCTGTGAATTAATTGCTCTTCTCGTGCTCTTCTTGATGCTAACTAATCCTCATCTTCACTTTCATCTTTCTTCATCGTCGTTCTTTTCAATGGCGTATGTTGTTTACAATGTAAATCCAGCATCGAACGAGTTGCCTACCTATAGGTAGCCATACTAGCAATTGGCTCGCCTGGTTTTGTTTCTCTTTGTTTCTTTATCTTTTTGACTGCCTCTTCGAAATATTGTGAGGATACGACGGCGTCTGAAGTATGTTTCGCTGCTTCTTCAGGTGAAGGAAACTTTTGAAGGTACTCATGTAGTACTAAAGAAATCGCGGTATTGACAACTGCCGAAACTTCGGCACCACTGAAACCATTTGTCATCTCCGCTATTTTCATCAAATCTATATCCCGACCAATAGGTTTACCTTTTGTATGTACCTCCAGGATTCTAAATCTTGTATTTTTGTCAGGATTTGGTACGTAGACAATTTTATCAAATCTCCCTGGTCTAAGAAGTGCGGTATCTATGATATCAACTCTGTTGGTGGCAGCTATAACCATTACTCCTTGCATTTGCTGTACGCCATCCATCTCTGTTAATAATTGAGATAATATCGGCTGTGTGCCACTAAAGCCGCTACCGCCTCCTTCCATTCCACCTCTTGTTGGGGCAATAGAATCTATTTCGTCAAAGAATATTATACATGGAGCTGCTTGTCTGGCTCTTCTGAATATCTCTCTTATTCCTCTCTCTGATTCACCCACCCACTTTGATATTAATTCAGGTCCCTTTACGCTGATAAAGTTGGTTTCAGACTCTGTAGCAACGGCTTTTGCCAATAGCGTCTTACCCGTACCAGAAGGTCCGTGTAATAATATACCCTTCGTAAGAGAATGGCTAAGCTCCTTATATAGGTCAGGATATCTTAATGGCCATTCTATTGCTTCTTGGAGTTCAAGTTTTATCTCCTCTAAACCACCTATATCTGTCCATTTAACGTCAGGTATCTCTAGATACACTTCCCTCATCGCAGAAGGCATAACATCCTTAATTGCCATCTCAAAATCGTTCATAGTTATTACCAGTTTATCTAATGTTTCAGGAGATATTTTTTCATCTTCTAAACTAAGTTCCGGTAACAGTCTTCTTAAGCACCTCATAGCAGCTTCTTTACACAGATATTCCATGTCTGCACCTACAAATCCATGAGTTACCGCTGCAATTTTTTCCTGATTGACATCTGTTTCTAAAGGCATATTATGCGAATGGATCTGCAATATCTCCAGTCGGCCTCGCTTATCAGGAACTTTGATTTCAATTTCTCTATCAAATCTACCTGGTCGTCTTAATGCAGGATCTATTGCATTTGGTCTATTAGTGGCTGCAATTACGATAACTTTGCCTCTAGATTCTAGACCATCCATTAGTGATAATAACTGTGAAACTACTCTTCTTTCAACTTCGCCAGTTACTTCTTCTCTCTTGGGAGCAATGGAATCAATTTCATCAATGAATATTATTGATGGTGCTTTCTCCCTAGACTCTTTAAATATCTCTCTTATACGTGCCTCAGATTCTCCATAGAATTTACTCATTATTTCGGGACCAGAAATACTAATAAAATGAGCATTGGTTTCACTAGCTACTGCCTTTGCTAACAATGTCTTACCAGTTCCAGGAGGCCCATGAAGAAGAATACCTTTTGGTGCTTCAATTCCAAGCTTTTCAAAAATTTCAGGATGTCTTAATGGAAGTTCAATCATCTCCCTAACTTTTTGGATCTCCTCCTTCAATCCGCCAATGTCTTCATATGCGACATGCGTCAGTCCCCTTACTGTTTCACTCTTTACTCCAATACTAAACACCGTCTTTTGGGTAACTAGCACTGTACTAGCAGGAGACACGTCAATAACTTCGAATGTAAGCCTTCCACCAAAATACGGGACCATGACGTTATCACCTTTAATTAGGGGCATGCTTTCCAAGGCATCAGCTAAATATCTTTCATCGACAGGTGGTGTTCTTTCTAATGGAGCAACTATTATCCTCTCAGCTGGTACTGCTTTTATCTTCGTTATTTCGACAGTATCTCCAATGGCTGCACCAGCGTTATTCCTCGAAAGGCCATCAATTCTGATAATACCTTTACCCTCATCTGAAGGATAAAGAGGTAAACACTTTGCAACCGTTCTACGTTTGCCTCCTTTAATCTCTATAACATCGCCTGTAGATGCACTCAAAGAATCCATAGACTCATAGTCAATACGAGCCACCCCCCGGCCGACATCTCTAGTATAAGCTTCAAGAACTTTCAGAGTAGGATTATTAGTCATAATTGAAAGTCCCTATTGATTAACTCTTTATACGCTTTAGTATAACCCATTTGCTACCTATCTTATCTTATTAAGTTAGAATATTAATGGGTTTGTTATTTAGAGAAGTCTTTTTGGACCTGACTCAAAAAATCCTGACCAGTATCATTACCACGGAGTAAATTATACTCCTCACAAACTGATTCATCTGCTGCTAAATTTCCTATTTCGGAACAGAATTGAAACACACTGATTTGCCCCCTCTCTAATCTTACTCTTTCAAAGTCTACTTTTTGTGCTACAATAAAACTCGCATAAAAAAAATAACCACTAATAGCCAATATTACAACCATTGCAACATATCCTATGACTATCTTTTTCTTCATTAGTTTGCTAAACTGAAAGCTTTAACCGTTGAACTCATATATTTGTCTAAGATTTCCTGCGATTGCAAAGAACGTACTGTATCATTTGGCAAGCCTTGAGGTTGAGGTAAGAAGCCGTTGGAGATTCGATGTATTACAAGTAGAATTACACAACAAAGCCTTGGTTACGTCCTTTTATTCGACGCTCCGGAACGAAAGAGTATAATGTTCTAACGAAGCTTCGTCTCCGAATCTTATGTTTTCTCAGATTAGTTCTATTCTGCCAGAGATACAAAAAGGCTTCAGAAGACATTGTTTTCGCGGTTAAAAAATTCAATGTGGTCCTTCGCGTGGAATTCAAATTCGATATTATTTTTAGGTGTTGGATATCTCCACCATGATATTCTGGCAGATGTCTAGATTTGTTGTAAACTCATTTAAATAATGCGTAAGTAGTCAAAACTAATGGACAATAAATTTATGAATTCAATATATTGTACATTAATAATTTCAGCTCTGGTAACATTCACAGGAATCCACTACAAAACTGACGTATATGGACAAGCAACAATGAATAATACAACGGAACACCATGCGAATCACATCTTTGATAACCTTATTACTTCACAAAATATTCCGTTGACAGGAAATTTGGTTAATAATGATTACATTTTATTGATGGATCTTACACCCTTTGCCACGAGTGTAGAAGGACACAGTCATATTGCAATGAAAATTCCATGCAACGAAGAAGGATTTCCTAAAGCTACAATAGTTGCTGGAATTGCCTCCAATCTGAAATCTTTGGATTTAGGTAAGGCAATCAATAACGGTACTCTTAATGGTAAAATCTTGGATTTGTCGGATGAAGGATATTCTTGTCTTTATCATGCTCAGCTACCCACAGGTATTACCGACATTGCACTAGTTAACACATTTAATGAAACATTGAATTTTGATAGGGGTGGCTATTCTGTGACTATCTCTGTGCATGGATCCGCAATACAACATTTGGCTAACGAAACTATGCCGATGCACTGAGAAGTGTTACGATCATTACATAATCGATTATGTCTGATTAAAGATTTCGGAAATATATTGTAGCCAAATAACTAAATATTTTCAAAGATAAACGCGTTATTTATAATGGAGATTTTATCATTCTATTTATCGAGTTCAATCTATTAGTTCCAATCCTTGGCGTAATTGGTTTTGCAATTGGTTTTGTGGGTGGAATGGTTGGCTTAATACTAGGAGTTTTACGATTTCCACTTATCATTGGTGCTGAAACTTCTATCGGTGTTGCAGCAGGAACTAATATTGGAATTAGCACGATGGCAGCCATTCCAGCGGCAGTTCGACACCTCAGACAAAATAATGTAAACACTAGAATCTTTTTAATTATGGCGATAACAGGTGCTGTCGGTGCTTTTTGCGGCTCACTTTTAACAACATACGTTCCCGTTGCTTTATTGCTTAGTTTTATCGGAATTATAGTATCCTATGAATCCGTTGTCCTAATCAGAGGAAAATCCAAGATAAGAATTGAGTCAGATACCAAGGATGAATCCATGAGTAAGAACAAAACATTACTGATTGAATCAATAATTGGTATTGCATTAGGATTTCTGGGCGGTCTTGTCGGTCTAGTACTAGGAAGTATAAGATTGCCAACAATGATTTCAGTTTTAAAAATGAAGCCTTCAGTTGCCATTGGTACTAACTTGGCAACATCATCCGTAATGGGTATTTCAGGTCTTATTGGACACCTAGTCAACAATGAGATTGATTTTTTAATCCTCGTTGTAATGGGTTTTGCGGCAATGGTCGGTGGATATATAGGAGCAAGTTACACTCACCGGTTCAGCGAAAGGAATTTGAAACGAATCATAGGAATAGTTTTGATAGTTGTTGCCATTACAATGTTCATACGTGTTGCTACTGTATTATGATAGCAGATAGTGATAGTTATACATTATTTTCTTGTTTTAGTAACAATTTAAATGGTCGTGAAGATTTTGAGAGGGAATATCTATAGTATATTTTAAACTTAGGGTAAGAAAGATAGACTTGATTTTTCCTCATGGCGCGATATGGCTTACTAGCAAGCAGTAGGCAATATATCGAGATTGCGACCATTTGGAGAAACACTCCATCACGGGCTACAAATGCAAGATTTGATACTAACAATAGTTACGCCACGTGGATAGAGGAAGATTGTGCTCTGCCATTAGCAATGGATAGAGAAAGTGTGCTGGACAGATATTTCGATGACATTATAGTAGAGCTAGTTCTAAGGAACAGGGAGGGAAAACCCTTGACGATAAAGCCTTTACTTTGGAGTCAGTGATACAACATAATAGTTAAATGTTCACAGAAGAGATTCATAGAAAAGAAAAATAATAGTAGCTGTTTATTATGACAATGAGTCAATCTCTATGTAAAAGTATTCTCGCACTTGATGACTCCATTAGATTTGTGGCTGTTGCAAACAAACTTGGCACAGTTGAGGCTGCTGAATATCGCACAGGTTTAAATCCTCTATTGACTAGAGAAGAGACAAAGCAGTATGCAATGCAAGCTGTTACTAGAGCATCCTTGAGGGAAAATTTCACTCCCAAGTTGGGACGATTTGAGTATTCAGTGGGAAAATATTCTAATTTAGTTCGAGCAGTAATCCCGTTTGATGAAGGTGAAGAGCAAACTTATTTACTATTGTCCTTTGATGTGGGTTCTGATGCAGTAAAAATTATTGAAAACAAGATTGCGCATTTTCTAGCAGATGCTGATCGGAAGAACTAATCAAGAAAAAAATGTGGCATTTCTTATCAAATTCTCAAACACAACGTAAAATACAATCTCAGCTCTCTTGACTATTTGTTCCGGTTTTTATTGCGGTAGGAGATATAATTAGGGGTTTGGTGAGCGAGGCTGGAAGTAGATTTTCAGGCTGTTGCTAATTATGCAATACACCTAATGAATATGGAGAATAGTTACATGGGCCCACACTGTCGACACTGACTTAATCCCCGCGGCAGTGGAAATTGGATTTTGTACAGAAGATTTTAACACCAATGAACATTTGTCAATAATCAATTACCATTCGAAGAATGGTAATTCATAGTCTTTCATGAGTGCGCTCATATAGTTAATAATCATTCTGTTTCGACAATTCCCATTAATCTTCCTGAATTATACCCGAATTTGGTAAACTTAATTGATAAGAATCAGTTACCCTTAATAATATTAGAAGGAATAAAGGCACTATGTATTAAGTAATTAGGAAAAAAATCGACCATCGATCTCCCATTAATACGCCTTCATGAAATAGAAGCAGATGTATCGCTGTGAAACATACTAGAAGTCTTCTTGCCGCGGTAAATTGCTTCTATCGTCCGGGGGAGATATGCAAGTCGCTTCACATAAATTTGAACTATTTGGCGACAAATATCCTGCTATAAGTTGGTCTGAGAGAATTGCTGAACTGCGAAAATCTCTTGGGCCCGGACAATTACGTAGTCCCTCACTAACCAGCCCCTGAAACTAGAAATATATCCTGTTCTATTCTGGGAAGAGTATCGAAGAAAGTAGGATCTGAATTAAAGGTAGCTGCTAATACTTCATTCGAATAAGAGCTAAGGGCTCCGGAAATGCCCGTATCCTCTGGCCTTTCGGAATTGAAAAAGACAGCGAAATGACAGGTATTAGCGGGATCAATGTTTTCTATGTAATGAAAATATGCAGGTGGAATAAAGACAATTTGGCCAGATCCCATTTCAAATGTATTTCCAGTACCATCAGGACTGAAGATTGTCAATCGCGCTTTGCCGTCAATAACATAGTCTAGTTCTGCTGCATTAGGATGCCAATGTGGCTCTCTTATGCCGCTCGGTTTTAACCGCAACGAGTATAATGCTAATCCATTAAGTATGGGAAAACTATTTGCATTTCCCAAAGTTACGCTACCTCCTGCAGTTTGAATTTGAGGTGGTATTCCTTCGAGGTTAAACTTGTGGGCATTAGGTGTGCTTACCGCATAACTAGCCGGTGATACTATTGCTGGCTTGGGCGCTATCACTACGTCATGTTGGTCCCTATAATTCAGCTGATCAAAAAATCCAGGAGGTTTAATTCCGAACGTCGCGTCCATTACACGATTTGTCATCCAACCGACTGAGCCCGATATCCCCAAATCTTGTGGTAGTTCGTTGTTGTACGCAATAACAAATTTCGCTTCTTCATTCCCTACGTTTTGAATATCATGAATATAGCCTTTGGGAACAAAGGTCATTTCTCCTGGTTTAATCGTAAAAGTGTCGTGATTATTCACAGGACTAAATATAGTCATAGATGCTTGTCCCTTAATACAGTAACTGAGTTCAGAAGCATTGGGATGCCAATGGGGTTCGCGCACTCCACCTTTTTCAAGACGGAGAAGAAGCATTCCCATTCCAGAAAGTATGGGGAAGTTATCTGCGTTTGCTGTGGTCCTACTTCCGTTTGAGTTGGATACCTGGGGAGTGGTCTCATCCAAATTAAATGTATATGCCGAATTTGAATTAGCCTTGAGTTGAGAACTTGTCATATTTGCCTGATTGCTCGCATTACTGTCAATAGTACCGGTTGTATTATCGCCCATTGACACCAAAAGCTTTTCCCAATGGTACAAGAGATGGTAAAGTAAGTGCCGCACCGGTAGCTTCTAAAAACTTTATAAAATCACGCCAGGACATCTTGGCCCTATCGTCCAAGTCGCTGTCTATTGGATTATCTGACATACGGGGTAATCTTTTTGAGATGTTAATAAAGTTTTTAACTTCATTATTCTATTTCTAGTGTGACAAACTGGTTTGAATAACGGCAATGTTAGTTAAGGATTTCTCTAAAGAATTGGTCAGTTCAATACATTTTCTTTGCTCTTTCCTCGTTGAAAACAAGATTAGTAACTATGTTAATGGTCATTTGGATTTGAGAGACATAGCTATAACCAGCATTATCAGTCTAATCTCTATAATCCACAAGGGGGAATTCGTGATAGAATTGACTCTAGAAGAGACCTCTCATTTGTGAGTTTCTATTTCTTCAATACACCTTAAGATTTATTATTTACTCTTCACTTTTCTTGAAAGTTTGGTCGAGCCAGTCAAAAATTCTCTGATTGGATAAGGCTGGGGCTCCGCATTGACAATGTTCTTCAGCTCCCTCTACTTCTGTAAACAAGATGTGCGTTTTAGGACAAGTAAGTGCATTGAATACTTTCTGTGGTTGTCCTGGAAACGAATCATCTTTTTCTGCTTCAAGGACAAGAGTGGGACATCTGATCTTGTCGGCTACACCATCTAAAGTAAAGCTTGTACTTTTCTGTATCAACTCAAAGGGAGTTTTGGAACCTGTTGTCCACATTCCATGTTTCATATTGAACTTTAGATTAGGATCTGTCTCCATTAGGATTTCTAATACCGCATTGACCAACTTCTCATCCCCGTTTCCATAGGCTTTACGTAGGGCCAGAGGAAATGACGATTCAAGAGCTTGGCGTCCATCGTACACTCCATTGTATAAGATGCAAGCAGATATCCTATGCTCGAAAGCAGCGGCTCTGGCAGCCAGGTAACCACCCATACTTATACCCATCAAACCCATCCTTTGTACATCTACTTCTTTCCGGTCTACTGCATAATCCATAACAGGTGACACGACTTTCTCCCAATCAAATCTAAAAGGTATTTTCTTCTTCCGAATTACTCCCCCTTGTCCAGGGCCCTCAAATGTTAGACAGTTGTACCCCCTTTGTAACGCTGGAGCCGCCGCAAATGTATATAGCTCTTCCAAGGTGGAATCGAATCCACCATGCACTATCAATGTTGGTCTTCTATTATTGTTCTCGTCAACGGTGTACATGTGTCCTGGCAGTGATGTACCTTCGTATGGTATTTCTATTGATTCAACTGTAAAGGAAAAAGCTCTGCAGCCTTGTTAAAACATTCTTTGCTTCTTCCCCAAGTCTCTAAAATCCTTGGATTTTCTGGATCTATAAGAAGAAATTCTGCAGCTCTATAATAATTTGAAGCCCGAAGATATCCTTCTCTTGCACTTACTTTATGACCCGATAATAAGGATTCGTTGGCATAATTGTGGACTCTTTGAGCTGTTTTTAACCATTCAGAGTACCAGCTTTCAAAGTTGCCTTGCTCGATACGATATGCGGTAGAAAGACATTCTCCTATATCGGCTCCCCCGTAATATGTTTGACTGATTGTTCTCAGTAGTTGCGAAGAGAAGGTAGGATCCTGAAATACTATTTTCATAATATTTCCGAAATTAATTGAGCTATACTTAAATCATCTGTAGAACATAGACCTGACTAGCCTGCGTAATTCTTTTTTATTACTAGATGAATTAACATTTAGACTTGTAGACTTGGGTTAGAACTGTTCACAGCTAGTTGATTTGACATCGCCTTCAGAAGGCTTAAAGTCTGTTATCTTATCGTTGCCTGCGCCGCAATCGAACTTATCAGCACCATTGCCATTGCCTCCTGTCAATCCATCCTTGCCGTTACCGCCGCTCAAGAGGTCATTTCTGTCATTACCGTTTAGTTTGTCGTTACCTGCTAAACCGCTTATTTTGTCGTTTCCACCTTTGCCACCTATACAATTGTTACCCGATGTGCCAATTAAATTATCATTCTTTATTGTACCATCAAAAGCATTGCAGTCATTACCAGGTATAGACGATGGTTCATTATCACAATTGTAAGACTTCAAATCGCCCTGACCAAAGTCATCTATTACGTCGACCGGCCATGTTAATGTTTTTTAATTTAAATTTACAGTCATCATATGATGAAATAATGTGGTTCTCGGTATCGGCTGCAGTATGGAGTATGATGACACCAATCTACCACTTAAACTAAATTAATTCTCATTTCAGGTTATATCACTAAACAGTCAACATTGAAGGTTGAGCGACGTAGGAAAAATAGCAACTTGTAATCGGTGCTTTAAACAAAAGGAGATAGAAATGCAGGCCACTGTACATGGAAAGAATAATTTTGAATGGACTGAACGGTTGTGTGGAGAATGCTCTGACAAGCAATATAGACGCTCATGTGAATTATGTGGCCAAATACTTGCCACCTGGGACTACAGGAAGCATCTAACGGACAACCATTCAAAAGAAGATAAAGCGAAACTTTAGAAAAAATATAGTTTAGGTTCCTTGATTAAAAAGCATCTTCTCTACTTTCCGAAGTCTAGCGTCTAATTCCCACATTCTTCTTATGACGCCTGAAGAACGGACTGGTAATACGTTGGGTTATAAGATGGTAGATCTACGATTTGATGATGATATATGATTTATGATGTTATGGTTGAGAGTGAATATTATTGCCAAAAATGTAAGCGATTTCATCAGACAAGAGTAAAGGCATTTACAATAAGGAATGATCAATTGTTGAGTATTGCTAATATGAGAAAATGAATATACGGACAGGCCAGCAAACAATTGAAACATCATATAACCCTTAATTTGTCATTCACTCAGCGAGGTGGGGAAGCCAGTTTCTCCAAAGAGAAGACGAAGTTATCCCGGCGGGCTCATAACCCACGGACCGGTTGTTCAAATCAACTCCTCGCTAAAATTTCTCTGTTGCTTTCAAACAGTCTCTGTCGTTGACATCTTGTTCAGAGTACTACAGAGTAACTAAAATAAGTTTCTAAAAGCAACTATAGCAAAGAATGAAGATGTAGTTTAATATAAGATAGAATATACTTGGTCTAGAAATTCGTCATCATTTACCGGTTTTTGAATGAAGTGTCTTTGATGCAGTTTAGGGGATACATCAGTTTTGAAATCTTCATAATCATGCAAATCCCTTAAAGCAGTGAGAAAAAGCACCTTAATTTTATTATCTTTCGACTTAATTTCGGAGTATAATTCGAATCCATTCATATCGGGCATTCTAACGTCAATTGCGGCAAGGTCGTAATACGAGTCTTTAAGATATTTTGAAATTCCAAAGACAGATGTTATTGCTGGTGACGAGATTGAAGTTTCTATTTCTCCTGTAGATACAGACGATTTCCCTGATTTATCCAAATGTCAGACAGCAACTGTTGGAGATGACTTCCCTACGATTCCTGTGTTTTTGATCGAGTAGAAGGGATATAGGATAACATCCTTTGGATCAGAACATAAACAGATGTTATCCCATATGGCATTTATGATCAGCAAGTCTTATTTGACAATACCCAAGCAATTCGATAAGTTGATCATATCGCTAAGGACTGCATACAGCACGTAACTTTCATTAGATAAAGAACGGACTTCGGTACTCGCATAGTCTCGATGCATTAAGACTTAGTTGTAAAATGTTCAGGATGAAGTAACTCAAAAATTACACTTTACGCTCCTCGTTTTCCTCTTTCTCTGCCCCAAGTTTCCTATGTAGAATGTCATCGCGGATGGTTACTATGCCGTAGATAAATGGCGCCAATCCCAAGCAGATGAGGATAGAGCCACTAATCGCGTATACATCGGTACTATAACGAGAGGGGTTGACTATGGTGTCGAATATATAGCGAAGACCACCAACAAATGTTATGATTCCAAGAATTATTACCACTCCGGCGAGTATTGCATTTGATTTTATTCGCATCGATACTTTTGGTAATTGGGGACTTAAAATATTTTAACATGTTAGTTGTATAATCAAATCATATCGTACACGCTCTCCGACTCGCTTGTAAGATGTATAAAATGAATTAACTATTTTTCAGGTGACTTTCGCCTACCTAAAATTGTTGACGACGTTATTCTTGGAAGTTATCCCAGTATGTAGGTTCTGGGCGGACTAATGTTCGCATGATTGAAGCAATATCGGCTCCCGATCGATCAACGTATCCAGTCCCGTGAAATGGTAGGACAGTTGTGACAGGTCTATCAAAAGCAAGCCACTGTCTTCGTAATTCATCATCGTCTACATTAGTGTCTATGGGTGGCCTGATCAGCCGTTCTAAACCAACCTTTGCTTGATCGGCTGAGGCGCCAGTTGCTGAATCGCCAGTAAGAAGTATACCTCCATTGTTACCTGAATACAACATGATGGAGCCGGCTGTTTGACCGGGAAATAGTAGCGCCTCAAAACCGAATTCCTTGAGCACTGGATGACCTATAAGGTTCTCGAATGGTATTCCTGCAGCAACTGCTTGCTGGTGCTTGGCATCAATCGGATGAAGCAATAGAGGAATTTTGAATTCGGTCATTAGGTCAGTTAAAGCATCTCCTCCTCCCACTACATGCCGATGTGTAATTACCACGGCAGCCAGTGAAAATCCCTCACCAGACAACTGCCGAACAAAAGGGAGTAGAGGTGAAACATTCGTGTCCACAAGTAGCATCCGCCCTGCCTTCAACAGTGCATATGTATTAGTCGAAATGTGGACGGCCTCTGCTCCGGGGTCGCTATGTTCAATTAAAACAATGTCAGGTCTTAAGCGTGTCATCTGTGATTCTGACCTGCCTCTAAATGGGTTAGACATGATGAGATGATTTAGGGAACTTGTTAATTAATTAAATAATCGGGTTGCTATAATTACTACTCGGTTGGCCTTACCGAATCGCCACCATAGCAGCCCTCATGTAATCAAGAGAATTATTCTATTCACCAATTTGATATTTCAGGATTTCTGTTTTTTTGTACAAATTGTACTAATATCAAAAATGTAGATCATTTTTCTCACTGTTATCAAATGAAATGGACTTGTTATTTTTCTATTACTTTTTCCATCAGTGAAATCGCTGGAGAATGAATTTGACAGTAATTAGCGGTAGTGTCATATTCTTTGTTACATTTAGGACATACTTTAATCCTGGTAATGTATTCGCCTTCCCAGTCGATTTCAATCCCACATCTAGTACATATTACTGGTCTTGGTTCATGGCTATGAAAAATAATTAGAGTTCCGCAATCAGGATTGCCGCAAAGATAAGTGCGCTTGCCCGTGGAGTGTTCCAATCCGCTTACTATAGAGTCTAGCATCTTGACCAAAGGGTTATCAGTTTCGGCAGACGGCCTCTTAAGTGGTTTGATTCTTGGCGATGCCGAGTCTATAATTTTGTCATCGCGTTTCATATTATCATTGCTCATTTGATTATATCTAACAAATTACCACTTAAATGTATGGCAGGACTAAATTTGTGATTGACATAGTACGTATTCGAATCTGTTGAGGAATAAGATACAAGTACTGCACCGTCCTTTAACTCTCTCTTCAAATCCTCATCATTGATATAATCCCTAGTAGGTTTAAGTCTAGGATTGTTGGCTCTCCCTTTTGGCTTCCGCTTCTTCTCTATTCCCTGCAATTTTCCTTTTGGACCCATTGATGGTTCTTTGATTGGTTCTAGTTCCGGCTCCACTTTAGTTTCATACTTTTGATACAAACTCCCACAATTGCGGCACTCTAACCATAAGTCATAGTCTGACGGCTTCGGTACACCAACCTCCATAATCCTGGGTCCTAATCGTGCTTGAACACCAAACAGAAAATTGCAACGCAGACAGTATCTTACCTTTGGTTTATCATCTTTAGAATGTAGTGAACCAACTCCACCGTTGTATCCTGGTTGTAGGCGTTTGATCATCCTTGTACAAATAGTTTACAAGAGAAATTTATTTTAGTTTCCCTATTGCAACTAAGTCATGTCAGATCAGGTATCATCAATCCCTGCACCACAAACTGCGAAACCAAAACCACGATTCATATTCTCAGACTCTAGCAGCGTATTAGACACATACAACTCGTATGCAAAGGAAGGATTCGCTCACTTAATGTCTCCTCAGGATGAATTCCCCTATCTGCAAGAAAAGAAATTCCTATCTAAAGTCGATCTACCTAAAGGCCCCATACTAGTATCCGTTCAAAGTATCCTTAGAATCATGGCCGTTAATTGGGATTCTCCAAAGCGAGAAAGGAAGGAGTACATGTATTATACAACGGAATGGGAGGCAAAAGACCATCTTAACAACACTATAAAATGTCAACATGAGGCGGAAGGGACATACATGCAACAAACAAAAGAAACAAGGACTAAACTAAATCCTAACGGTGAAGAATTGGTTCAGTATGTCAGAGGACCAGCAAGGGAGTGCTGTACTATCGCATGGGATAAGAAAAAGGCTAACGAACTATTAACTTCAGAAAAGGCAGTCGGTGAAGACTCCATTAATATCACCAATATGAATGAAGTTCAATACATAGTGAAATTCCCTTATGGTAATCCTGCAAGAACATCATTTGAAATGTCAGACTTTCTAGACTTCAAATATGAAAAGTTGCAAGAGTTATCAAAAACAGTAAGAGTCCTTATCTTGCAGACTTGGAAAGAAGAGTTAATCCCTACAAATAAGTTCGAATGATCACATACAACACGGGCCTTAAATAGTCAGTCTCTTTCCTATTCCTGGTTTAAGCGGCTTTAATACAAATGCCTGTACGAGATGAATATTATGGAATTCACATATGACATCGATAGCGAACATACGGTATGCAGTATATGCGATACTAAATCCGCTACTGAAATAGAAAATAAGATACATTATCACATACAACATAAGACGAATTATGTCATTAAATCGAGATAGAAAGTGATTTAATTGCCCCAAACCCACAGACTCCATAATCATTGCTGGCATTTGGAGATGGACAAGACAACAAAATGTTGTGCTTGCAAATTGGTTCAATAAATGACGATAGACGGCAAATCAGATCTTTATAGTTCAATGTCTGAATTGGAATCCCTTGGTCTAGAAACACGAAACTTAAATGAATTAAACGATTCTTACGAGATGGAAAATTTAGTCGAAAACATTAAGCAAATGCTATTCCAGGAGTACAAATTGATGCCTGTATTTACGGATTGACACAATATAACTAACCTTTTCTTTTGTCTAGGTGTTAATAAAGACCGTTGATATGCGGCAGTTTCTTCTTTTCTTTCTTGAACTTCAATGCTTACCGTTTATGGAGTCGTGAATTAATTGTGCTTTGTTTATTCCACTTGCTGCTAATGATGCAGCCTTTGATTGTCTTTTGACATTACGACATCTAGTTAGTACATCGAAGAGTTGTTGATACTGATCCATTTTCTTATACAAGAATTATTAACATGAGAGTACTTAAATATTAAAAATCTGTATATAGCCTTGAACGAACGCCTATATCCATTTGTCTGTACTGGCTGCGTTCATCCGACCCACTGAGCAGCCAATCAGTTTAATTAAGATATTCTTATGCTGGTTTGTTTACCACAGTTTAAATGTATTAAAATAATAGTTTACAACTAGTAATCTATTACGGTCGCATTGCTAAGCAAACTTGATATTATTTCGGGTTTTCCTATAATCGCTCCATCAATTATGTCGCTATTATTGTAGCCAGCGATTCTAAGGCATACTTCACAAATAATGACATTTCCACCATCTGCAATAAAGTTCGTTACATTTCCAGTTAGCGAATTGAGTCCAAGATAATGATGAGGATGCATGACTCCTATTTGTACTCCTTCTATGCTTAGTAATAGGGTTACATTGTGTCCTAATTTCAATAATGTGGTGGCGTCGGAGATGGCTACTGTTGCTCTCCAAGGTTCATCGCTGCTAAGATGGTAAACTAGTGGATTAACATTTTTTTGTGCAGATACATAAGATGATGAAAAAAAGAATGAGTGTAAACCACTAATGCCTATCGCAACTGACGTTAAAATGAATACTAATTTCAAATTTCTTGCACAAACAACGTGATTCATTGATCTCAAATATACATTGATTTTTTAAAATAGCTAGTAAAGAAGTGTTTGGTATATAGTGAAATTATGATTTGAGAATTACATGACGGCTTGAAGTCACGTACTGTATTTGACTACTAAACAAACATTGCTAAAATACCGGACAGCGAAGATCTCAAATTCAATAATGTACGAGGGATGATATGTGGCTCAATTTCAGGGCAATTGAGAAGGTCGTTAGCCAACGAACTCACACACAGAATATAACCGGAAATAAACATAATTTCCATGATCATATTGAATTTCAAAAGGAGGATGGCAAAACAAGAAAGGATTGCAGTAGTTACTGGAAGTTCAACTGGAATAGGATTTGAGACTTCATTGCTTCTCGCAAGAAGTGGATTTTATACATATGCTACAATGCGAGATACAAATAAGAGACAGATAATCGAAAAAATTGCAAATAAAGAAAATCTTCCATTAGAAGTATTATGCTTGAATGTTGACAATTGTCACTCGGTAAAAAAAACAATACAAAAAATACTTGATAAAAGTAAACAAATTGACATTTTAGTAAATAATGCAGGTTATGGCTTGTTTGGCGCTTTAGATGATATTTCTATAGAAGCAATAAAGAAACAATTTGAAACAAATCTATTCGGGGCAATAAGAACAATTAAGGAAATATTACCAATAATGAGAAAGCAGAAGAATGGAATTATAATAAATGTTAGTTCAATTTCTGGCATCGTTGGTTTTCCCGCTCAATCTGTATATGTCAGTTCTAAATTTGCCTTAGAAGGGTTAAGCGAATCTATATCCTATGAACTTGAGCAATATGGTATTAAAGTAATTCTTATTGAACCTGGTGTTATCAATACCAATTTCGTATCAAATATTGAACTTCCAAATCCAATTAACAATAAATTGCAACAAACTCAGTTGAAAGAACTAGAACCAGCAATTGATTATTCTAACAATGATATTAAGAAAAGAAATTCTTCACACTACTCGAATACTGTGGATACATTTCTATCTCATTATTATCCAGCTATGAAAGATGCTCCGTTACCACAAGAAGTCTCGGCGGTGATACTTGAATCAATTGAAAATGCAACAACTTCTTCAGAATGTTTATTCAGGTATACTATAGGAGAAGATGCAAAGACTTTCTCAGAAGCAAAAAAGAATATGGCTGATTCACAATTACACCAATTTATTTCAAACAGACTATTAAGCTAGATGCATTGCTATGGTATTAAAATTAAATTCCTGCGCTGATGTTTGAATGATCAAAGCTAAAACTGATACACTAGCACTACTTGAAATCTTTTTCAAAAAAATTATTAGAAATTCATTCTGTATATATCAATACTTACGCAATAGTAAGGAAACACCTGTCAAAGCGAAGCATAGTCCGGTGGTACAATTTAGAAATGGTAATTCAAGCCAATAGTAATGCAACTTCATCTAGTAACTTTGGTATAGCAATTGGCTTTTTAATCACTTTTAGGTTTGCATGCCGTTGCAAAGCTTCAATCTCGGTTTTATCAACCATCTCGTAATTTGCCGTGAGCAATATCGCGACAACTGATTTATCCAAGGCTATTATCCTTTTGTATAACTCCAACCCATTAAGGTTAGGCATCCGATAGTCTAGGATCAGTAAGTCGTAATAATCTGGTCTGAATTCAGACCAAGCATTCTCTGGGTCGCTATAAGCATCCACATCGAATCCATCATTTTCCAGAATTAATGTAAACAATTTAAGATTGTCGCCATCATCTTCAACAAGTAGGATCCTTGTCACGATTCAAATCCTTAACTGCTTGCATAGTATATAACACTTGAATAGGCCTAGTCGGGTGGCCGCGTCTGATACACTGGACAGTGCAAACGGTTAATGCAGAGGTTAAATACAAGGTGATCAAAATTAAACAAAACTCATGTCGAATTTATTAAGTGGGAGAGTCATGAGAATAGGAATTGTCTCTGTAATTCTGATAAGCATAATTTCTTATGGACTTTTCTTCTACCTCCAGATCATTAATGCCCAAAGCATTAGGGAAAGTATATTTAATTCTCAGTTGAGTCGTCAGTTGGAGTCTACTAAGGCAATAACGCAACATATTGGCTCTGATCTTCGATTGGTAGTCTCAATGCTTCAGGATCTGGCTGATTCTATTTACATACAGCAAGGTTACCTTTCAGGAGATAATACAAGCAGATTATTAGATGAAAAATTTCTTCAGCTCAATACGGTGACCAAGGTAGACGGGCTCTTCATCGCCGACAATGAACATGTAATAACTATTCACAAAGTTGCAAAGGGTTTGAGAAGTTTCGTTAACATTGATATTTCATCAAGGGATTACGTGAATCAGACAAAAAGTACTCTAAGACCAGTATTTTCAAACGGGTTTGAATGGATTGATGGCAAATATAAAATAGCCATAACCTATCCAATAATCAGCAGAGCTAATGGGGAATATCTTGGATTGTTAGCAGCTGAAATCCCTACAGTTAAGTTTTTTGAGAATTATGGAAATGTGTACGACTTAAATTCACAATTCTTGGTCGCATTTGACAGGAATGCAAATCTTCTAGCCGTTGGTGCAAGCAGTGATTTAGTGGGAAAGAATTTTTTCGAAAACTATACTCAAAATTTTGTTAATCATAATAAAATCCTAAACGAATTGACTCGTGATTTGCTTGCAGGAAAGGCAGGTAATGCCGTATATGATTATGGAAAAGGTGAAAGACTAAACACGCAGTCGCCCATATTAGTAGGATCTGAGCCATCTTATTTCCTTCAGATAGTAACTCCAACTACAACAATTTATTCTCAGGTAAACTCGGTGCTCTTCACTGAAGGTATTAAGCTGTTTTCATTAATTTCTGGGACTACCGCAGCCATAATCCTTCTGGTGTTTATTCTAGGAAAGTGGAACAGTACTTTAGATAATGAAGTAAAAAGAAGGACTCACGAGCTCAATGAATCTAATAATAAGCTTAATGTCGCAAACGAAGAACTGAAAAAGCACGAACGAGCACAGAAAGACTTTATTAATATGGCTGCCCATGAGCTTCGGAATCCAATTCAGCCTTTACTCAGCACTTGCTATCTTCTCAGATCCGGAACAGGTGATTCAAATAAAAATAATGAGCTATTGGATATTGCAATTAGGAGTATCGAAAGACTGCAGCGTCTTGCGGAAGATATTCTTGACGTAACTAGAATAGAAAGTAACACTCTCAAAATAAGGAAAGAACGATTTAATCTGGACGAACTGATTACAAATATTATAGAAGAATACAGGAAGAACATCCAGGAGACGAAGGAAATAAAACTTAATTACCATTCCAAGAATAAAGGATTAGTTGGATATGGTGATAAGACGAGATTAGGTCAGGTTCTTTCCAATCTTCTAAGTAATTCTCTGAAGTTTACAAAACAAGGCTACATATCTGTAGATACGGAGATCAAAGATGGCTATGTGGTTGTTACTGTAAGCGATACTGGAACTGGAATTGATAAAGAAATACTGCCAAAGTTATTTTCCAAATTTTCTACTAGATCAATCACCGGGACGGGTTTGGGGCTATTTATCTCAAAGAGTATAGTGGAAGCCCATGGTGGCAAGATATGGGCTGAGAAAAATTGCTCGAAAGAACCTGGAGCGACATTTAGATTCACTCTTCCTATTTCTGAGCGTTATGAATCAGACGAAAATACAAAAGAAGAATAAAATCCTAATTGTGGAATATGATCCCAACGTTAATGAGTATTTGAAATTGATGAAGATAAAGTGTTTGAGCTCAAGTGTTATAGTCATCCTCTCAAAGTCTCATTGAGTTATCAACGAGGACATGCAATGTCTCAATAATGGAGATATTGTGCCTGAGATGGGCGGCATATGATGGGTGAGAACAAAAAAATAAAGTAGTCAACGTTCCATCTTTTAATATCAATTGAAACAATAATGGGTTCTGATTTTTAATACGAAATGATGTCAATAGTGAATTTTTTGAGAGGTCCAGTATAATGAATTTAATCTAGCAATATGCTTCCTTAACTGGAGTACTAATCCAAAGAATATTATACTATAATGCAGCTTGAATGCCAATGAGAATCACACAGGCCTATCCAGTTCTTCTGGCTTGCACTATAATTCTATTACTTTGTAATTCATTTCAGATGATAATAATGGCTCAGACAGAGAACTTGAAGAAGTCTGGGACTAATTTACCCAGACAGCTGAAAATTGCGATCTTAACTGATGCTTTATTTAGTGATGCAGGATGGGGAGCCTTTGCGTATAACGCCGGACAGGGTATAATAAGTAAGCATGGTTATCAAATAAATTTTTTAGATAATGTTTCTATTCCAAATATAGAAAGCACCTTAAGAAATTATACTAAAGGGGACTATGATCTTATCATTTCCCAAGGATATGAGTGGGGAAACCCGACTCTCAAGGTAGCCAAGGATTTTCCAAATACTAAGTTCTTAGTTTTTACAGGCATTGTCAATGCTAGCAATGTTGCCTCCATCTTTCCTAAACAGCAGGAAGTTACCTATCTTTTAGGTGCACTTGCGGCAATGATGTCAAAAACACATGTAATCGGCTTTGTTGGAGGAGATGAAAAGTATCCAAATTTAAACAATATTTATGAAGGATATAAACAAGGAGCGCTGGACATAGATCCTGGGATGAGGGTTCTTGTCACCTATTTGGGCGATTGGGACAGTCCATCGAAAGGAAAAGAAGCGGCAATATCCCAAATCAATGCTGGTGCCGACTTCCTACTACATGTGGCCGATACATCCGGCCAAGGAGTCATTCAGGCAGCAAAAGAAAGAGGGAAATATGCTTTCGGTGCTGTCTCAGACCAGAATAAGTTAGCCCCTGATACTGTAGTTACATCTTTCATACTAGATACGGATAAGGCTTACGAACAAGTAATTCCAAGAATTCAGAATGATAACTTTACCGGTGAGATTTATGCCCCGGGCCTCGAGCAAAAAAAGAATTCTACTGGCGAGGGAATTTTATACTTGGCTCCATTTCACAGTTTTGATAATAGAATTCCCCCCAATGTGAAAATAAAATTAAATCAATTGGCTGAAGATATAATAAATAAAAAAATAGTTGTTCGGGAAATATACAATGTGTCTTGACACAGATAGAATTTTATTAAATTAGTCATGCCTCGCGTCAGGCTGAGTTGTCCTTCACTCCTTTCAATATTGACTAGGAATAATGTGAAGTCTATAAATTTTTCAATCAACTCTAAATCTTCATTCCTATCTTTAGCAACCAATTGTAATATACTGTACGTGCGTGGACAAACAAGACATTCTTTTATTCAAAACAAAGTTGCCAATAAATAGCTTATTTACCCTGAAGTGAGGATCGAGGATGATGACTATGTCAATATCGAGGACAATCAGTGTCACTATAAAACGTGATCCGAAAATAGTTTATGAATTCGTCTTGAACCTAAAGAATTTCCCTAGATGGGCACGATCGACTTTCCAATAGATTAGACAACTGAATGGAAAGTGGGTTGCAGAGACTGCCCAGGGTTCGGTAACAATTGACATTACTGAAAGAAATAATTTTGGAATTTTAGACCATTATGTGAAGTTATCTTCTGGTGCAGTAATATTCGTACCTGTGCGCGTAATAAAGAACGGTGATGGAAGTGAGGTTATATTTACTTTGTTTCAAACAGCAGAGATTCCAGATGACAAGTTTGCTGGAGATGCTAACTCGGTTAAAGAAGATCTGAACATCCTCAAAAACTTAGTGGAAGAGGAACAGAATGTAAAACTAGTGATAGCGTGTTTCTAATGTCGTCGATGTCTTATGAACTCGCCACTTTTCTCGCGCAAGATATTAGAATATTGAAAATTACCTGATACTTTTAGTAGGATCTCGCTCTGACTAATCTTTCACTTTAGTTCCCAAATCTTAGTAATTGCGTTACCTTTTTGATTTATTTGGTCTGCGAACACACCCACAGTCTTTGACAGTGAAGCAAAGTCCCCATCTGAGGATGCATTAAAGAATACTGTACCATGATTTCGAAGATATCCGTCTATCCCCATAGTGCCTATCGCTTGAAGTGTGTATGTAGCCATTTCTCCTTTTTCATTCATAATCATTCCTTGACCATGACTTCTGGAGATCCCATCGCTACCGAATTCTACCCAAACAGTACCAAAATCTGAAACATTTGTGGTTCCCCTGAAACTGCCTCCGCCTGCCCATGAGACTTCCATAAGCGGTTTACCGGGTTCAGGTATTCGTAAACCCGCACTTGAACTGAAAGTTGTTAAAATCAGGTCGCCTAGTGAAGCAGTAACGTTTTCGGGACTGAGAGTTAAATCTGCCATCATGGGCATAGACATGGAATTTGTTGAGTTATCCTGGGCCTGGGCCAAAGATTGTTGATAAGGGACAAGATTTGAAGTAATCAATCCAACCACTAAAGTTTGATATTAAAATAGTTATTTTTGAAACTGAGAGTTTGTTAGACCACATTTTTCTGTCTCTTAGATAAATATGTATCATATATATTATTTAGGATTATCATCAAATTACAGAATACTACCATGGAGAGAGGCTATCTAGACAAATCGGAAACCAGTCTGAAATAAGTCCTTCGAATTATCTAAATATCTTGAAATCTCGTCCCGAATCGGGTATTGTTTGTTACTACTTTCTTTTGTATATTGACAATTTAACTATTCATTAACTAGCTCGAAATGGTCTTTAGGCAATTCTGTGATCCGTCCGCAGATGATTATCATTGTGTATTTCGCAATAAAAATTATCGTGCTTTTAATTTTGATGGCTTAATTCATAAAGAGTTACTAATAGAATAGGGCTGAATGGAGTAAAAATATGGAGGGACAGTAATCCCTTTCACTAGCCCTTGCGTACTATTTGGGTGTCTTCTTTACTCAAGCGGGACGGCGCCATCAGTGAAGATGTCGAGCGTTTCTACATCTTTCCAATTCTGGGCCTCGTTAACGCATGTTAGTTCATTCAAGTTTTCATTGTCGTGACTGTGGTCTTTGTTCTCATTTTCAATCTCACACTCATTCTTTGCATTTATTTTCTGAGTTTTATGTGTGTCATTGCAGTTGTTGTCCCCGTTATCCTTGCATTTCTTCTCGCCATCGTCATGATGGTCACCACCAGCAAATACTGGTGATACAAGATTCAAGCCTGCTGTTCCCATTACTACTGTCGCAATTGAAAGCGACAGAATCATGAACATTCCTATTTTTTTTGTATACATGATTTGTTTTCAGCGTTTGATACTTATCAAAGTATAAGTAAAGTGCGAAAGACGTCTTGCTAAGAAACGAGGAGAATTTTCAATACTTTCCTATGTCTGAAATTTCAAAATAGAATATTATCCTGACTTATCATAACTAATTTAATCTGCTAACTTATATTGAAAACTGTTATTTGCTATGAGGTATTTACCTAATTACTGTTTCCTTCTGTGTACGTATTTGCAGTCAGTTCATTGGCCTCTTGGTTTAATTTACATTTCAATCCATCCGATTGTTCGTAACGTTCAAACAGAATTGACGTTAAAACTGTATGGAAAGAAGGGCCTAGCAGCCATCACAGAAGGCATATGACGTTAATTTGACATAGTCGAACACTTCATCAAAGATCTTTCTGTGATTCTTTTTCAATAATTATCTAAATTGCCTTCATTTCGTTCATTCGCCCGACGCTCGGTGTAAATCTCATCATTGATGAAAAAGATTTAATTGCATATGATAAGTCAAGTTTTATATTATGTCAGACTATGAAAAAACGTTAGATATTATTTTCGGTAGGTGGCGAAGTCAGATTCTCTACGCTGGAGTCAAGTTAGGAGTTTTTGATTGTATTACATCGGATCCTAAAAATACATCTGATGTTGCAAACGAATTGGGTCTTGATCCTACATTGACGTATCGACTTCTTAGAGCCCTAGGATCCATGGGTTTCCTAAAGGAAGAGCCAAACAGTAAATTCTCAATGACCTCACAGGGAGAGTTCCTTCAGAAGAATCATCCACAAACATTAAGGGGTGTGACATTATTGGAGGAAGGCCCAGAACACTATGCTATTTGGAGGCATTTGCCTGCGATGATTACGGATGGTCAACAGAATTCTTTTGTCCGTGAATATGGTCACAAAATATTTGAATATGCTCATAGAAATCACGAGTATGGCGAGGTATTTAATCAGGCGATGAGCAGTTATTCTGCAAGTCAAACTGCCTGGGTACTCGATGCGCTTGATGGATACGATTTTTCCAAAATTCATCACTTGTGTGATATTGGTGGAGGTCAGGGACATTTACTCAGCAACTTACTTCTAAAATATCCTCACATGAAAGGTACGGTATTTGAGTTGGAATCTGTAACCAAGAATAACGAGTTGTTACTGGCACCTAAATTGGGTGTCAAGGAACGTTGCTCATATGTTGGCGGAGACATGTTTAGTGAAGTTCCTTCTGCTGATGCGTATATGATGAAAATGATCCTTCATGATTGGAGCGATCAGGAATGTGTGAAGATACTATCAAATATTCAAGTTTCTTCTCCGGAACATGCAAAAGTGTTAATTGCAGAGCATATAGTTCCGGATCCAGAAACTCCACATTTTTCGAAACTATTTGATATACACATGATGTGTGTCGCATCTGGAAAAGAGAGAACCGTTGACGAGTATTCCAGAATACTCGAACAAGCAGGGTGGAAGTATATTCAGACATTGAATCCTAGTTCTGGGATAATAAGTGTAATTGAAGGAAGTAAACCAAGATAGTGGAATGATTTGAAAATTGGTTCGTCTGCAAATCAGATGATTATTGGTCCCTACCGACACCTTTTCTTCCATCTTGGGCATACTGAATCATACACCAATGTTAAATCAATGAAATAAGTTGGCAGATTAATTATATTTCATTCTCTACTTTTTGACAGCAGGATTTGCGCTTTACTAGGTGTTATAATTGTTTGATGAATCGTCCTTGACATTTTTCCTCTATCTTTTTGCTGTAGTATTTAATTCTTGCATGTCGTTACATAGAAAGGAACATTTCGTATATTCATACTTATGATTTTCAAATTCAAACTTATCTATCCAGCAATCTGTAATGTGATATGTCTCATCATTTTCAGTCGTTATATTTAATTGATATTTAGGAAACTCAATAGTTGCTTCATTTATTTCCTTTTTTATTTCCATTAATCTTCTATCGTATGAATTCATTATGAAAAATCCTTCAAAATTTGCGGAAGTTCCCTTCCAAAAGCCAAAATGCAGAACATCTAAACTTCGGGTCGGCACTTTTCAGTCAGCTACTATTATAACATGCCACCCTAGGAGTAGCCTATAGAATTCACCAGCATCTTATCAATACCTCTTGGGTCCAATCTAGAACGGATAACCTGTGTAATTAATTTTATTGGTGCGAAGCTATCCTCTTGAGCATCTTTATCTTTTGTTTCAGTTGCACCTTCCTCTAAAAGTTGAAATGGAATTCGTTCTTGTTCAAATGTAGACAAGATTATCCCTTCGTATCTTTAGTCAGATTACGAGATATTAATTTTACTTTTTGATTATGGAGACTCTTTACTCCCGTCAGTGAGTGACTGCGATCCCGAAGTTAGATGAAAAACTGGTAGGGGAAAGAACTGTAAACCCCAAACCAGTCGAAGACATGCCTTCGGTACTCCGTGATACATAATATTTTATTAGAGGTGCTAATCTGTTCCTCACGGGTGACAAAGCTAAATTAATTGACATGGAAGATGTTAATACACAATGCTTAAAATGGAGACCTAAGAAAATCAGATTAATGAACAAGGAACTATCAGTTCTAGGAATAACTATGTCAATTTTGTTGTTCGCGATAACAACAAGCAGTGTGACAGCTCAAAACGCAACTACAAACGCATCAAACGCTGTTGGAAATGCGAGTGCATCAGTCAATCAAACTTCTTCAGAAGTTGGACAGAATATGTCCACCGCTGTCGGTAATGCTGGACAAGCCGCAAATCAAACCATGTCAGAACTTGGTGCTAACGCATCAAACGCAATGAACGAGACCGGAGAGGTGGTGAACGCAACTGCAAATGAAGTAGGTAAAAATGCAAGTGATATTGGTTCAACCATTTTGAACAAGACAGCTGAGGTAGGCAAGAAAATAATTGGTGGAGCTGCAACTGTCCTCGGTAACATAAGTGGCGAAATGAAGAAGCCCTAAGAGTAAATTAGGTTCACTTATTTCCTTTCTTACTTTTCATTTTTAATTAACGTAAGTGTATGATCCCCCAAAGTAACAATAAGTGCACAGGCAACACTCAATTATCGAAGGCAGGACTACCAGACTTTGGCAATCAATTTTTGATAGTAAGGTTATTTTGTTTTAGTCGTCATCAGCAAGGTTATCTGTTTCATTATATCAACTTCTTTAAATAATTCTGCTGCTTCCTCCCCGTAAGCCGCGATTCCAATCTGACTGCCACTGTCACAGGTCACCTCGGCGAAACAATACGGAATTCCATTCGCAAGGGTCACCATTTCTTCAGTTGAACGGGTTATGCGTCCACCAAAGAATCTCAGGAGTCGCAGTTGTCTCACTGCATCTGAAGTTTCTTTTTCTTCTACCGTCTTGTTCGTATTCTTACCCCTGCTCCCTTAGGATATCGAATAAGCGAAAATAGCTTCGTCAATTTTCGATGTCTCAATCTGCGAGTGTAAAGTTCCAAGGTAAGGTAAGTAGGTATGAAACCTAGTGCTATCCATCCGGTCATTTCGATTAATTCCATATTTGGTTATTTTACAGCCGATCATATATCAGATTGTAAGCAGCGGATTATAGAAATCATAACTCATTATTACGATATTTCACATACTTGTCATTTGTCATGTTTTGACAAACAAAAAATGTAGGTATTTGACTTACGATATACGCTTGCTGTTTGATTTTAATTTCGATTTTGATTTACTGCCCATACTAGCATTGCATATTGCGTATGGGTTCTTTCCTCCGCCCTTGCTTTTTACTTTCGTTACGCACCTGTCGAATTTCTTCGTACTAAGCCCTTTTTTCTTACCTTGCGGCATACCCATTAAATCATGATATCTATTATTAGAGTTGTAGTAGTCGCTACAGTTCGATATACTGTAAGATAGATATTCGTGAATGTCCAAACAATACCGATGAGCAATTCGACTGAAAATTTAGAAAAGGCACAGAAGAATCAGAAGCGAGTCGGTGCAGCAGAGCCAGATCCTAGGACCACAGGGTCCGGTAGATAACCTACGTGAAGATGCAGCAGAAGCAATAGATGAAGAGGAAGACTCATCAGAACCCGCCTAATTTTTTTCTTGGGACTAAAGTACTTCTGAAGTATAAGATCTGGTAACGATGAGTTGTAAGGGAATATGTACCCGTCACAAGTCAATTAGTCTACCCAGCAAGTTTCGCTATCTTAACGGTCAGAAACGCTGTCAGATATACCAAGTTTTAATAAAATGGCAAGGCTTCTGGTGTCCATGTTGTGGATTTAGACTAAGAGGAATACGGCGAAATTCGAAGGATAAGAATAGATTCAATGCAATGAACCAAAATGCCTGAGGTGTCTAACGCATAATGGATAAGACACTAGACTCTCCCCTATCTTTTGGTGATCCATCTGTTATATGTAGGGCATTATCGTTTTGGTAAATGGTCTATGTCCAAACCTCTAAAGCCAAACTTGAGAACCTCAAAGAAAGATTAATCATTGAAATTGTAGAACAGCAAAAAAAAGTAAATAACAGTTCCAATCCAGTTGAAAAGAAAATTAGCATGATAAACTGGACCTTGGATACTATAGACTCTAATCCAAACATGACAATACAGGAACTTGCCGACCTGATTGAATACAGGGTTGAGGGTATCGAAAGAGAAATTGATAATGCTGAATCAAAGGATGAACTCACTTGGATTTTTGACGAAATCAAAATATTAGAAGGAATCAGATCTACTGTAAGGACAGTTGGATAAGTCATCGATTCTAATAATTAATATGCAGATATTACCAATCGTTACGTTCAATTTATTATTATCACTTTATCTTTATGATATTCCCTGAGTTTATTTGATTCGTCATCGGTATGGTTGAGTCATTGCTTCCATAACTTAACTAAAGAAATCTATTCAAGTCAAGCACTCCACTTGTGACCATCATCAACCCTTTCAGTTTATTATTTACCGCATCAGTTCAGGTATGGTCATAGTCTGTGCTATTATTTGTCCTTAAATACATGCACAGAAAATTTGCTTTTTGGTTATATCTAGTCCGGTACGTTAGAATGTTTACTGATCTGGTGATAGTTCAATTCAGCTAGACTTGGAAATTCTATGTTACACTTTTCACAGTGGTACTGAGTGACCGAACTCATTACTGCATTGATAGTATAAGTTGCTAATAAACCTGTCAGTCCCTCCTGAATATCCGCTCTGACAACTTGAAATCATTACTTCAAAACTAGAATACACAAAGAATGCTTTAGCATGTTGACCTATTTAATACAATTATTTGAAATTATTTACAGTCACTGATTACAAATAATGACTAGAAAAAAGCTCATCCAACTTACCACGTTAAATGTAGCCATAAATCTAGGAGCATCTAGTTGTTATCCGCTTGTTTAGACATGTTGACTTGGTTATAGACAAGAATGTATTATCCAATAATATTAACTATATTGAAATGGAGTATACTTTACGATAATATCATGATAACTATAATATGGATGACTAACATTGTAACATTATGTCACAATTACACCATATTGTATGTACAGCCTGTGAGAAAGGAATTCTATCTGTTGTAGCTGAAGTCGGAATTGAAGCAGAGGGATGTACGGAGAAGTTTCAATCACTATCAGCAGCTCATGGAAGGATCTACAAATGTGATGTGTGTGGCAAGTCATTTGTGAAGGTTGATAATGAATTTTTAGAATTAAGATCCTAAAATAAAATGTTCGGCAAGATACTGCCTTGAAGGCATCCATCAGATAAAGTCTCAGTCCAAGAATAGTGAATCAGATTGAAAGTCTGAATGCCATTCAATTCAACATTAAAGAAACCTAGTTTCCCACTAATAGGAATAGGAATATCAAACCTTTTCGCGTGGTTGACCAAAAAACCATATTTTGGTTTTTCGTAATTTGAGCCTGCAAAATGTTTATCTTTATCCTTGACAAAAGAATTTTTGTTCCCGTAAAATAATACATCGTAAAGGTTAGCCTCTCCAACAATTGCACCAGTTACGAGTTTTGCGTGGTCCATTTTCAGTCTCTTGCACGCCTCTTCGTTTATGTTTTTGCGGCATACACAAGAAACTGACCTCTAAAATCTGTATTCCATGTCCTAACTTGAATCGTCTTCTTACAAGAAACTAATAGTTCTGCGAAGGGCCGTTTCAGTGAAAGACATTTCATTTACCATAACATCCCTTGTATTTTAATTTATTTTCTATTTCAGATTAGCCTGCCGCTGTAGAATCCAAATTTAGGTGAATGAAGTACATATGATGTGAATTATTATCTTTCATAAAGCTTTTAAGCGGCATTAGATTTGGCCCAGAAGTAATTCCTGCAATTCCTTTAGCAAACTCGTTACATAGTTCGTCAAGTGTCATTAGGTTGGAGACAGCTCCAAATTTCCTTTTCCCGGCTATTTCCATTTTTGGTGTCAAAGAAGACTTTACCATGCGGACAACCCTAGTTCTCTGATTTAGAGTGATATCGGTCGGAATTTTATGAATATCTAAGGCGATGCAATATTTTATGAAGTCATTTCTGTTAGAAATAAGCTCAGACACATTGTTTAACGCTACAAAAATGTAATAAGCCTGTTTAGGCCTGAAGCTTTTTAATAAATTGTAATGCTGTTCTGTCTCGATTATAAATTTTATATAATTATTATTTCTGTTGGAGGCGTATGAGAATGGCTTCTTAAATTGGAAAATGATAATTCGTCCATTTCTTAATATCTGTGTTATAGGGCCAGACCCTTGTTCCTTTCTTTCTACTCTGCTTGGAGAAATAATAGTAACGTTTGTTTTAAACCGCTGTTTTATTATGAGCGATATATCACACAGGATATTTACTTCTGTTGTTCTTTCACTCGCGGTGCCCAATTTCAGCTTAAATGGATAATCGTGATATAAGTACTAAAAGCATTCGTTGCATGGCCAGGCATTTTCTTCTAGCATGCACCCTCTGATAGTGTTATCCGTTTTCTAAAATCTTCAAACTTCCTTGACATCTCTCCTTGCCAAGATTGGTCTGTATGACCGTGACTTTTTATAGCATGATATTTGAGGTTTCGAAGAAGGGTTTCTTCAATTACTCCATATGATATGTGCGAACAGTCTGAATATCCGATATCGGTACACTTTAGAGATGGGAATGACTTTTTTTCCATATTATTATTGCAATTTAACAATTAAGAATTAAATGTTCGGTCATCTATGTCTTGATCATTATTTCTCGGAAAAAAAGCCACGAAGTTATGCAAAGGGTGGAGACTTTTAGATGAAAGTGGACAACCCGACACAACAATAAAGCAAGATGAATCAGTTTATTTTTCTAATTGATTTAAGTGATAGATGAACAAATTCAATCCCGGAGGATCGCTGTTTACTTGCGTTTCCAGGGATTCGTTAACAATAGGTATAAGATTTTCTGGCTATACTAGGCTTCACAATCTACAACGAGATGGTTAAGGAAATATTAAAATGCCCAAATTAAAATCTCGTGTATCGCCATAATACATTCATTACAAGTCGCTACAGTATCATTCATAGAGTATCAGATTTCTATTTCTGTCACATCGAAACCATCAAGATATTTTTAGTTGCAAGCGACTTGAGATAAAGGTTCTTATGGCATACTACTCTTAAACAGCAATCATGAGAAAAAAAGTTGAAATGATGGCAAGATCTACATCTGCCAAGAATGGTCAAGAACGCGTAGTCAATGACAGAGACAATGCTAAGCATCTTGAATATTTTATGAATGGACAATGGCGACACAGTAATAATTGTAAAGACTTTACTAACAAAGAATGTACAGGTAAATAGGATATTATTTGTATAATTTACAAGCCCAATCTCTTGATGTTTTATCTTCCCAATCACAATCTTCATACTGACTCACCCATTCATTTCCAAGTGATCTCTAATTAATTTTTAACAAATACTTTGCTAGGGATGCACAGTTGCAATGGAAAATGAGCTTTTAAAAGATTACAAGCCTGTCCTAAATAGTTCTAGGATCTTGGAAAAGTATGAGGATCAACCACTTGAACAATCATATGTAAAAGAAATAATTCATGATGTTCTGCAAGAACTTCAGTCCAGGAAAAACCGTGTAGCCAAAAATGGTACAAAGAGATTAACAACCATCGATCGCATTAAAGATTCAGATGTTTACAGACTCATCTTCTACACCCATAGTCCTATTCTTCTCTATTCAATCCACCATTACTTGTATTTTTAGGAGTAGCAAACAAAGTCAATCGTAATTGTATCTAGTAGGGTTGTGGTGCAACATACAATCAATAATTCGGATTTGGTGTTCCATCTAGGTCTACATGTAGTTTGGATGGAAGATGACAGGTGCAATTACAACGATCTGGTGCGGAACACGAAACAAGGTTTACATGCTTCGGATGTTCTCGACTGCATTCTGGTGAAATGTATGATGACTTAAAAGACATCGTTTGTTACCGAATAATAATTCATCAACGCGATAATTTAATCATTAGCCGGATTATTTCAGTCTGAAATTCGGAGACTAATGCTGGCTTAACTTTTTCCATCCAATGTCTTGACCGATTTGTTAATCTGCGATTAACTCAAAAACTTCACCTCTAAATTCGCATATCTGTAGTTCATCGGGGTTTTCTTTTTCCATGTCCACCAAATTTAGAAATTTCCGTCTGGAAGAAAGCAGAAAATATACTGGCGATAACTACAAGTCATCTTTCACAGCTGATAGGGGTACAAATTTAGGCATAGTACACCCCTACCAGCTTTTCTAATTGAGCAAAAAAACTTCAATATTTTCTGTATATTATACCAATTACGCAACGTTGCCTCTGGTGAGAGGGGTTCTTACACCAACCACTCACCCCCTCACATCAGTTAATTTAATCTTATATACTTGTAATTTTCATAAACTTTAAGTTAAACTAAAGACGCTCAATTTTAATATTTAGTATCTAAGGATAGTCACATAAACCAATTGTTACCATTTAAATACTAATCAATGCAAGCTGATTATAAGTGCAGCAGGAATAATGGGTAATGAACATACACTTACTAGTCCCACAGAGCAAGTTGTTACTGTCTGCCGAAAAGTTAATTCAAGGACATGGTTTTTTGTTCCTAAAAAATGGCTCAGTAAGTGGAATTCCTGCAAGTTTACTGAACGAAGGAGCATCTAGAGGATTGGATGTAATAATGTTATTTGTTAATACGACGACAGAGGCTGATTTTCATGCTGCAGCTCTTCTATCAAAATCAATTAGTAGACTAGTTCCGGGAGTCCATTGTGATTTATTATAATTAATGGGAGAAGCAGAGGGAGTTGAAAGCAAGATCAAGGTGATCAGGAAAAGTCAGAATTATTTATCACCGTATGAATAGTTCAGTTAATTAGGCGATGAAATAATATTTTGCTTTCGTTCACTCGCAGTTCCTTCCAATCGGCGTGTTTCTTTGCATTGTCGAATAGCTCTTGTTCCGTTTCCTCAGTGATAGGATACAAGCATGTTAGACTCTATAGTGACTTTTAAATTCCCCTGATTTTATCAAATCGTATGTGAAGAAAAAATCATCTCCGAGACGAGTTAACAAGAAAGCAATTGTCGTGGGAGTCGTCTTGGCTATAGTCATAATTGGCGGATCCGCGATTGCCTTTTTACCTGTGCCTCAAGATAGTCCTAAACCTTCTACTCAAAGTAATGAATTTGACGACATCTTTAAGAAATTGACTCGACCTGTGATTCAAAATGCATCCGCACTTGGAAGCGATACAGCAAATATTACTATAGTTGAGTTTGGCGATTACAAGTGTCAATATTGTGCAAGGTTTCACAGAGAGACAAAGAGTCAATTGATCGACAACTTTGTAGATACGGGACAAGTAAAATTAATGTTTAAAGATTTTGTTGTAAATGATAGGCCGTCGGATAAACAATCAAGTCTAGCAGCCAGAGCATCATATTGTGCAGCTGAACAAGGAAAATATTGGCAATATCATGACGAGCTATATGACAACTCAAAAGGTGAAGATGTAGGATGGGTTACGAAAGAAATTTTAAACCGGTTTGCACAAAACGTTCAACTCCCAGATTTAATGAAATTTTCAGAATGTGTGGACTCACAAAAATACAATGATGTTGTGGCACAAAATAATGGGCTAGCACGATCACTAGGCGTTAGTGCTACACCCACTTTTCTCATTATTAAACAGGGAAAACAGCCAGAGGGTATTGAAGGCGCACAGCCGTATAATTCATTTCAAGAGGTTATATCACACCTGCAAAAAAGTTAGTTTAAAGTCTGAAAAAGTTGTAAGGCATAAACTAAACGTTGTAGAGATAAAGTTGTATTATATGGTTCTGTTGAGTAATCAGCTTTACCCTGCAATCCTGCGTATTAGAATCAGAAATAATTAATTTTTTGTTTTCATACCCTACGGCAGTTAGTATTCTAATCCCAAGCAAATTCCTAAGAAACTGTAGTTACGAGGATGGTACTCATGATAGTCAGGTAAGAGGACTCAGTAAATATCTGACATGGGCGATTTTTTAAGGCGACTTTAAGTCTAGTAGAATTTTTTAACTCAACGAACATAGATTGATGCTGTCAGTCAGTTCTGGTAAATCAAGCAAATAATCAAAAGTTGTTTGAGCATAAAAAAATGCTGTGGTATCAATCGGAAGTAAGAATGTATTATTTATAGTGGTCAATAGCAAATTTTCACCAATGAAAAAAAGAAACAAATCTGGTATTATTGTGGTGAGGCAAGCTGAGCGCTACCAAATAGTACCTGAAAAGGCTTTACACCAAATAAGAGCAGTGTTGTACTTAGTAAGGTCAGTTCCAGCCGGTATAGGATAATTTTGATTTCCAATGTTGCCCTTGAGTCGACCCAAATTAACAATATCTGAGGCACTTTTGTCTCTGGCTAGATAAACGTAAAGGTCGGGGCCATTAGTAGCTTTGAAATTTTCCAACCTTAGTATAGAGGTTCCATCATCTAAAGCAATAACTTTGGCAACACCCTCGGCGTTGTGTATACCATCATTTACCCCTATGAACTTTCCCAACAACATATTCCGTGAAGTATCAGTCTCTTGTCCTGCTACTTTGGTATCGATACTTTCGTTCACACTACTATTTTCTTTGGCGGCCAATATCATTATCGATTTTTTTTCTTGCTGACTCATGTTATCTGCTGCCTGAATTCTACCCTCTTCGGTCAAATTCATAAACATCTGAAATTCTGCAGATGCCAAAACAGGAAGAGGCTCGTTAACTTCAGTGCTTATGAAAAGAGGTGAAACCGTGTAGACCACTAGGGGTACGACTATAATCGTAATTATTACTCCAATAATGATTTTTGTTCTTGTCATCATGTCAATTGAAGCCTTCCGATGATTCTTTCATATAGTTACTTTCTTGAATTACTGCTGGGGAGATTATCATCTCTATGTTTTTGTGATTAATTTTTGACATTAACCATGTTCTTAACCCTAAGTATAAGACAATTTTTCCATATTGTATCCAAATTGAATGTACTCCTCCTATTTGATTCAGGCCTAGCGGCTCCCAATGTTAGAAAAGTCAACTGACAGCGAACAAGTAGATTCCCTGAAGTCTTCATCTTTTTTGTTAGTCATCAAAGTCCCGCTCTAATAGACATTTATAATTATAGTAATCGCATCCACATTATTCTAGTTTGGATTTGACATAATTTCAGGACGTCAAATAAATTTCAACTAATATAATCCATTTGGATTTAAACCGTTTTACTTCATGTTGATTACTATATAACAAACCATTCTATCACGCCGACGTCGGGGTTGTTGTTTCTGCCCAACGTTAGTGCTCTAACTATAACAGGAGATTAGAACGTTCCTCCGACTCGATGAAAGCGAAATAAGCAAAGAAAGGTCAAAAGGTATAATGTCAACGTCTAAAGATAGAGAACAAATAGAATATTTGATAAATCGATACAAAGAAACGGTAGAAAATATAGTAGACCTTCGGACTCAGATTTGGGACAAACTCGATACCGATGATGAATATGTGACATCTGTTACGACTAGACTGAGTGAAATAACTGAAAAGCTAGCCGCCGCCATTGCTAAAACGGAATCTTGATGTCTAAACACTGAGAAAACAATTGTTTTAATCATCCCAATTCTTGCAGCAATGATAGGCATGTTTGCAATAGTAGGTCTGAATTCCTTAAACGCACAGAACATGAATACTCCAGAGAATAATATGGCAGGTGGAAATACAACTATTGGAAGTAAGTTAAAAAAATTGGCCTGGAACACAAAAGTCCATTCCGGTAGCATAGGGTATAGTCAGATGTGCATAATAACAGGCCCTAATATTGATATCGCAACAAAGTTAATTAGGCGACTGAAGAACATTTTGATAACAAAGAGACCGTACTAGAGTGAATTGGTTGTCCTAGTTAAGGTCTTTCAAGAAAGAAATCTGGTACATCATAGATTAGAGTTTCGTTACAATAAGGGCATGTCTCTCTGCCGGGTAGCAGGTCCAATTTTGGAAAACGATCTTCAGTTGTTTCGATACCAGCATAGAAGTCTCTCTGACATTTATCATTCTTGCACTTGAGCATGACTCTTGTCATTCAGTTAAATGATAATCATGGTACTCTATTTTACTTTTTAGCATCTAGACGAGCTTTAAATAGTAGGTCTCTTTTCTATTCCTGTTTCAAGCGGCTTTAATACAAATGCCTGCACTAGATGAATATGTCGGAACTCACATATGATATCGATAGCGAACATATGGTGTGCAGTAAATGCGATACCAAATTAAATACTGAAATAGAAAGTAAAATACATTATCACATACAGCATAAAACGAATTATACCATGAAATTGAAGTCTACCTAGAGTGCCCGTGAATAGAAGGAAGTCGCCTAGAGGAAAATTTTTTATTTTATAGTATCATAAGTATGGCGAACCCCGTAGAACCTAGAAATCCTCTGGGAGTTCCAAACTGTTGGGGGAACAGTGAGAATACCAAAATAACCCTCTGCAGTTTTATGTTAGACTACCGTTTCCGTTGGATCATTAGAGGAATAAGCTCAGCAGCACCGCACCAGACTTTAACTCAGTGTTTAATTCGCTGTCTTTAATCTCCCACTTGTTATTTTTTAACCGTGGATTAGATCCTCTACCTATGCTTAAAGGAGCAAGGTATGCCATCCCATTATGATGTACAAAATGAAATAACAACATATTACAATTAAGATGAAAAAAAAATTATGTTTTATTAACGGTAAGAATTTGCTTCAATTACGGCTTGCGGTACTCCCTTTTTTAGGTCATCAAGGCTCATTACGGGATGCAATTCTACATGAGCACCCATTCCACTAAATAGTGGTTCAGACAAGACGGGTATCTGGTCTGCACTCTCTATATTAACAATAAAGGAAGCCACTCTATTGCCATTCGCTTCAAAGAAATATGTTGCTTCGGCCTTGACCTTGTTTATATATTTTTCAATTTTTTCTAAAAAATTTGGGTCCTGTACCATTTTGTTTCCGTCTACTGTGGGAATCTTGGCAAGTATTAAGAATCTCATTCTTCAAAAGAAAGATGTTCATTATATTTATGGATATACTAACCTTGACCGCTCATAGCACAGAAGGTACGGCCATATCCGAACTTTACAAGGACGAATGAACAAGATTAACAACTTTCCAATGAAGTCGTACAGACTGGCTAATAGCCTATCTGATGACTGACAAAGTCTTATCTTTCAGCGAATACTAAAAACTAGATCTGACCTTGGCTACAATCATATAACGTCTAACGAGTTACTCGATTAGCGAGGTGGGGAAGCCAGATTCTCTAACGAGAAGACAAAGTTATCCCGGCGGGCTCATAACCCACAGACCGGTTGTTCAAATCAACCCCTCGCTAAACCAATTTTACTTTGATATATTATCTTTGTCTTTCAGATTTGAATTCACAAATAGGGTTCCAGCCGATTGAAAAATATGGTTCAAGAAGACTTTGATTATTAAGGGTATACAAGCAAAAATAAACGATGAAGGAACCAACCACTGCACTGGTTACAGGCGGCGGACGTGGCATAGGTAAGGAAACAGCGATGTTGTTGGCAGAGAAGAAAATGAACGTAGTCATTTGTTCTAGGACACAAGGAGAGATTGATTCAGTAGTAAAGGAAATCCGATCGCTGGGAAATAACCAGATCATGGGGAGAAAGTGTGATGTAAGCATGTCTAATGAAGTGAACAACCTTGTTAAAGAAGTACTGGTGAAATACGGACGAATTGATGTATTAATTAACAATGCCGGTATAACCTACGTCAAGAAACTAGTTGATACAACAGAGGAAGAATGGGACAACACATTGGATATAAATCTGAAAGGAGTGTTTCTATTATCCAAAACAATTCTTCCGCAAATGATGAAGAATAACTTCGGTATTATTATTAACGTAAGTTCAGGCGCTGGTAAAGTTGGGATCGAAGACATCTCGGTATATTGCGCAAGTAAATTTGGAGTCATGGGCCTGACAGAAAGCCTAGCATGGGAAGTTGCTAATTATGACATCCGAGTAATGTCAATTTGTCCCGGAGAAGTAGCGACAAAAATGCAGAAAGATGTCGACCCACATTATTACGAGTTGGATAAACATAAAATGCTTAGTCCAAGGACAGTTGCAGAAAAAATTACAGATATGGTATTCGATGATAAAAAGTATGGAAATGGAGTTTCACTGGATCTTCCAAATTAAAAAAGTGATTTTGAAAAATCTTTGTGAATATCACTTATGTGATCTCTTCGTAATAGGGGAATAATAATACTCTCGCATATGTATTGTTACTATACCACAAAATCCCAAAATACTTCCCAATACGGCAAGGAAAATATTTTCTGGGAGGTGGCTAGCCATTATTCCAAGTTCCCTTAACGTTATTTGGGCAGCCAAAGTTATGATTATATTTGATGCTCCTATTGTTAGCCATGCCTGAATCTACTGGCCTGGAAGTAATAAAATCGCTAAAAGAAGAAGGAATAATAGAATCAAGGAATATTGTTATCTTTACCGCTTCGTAAATAGGTGCAGATGCGAATATGTCTGACAACGGAGTAAAAATTAACTTTGAGAAGGAATTACGGACTAATTTTAGAGGATACAATACGACCCTTACTCGATGGTGGGGTATCGTGCTTCTAATAAATCCCATTGCAACGCTTATAGGAATATAGCAAAATACGTTTCCAAACGAATTGATCCCGTTCCTTCTTTGGTTATAGATTATGGATGTGGGAATGGCAGATTACTTGGCGCACTTGCTATTAGATTGATGGAAACGAGGTTTATTGGAATTGATGGATCCTCTGCAATGTTGAAAACTGCAAAGACATATTTAAGGAAGGAAGCGCCCAATCTTCTCAATAGGATCAAACTATTGAAGGCCCCTCTTCCTACCAAATTATTACTTGGTAAAAGGGCAGATTTGGTTACATTCACCTTTCCTCATATCCTTTCAAACCTCTATGATTTAGAGCTTAACTCTTTTCTCGAGTTTCTGACCTACAGCGAGATTGAAAATGCAGTGATTTTGTCTGGAAGTAAAGGAGTAGAAGACGTAAGCAAAGAAAACACTGATGAGGATCCTGAACTATTACAATCGTTACTTGTGAGCAGAGTCATTTCAAATAATTTGCGTTCATTAGTTAAGAGAGGGGGTTACTGTCTACGTGTAGAATTAGCCAATGCAAGAAGAGAAGAATTCCCGAAGGTATTCCAAAAGCGATTTTCATTTCAAGAGGGATCGTTAGATAAGTCTCTGTCTAATCAAAGTGTACAGCGAGCCCTTCGAACTCGTGCGGTCTGAATACCATCGTTCGAGGGTAATGGAAGACGCATACGAACAGACAGGCGACGAGAGTGACAGAAAGGGGGGATATTGGATTAGTCTGCTTAGGGCACTAGGCTGAGCTGAACTCTCCAACAGGACAACATCCTTCGTTCGTTTCATAAGCGAGTAACTTAATTTTCAAAGATATCTGAGGTTTCCTTTGCAGTTCATCTTTACTTAACTACCTCAAATAGGCGCGAAAGTATACTGGGTGTGTGTTCCAATCTGCTCCTATACTTGTTACCTATAACAGTCAACCTTTCTTCAACATTGCATTGACACCAAGTGCATTGGTTAACGACTTTTTTTTCGACTGCATTTGAGCCAATTTTAACTTGTACTTTCTATACCTTGGTCTTGTACGAAGTCTGTATTCACAGCATGGACAAAAAAATTCTTCCTAGTTGATGAAAATACTGCATACTTGGCAACGCTTTTGACCCGCAATATAGCGTCCTCTAACTCCCGGTTTTATTGCTTTGTGTCTAAGGCATCTGCCCTTACAAGTCATTGAAAAATGATATTTCTTCTGCCGTTCTATCGCAAATTTTCTTGTCAGGTTTTCTACTGTTGGGTTTCAGTTTGCACCCATCTCTTGCATTGTATCTTTCTTTATATTCTGACTAAAGACATCGGCCGCTGCAAAACCATTTCCCATCTTTGTAATCCTTATCATTACCCTGTTTTTGAGACTCCTCTTTTTGTTACTTAAAATAGGGCTGGCCTGGAAATCGCCGATGCGGTATCTTTTTGCACACTTAAACATTATTGCTTACACAGTGCCTTTACCACCTATTGGGACTTAATTGAACCAAGATATCGCAGAAATCTTAATAATGAGATTATTGGGTATGGGTTAAAATTGTTTCCAAGTTAAGGAAGAAACGAGACTATATAATCGTGGACTGACCATCATATAGCCTCTAGCGATATGACTCATACCGCTTATTATATATGCATCATATTCTATTAAGCTTTTCCGATTAAATGAAAGACTACTGCAGTATTGCATTCCTGTGAATATTACAAAGAACAGATGCTGTCACTGCAAGTGTCATTGGCTTAGTAATTTATCAATTCACTTCTTTTTGTCTAAGTTCTTGAGCGCTTAAACTTGAAGGGTTAGTAGTGTAAACAGTCTTGGCAGCTTAATTAGGCGCACATGGTATAGGGCAGTAGTAACCTCTCCCAGGAATCTCTGTACGGTATCACCACCCAGAAGATTGCAAATATTTATATTTTCACTCTAGAAAGAAAAATTTATGTCGATGCCCCCTCCATTTTCTTTATAACACTGGAAAGATGTCCACAAATAGCGTTAGGATAAATCTAACCTTGCCCTAGCGACAGTTAGTATATGCGTTTCTGATTTCTTCACCACGCGTATGTATCACCTGAAGTATTTGTTTCATTTCATCTAGTGTTGCCATTCTGTTATGCATTGCGATAAACATTGATGAAGATGATGACATGATTTTGCCCATCACGAAACCTAATACATAATCCTCCTCATTTTTTACCGCCGTTGCCCAAAATTTCTCATCATTACGTATTGCACTAACGACAAATTGAATTTGTCTTATCTCATTGTTTATGATCTGTTCGAGAAATCCTCTAGTTGTGGGATGTAAATCCATATCGAACTATATCCCTCAATTGTTTTTTTAATTATCGCATGAAACCATGAATAATTATGACGCGACCATGAATTTTCAAGATGCGATGTACATCACAAGTTTTTCTACACAGAATATCCTAAAGTAGATCTAAAATATAAGGTCTCATGATGAGTATCAAAAACGGAGTGGGAATTGAACGCAGGTGGTGAAAGTAGGCGGAGATGGTTATGCAATGAATCCAGAAATTAGGGTTCAAGTCGTCTGTATCTAGCAAATTACTTATAAACTTGGGGATAACGTCTCAGTTAGTAAACATGACGAGCCGTACACACTCTACCGAACATGGTGATTTGCGAAAAAAACACCCACACCCACATATACACAGGCCAGTACTGCTCCCTCTATTGAACTGTTGAATAAAATAAAAGATACTAAAGATGTGCTAGATTCCTTTGAAATCCCTTACTCAGTCTCAATAGTTGCAGCTCATAGAGCACCCAGAAAGACACTGAGGTATATAGACCAACTCGAATCGAAAGGAATAGAGGTGATCATCGCCTGCGGAAGTGGATCTGCTCACTTACCTGGTATGATAGCCTCACTCATTAGCATACCTGTTATTGGAATACCCTTGGTCAGTAATCATCTTGGTGGTATCGATTCTATACTTTCAATGTTGCAAATGCCAGAAGGTGTGCCTGTTGCCACAGTAGGTATTTCTTCTGCGTACAACGCAGCTATTATTGCCTGCCAAATATTGAGTTTGAAGTATCCTTATCTTAAGGATATGATCCGATCTCATAAAAACATGCTTGAGCAAAATGTAGAACTTGAAGATAGTACTGCCAATTAATTTATCCTTGAACATGTTAGGATATATGTTACCTTTGGGCAAGATTATAATATTAGGGTATTAATTTCCTATGGTAGTGCATCAATTGTGCGGAGTATCATTTCATAGCTTATGTAGAAATCAAAGGAGGTATTGTCTATCTCCCATTTCAGACTCCTATAATTATGCAATTAGTGATGGGGAATGAAACGATCGTCTTCCATTTCTGGTCTTGACTCGAGTATTGAAAATCTTTCTAAACTCATTTCTTCTAAGGCACTTTCACCAGTTGACCTTATTGAAAGCACACTTGAACAAATCCATAATTTAAATCCAATCCTTAATGCATTCATAACGGTTTTGGAAGATTCAGCAAGAAAGGAAGCAAAAGAGGCAGAGTCTTTAATAAATCAAGGAAAATACAAAGGGCCTTTGCATGGAATTCCCGTTAGTCTCAAGGATCTGATTTATGTTAAGGGCGTACGCAGCACTAGTGGTTCGAAAATCCTAGCCGATTATATTCCAGATCATGATTCGACAATAGTAAAAAAACTAAGATCCGCTGGAGCCATCATTGTTGGTACGAATAATACCCATGAATTTGCTTGTGGAATTACTAACATAAACCCTCATTATGGGTCTTCGAAGAACCCATGGGATATCAATAGGATGTCAGGAGGTTCAAGCGGTGGTTCGGCAGTAGCGGTAAGTGCATTAATGTCTGCGGCCTCAATTGGAACTGATACGAGCGGATCTATTCGTGTTCCTTCTTCTTTATGTGGATTATTTGGGCTAAAGCCGACATATGGAAGGGTAAGTAAATATGGAGTTATGCAGTTGGCACCCTCAATTGATCATATTGGACCAATAACAAGAAGTGCTTGGGATGCAGCTGCAATTCTGAATGCGATTGCCAGCTACGATGAGCTTGACCCTTCAAGCATTGATTCACCTGTGCCTGATTATGTCGGCCTCATTACAGAGAACAAAGAAAAAGGGACCAAATTTAAATTGGGAATACCAAAAGAGTTCTTTTTTGATCTAATAGATCATAAGGTGATGGATATTTTTGAAGGATTTGTAGACAAGCTTCATGAGGTCGGAATATCAACAAATCCTGTTAATTTAGAAGAAACTGATAAAATATACGATACTTGGAGGGCCTTCAGACTTGGAGAATCCGCAGCTGTACACAGTGAATGGATGAAGACTAGGCGCGAAGAATACGGAAGCGACGTTTTAGCCATGCTTGAAAAAGGATTAGAAATAACTGCGGTAGAGTACATTAAAGCACAAACAATGAGGCAGAATTTGAAATCTGCGTTTTTAAAATCTATGAAAGGATTGGATGGCTTGGTAGTCCCCACTTCTGGCATCACGGCCCCGTTATTGGACCAGAAGATGGTAGATATAAATGGACAGAGTCTCGAGGTCTATCAGGTGCTAAGTAGGCTAACCACTGTTTTCGATGTTACGGGTTTACCTGTCCTTAACGTTCCGGCTGGATTAGTGGATGGCAAACTGCCGGCGGGAGTTCAATTGGTCGGAAGACCATTCGATGAGGGAACTATTCTTAGCATGGCATACATTTATGAAAAATACCATAGAATTCCTCAAACTATGGTTCCACCTATAATCAAGGAGTCTGGGAGTGAATAATATAAAAATATGATGTATGTCGATAGTGATCGAAGTCATGAAAGGATTTATCACTGCCATAAATTCAGGCATGAATCATAGGAGTGGGCGGTAAAAACTTGAACTCAAATAAGGCAAAAAAAACTCTGAATCCATTCCCAAATAGAGATTTCATAGAAGCGGCAAGAAATGAAGTGTTGGAGAAAGTCGAAAGAGATTACGAAAATTTCAAGATGACTCGTATAATTGAGTTCCCTAAATGGCTTTATGGTCCTCCAAAAGGTAAACTATTTACAGTAGAAGTAGAGGATTGTCCGCGTTTTGGAGATACAGCATATCTTGAATTTGACTCTGCAAGAACTGCCTTTCTGAGTATAGATATGCAGGTTGATTTCTGTGGGCCTAAAGGATACGTAGACGTAATGGGTTACGACCTGGGATTAACTTCATCGCCGATCAAATCTATCATGTACGTTTTACATACAATACGAAATGGAACCGACATCAAAGTAATTCATACAAGGGAAGGACATCTTCCAGATCTCTCTGATGCTCCATACAATAAGATCTTGCGTAGTAAAATTATCGGTAACGGAGTTGGTATTGGAAATATTCCAGATGGTGGATTAGGAAGACTTCTGGTTCGAGGCGAGAAAAACTGGGATATAATAGATGATCTTTATCCGGTGGAGGGAGAGCACGTAATAGATAAAGCAGGTAAAGGAGCGTTTGGACAGAGTAACTTACCATTACTTTTACGAAATCTTGGCATAACGCATCTAGTAGTCACTGGTGTAACAACTGATGTCTGTGTACATACGATTATGAGAGAAGCGAATGATTATGGTTACTGGTGCCTTCTTCTGAAGGATGGTACTAATTCGACGGACTATCAGAATTATGTTGCAGCGATAAAACAGATCAAGATGCAGGGTGGTGTATTTGGCTGGGTTTCAGATTCAGCAAGATTTGTAAAGGGGATCAAGTCTGCCTTCCCGAATTTAGGCAAAAAACAGTAGAACCTCCGTCTGTCTGTAAATAAATGGGAGTGGTGAATGAAGGGTATTATCCAGCATAGCAAACGCCTAAACCTGAACTCGATGGCAACAAGTTATTTGCCTTATCTTTCTCCCCTAGCATAAGGTACTCCTAAAGACGCTGGCGCTACACTTCTCTTATACGTAGCTGCCAATATCGCAATGGGCAAAAGATATGGTAGCATTAATAGGAATTGGAACGGTATTGTTGTACCTGTTGCTTGTAGTCCCAATTGAAAGGCATTCACCATTCCGAAAATGAGGGCTCCTACTAGTATCCAGAATGGTCTCCATCTTCCAAAAATCACAACTGCAAGTGCAATCCATCCCTGGCCTCCTGTGATATTCTCTGAGAAGGACCCAGTTATGGCCAGTGAAAGATACGCCCCACCCAAACCTGCAAAAGCTCCGCCTATTATAATGGCTAGATATCGTATCCGATATACATTTACACCAAGAGTATCGGCCTGCTTTGGATTTTCGCCCACAGTTCTGATTTTTAGACCGAGGTTGGTCTTAAATAAGAAAATATACGTTATAGGAATCATTAGGAGCGCGAGATATATCATTGGATCATGATTGAATAGAATGGGCCCTGCAATTGGGATCTGACTTAGAATAGGGATCTCAACAGGAGTAAAAGAATGAATACTAGGAGCGATCGTTACGACTCCAAAGGACAGTCTGTATAAAAGGGCAGCAAGCCCCACGCCCAACAACCAAACTGCTAGTCCAGCTGCGAGTTGATTTGTTCTGATAGTTACGCTTAGGAAGGCCATCAATGTAGCTAATACCGCAGCCCCACCCATCGCCATCAATAGTCCAATTACGATGTTACCCGTCAAATAGGTACCCATAAAGCCAGAAAATGCTCCTATTAACATCATGCCTTCGACACCAAGATTCAACACCCCAGATCGTTCGGCGATGTTTTCTCCAAGTGCTGCAAAAAGTATAGGTATTGACATCCGTACGCCAGAAGCAAAAATTCCAACAACTAGAGCTTCTTCTATCACTGATGACTCACCCTTTCCTCCATTTCGGTTGCCAGATTAAAAACAATTCGCCGATGAGGACAAAAACAAGAACCAAAGCTTGGAGAGTTTGAGCAAGAGCTACGGGAACGCCTAACGTCCTATACATAACTTCGGAGCCAGCCAATAATGCGGAAAAAAAGAAAGCAACTATTGTGACTCCGATAGGGTTCTGTTTACCAAGCAGGGCTACGATCACAGCAATAAAACCATAACCGGGCGAGATCCCTTCAATGAGGCGATGCTGTACCCCTGCAACAAGAATAGCGCCAGCCACACCTGCTAGTCCTCCGCTTATTCCAAATGTTATAAGGATACTCTTCCCTACGTTCATGCCTACGTACCTCGCTGCCTTGATATTTGCCCCGACGCTTCGGATCTCAAATCCAATTTTAGTTTTAGACATTAACAAGTATACTCCAACCGCCGAAGCCGCGGCAATGAGGATCCCGACACTAAGGCGTGTGTTGGGTAACAAAATTGATAGTTCAGACTGGGGAAAGATATTTGGACTGTAAGACAGGAAGCCTGGCGCCTTAAGGGGCCCGTGAAGCAGATATGAAATGAAGAGAAGTGCAACAAAGTTGAGCAAAACGGTTACTATTACTTCGTTAACTCCGAGCTTCACCTTGAGAACGGCAGGTATCATGCTAAACAGAGATCCAAAAGCGAATCCCATTATTATTACTGCGATGGGAGCTAGGATAGGAACAGCACCTATAAACGAAAGACCAGCTAGAAGCCCTCCAAGGGCACCAAAATATAATTGTCCTTCGGCACCTATATTCCATATTTTGCATTTGAAAGCTACAGAAACTGCCAAACCTAATATTACTAACGAGGTTGTTTTTACAAGAGTGTCTGCCAGGGCACGGACACTCCCAAATGCACCTTTGATCATAATCTGATACGCATGAATCGGATCTACCCCGGCACTGGAAAGTATAATGCCACCAACTACAAAGGCAAGACCTCCTGTCAAGAAAGGGACCATTGATCTCAGTTTTATCTTATGGAGTAAGATACCATGAATTGGTACTGAAGTCATTTATAATTTCTCTCTTGAACTTTAGTTGAATCTATGGTGTCTTTTTTGCCGCCCATCAAAAGTCCAATCTCATCAATGTTAGCGTGCTCACGATCAAATATTCCCATTATTTTACCTTCAAATAATACCGCTATTCTGTCACTAATCTCCAAAATCTCATCTAGATCTAGCGATATTAAGAGAACGCCAACTCCGTTATCTGCCTGCTTCAGAAGCTGTTTGTGAACATACTCTGTCGCACCTATGTCAAGTCCTCGAGTGGGATTATGTGCAATGAGAACCTTGGGATTCCTAGAAAGCTCCCTGCCCAAGACGATTTTTTGCAAATTGCCCCCTGACATGGATCTAGCCGGAAAATTTAGGCCTGGTACCCCCCTAATATCAAAATCTATAATTATTTTCTCAGCAAATTTATTCATCTCTGAATAATTTAAAAATAGTCTCCCAGAATACGGTTCAGAGAAATATCTATCAAGCACCAAATTTTCTGCGACTGAATATTCCAATATTAGTCCAGTATCCATTCTGTCTTCAGGAATGTAGGCCAAACCATTCTCCCTTATACTGTGAGGTGATTGATTGGTAATATCGCGTCCGTCCATGATGACTTGGCCATTTATAGCCTTCCTAAGACCTGATATGACTTCCGCAAGCTCACTCTGTCCGTTACCATCCACCCCAGCGATTCCTAATATCTCACCTCTTGTTAATTCTATCGAAAAATCTTTTAGGAATACAATCTTCGAATTGTTTAATGCAGAAACATTCTTAATTCCCAATACCACGTTACTGGTTTTTTTTCGTCCTGAGTACTCGGCATGTTGTATAATTGTCCGTCCTATCATTAGTTGGGCCAGGATGGACTCATTAGTATCAGAAGTTCTAAATGTTCCTAATGATCGACCATTCCTCAAAACAGTAACTCTGGTGCTAACAGCCATAACTTCCTGCAGCTTGTGGGTAATAAAGATTATGGATAATCCTTGGGCAACCATAGATTGAAGGGTCTCAAATAATGACTTCTCTTCCTGTGGAGTGAGCATAGAGGTGGGCTCATCTAAAATAAGAATATCGATGTCGCGATAAAGAGCCTTTAATATCTCCACGCGCTGCTGTTCGCCTACCGAAAGATTACCTACAATCGCTCTAGGATCGACTTTTAGGCCGTATTTTTTTGATAATTCTATGATCTTCTCTTCAGCACTACTAATATCGAGAAAAACTGTCCGTTTGGATTTTACCCCAACGATTATGTTCTCCACAACTGTATGAGAGAGCGTCAATAGGAAATGCTGGTGAACCATAGCTATTCCCAATTCGATGGCATCCAATGGAGATTTGAGATTGATGCGTTTTCCCTTAACAAGAATCTCTCCAGCTACAGGCTGATACAGCCCATAAAGAACACTCATCAATGTAGACTTGCCAGCACCATTTTCGCCTAAAAGCGCATGTATTTCGCCTTTAATTAGATCAAACTTAACATTATCATTTGCAACTACATCACCAAACCTACATGTAATGCCATCCAATAACACAATCGGTGATGTGTCGTTTTGTTTCATAGCCTTACTTCTCTATCATGCACAATTATTGGAATCAAGCCAAGAGAGGTGTATGCCAAAGCAATATCTAGTATGACGGTAGAGACAAAGGAAAAAAATTAAGGTGTTGCTTCATGTCTCTCTGGAACTGATATCTTCTTATTTATTACATCCTGAGTCAACTGGGCCAATTTTGCTTTGACGTCTGCTGGCACCTTACTGTCCAAACTATGAAATGATGCAAGGTAAACAATCCCAGGACCAGGGCCGCCCTTAACAGTCTCTAGACCTGGCTTGAAAACTTGTCCACTAAAGTTCCCGTTTTGAACCATCTTAATTGACTCTTCAAATCCCTTTTCAATGTCAAGTACAAAAGAGCTCAGTACAGTATCAGGTGACAATTTGTTCTGATCTGCCACGACACCCAAGGCGTAAACGCCCTTTTCATGTGCCGCTTGAATTACTCCTTGACCTGAAAGATCGGCGACATGGATTAAAAAGTCGACACCAGTGCTTATTAGAGATAAGCCAGCTTCTTTTCCCCTGGCAGGATTTTGAAAGTCATCTATGAACACGCATGTTATCTTGACATTGGGATTAACCATTTTTGCTCCTTGCTTGAACCCCTCAAAGATGTTGATTATGTTAGGATAAGCCTTTCCACCCACGCAGCCCAAAGAATTACTTTTGGTCATCAGACCTGCAAGGGCTCCTAACAAAAATGAACCCTCTTGCTGCATTGGAAATATTGATGCTACATTAGTAGAGTTGGTGAGACCCGTAAATACAACGAATTTAGTATTCGGATAGTCTTTTGCCACTTTCAGTGCGGGGTCACCCCATTCAAATCCGTGAGCGAAGATAATGTCAGCTCCTGCATCTGCGGCATCCCTTAGAGTAGGTTCGATGTCGGGTATCGCGATGTTTTCCTGAGTCGTGAGCTCTAGTCCGTATTTGTCTTTCAGAACCTGTGACGCATTATACGCAGATGCTCCCCATCCACCATCACTGAATAAGGCATCTGTCACTAACGCAACCTTGAGAGGGTTATTCTGTTGAGCCCAACTGGGCATAAGAACTTGAGCCGGGTTGGCTAAACTAAAACCCGCAACCAAACTTACTGAAACTGTCAAAGCGAAGAGTATGCGCGAAACCACTTTCGTATCGACTCTGGTCATTATGCTATTTCTTTATGTCATCGTATTATAGTTTGTGGGAACTTATTCTCCTATTTATGATATATCATAAAAAACAATTTCTTGGTCAAGCGCATTTTTCTTTATCATTTCGCAGGATAAAGACAAACTACGGTAGTTATAACTTATTGGGCATGTATTCTTAAATATTTGAAGGTATTGCAAATACCTATAGGAGTAACGAATATTGCAAAGTCCCGGTATTTTTCACGTACTGGTAAAGTCAAATTATTACAGAGATTCGCTTAATCTGTTGAAAATCTCTGATATAATGAAACGGAGCAGCAACGGTATTGTGGAAGCAGTTGTGATAATGGGAACAAAGACCAATAAAGCGGTACCTGTAAAACTTGGTTTTCCAAGTTCAAAAATCAACCAAGCAACAGAATCTGATCTGATCATAGCAATTAAGGCAGTGGACAAAGGATCTGTAGATTCTGCCCTCAGAAAGGTGGAAGAATTGCTTCATTCTGATGGAAGTTCCGATACAAGCAGCTCAGTTTCTGAGAACCCCGCTGACCTAGATTCTGCACTGGTGTATATGTCGAACGCCAATTTGGCATTAATCTCAATCCCAGGTGAATATGTGAAGGATCTCTCAATAAAACTAAGCAACGAGGGGATCCACCAGCAAATTTTCAGTGACCATGTCACGCTTGATGACGAGTTAACAATAAAAGAGCACGCGGCGAAAAAAGGGGTCTTGATCTTAGGTCCCGGTGCCGGGACCTCCATTATAAATGGGAAGGGCATTGGGTTTTCAAATGTCTTGCGCACAGGTCCTGTAGGAATAATTGCGGCAGCTGGAACTGGTCTTCAAGAGGTTTCTAGCCTTTTAGATCAGTGCGATATTGGAGTAAAATATGGTCTTGGTGTGGGGGCAAATGATCCTAAAGAGAAGATAGGCGGGTTAATGATGTTAGAAGCACTAAAGGTGTTGGAAGAACTGCCAGATATTGAAATCATGACAATAGTTTCCAAGCCTCCATCTCCCCGTGCCAAGAAACTGATAATCGACTACATAGTAAAACATGGTAAGAAGAAGTACGTGCTAGCATTCTTAGGGGGGGGCGATGATGATTCTCTGCCAGATTCGATAAAGTCCAAGATAGTTCAGGTGAATACACTTGCTTCAGCGGTATTTGCAGTTGCAAGTCTGACTAGCAACGAGCTGTATAAGCAATCATTGGTTCGCCTTCAGATGAAACCTGAAGTTTTGCAAAGATCAGTAGCAAAAGAATGGAAGGGATTCGGAGAGCAACAGAAGTATATTAGAGCTTTATATACGGGGGGAACATTTGCTTACGAAACGCAAGTAATTTTGAATGGTACACTAAAAGACCTCTACTCTAATGCCCCTACGGGAGGAACAAAAAAATTGCCTCAGTCTTCAAAGAGTAAAAAACATTCTATTCTGGACTTGGGAGAAGAAGAGTTCACTCAAGGGCGTCCACACCCTATGATCGATCCAACAATAAGAAGGTTAAGACTGGTCGAGGAATCGCAAGATCCTGAAGTGGGTGTAATCATGATGGATTTTGTATTGGGATATGGTTCCAATCCAGATCCAGTCGGAGCAGTGTTAAAGGAAATTGGGCAAGTGAAAGCAACAGCAAGAAAGAGCAGCAGGTATTTGAGCATAGTTACTCATGTTTGTGGCACGAAGAGAGATCCCCAAGGGTATGATGAAAGCATTAGGAAACTGGAAAATGCTGGAGCATTAGTCTTCCCAACCAATGCCTTAGCAGCAATTGCCTCCGTGCACATAATAACTAGAGGGAAACTCGATCTCGATAGGATTTATTCCAGTTGTTTCATGGAGAGAATGAGTTAATTGGCTAAAGGGAGAAATTTACTGAATACAGAATTACATGTGATAAATATTGGACTTGATTTATTCTATCACTCTCTTCTCAGTCAGAATGTGACAGCAGTTCATGTTGACTGGAAACCTAGACCTAAATTGGATCCGAAGTTGGAAAGTATACTTTCCAAAATTTTGTAGGGGTAATCTTAGTTATCGGATTACAAAACTAGCTATCATAAAATAAAAAAGAATATTTTTGAAGGTAATTGGATAGGAAGCCTTTTCGCTGAACATATCTTGACTGGTCAGACCAGAATAAGAGGGCAGCTGATTAGCGTCTTTGATAGCGCAGCGAATATCAAGACTATAGACAACCGGCTATTCGTAATTACGAACAATAAGGTACGTTCACCGATCGCAATAAACATTATTCATGACGGTGGTATTCATGGTTTTAAGAAATTCATGAAATTTGGTTCCATCATAAGAGGGCATCGTGACCAAGTCATGATAGATGATAATGTAACTATAGGAGTAAGCAAATCGAGGTTATTTGAGAACAATCTAGGTTATGTAACAATTAGATCCTTATCGAAATTTCGTGATAAGTTTGATTCAATTTTTCCTTCAATGATCAAACTGGCAAGGTCAGGCTGTCTCCTTTCACCAGACATTACTACAAGGGGGTTGCTTCCAGAACAAATAAGGTCTATAAAGAGTAACAGTAAGAAAACTGACGATGATGCAGTATTTGCGGCTTTCATGGCCCGTACTCTAGGCAAACTATGTGGTAGAGGGCCTGGGTATACTCCGGCTGGAGATGATTTTATTTCAGGATTTCTGACTATGTTCAATTGGTGTGCAAAGTGCCTAGATTTTGAGCGAATAATTTTACCTGAAGAGTATTCAACAATGACATCATGGACGAGCTATAAATTAATGGAGTATAGTCAAGAATGCATTTGCGACGAAGAAATCCAAGGGATGGTAAACTCACTTGCTCTTGGGAGAGCAGACGAATACTCGAAGAAGATGGTTCCTCTCAGCTTTCGTGGGCATACTTCTGGTGTAGATCTTGTAACTGGGATGACTTGCGCTCTTTACACACTAATTGATAGAAAATTTGGAACAAGTTCATTGCATAAACTTAATTCATCTTTAAGAAGAGAATGAAAAAAACTGATACTCGTGCTTAATTTGGGTTCGGTTCGATTTCAAATTGCTTGACTTATTTTAGTTGTACATATCAGAGTTTCATAATTTTATGATTTAAGAAAAAGTTACAAACATTTGTTAAATATGCTTAAATATTTGTGGCACATCACATAGACTTTGACTCGCGTAAACCCAGAAGTTATTGTCGTTGCTCTTGGAGGAAATGCGTTAATGCGAGAAAATGAAAGTGGAACATTTGAACAACAATGCGACCATGTTAGGGGAGTATCCGAACAAATTGTGGATCTACTCAAGAGAGGATTTAAGATAGTTTTGACACATGGTAACGGGCCTCAGGTGGGTGCCAGTCTATTGAGACACAGATTGGCAAATGGTATCTTTCCCGCATTACCATTGCATGCGTGTAACGCAGAAACGCAGGGAGTAATTGGTTATATGATCGAACAGACTTTGCAAAATGAGATTGATAGAAGGGGATTGGAAATGCAAGTAACTACTGTCCTTACTAGGGTGCTAGTCGATGAAAAAGATCCTGCGTTTCAAAATCCTAGCAAGCCAGTCGGGAGGGTTTTTCATGAATGGGAAGAGCAGGAATGGATGGATACATTGGTAAAAGATAGTGACTATTTCATGATTAAGAAAGTTCGTTCTGGAAAAGGGTATAGACTTGCTGTTCCTTCCCCTGAGCCCCTATTAATAGTAGAGCATAAAGCAATCGAATCTCTAATGCAAGCAGGTTTTCTTGTTATCGCATGCGGTGGGGGTGGCATACCAGTTATAGAGAAAAATGGCGCGAAAATCGGAGTCAATGCCGTGATTGATAAAGACTTGGCGACGGAGCGCTTGGCTACTCTTATTGGTGCTACGAAGTTAGTAATTCTAACTAATATAGATGGAGTTTACGAAAATTATGGAAAGACAGATCAAAAACTCCTGACCACTATCCGGATGAAGGCCCTTGAGGGGTTTGATAATAACTTACTTGGGGAGGGAAGCATGGCACCAAAAGTTAGAGCTGCAACTACATTCATTAAAAACGGTGGTAAGGAATCAATAATAGCAAACCTAGACAAGTTGACCGATGCTGTGGCTGGATCTTCTGGAACTCACATATTACCATGAGCACTATAATGATTCTATTGAAGGGGAGGTTGGAAAAAAACGGCTAGGCAGATAAAAAGCACGATAGAGGAGGCTAACAAATCCGCTGCAGAAAAGATGGGGACTTCTAGGCCATTTCTTGTCGATATCAAACCAGCAATGGAAGTTTTTAAGAATATGAAAAAAAATTCAATTTCACATGCAGGCCCGCCAATAAAATGGGAGAGAATGTGTGGTCCCCTGAAAGGAGCAGTAGTTGCCACGATGATTTATGAAGATTTAGCTGGAGATTGGGATGAAGCCGTGCGGTCCATAAGGCGGGGAGAAATAGAATTTTCTCCCAATCATGAATATCATGCAGTTGGACCAATGGCTGGCGTTATCTCTGCTTCAATGCCAGTTTTCGTTGTAAACGATCGCAAGCATGGGAACACCTGCTATTGCAGATTGGTTGAAAATAAGGTTCAGTTTGGAGCGTTTGATAAAAGCGCAATCGAAGTTCTCAGATATTGGACCGACATTTTGGCACCATCACTTGCTAAAGCAGTCAGACTAAGTGGTGGGATCGATTTAAAGGCAATTATGGCTAGGGCTTTACATATGGGGGATGAATTACACAATCGGCCTGCAGCCGGCACTGTACTATTCGAAAGCATAATGATGCCTTTCTTGCTTGACGTAGCAGATAAGAAGGACATATCTAGAGTGGCTAGATATCTTTCCGAAAATGAAATCTTCTTTCTTTGTTTAAGTATGGGTGCTTGCAAAACAATGACCCAGGCTGCTGCTAATATTGAATATAGCACTCTTGTCACAGTCATGGCAAGAAATGGAACTGATTTTGGCATAAGAGTCAGCGGACTTGGAAACAAGTGGTTCACAGGACCGGCAGGTATGATCGATGCTGTGTATTTTCCAGGATATGGAAAGGAAGATGGGAATCCAGACATTGGAGATAGTGCGATCACCGAAACAGCCGGAGTTGGGGGGTTTGCGCTAGCCAATTCTCCTGCCATCCTGTCATTAATTGGCGGAACTTCTGAAGATGCTCTTCGATACACGAAGCAAATGAGGCAAATTACTATGGGGCTTAATGATTCCTTCACAATTCCAATATTAAATTTTCAAGGAACTGCGACGGGTATTGATTTGAGAAAGGTGGTGAGAACAGGGATTCTGCCGATCATTGATACAGCTGTGGCTCACAGGAAAGCTGGAATTGGTTATATAGGAGCTGGATTGGTAAATCCTCCTATGGAAGCATTCAATCAGGCTCTCTATGGTTTTGGTCAAAAATATGATTTATTGAAGGATGATTAATTTACCCTAATTGTCTAGTCACCATCTTTTTAGATTTCGTTGTAATCATATGGTTTTTTGCTGATCCCACGTAAAGCAACTGTGTAAGACGTTCTGATAATTATCAATATGGCAATATGTGGAAACAAGTTTTTAAGATCCTTCTGATTAAGTTTATTCGTAATTGTCTGCCTTCTCAAGTAGATCAATACTGAATCTATATCTCTGAAACATTGTTTTCGCATGCATCCAAGGTAGTGCTACAAAATTGCAAGCCCAGTGTGATACTTAAAGTAGGTAATGCAGGATTAAGTTAGTGCCTTAATTTTGCGTTACCTATAATCATAATATCTTTGGGATATGGGACTAGCACCAGGGACTACCGATCCAGTTGCAGACGGCTACAGGATAAGCGGAATTTCAAAGTTCGCATAAAAACATATTAAGAACCAACTGTACCTGTGCAGGCCATTTTTGATTGACTGTGAGTAGCCAACATAAAGAGAAGCTTCAGACTAGTTGACGTATGACCGATATGACCTGTTATTGTATCATAAATTAGGTCTTGTACCGGTTCTTCAATAGGCACTTTAACCATGATTCAAATGAAGGGGTTCGAATTAAAAAGATTACTTAAATGGATAATTAATTCTTTTAATATCTGTATTTGGGCCAGCTTATCATCAATAGCAGGATACGATTTCGATTGGTATGGTGACTAGTGCGAAAGATATACATCAGTCCTACAGACTAGTACTACTTAGACTAGAACTAATTTAAATAATTCTTAAATCGATCTACCTGACTTAATTTCTTGCCATAAAGATATCTGTTTCACCAGGCGTATGAAAAAGATAGTTGAGGCTATAACAAGGCCACTTGATAAAATAGACCCAAAATTTGTGTAAAATAACATTTCTTTTGATTCGGCTAATTTTTGACCTGCTTGCTCTAGATCCGAGTAGTTCATGCCGAGGTACAATATTGCATAAAACACAAATATGCTTACAATAAGAAGTGGTAGTATTCCAAGAATCCACCATAATTTTATGATGTTTGAACTTGGTAAATTTTTCCATTCTATACCAGTTGACAAACCTGTTTCTGGATTACTAGCTTTCCATATTTGTTGAGTAATTTTGTATGGTTTCCATAATTGTAGTATTGGAACAAACCACCAAATAATGGTCATAATCGGTGAAGATATTTCTTTGGCTCCAAATGAATGTATATTTTGATTAGCCCTATAAAACCAATACAATGCAATAATTATAACTATGAATTCTATTATTGAAGAGATTGAGCCAACAACCGCATCCATTTCATACAGTGCATCGTCCGTGACGCCAACGAACAAAAATTGAAGATTCTCATAAGATGTCAATATTAAAGTAATAATGGAAGTGATTATGATACCCACACTCAAAGTTGCTAGCCATTCCGATATTCTACTAATAGAATGAAAAGAGGGTATACGCATTGCCATGAGGAAGTAATCAATCGAGCCTATATAAGAAGCAGGTAACTGAAACAAAAAATATAAAAATAAAATTAGGACAGATGATTGATTACATATGTTTGCATACTTGATACTTCTCCTAATTTTCCCTGCTTTTGTTATACCAAGCCAACAAACTTTATTGGCTCAATATCAATCAGAGTTAATACCAATAATTGCTTCAAAGCCCTTGATTCAAGAATTCGCTGTTCCGACTGGTTCGCAACCTCATGATGTGGCACCTTCAAAGAACGGTTCGGTTTGGTATACAGCCCAAGGCTTAGGAGAATTAGGACTACTTGATCCAACAACAGGCAAGACTCGTCACATTCCGCTGGGCCGGGGATCTGCACCGCATGGTGTTATTGTAGGACCAGATGGCGCTCCCTGGATTACAGATGGTGGTCTGAATGCCATTGTGCGTGTTGATCCAGAAACTGAAGAGGTTAGACTATTTCCGCTACCTGAAAATACGGGCTATGCGAATTTGAATACTGCCACATTTGATCGTAAAGGTATTCTCTGGTTTACTGGTCAGAGCGGGATATATGGCCGCTTGGACCCAGACTCAGGGTTGGTCGACGTATTTAGAGCACCCCGCGGAGTAGGGCCTTATGGTATTTCAACAACTCCAGAAGGTTCAGTTTACTTTGCATCTCTGGCTGGTGGCTATATCGCTCGTATCAATTTGGAAACAGGAAACACTACCGTGCTGCAGCCGCCAACCCAGGACCAGGGTGCACGACGAATTTGGTCTGATTCTCAAGACCGAGTCTGGTTCAGTGAATGGAACGCAGGAAAATTGGGTCTGTATAATCCTTTTACCAATTCATGGAAAGAATGGCAACTGCCTGGAAATTATCCACAACCTTATGCTATATTTGTGGATGACAAGGATATGGTATGGCTGAGCGATTTTGGTTCAAATGCTCTTGTCCGTTTTGATGCTTCACAAGAAAAATTTGAAGTATTTTCTTTACCGAGTCCAGAAGCAAATGTTCGTCAACTTCTTGGACGGACAGGTGAGGTTTGGGGAGCCGAATCTGGAGTTGATAAACTGGTAGTAATTCGAACTAATAATTCGACCTAATAATTGAACAGTATATTGATAAACATAATCATCGGCTATGGATATATTCTCACCTCGCCCCATCCGCAGAGAGGTAAAAATTATTAATAAGGCGAATTGAAGATTCTTCTATAAGAATGCGTAATATCATACTATTGACAATGATCCTGTGTTCCATCATCTGTATCTTAAATATTGAGCCTATTTCCGGCCAGAGTATTGAGAACTGGCAGAGCTACACGGATCCTGCAAAAAGATTCACCTTATTTTATCCCCCTGATTTGGAAACAAAAGGAAGGGAAAATTTTCTAAGCAGCGTGGACCTGACTCTTGGTAATCAGAATTTTCCCAGAGAGTTTAGAATTTCGGTAACATATAACGATGATGACGCATCACTGCTAAATTATGCTCAAGGCCTCGAGATATCCCCAGACAATTATCTACTAGCCGTAGAAGATCAACTAAAAGCATCCTACCAAATTTATAATTTGGATGAAAAATTTTTACATTCGAATAATTTGTATGGGTTTCCTACAGTAAGTAATAGTGTAGATTATACAAACTACCTCGGAGAATCCGGACGAACTAAGAATGTTCTTGCAATTGTTAACGGCAAAGGGTCATTTTTGTTTTCTTATTCCAATAGTCTAGAAGCCTATGATGAATATCTTCCTACCATCAATCAAATCATAAAGTCCATAGTAATTCTAAAATAAGGCAGAAAACGACATCTTTTGAATTTCTATATTAATTCCTGATTCACATTCCTCGTAATGTTTGAATGATAAATTGAAGCCGTTCCGAATTATGCCGATTTTCATGTGTACATGGTCCAATACCAACGATAGGAGCAAAAAAGGATTTTTTATCCTTCAATTCTACATTCTATTAGACACAATAATTCCTTTATCGTCATCTCAGATCTCAACACTCTGGTAGTGTAATTACTTAATTATTAGAAAATACAGATCTAATAAGTCAATAGAAATAATTTTGAACTTCGTTCTTTATTTCATTCAATGGCACCGGTCGATCTGGTCAATGTCATTAGTTAGTCGTCTTTGTAATTGTACTTTAATCTAGACCAACATTTGTTTCAATCAAAGATATCTTTTTGTCAAAACCCTGATATAGTTTGTTAGGCTGGGGTTGTAAGACCTTGACCGGGTTTATTTGCACAGGCTGGAGGTTGTTGACAACATAATGCCAACCTCCGACTTAGTTCTATTCAACAATGGCAGAAAAAAATTGTAGTCTGGATTTTATTCTACTCCAGACGCATCTAGCGGTTCGGAAGAATCATCTGTTTTCTTGATTTCGACGATTTCATATATGACAAGTGCGGAATAGTTCACATGGCTACCATTCTGGATTGGCTCGGCAGTTGACGCGTACTTTATATTTATTAGTCTAAATTTAGTGTCCATTCCTTGTGTATTACTCACAAGCCATCTATTGATTTCATCTGTCAGTGAACCTATGCTCTGTGAAGATGCAAAACCTTGGGTTTGTATCATTAATAGACAGTAGCAACTATATCATAAAACAGTTCGTTCTAATTTTCACAATCTAAAAGGAAACGGGCTGAAAAAGAACTTTAATTATAATCGACCGAATTGTTTATGATAAGGCTATGGCATTAGCTCTGGATTGGAGAAATCAGTAATATTAATCCAAAACCGCTAACAAGCTGATAATGCCTACCAACAAAATTTGAATGTTGGGTGAGCAACTTTGTGAACTGTGCACTTTGAGATATTTTGGTAATGGCAGATAAAGTTTTAGCCATTCTCAATCCTTTCGCCAATAGGAAGTCAAAAAAAGAGAAAGTGTTATTCCTATTGTGTGTAGCACCTTACGTTACCCTTAAAAGTGTCGCTCTTGCCCCCTACGGTTACATAATTTATCTTTTCCCTATTCCCACAAAAGCCACTAATGGTTATATCCTTAGGAACAGTTGCCTTGCAAATGCCATCATACTCTTCAACTCCTTTTAGTTCATACTTTCCTTCCTTTGTCCATCCGCTCGTAATCTTGCCGCCTTTGTCTTCTCCTTCTTTCTTCTCATTAACAATATTCCACGTTCCTTTAAACTCTCCATGTCTGATATATGCATCTGCTACAATTCCTTCGGTTTTTACTGGACCTTTGATTTCACCTGCACAATCAATGGTTGCGCTGCTACTGTCAATATCCACGCCGCCATAGGTAGATGTAACAAGACTGGACCCAGTCATATTTCCCGTAATATTTCCTTGGCCGAACACTCTTGCTCCAGAAATTGTTGTTGCTCCTATCAAGCCAGCAGCGAGTACCGCTACTGCTACTATTTCTAACTTAAGATTACTCAATGTGAAGCATAATTGTAGTATATTCATTTATAAGAATTTCCCATCAATAACAATTCAATTACTGGTTTGCTAGATCTGTGCGCTTTCTACGTATTCTTCTGTGCCATCGGAAGTATGCCGCTGTAGAGATAGTTTAAAGGGTAAGAATTGCTTTCTGCCTCATAGTCAGTAGGGCCCTTCGGCCACCTAATTTTTAATAGGATGTGCAAAATACTTGTTTCATTTATCTATACCTTGATAAGCTTACACAGTCCAAACAAACTGAGTTCTTGGAAAAATCTCTGACTATTAGGGATCTTACAATCTATACACTCTAGTATCTTTCCACCTACTCCATCTAGGGGGAAGGAATAGAGTATCTTTTTGTCTACACAGGATACCTCAATGTTGCGTTTCATATTCTTCGATACGGTAAAGCAGGTCTTAATCAGTGCGGAAGTAATATTTTCCATTGACTTCCATTCTGGAAGTGGTAATAAAATATTAGGATTATTGGCGACTAAATTTTTTCCATACTCGAAAGCTTTGTGGCTTATAGCCTCATGAATATAGTTAAGAATCATTAGATATTCAGAATAATACTTATTGTTTTTTTCTCTTGTTATACAGTCTGGAACAGGCATCATTCATCAAGTAAATCATCATAACCATTCTGGTGTTATTGACGAAATAATGAAATGATTAAGAGATCGTGTAAATTGTTGTGCCCTTGATTAAATTTATAGAGTTTGACTTAAATATCAGGGACTCGGAGACATGTAAATGACTCTATCGATAAATTGCAAGGATGCAGGCGATCCAGTGTGTATTCACACAATGTATGGGGAGACTGAGGAAGAATTGTTGAAGAATGCGAAGGAGCATGGTATCAAGGAACATGGCTATACCGAAGAATCTTGGAAGAATGAAATGTCTCACAATCTCGAACACTTTAGAAGCTTGATAAAGAATTCTTAGAAATGAGTCTTATTTTATATGCAAGTAAGGAGACAGAAAATTGATAACTGATATACTGCTACCAAAAAACATGCCTTCCTAATTCTCTCCTTTCACTTTATGATACTCAATGATGCTATTTTTTCATCCCCAGTTATTGTTATAGTTTCCACGTCGAATTTGTCTTTAATTTCAGCCAATGCACACGATGATACTGTGACTTGATCATTTTGAGCTTTCCCTTCTAATCTACTAGCTAAGTTTACATGAGATCCTAACACAGCGAACTGATCTTTCTGTGCTCCCCGTAAGGCCAGCTAGTACGTTAACAGTACCTTGGTAACAGTAAATCAGTATGCTAACGCATTTATTTTATTTTTACCCAAAATCTACAGATTTTTCCAACATCTGAAACTTAACAAATTACTTATCCTAGTTTTAGTTTTGAAGCTATTCTCGCCCTGTCGTGAAATATAATTATTTATTTATGAAAGTGAAGAGAATGTCAATGTCAGTCTTATCTTTTAATAACAAAAGACCAAAGATAGGCCAAGATTGCTTTCTAGCATCCAGTTCCATGGTAATCGGTGACGTAGAGATAGGTTCGTGCTCATCAATCTGGTTTGGAACTGTAATCAGAGGCGACGTATTCCACATTCGAATTGGTTATGAAACAAACATTCAGGATAATAGCATCATACATGTTACTAGCAATAAAAATCCAACTTTGATTGGTAATCGAGTAACCGTAGGTCATTCAGTTACTCTGCATGGTTGTACAGTTAAAGATCATGTTTTAATTGGAATTGGATCAATTGTGATGGACCAGTCCGAGATTGAAGAATGGTCAATATTGGCTGCTGGTTCTGTTGTAAAACCGGGAACAAAAATTCAATCTGGGAAACTCTGGGGAGGTTTACCTGCAAAAGAAATACGTGACATAAATGAGGGGGAGAGAGGATGGATTGAAGACTTGGCCGGAAATTACGTGAAATTATCTAGACAGTATATGATGGGTGAACAATAGACTACTGTTACACTACTGTAGAGCTACGACTTAAGGATGATTGCAGCGGTGACGAGGGTATTCTTTGATCTACTTGAACAGCAGGGAACATATTCAATCATCTAACTATTCCGGAACCTATGAATTTTTTTATCGGGTTCGGTGGGATGCGATATACTAGTGTATGCGATCCACTGATCCTAATACCTCTAAATTTTTGATTATCCACAAGCCGTCGGAGTCGCCCGACTGTTGTCAAAGCATGAAAAGGGGAAAGGATAGTTCGGGCCTTTTTTCTTCAATGACGATGCCTTTGAACCTGATGTGGCTTGAGCAATAACGCTTATTGACTGAGCAAATTCCATATTAAAGATGACAGCTTACCCTTCTGATTCAAGGCAAGGGTTGTAATATCGACATCAGCTACACCAGTATTGCATAGAACGACGATACCTCTATTAGTAGCAGGATTGAAGCCCATGAAGGCATTGTAGCCACCAATAGTCCCGCCATTATGCCAGACGATTTCATTACCAAGGTTGGTAGTTATGAGCCAACCTAAACCAATATAAAGTTCGATATTAGCATTCTTGCTTGATACTTCAATATTATTTGGTATTAAAAAGCCGGTGCTATGTCTTATTAAATGTGATGTTTGCATTGCACCATCTAACTTAGTTTTAATTAACCCGATATTAGCTGAGATAAATTTCAACAGATCATTGGCAGATGAATAAAGACCTCCGCCTGGAACAAGAGGATTTGAGATATTGAATAGAGGAAGTTCCCGCCCAGATAAATGTCCTATTGCCAATCGAGATTTTTGTTCATCTGAAAGATATACACTTGTACTATTCATACCCAATACATTTAGAATTCTTTTTGTCAATAGTTCATCATAAGAAGACATATTTGATTTCAAGGTTAAAATACGGCCAAGCAAACCTGTACCAAAAGTCGAATATTCATATTTGGAACCTGGCTCTCTTGTAATTGTAGTGTTAGAAAGGCCCTGATATAGTTGATCAAATGTATAGTTTTTGGTACAACTCATCAGATTTCGCACGCGTTGAACTTTATCATCAATGGATTGTGCATTTGAAATTGCGAAGCTAGGACAATAATTAGAAGGAAACTCAGGTAATCCAGAAGTATGGGTAGCCAGATCTTCAATGGTAATCTTGTGCCCTTTATATTGAGGAATGGTAACGTTAGATGGAAGATACTTGTCAATTGGATCATTTAATTTAATAAGCTCGTCTTCTACCATCTCTGCTAACAGAATTGTAGTAAAAACTTTAGTGTTAGAACCGATGGCGAAAATTGTATTTTGGTCTACTGTAGTATTGTTTGTATTAGATATTTTACCATTGCTATAGAACTGAGTTCCGTTCGCATCAACAATTCCAATAACAATCGCAGCATTAGTTCTATTACTATCTACAAGAGCATTTATGCGATCCTTTATCTCATCAGTTATCTTAAAAACTAAAGGCGAACTAGCCGGTTCTTTTTGGGTAGTAAAGGATGAAGCAATAGCAGCAGGAAAATGTGTAGGAGATGAACTTAACAGAAAAGCTATTGTTACACTTGATACAAGTGTCAGAAGAAATATTGAAATTATATCTCTAATCACACTTTGACAACTTTACAGATGTATTTAAGGTTCTCCAGTTCATACTTCGTTAACCTTTAGTGTTATATTCTAAAATGCTGAAAAGGATGTTGGTATATGGTTTTTACACAAAACAACAAAAATTTATACTATTTTATATTGTTTATCTGGATGCGATAAATTAGTGTATGTAATACATGCTTGTTATATCGTGCCCTCTTTTTCCCTGGTACTGAATCTGTTATCTTCCAATTATAGGGTCATAAGAGTAAAAGCGCTCAAAGCTTGCAATAATGAAGAAATCTTTTTACATTAGATCCAAGGTTATTCATTTTGCTACTTGTCTTCAGAGGGAAAACGTATCTTAATTTTAGGAGCAGGGTTTGGAGGGTTGACAGCAGCTAATTTATTGCAGAAAAATCTTTCTTCATTATCGGCATCAGTAAAATACCAAATTAGTATTATCGATAAAAAAGACTATTTCATTATGGGACTTGTAAATTTATGGATCTTAAGTGGAATAAGAACATTTGAAGATTCTAAAATTGATTTGAATAGGCTAGAAAATAGAGGAATAAGGTATCTAAATGATAAAGTAACGGAAATTGATGTTACCTCAAAGACTGTCACAATCAGAGGATCTTCAACTCTCAAGTTAAAATATGACTATCTAATAATAGCATTAGGCACAGAATATGCCGTCGAAGAAGTCAATGGATTTCTAGAAAATGGGGGCTTTAACCTCTATGATGCAGACCAAGTTCCAAAACTAAGGCAAAGAATACTTTCATTAAAGAAGGGCAGAATAGCAATATGCATAACATCTATTCCATATAAGTGCCCACCGGCACCGTATGAGGCATCTTTACTAATAAATGATATTCTAGTTAAGAATGGTACAAGAGACTCGATTGATATCGATATTTATACACCAACTCCGATTACTTTACCTGTAGCGGGAGCAAAAGTAAGTCAAGATGTTATTAATTTGCTCAATGATCACCATATCAATTTCCATCCATTCCATAAAATAAAGACGGTACTAAATATGGGAAAAATAGAGTTTGAAAATGGAAATTTGGTAGATTATGATTTGCTTATAGGGATTCCTCCTCACAAAGTACCTGAAGTAATAAGGAATTCTGGTCTTATGAAGCAAGGACAAAATTGGATTAAAGTCGACAAGTTCAGCCTTAAGACAGATTATGAAAATGTTTTTGCAATAGGAGATGTAACTGAAATTAAAGTGAACGAAAATGTGGCTATTCCTAAAGCTGGAGTATTCGCAGAAGCCCAAGCAAAAGTAGTCAGCCAACAAATAGTCGATGATATCGAAAATGATAAAAACAATCAGTCAGCGTCACGATTCGATGGAAAGGGCTTCTGTTTTATGGAAGTTGGGAATGAGAAAGCAGGATATGTTGTTGCTGATTTTTACCACGAAAATGGTCCTGCTACTCTGCTTGAACCGCCATCTGACGAATCTTACAAAAAGAAATTAGATTTTGAACGAAGTAAGCTAAATGAGTGGCTATTATCATAATTACTCCTTTTTTTGATGAGTTTCTGGTTTCGCTTGATTAATGTACGGACCTCTAAACCATCAAAGTCTTATCGTATGAATTCTTATTTTGCAAATGTAATACCAAGCAGCCGTATTGAAATTTTTTATCAAAATAATAACTGTACTAACTCACGTCTCTCCAGGCTCGAAACTACCAACGATACCGTTTTTATTTACTTCATTCTGTAGAATCAAAGATAAAATGTCGAAAACATCGATACATATTAAAGACAGTACAAGAAGAGCAAATTAGACTTTGAAGGGAGGAAATAAGAAGATTTTCTTAACACTAATTCTCTGTGTCGTTGCGTTATCAAGTATCTTGATTATTCGTGATACCACTGCTATAAACAGTCCTACGACTTTAGCAAATACCAGTGTTGACGAAAATAATGATTCTGAGGCAATTGTATTAGGAAATCCATTTTACATTGAGCATTATCAAGACGTCGAGCGAAAACCAGAAAAATCAAACGAAAGTTCTATGGGGACTTTTACTGGTAAAGGAATCTTTAACGGGACATTGAATATCAATGCTGAAGGAAATAGCACGGAGACATTTAGAAATAAGGAAACTGTTTATATTCAAGGAAACACAATGTTTGTAACTGATAACAGAGACGTAGCAATGTACAGCTTCGCGGCAATTGGTATTTACAATTCCGATGGCACTTTCGATGGTAGAGGCGCAGCTGTTTTCGACGACGGTGCTACAGGCGATCTCTCTTCACTAAGCAATACGGTAGCCATATATAAAGACCGAATCGATAGCGAGCGGAAATGGGACCTTTCTCATGTGGCATTGGAAATAGACTGCATTATCGTCTTTACTTTTACCATCCCGAAGATGACGCATTGAAATATAATCAAGGGAATGGACATCATGCCCAATTTGGTACTATTCGAGCTCTAAAAGGAACTGTTCACTCAAATAATAATGGTAGAAACTCTGACCTAAGGAAAGAAATAAACAGGAGATTGGACTTGATCACAATATGAATGAGATTCTTCCTGTCGCACTCAGTATGGCCCTTATACTATCTCTAGGATTTTCAGCGAACCTAATGATAGCAAATGCACAAAGTAACTCAACTCAATATGATATGAAATCAGTTACTGACAATATTAACAAAAGCCTAGCAAAGTTAACCGGTGGTAATTCGTCTGAATTGTTGGATAATACAATGACTTCTATAAATAAGACGGCTTCTGAGATAGCTAATCAAGGTAAAGATATCATTAATGAGGATTCACTAAACACAGCTGCTATAATTGCTAAGAAAATAGGAATTGGAATTGCAGATGTATTGAGCAATATAAGTGGGGAAGTAAAACAGGGGATTCTTGCCAAATAGTCCCTTATCAATTTACCAAGTTTCGTCATGTTGTGCCTAGTCTTAAAAAGATGAAGTGTACTTGCATAGCCGATATCTATGATAAGAACCCTTGATGTGAAGGAGACTGCCAACAGATTCCTTGAATCTAGATCCCTAAACGAGTATTATCCTCTGCTTCAATATACCAAATTAAGTTGTTTCTTAATCAAGTTTTTATATTCTCCTTCAGACATATTTCTTCTTGCTTCCAGAGTCATGGCAGCATCTTTTCCAACTATATGTCTGAAATCAGGATTAAGAAGTAACTGCTTGTAAAAATCACCTTTGCGACTTGAGACGGATGTACTGAATTTTGTACCATTTGTTTTAATGCCTCAGACATATTATTTGCCATTTTCTACATATGGTGAATTACTTCCGCGAATTGACGTCTTTGCGCCCGTCTTCATATTCTTCCAAAAGCTGAACCAGCACTCCACGTTCTACAAGAATGACCTTAATCCGAATGGTTCCAATTCATATTGTACAGATTCAGATAGCCCTTCTAACACAAACTTTGTTCCATGGTAACCTGAATGAAAGGGAATCGTAATTCTCCCTCCGACAGATGCTATATTCAGCTATCGTCCCGCCACCTTTTCCTCAGATATTCTATTAATCCCTTCTATGACTGATTTTTCATTGTCGACATCTAGTCGAATAGCTTGCAAGGGGAGATTTTCATTTCTGAATGCCTCTGTCATGTTACTGGATTCCTTCAAATTTCGCATAGTGGCAAAAGTAAGAAATCCATTCCTTGCAAGTGCGAGCGATGTTTTAAAACCTATGCCACGCCACTTGAGCTCCTGTTACGACTCCAACCCTCTGATCGGTATTAATTGTCATGGAACCATAATCTAGCTGAGCCAAATAAACCTTCTTCATCTACCATTAGAATTACCATTTCTGAAGCAGCTTATGACAATATTTGCTCAAGCTTGAAATCGCGTTCTGGATTTTGTAACTTCAGATCGCACAATTGTCTCTATATCATTATCCTCATGGAGTTAACTCGAAAGAGTAAAGTAAAGATCTTCAATCGTGCAAATGTAAGTTGAAGTGTAAGATGGGACGCGGACCGATAATTCCTGACCTGTCAGGAAAATATCTAATAGGTAGTGTGTGGTAATATATCAGTGATTGATTAGACAATGTCTAATTTGTAGAACCATATTCAATGATGAAGATTTACCAGAAGACGCAAAACTGACTAACATACTAATTCTATGTAATTCCTGCTATATGCATAAGATTAGTGCCGAATAACTGGATACATTAACAACCGAGACAAGAGGCTACTTGGTTAAGAAATACCACGAAGTAGCGTAACTGCTACTATGACTTATCTACATTAGGGTGTTTTCAGAAGGTTTGAGGTTTTAAATGATAGTGTGGTAATATCATTAATGAGTAGCGAATTAGAATTGTGTCCAAAATGCCTAAAAGGTCACCTTAGACCAACTTCAGAATCAGCAAGAGAAGTCGACCCATTTAGACAAACTGGTAGGTTGCGAATACTTGTTTGTGACTTTTGCGGTATGAGAAAAGCGAATGCAGGAGTGAGCCAGTAAACTTCTATTACGCAGACTGTAAATGCTAAAGTAAGCAGGATCGCAAGAGTCTTCATAACCCCAATGCCGGTTTATTTTTTAAATCAAGTAGTTATACCATTTATTTTCCACAAATATATCGTTCTGCCAAGAACAAATACCTAATCTGGTGGAGGTCTATACATGCTAACAACCTCCAACAGTTTTTATTAATAAAAACATATGACCTCTGACCTTTCTGTAGAATTGCTGTATTATCTGTTACCGAATTGAAAGGAATATAAAAACAGTTTCTGTCTAATGGCCGTATGCTAAGGACCATGACATCTATCGTGCTTATACTATCCTTCATTTCGACGCAATTCTTCTTTTACGGGGTCACAATGCCCGTAAAAAATGTATTCGCAGACAATGATAGCATTCTATTGACTTTGGAAAATGCTAGTTTTGTACCGTTATCGAACGTCCACGGAAACCAAGTGACTATGTCAGTCAAATATCAAGTCAATGATGAGTCACTGGAGGGTGAAAAGGTAAATGGAATTATGAAACTTTACTCTACAAATGGGAGTTTAATACATTCATCTTCATTTTCAGACGGATTCACGGCGAAGAAAAAGGGCGGAACAGAAGACTTCAAAACTACCATCAGGGACCCTGCAATTCAAAGTCTGACAGCAAATGTAACCTTTACTGACATAAAGAAATCAGATGTAATTTCAAATGTTGTCACAACTCATCTTCAGCTAAAAAAATTGCTGGCATCAGCAGCCACAGAATTAGAAGAGCAGTCAAATGATTGATGAATTCAGTCGAAACCAAATTAATTTCAAAATTTTGTAAAGAATCTACTCTTATTGTATCAGTTGAGATACGAGGTGCAAGCTAAAATTAGTAAAATCGCACTGGAAACATAAAGTTTAAAGACTCGGTTATCTATATACGTTGCTAGGTACTAACAAAAAATACCTTTTTCCGGCTTTTTGTTTGGTCACAGAAGCCTATTTGAAATCGAATCCGGTTGAATAATCAATAGAGAATCAAAATGATGTTGAGAGATAATCTATCTAGCTTTTATCTTCAATAAATATTGTTTTGACGTCACTCCTATTCTTACGTATTCTTGATGTCCAACTAAGACTTGCCTTTGTTCACAATTATCACATTTGAACACTCTTCTTGTACCAATATCTCTATATTCACCAGCTGATTCTCCCTTGACAACTACCTCTCATGTTAGCTTAAGTAACCTATTTTACACGCAAAACAAAAGTCCAATTCTCCACTGGTCATTTAGTCGCATATATTGTCAAATACATAAATTCTATTTTAGACTCTATTTTTCTTAAAAGTTCAATGTCTGATGGACTATAGCCCTTAATTCATCGTTTTCTATCAGTTTATCAATCAAAATATGAAGCTCATTTGATGGCATACAGTTCTCACTAACAAGCGTGTCGATGGTACGCAATTTCCATTGATTTGTCTCTGCTGCCTTACCTATGGTATTTTGAAGATGGTAAATTATTTTGCCCAGTGTGGTAAGTTGATGTTGTCCTCCTGTCCTCATTATCAGGCCTTGTCGTGATAATCGTTCCATTCTTGCATAGAACTGTTTTCGTGTCATATTCAATTTAGAAATTAGAAGTTCACTCTTTTCGTTCATATGAGCAACCGAATTAAAAAGTGTGAGAGACTTATCATCAGAAATGCATTTGAATATCTCAATGAGATCTACAGATGGAGTTGCTTGTTGTTTGCTTTGTTCCGGGCTCATTAAAATCGTTGTTGACATACATATCATTAGTAGAGGCAAGTATATAAGGATATTGTGCTAACATGGCAAGACCACCCAAAAGCGATTAATTACAACTGGAAGGGGCAAGGGATAACACGACCAAGTTTAAATCTCTCAATGACAAAAAGAAATTAGATGTTCAAAAGAGTAGGCGCAGCGATACTCCTGATTGAGAATATAGAGAAATCTATCACATTTTATCGTGATATTCTAGGGATGAAAATAAAATACGAATCTCCAGATTGGGTAGAGTTTGTAAATGAAAGCGGAAGAGCCGTACTTGCATTACATCCTAAAAGAACGAAATCTAGCGGATCGCCTAATATGCTGATAGGGTTTCTCGTCAATGACATAGAAAATGTTTGCAAGCAACTTGAGGAGAAAAGTGTCAGGTTTTACAAAAAGTTAACGGTGGAATCATTTGGAAAGCATGCCATAATTGAAGATCCTGATGGCCACCTTATTTCCATTGCAGAAATTCCTGCTAAGGATGAACTAGGCCAAATTCCATATTATCATGGTTTTGCTCCTGTTGAAGGATTAACATGACCAAATAATAATCAATTGTTGGGCAAGTTTTGACGCTTACCCATTGCTATTTGCCAATCCTTGCTTTCTGTCAAGATAATCAGCTATCTCCTCGAATGTCGCACCCGAATCATTCATTTCTATCAATAATTCTTTACTGATGCCGGCCTGTCTCAATGCCACTAATGCAGCATATAATCTTCTTTCTGCGGTAGTAATGCATTTGCCATCCCAACCATAATATGACATAATCACACCCATAACACATCTTCCACCAAGTCCGTCGGTATACTGCTTTCTAATCTGTCTAAACTGTTTTCCGTATGTCCGTAGTATTTGAGGAATAGATGATTCCTGGTTCAACTGTTGACTCATGGTACTAATATTGGAACCTTGGGGACGTCGCTCAATGTTCTGTGTTAACTGCTTCTTGTATGTACGTAGAATTTGAGAAACAGATGGTTCTTGCTTTAATAGTTGTTGCTGAGCCATAGATTGCCAATAAGATAATCGCAAACAAGCTATTTAGAAGCTACGGTTTCTGCTTCTGTGCAAGCGGTGTGTCCCCCTAGACATTTTGCAGGATTCTACAATATACAATTATGTGTTTGATTCAATTCTTATCTATTATTGAACCTTTTTTATTCCAACAGGCCTGGTCCTTGTTGTAGTAGACTGAAGATGAGTCTTTTCTTCTACCAATCTGCACTGGTATTTGCAAACCATTTACCGATTGATACAAAAGAATTTTGTCACAAATTATCTTGTTACCACATTTACTTTTATTGTACGTCATTTACCGCATTCTTCAGAGCTTCTAGAGCCAATTGTTTATTCTTTGATGCTTTAACTAATAAACCGCTATCCGAAGAGTTGATAGCTAAAATATTGTCAAAATATGTATGGCTTTGTCATACTTTCCCAACTTGAGTAGAGCCTCGCCCTTGCCATTAAGGCCATATCTTCATCAGGATTTATAGTTAAAACCTTGTCGTAATATTTTAAAGCCTGTTCATATTTTCCCAGATGGGAAAGATCGAGAGCGTTACTTAACATCATATCAATATTATTTGAATCTAAGACTAAGATCTTATTACGAACGTCAATAGCATCAGCATATATGCCTAGTTTATCCAAAGCAAGAGCTTTATAATACAAAGCAGCAGAAAATTCAAATTTAGTTATTTTCTATGGAATCTGCATGCACTAGTAAATCTTTGAAGGATTTAATACATTCGTTGTAAAATTCTTGATGAAATTTTGTTCCCTCTTGACAATGTCTGGGATTCTTATCACCATGTGAATGATTGACGTTCTGACAATGTCCGTTTTGTGTTTTTCGTTTAAGATTTGTAACAGACCATGACATAAACATTAATGACAACACCCACATAACATATTCAACATTGTTATGATCATAACTAACAAGACATTCATCTTTTTTTCTCTTTTCTAAGTAATTGTTCGCCTCAACAGGACTTATCTCACCCAACTTCCACATTAAAAATGGGACAAATACTCCCTTACCTCCATGTTCTTTACTTTCTCTTACTATTTTTTTGAACGATTGTGACCAGGCATCAATATCTCCTTCATTTATTTTGGATATATCGCTTTCATGAAGGGAATTTTCTAGTATCCTATAGAAATGCAAGATAGCTTCCTGTTTCATTTTGTTCATACCATTAGTTGTTTTTATGATATATAATTCGTGAATTTTTACTAAGACCAAGGTTGACACCTAGAAAATTTTGCCATTATAATAGCCTAATAAAAATTCCCTACTATTTTCTTGCAAGGAGGTATTTGCTCCATCATAAAATACTAAAAGGATTAAAGCATGAAGAAATAATTGTTCCTTAGATATTGATGATATTAGGTTGAAGAGAATCAGATAATATCGGGTGATCTAGATCTTGGTCATTCCCTTTAGTCTTCCCAAGGAGCTAAGATCATCAGCATCACAATAACATACGTTAAAGCATGTGGCAGTTAACGGATATGCCAGTGTGCGACCTAACTACACCTTCAGTCTGCCTATTCAGCAGGTGAAAGGATATTCAAATGTAGTTTTGATGAAACACAAATGAGTCAGGATAGTATCACTAGTTCTTTCTGGGGGATCATTGTGAAAGAACAAATGCACGGGGTAAATATAATAGAACGTGGGAGATACTGATTGTAGTCAATAAACTGTGATGAAGGCATCAGACTTGTTTATAAGATGTTTGGAGGCCGAAGGTGTCGAATACATTTTCGGCATACCTGGGGAAGAAACTAGTGATTTGATGATTTCTTTGTTAGATTCAAGAATCAAATTCATATTAGTAAGACATGAACAAGGGGCCGCTTTTATGGCCGATATGTATGGCAGATTGACACAAAAAGTGGGCGTATGTCTTTCTACACTGGGACCAGGTGCAACAAATCTTACTACAGGAGTAGCTAATGCAAATATGGACAGGTCTCCAATATTAGCAATAACGGGTCAAACTAATACTGATTTTTTGCATAAAGAGGCGCATCAGAACATGGATGCCGTAACTATGTTCAAACCGATAACAAAGTGGAGGTGGTCAGTACGTAATTCCGATAGTATACCAGAAATTGTTAGAAGGGCATTCAAAATCGCGTTGGAAGAGAAAGCTGGCGCAGTACATATTGAACTGCCACAAGACATAGCAAAAATGGAATCTGAAATAAAACCTATTAAATCTCAGCAGGTACTTAGATCGAGACCAAATAAAGACCTGATAGAAAAAGCAGCCGAACTGCTGCTTGCATCAAAAACGCCCATACTCTTGGTGGGAAATGGCTGTATTAGAGGTAGAGCAAGTTTGTCTGTAAGAAAATTTGTAGAGAAAACAGGAATATGCTCAATGAATACATTCATGGCTAAAGGAGTTATCTCAGACAAGTCTGAACGCCACCTTCATACTATTGGAATAAGAGAAGCAGATCATGCTTTAATCGCTATGAAAGAAGCTGATTTGGTAATAGCAATAGGGTACGATCTTGTTGAATATAGTCCTAAACATTGGAACGGAGATTTAGATAAAAAGATTATTCACATCGATTTCACACCGGCTGAATCTGATACATACTATCCTCCGACCATAGAGATCGCTGCAGATATTGAATATACCATGAGTGCCGTCTTGGAAGAAATAGAAAGAATCACAAAACAAGAAGAAAAAGCTCATGGACAATTACACATCTCGATCCTCCAAAGCTATTTAAGACAATCAAAAATGAAATAATTGGCAGGTTAGAAAAGTACAAGAATGACTTGTCGTATCCAATAAAACCTGAAAAATTAATACTTGACGTAAGAAACGCCCTTGACGAAACTGATATAGTCATATCTGACGTTGGAGCGCATAAACTTTGGATCGCAAAAATATACAATACCTACAATCCAAATACTTGCATAATTCCCAATGGCTTTTGTTCAATGGGATTTGCACTGCCAGCAGCTATAACAGCACAACTTGTAAATCCAGATCAAAAAATTGTCGCAATGTGCGGTGACGGTGGATTTTTAATGAATATTCAAGAACTTGAAACTGCAGTACGATTATGTTTACCATTAATAGTAATTATTTGGTGCGATTATGATTACGGGATGATTTCTTTCAAACAGATACATGAATTTGGCAGAAGTGCCTTTACCAAATTTAATAATCCCAATTTTGCTAAACTTGCAGAGAGTTTTGGAGCAATAGGATACAATATTAAATCAACTAAAGAATTCTCCACGGTACTGAAGGAAGCAGTCAAGTCAAAATCGATCCCAGTCATAATATCTGTTGACGTAGACTATTCTAGAAATCGTGTGTTACTTGATGACAGACTTTGTAATGTAGTATTTCTTCGCAAATTCAATCATCTTTCATTTACAATTTCCTGAGAAGCCCTGTATTTATTGCACTAATGGATTATTTTCTTGTGCCAATATTAGATCACGTTAAAACTACCTTCTTGTACATTCTATGTACACAGTTGGAAAGGGTTCATCACTATCTTTACCGCCATCTTTAAATCCTATCTCTATTGTTATGATCGATATTACTTGAGCTATTTGAATTTGTATAAGATTTATATGAATTTGTCTTCGTGTATCGAAAAGGTAAACTAGACGGGTATTCATGACCATACAGTGACGACAGTTTGAATGAAAACATTTTGATTTTAAAGACGCTGACTCGGTGCGTAACTATTTTATAAGCAGTGTTAATTTGTGTTGGAATTAATTATCAAAATGCAAGGTAATCTGATCTTTATCTTTCAATTGAATATCTGCGTAATCAAGATCACTTTGATTCATGCCGTTAACAAATATATCAACATGGTTAGTGTAATTGCCGGCTAAAATGCCATTTAATGCAGTGGAATTAGTACTATCAAATCTATTCCATATGTTAAAGAATTGTCCTAACGTAAAACTTTGATTTATTGGAGATTCTATATGTATAAGACCACTGTCATCATGCGTATGAAGCCAGTAAATACATTTTGCTGGAATTATACCTATGCCGGCCGGGATCTTTTGTTGCTTCTCATCAACGATCATCGTAATGTTAGTATGAGTATGAAATGTGAGATGTTCCACTATATCGCATTCTATTCCATTATTGGTGAGTTCTGGATAAGGTGTTGAAGATGAACTTAAAGCCTGTCCGCTTGCTTTAATTGGTTTAACCATACTAGAGCCAGCTATGACAATGACCATCAGTATGAGAAGCAGACTGAAATATCTTGAATGAAATGGGAGTATCGAAAACTTTTGCCCTCGCATCATCTACATTGAGTCTGTATGTTTGTTATTTATTAAATCTTGGTCCCATCAGTGAGGGAGCCATCTTAAGCAACACACTGATGGCTACGGTTATAGAATATGCTTAAATGAAACTAGTCTAGACGAATGGTTAAGGATTGAATCCTGAAGATGACCCTGAATATTGGAATAGTATGGGTTATTCACTTGCACTAGACGGAAAGAGAGACAAGGCACAGAAATATTATGAAAAAACTCTCGAAATCGATCCAGACAATGTGGCCGCACTCAACAACCTTGCGAACATTTTATTAGATCAAGGGAAGGAGGACGAGGCTTTGAAATATCTGAAATATACTACACAGATGCACCCAGACTATGCGGAAGCATGGATCAACCTTGGTCTAATAAACGAGGAAGCAAACAAGGTAGACGAAGCCATGAAATGTTATGACAGGGCGAAGGATTTAGATCCTGGCAGCGCTGCCTTATGGCATAATAGAGGATATGCACTCAGACGACAAAACAAGTTTAGAGAGGCGATAGATGATTATGACACATCTCTAAGACTTCGTCCGCTTCATATCAGTACTCTAATGGACAAGGCCTTCGCTCATATGAGTATTTCAGAAGTGGATGAGGCTGATAGATGCTATGACGAAGTCTTGAAAATAGAGCCAAACCATGCTGAAGCCTTAGGAGACAAAGGTACCGTGCAATTTGCAAGGGGAAATTACAGAGAAGCCTTACTACTTTTTGACAAGTCTCTAAAGATTGAGCCAAACAATGCAAAGCTATTGAATTACAGACGCGTCGCGTGTGAAAAAATAGCAGATTATAATTAAGAATATTTTTAGTGCCATTCAACCTTAAGTCTTCTATTCAATGGAATTGATAATTTGAATGACCGGGGTCTATATGATTCATTTTGATCTCCATTATTCATTAACAATTTTCACAAATAGTTCCAGCGTGTAACACATTTTAAGGGACGCTCGGGCAGACAATGGGACTGGTCAGCGGTCTAAATCGCTTGCTCTTCTCGACTATTGCCGAGTCTATAAGGAAGCTCCCTTATCTTACGACGTTATATTGTCATTTTTGCGGATCCACAAGAAGTGAGCTGAGATACAGGAGTATTTGAAAATAGAAGCGATATTCATAGGAAATAATCTTGATACTTTAGATTTAGAATAACAACAGTAAGCTGATATAATTCCTAATTATTATCTTGATGTCGATCCCTTGCTTAATTTTGCCATGACCTTATTCGCTTATAGTGGGGATTATCTGGGATCGTATTCTCCTTCTATCTCAAATCACTCGATTGACCTGATGGGAAGCCCAAAAAACAATATGCTTCAGTCTAATTTACTCCCTGAATTCTATGAATCGGTGCTTTGAACTTGTATTCAAAAAGATTTGCAAAATTATTTAGGTCCGTCACGTTTCCGCCAACAATTCTAGCTATTCCTAAATCTATTGCATTTTGTAAGTTTGATTGTCCTAGCAGGATCTCCTTTAGCGTATCTGAATTTGTGTAGAGTGCAATATCGTATTTAGTTGGAAATGAATCTTTGTATTCCAAGACCGCGCGCCGTATTTCTAGCGTATATCCTTCTTTAGTATCATTTAAATAGATCCCAAGCGTTGCCGTCGTATTTTGACTTTTTAATGGATCTAATCGATATTGTAGGAAAGATAGAATATTCTTGATAGGAACTGTTGCTATTACTTCGTCAATTGTGTTATATTTTGGTAGATTCATGATTGTTGTTGCATTTATATTTCCCTCAAGAATGTTGGCTTGAGTGAGATACCAGTTTCTCGCGCCAGAACTCGGACTTTCCCAGCCCATGATCCTCAAAGCTCCAGCTTTTAATAATTTTGCTTCCATGTTGTCCGGATATGCATATAATACATATGTCGCCAGTTCAGCCGCCCAGTTGTAGTCTCCATCCTTTATCGATGCACGTATCAGAGAAATAGCCCTATCAGTTCCCCCTACCGACTGAACAATTTTATTTCCTCTCTCTTCGGGTGTGACAGCGTTGAACCAGGTAGCGTCGCCTGTATTCCAACCGACAAGCCCGGAATAAATCCCCCTAACAGACCATGAAAGCTGACCGTATCTTTCCTGCAACCAAGGGTGATCTCTTAGATATTGTGGAAGCATGACAGCCTGAACCAGTTCGTCTGGCGTTAAACCCTTATTAATAAAACGAACAGTTTGATCATACACATAAGCTATTCCATCCCTGTAGGAAGTTAACACGTCTGTAACGTTCTCATAACCAAGAACTGGCACAGTATGACTTGGTACAAGATATGATGCATTTAGAGTACGCATTTTATCCAGAGAACCTATCCATTGAGGAACATCTCTATATTTCGCACCTGTCATGGAACTCAAATCAGGAAATGCTCGATAAATGTTATCGCCCGCAAATAATACTCTTTTTTTAGGTAACCATACAATTATGTTATCAGCAGTTTCACCTGGAGCGTGCACCAGATTAATTTTTATACCAGAAATATCAGTGACAAGAGTTTCGTTAAAAAAGATAGTGGGATTAATAAAAGATCTATTTCCACTAATCCAGGAAGGTCCGATCCCATAGCTAATTACACTGTCAGTATCATTCTCCGGAAGCAATAGCCCTCCCCAAAAAATATTGGCAATACTTCGCTGTTGTGCTAGCATTCCAGACGATGCATAATAACTACCCAGGATTGATTTTTGTGCAATAACATCTACCTTATTTCCTGCTTTCAAACCATCTTCAACAAATATGCCAGCTCCACCTGTATGATCGGCGTGAGAATTCGTATAAATGACTGCAACTATCGGTTTGCTAGTTATGTCTCGAAATGCCTGAAGAATCTTTTGGGCCTGGTCAATATTATTCCCTGTATCTACGATTATTATACCGTCACTGCCTTCGATCATCATCACATTGGCAACACCGTATCCAATCGCAGAATAGATACCCTCAGTGACTTTCTCTATTCTTGGAGGTGAAAATATCGTGGCTTGTTCGACAGCAGAAGGATTTTCCCAATTAATGTTCGGGTAAGGAAGTCCTTCCTTATTTTGGTTAGTATTATCAGATAATATTGAAAACGATGTATGATTATCAATTTCTAAAGACTTGTTAATACCATTATTATGATCTAACGGGAAAGCTAACTGGAAATAACCCAAACCAAATATTATAAACGAGGTAAAAACAATTGTGCTAACATACAAATCAATTAAAGATCTGATGGACCTACTAATACCAGTGCTCATCAGCTTCAAAAATATTGCGTATTATATAACCATTTGCCAGAAAAGATTATAATCGTCATTAAGAATAGTTTTGTAGTAATGCTGAAATATTACTTTTTTCTGGTAACTGGAATATTTTTAATTACAGGACTTATGTTCTCCTACGTATCAGAATTTTACAAGGCTCACGCATTTCCCATAGGTGGGAGCGGAGGTGCCTCCACACCTCAACCTAGTTTTGGAGGAAGTTCTCAAATATCATCTGGAAAGACATCGCCAACTCCGCCTAGTTCTGGAGGTAGTCCTCAAATATCACCTGGATCCACTATCAAACAACCTAATTGCGTATCACAAGGTTCTTGTACAGGTACAAATGATGCTACGAATCTGAAATCAACAACAAATGCAGAATCAAAAAATTCTTTTCAAACGGGGCCTGTGACTGTTAAACCTAATCAGGGCGGGTCTTCAAATATTAATTCTAATCCAAAAGTTGTAACCAATCCAAACACTGCAGTCGTCACTAATCCAGATGTTGCTGTCAACCAAAACAACGTAGATGTAAATGTAGACGGAAACAGTGATGCTGATAGTAACAATGATGGCAATGACGAAACTAATAATTACTATTATTCTAGTCAACCGACCACAGAACAAACAACTAATTATTACTATCAACAGGAAACGAATAACGCTAATGACCAGGATAGTAAATCTAATACTGGCAATGAAAATCCGCAGGTAATCTACAATAACTCAATAATAAATCCAATTATGCCAGTAATGAATTTGGTAGGTGCCGATGCTGGATCTAATACTATCTCTGGGATAGTAGAAGGGAAAGCAGGCCAGACATTAGATCTTATAGGTACTAGTAATAAAAATTATGTGCAGATCAAAAGTGATTCAAACGTTACACTTTCGCAACAAGAAATAACCCTGGGACAAGATGATTCATTAACACTGACGTTTAACGAAGCGGCAGGCAAATGGATTGAAACTACTCATACAGATAACAGTAATTAGTGCCGCTAACTTTTATTTTAATCATATTGTGTTATCTTGGAGTAACATTTATTTTCCGAAAATATGATTTTTGCAACTTGTATGAATTTCTTAACAATTAACTTCGCTTCTTGTAGCTTTACTTACATTAAACCACCAGTCTGTTCAAGAAGATGCGAAAAGATTGAAGTTACAGTTTACTCCATTATCTCTACAAATTACAGATAGCATTACCAGGATGACATTTATCGGTACTATTTAAGCTCTCGAATTCGACTGCTAAAAATATGATTCGGGTTATTATACGCGTACTTCGCTAGTTAGCCTGAGTTCTAGTTGTATTTGTCCGATTTGAATATATTTTTCGTATATGTTGTCCTGTCTCACATTTCTCATCAGGATCATCTAATATCACTTGCGCTGTAAAGACTTTGTTAACTTTTGTGACGTTTAGATTGGGATCTACATACAATACTGTGTTATTTTCAAATAAAGGCTTACCATGAGTTTCTCTATTTTTTATTAAACATTCATTTAATTTTATTGCCTTGGCCAGGATTTCATCTGTTGAATAATGGGGCTTATTTGAACTACCTTCGGCAACGGTTATTTCGAAAGTGCCCTTGTCAGTGTCGAAAACGTATGCTTGGTATCCTTCGTCACCTAGTGAAGGATCATAAGACCCTCCTGCAGTACCTTGAACCGTAATGAACGGATTTCCATTCTTTATTCCAAAAGTGGTTATAATGTAATCCTCTTCATGAAGTGTTACTGCGTATGCAAGGGTTGCTAAGGTACCTAAGAATAAAATGGCCGAGATAATACCTAGATAGACGCTTTCTCTTTTGTGCATATGGGAGTGTGATGACATAGAACACTCAAAAAATGTTCTCCAAGAAAATTGAAGATGAACTACTGACTAGTATGCCCCAAACACTTGACATCACCTGTTAACGTATGGCTCAAACCGTTAATTGTTTTGTATTTTATTGTTACATCTTTGCCGCATTCCCCACTTATGATGACATCCTTCGGTACTTTAGCATGGCAAATCCCATCATGTGTTTCCTTTCCTTTCAATTCGTATGTTTTTCCGTCACTCTTTCCATCATATATGGTGCCACCCTTATTTTCGGCACCTGTATTGGCAGATGCAAAATCCCAATGACCTTGTAAATATCCATTTCTTGTATGAGCGGAGAAGTAGAAACCATGTGTCTCCCGTAAGCCTGACTTATCAGTCGAGCATTTAATCATAGCAAATGTCACTGAAGTACCCCCATCTACTATAGCACCTCCAGCAAAAGCATGATTCGGATATACAATAACTGTTGAGCCAGTTACGAGCCCCACTACTATCAAAATTACCGCCACAGAGCTTGACATAAGTCCATTTTTAGACTTAGTATCCATTTAGTTGATGTTGTCGAAGGGAAATATATAAAGTTGTAACCATAAACAGGAAATATTAAAATAAAATACACAAAGGATTTGTGCGATGAAAAAAAGTACGAACCTGTTAGCATTGGGGGGGTAGCTTTAATCCTCTCAGGGTGGCCATTTCAGTTGTAAGTTTGGGCGGTCGGGTGTACGCTCAAGGAACAGAAGTGGATGTCGAAAAACCAAAGCAAATTTGGAATGAAACTCGTACAGCAATAGAAGCAAATGATGATCCTGGAGCGTTGAGCCAACTGAATCTAGCTGATGATGTGTTAAGTGGTGACAGTAAAATATCGGCCAGTAGTAACATGATTAACACTACAGCATGGTCACTGACTGAACTTCCATTTATTTTGATTCTTGAAATGCAAATACCGGTTATCTGATCTGAGTCGGACAATACAAATTAATCAATTTAAGTATTGAGTGAACCGACTTTAATGACCTACTGTCAAATGAATAATGCCATAATTTTAATTATCTCGCATGCGTGCAAAAAGGGATCAAGATCGTACAGGAAATAAGCAAGTAGGTTATCGCCGGGGTTAAAGACAAGATGGGAATTAAGCACGAGGAACCAACTCCAGAATCTAGGGCTATTGTTATAGAAATAATGAAAGAACCAAAACTAAAGGAGATAGATGAGAGGCTGAGGAAGATAGAGGATATGCTGTGTGGGGCTAAGAAATGACCAAATTCCATTTCGCATATTTATTGATTCAATTAAAATTACTCCTAAACAGAAGAATGAACTTGTTGATTCTGTCATCCTATTATTATTATATTCTTAAATCGAATCTGTGACTTGGATTCAATTGGACTTGTTCTAGGTACAACGTTTACTTTATTAGAGATATTTTTATTGGTTTTAAGATCTTCCGAATCTACTTTTCATATCATTTTCAGATACTTTTTCACGGCCAATTGAAATCTAATTTTTCCTTTCTTGCGCTTCTGGCATACTGATTTGATTATCTCGAGTTTTTACCTTAATTGGCTTCGTTCTTTCTTTTATAGAAAACCTTAAGCAACTAGGAAATAAAATGAAAAGGCAAGGTCATTTATTAGCTGATGTTTCTAGAATAACTTCAGATCTGGCTCGACTTATGCGGTAACAATTACTACAAACCATCTTGTCGAACCAATAGAGCAATTCATGTGTTCTCCTGCCACACAGTTGACATCTCATGTTGGTTTGCATGTCATCCCTAATACTTCAATTGTACTATAAAACTCTTCTTATAGATTCTTTCCAATCGGGAAAATTAGTTATCGTAATCATTCTTGGTTACTGGAGATAATGCTCACTTTGGAATGAAATCAGACAAAGAAGTTTGTTTGACGGATCTCTTTTTGTGATCTCTAACTTCTTCAAACTCTACTTTTGTGGGAAGTTCCATATCAATTCCCCATTCAACTGGATTTAAACCCAACATCTCCCTAAAGGCGTTTGACGTTGAAGGTCCGAATCCTGCATAATGATTATTAGCAGCCACCATTCCCATTTTCACATTTCGTTCATATTTCTGAACCTCTTTTAACCTGTCAACCCACTTGGCCATTTCTTGAATTCTATCTCTTTGAATACTTCCAAAGTCTCTTTCATGGATACTACGATCTCCTATAAGCCTGATATATACAAAATCACTAGTTACTACTGGAGGTGTCTGGATAATATCCAGCTGATTCCAGACTAGACAGATATTATTATTCTTGAAGAAATTATAAGCCAAATCTGAAAACCAAGAAGGATGTCTAATTTCTATGGCATACCTATAAGTATCATCGAAAAAGAAATCATATTGTCGTAGTGCTTCCAATCCTTCTTTGATTTTAAGATAGGGTGGAAACTGAATGAGTAATGTTAATAGCTTGTTTTTCAGTGGTTCCATAGCGTCATAAAACATTTCTAGTTCTCTCCCACAATTTCGAAACTTCTTCTCATGCGTTATTATTCTAGGAAATTTGGCACTAAATCTGAACTTCGGTGAAGTTCTGGCGTTCCAGAGCTTGACCATAGTTTTAGAAGGTATTTGGTAAAAGGTAGAATCAATCTCTACGTATTCAAAGACTTGAGAGTAATATGGCAACCACCACTTTTGCTCCAGTTTCTCCGGGTAGAATACACCTTGCCAAGAAGAGTAGCTCCAGCCAGAAGTCCCGACATAGAATTGCAATTACTGTATCATAGACATTACGCTGAGTTAAAATTTTCGTTATGTCTGTGAGAGTGAGTGTCATGTATTATTTCCAGGACTTACCTATGATTGGTTAAACAATTATTTGTTCATTTTTCAATATTGTGCTATTGAGGAGGATTGAAAATCAAACACGGCAGATTATTAAAATCTTCATCATGTCAGCCGAACGGATTGCTAGGTCGGGTATTAGATTTCCCTACTCAAATACCAGAACTGCCTGTGGAGGATTTTACAATGTTAATAGAATATCATGATGTGCTAGTTAATTGCATTAGACAGAAGAGTTAAATCCAAATCCTTAACTTCAGAAAAATATTATTGTAAGCATGGGCATTTAGAAAGTTGAACACGAGGTGAACATAGTATTTGGTAGTTCAGATGAAAAGAATTCAATTAAAATCGAAAGGGGAATCTGACATTATTGATATTACAGATCAGGCGTCACAGGCAATAAAGGAATGTAACATAGAGAATGGACTTCTCACAGTTTTTATTTCAGGTTCAACTGCAGCAGTCACAACAATTGAATATGAGCCAGGCCTCATGGATGACTTTCCAGAGATGTTATCCAGGGTAGCGCCAGAGAATATACAATATAAACACGATAACACCTGGCATGATGGAAATGGTCATTCTCATGTTCGTGCTTCCTTGATAGGTCCAAGTTTAACCATTCCGGTCGTGGACGGTAAAATGACCCTAGGTACATGGCAACAAATAGTGGTCTTAGAAATGGATACAAGACCAAGGAATCGTAATGTCGTACTACAGTTGATCGGTGAATAGATCTTCTATATTATTGATCGAATTGAGGCTAAGACCTAAATTAAAAAACGTTCGGGACATTGATTTATGAGGTATGAACCACGAAAGTAGATTATTTCTGACCTTCTGCACTTCCGTAATAGTTAAACGCTAGGGCTAAAGTAATATCCCAGCTAAACTGTTTCGAAGTGTGTTTTATATTTTCTAATGTACTTATAAAAATTAAAATCAATAAAATTTATTAATGTTTTTTAAAGTAACTAATGGATCACTAGATCGTGATCATCATGAATGTGGCCAGATGAAAACATCCTGTGAATTCTAATCCATTATATTTTTATACATTTCTTGGCAAGACTATGATGTGTTGATCTCTGCGAACATCTCGCTAAAAGTTTCTTTTGATAAAATGGCCATGTTAATGATTTCATTTATTGCCGTGGTTATTTGTGCTATGCTAGTCAGTGTTAACAGTATCACGGCAAATGCAAAAATTTTAGAGACTGAAGATAAAAAATTAGCCACTGGACGAATAGATAGTGCTCAGAAGGATGTGAATGGAAATACAAGTTGGTTACTTTCCGGTAATTGGAAAAGTAATTTGTTCACTACTATGAAGTTTAATGACACTAATCCGGCAAAATTTTCAGCTACTGTAAACATGGTAATGGCGAACGGGTCTTCACCCCACAAGCATAAAATATCTGATTTTTCATTAACTAGAGTGTCTATACAAGATAATGCGACGACATATGAAGGTACATTGTCTTTAAGTATGATGGATGGCCCTGTCTTTGGCATTCCTTATCTTATCAAGCATTTTCAAAACGACACAATTAGTATTTCCCTTGAAGGCATAACTTCAGATCAGCTGAATGTAGTTAATCATTTTGGTGGCACACCAATAATTGGAAAATTCACAAACTAAAAGTGCCGTTAACTCGACCATTAATATTCCTGTTCCATTTTTTTTGAAGAAAATATTTTTTTAAATTCCTTTTAAGATGTATATTGTACCTGAAGAATCTCGAAGAAGCTGTCATTCAGTAGATAATTCCTTATAAGTTAATGTTCTGCAACTTTGCAATGGAAATTCTTCAAATTGAGAAAGCTGTAGTGTACTTAAAGCATGATAAACAATTATCGTCAAAAGGAGAGCTCCTTATACCTGAAGCAACAGATAGTATGATCGTTTACCATGCCCACAGCCTGCATCATGGAATAACAAATTGTAGATCCTACAAAAATGAAACCTCTTTTCTTCAGATCATTGCTCAAGTCATCAGAGATATTTGTCTTCGAAGGAACGTCGGTCCACGTTTTCCAGTGATTCTGTTTTGGCTTTCCGTCAACGAAGCTCCAAAGATATGAATCAAAAGTTCCAAATTCTTTCTGTACTATCTTGAATGCCTTTGCATTTTTTACAGCGGATTGAATTTTTAATCTATTTCTTACTATAGAGGCATCTTCAACTAGTTGTTGAAGCTTTCCCTTATCATATTCGGCAACCTTCAGAAAGTCGAAATTGTCAAATGCTCTCCTATAGCCTTCTCTTTTTTTGAGTATTGTAGACCAACTTAGACCTGCCTGTGCTGATTCTAGTAACAAGAACTCAAATAGCTTAATATCATTATGAACTGGAACACCCCATTCATTATCATGATATTCAACATCAGTTGGAGTGCCATTCTCGGCCCATTTACAACGAACTTTTATTTGATTGATTTATAGATCAATATTCATGCAAATATTCAGTAATATATTTAATTTGTTTCTATTCTTCTCTAAGTCCATCTAAAGAGATTAAAATCGAGATTTGAACCATTTAACAGTTTTATCTTATTGTACGGAGTCTACAAAAATGCCTTTTGTTTGTCTTGACTATTCACAATGACTATATCTTAGGTTCACCTTCTCTATGTGTTTCTCATAAAGATAGGAACGATTCGGCAATTTCCAATAAAGAAGAGCGAAATGAAATGAAGCTCTAGGGAATGACTTCTATCTTATTTATTGTCTGAACTGTTAATACGGGGTTTCTTGTTGCTGGTCTGTATCCATTATTTCTTCATTTCAGATGATTTAAATACGCAAAATGGTCGTAATATTCATATGCAAAGGATTCTAAATGCGAGTCCAGGATTTGGTGCACCACTCAGTGAACAAGAAATAAAGGCATTCCTAACCTCAAAAGTTCTAAATGTGCATCTTGGAACAGTAGATGAGAACGGCGATGCAAACATTCATCCCGCATGGTATTACTATGATCCTTCGAAGGACAAAATCTATGTTGAAACAGGAAGGATGTCCAAGAAAACGGACAATCTTAAAAAGAATAATACAATTTATTTTTGTATCGATGATCAAAACCCTCCATATAAAGGGGTTCGTGGAAAGGGAACTGTGAAAATATATGAAGATATAAACTTTAACGTTCCTATTGCGGAGAAGATACATATTAGATATTTAGGGAGCCTAGAAAATCCCATATCAAAGTCACTTATGGATGCAATTAAGAAAGGCCAATCCGTTGTCTTAGAAATTAGTCCAAAGTATTACTCGACTTGGGACTATAGCAAAGAGTAAACAATCAAGAATAAATAAAAATAATTATTGACCTTTAAATGTAAGTTGGGCTGGCCGCCGTTGTCTTTCGGTGGTCAAAGTCTAATTTAACCGATCCTCCGACAGCCAGTACATTCTTTGCTACATGGGTTTAGTATTTAATCTCTTTGGTTTAGATCTTATACTACCCATTTTAACTAGTAACGATAAGACTATCTCGGCATGCAACCCTCAACCTCAACCTCAATCTACATCTCAATCTCGAGATGAAAAACTATTTTTTAACTCGCTTTCCTCAGAGCTCACAAAAACTAATAGCAAGCTGTTACTTGGACAATTACTTTCAGGTCGTAGGATACAAAGATCTAAATGAACTCTTGGCAAAACAACCAAAAGAAAATGAGAACGACTTGATTGATTTTATTATATCATTGAGAGCATAGGCAACAAGCAGAGACAACTAGCGGGAATTGCTGTTTTAACCATGTTGTAGGCTTCCCAGAAAGACAAAAAGGAATATCCGCTTTTTGATTATGAAAAGATTCTATATGATTGTCTAATGTTTGTTGATGGTAGTTTTAAAAATAAACATCTCTGGGTTAAGCAGGCAACCGGATTAGATCTTCCCGAGTTAATGTAAGAATGACGGCCTGGCTATGCACAAGCGGCATGTCATACAGGAATTGTCAGATGTGCATAGTCACCGGGCCAAATATCGACATGGCTATTAAACTAATAAAGAGAATGAAGAATATTTTTGAAAGAAAGTTAGGTCTCTATTTCCTGAACAAAGAAACTGTATTAACATTGAATGGTTGCACCATTGAAGCCTATCCTAGCAATCATATTGATTCTTTTCGTTCTTTAGACTCATAAATTCGTTCTATTGGATGAATCGGACTTCTTTCGCAAAGATGAATAGGAAGATGTTTTGCATGTTAGTGAGTGGTATATTGCAAAGTCGGATCCCTACATTGTGATGGTATCTACTCCCAATGCTCTAGGCGGTCTATTCTACCCAATTGAACAGGAATCCGAAGATACTTTTTTGTACAAAAGATTGAAGATGGATTACCATTATGGGCCCAGGCAAGATCTACAAACAAGAAGAGATAGACAAAGCAAAACAATCATCCGGATTCGATAGAGAATATGGATTGCAGTACCTTGGGGAAAAGAATCTGGATTTAGGATAACACACGATAACATGAAAGTATTGCCAGTATCATTTGTGGCAGAACACAAACAGATGTTATCGCATTTGCCAACGATGATAAGTAAAGAATACCTCTGTATTTCTAAAGAATATGATAACATGTTCATCAGCCTTCGTACGGCATACGCTAATGAACTATCAGTAGATAAAGAACGGACAAGTTACTCAGACAGTTTGGACGCGCTCAGCCTCGCTTGCAAGATGGATAAGATGAAATAAAAAATTAGTGGGTTATGGTAGTACCACTAATTGTCCTGTCATAACGGGTAAGTGATATTTGCAGTAATAGGTGAATACGCCTGTGTGATCGGCAGTAAATGTTGCATTTCCGTTTTCAGCGAATCCTACATCAATATCAACCTTGTATGGATCTCCTATGGTAAAGGAATGTCTTTCTGTTTGGACGTCATCAACATTATAGAATTTGACGGTAACTTTGTCACCTTGGTTTGCAACGAGCGTTTTGACATCGAATGAGTCCCCGGCTATTTTTAGTTTATCTTCGTCAACGTTTTCAACTTCTGCTGTGAACACGTAGAAAGTTTTTTCTCCTGATGTCGACATAGATGGAAGCGACCCTCCAGGTCCTGCTGCAACGGTCATATTGCTCATTTCTGATGCTTCAGTCTCATTTTCGGTCTGACCATAGACCCCCATATTAATTGTCAATGTACCGATAGAACCTACCAAAATGGATCCCATCAGTATCGCCTCAATGACTACAACATTTTTCTTAAACATTGTTCCTTGGACTAAGGCAAACGAACTATTAAGCATCTCGGAAAAATGATACATCAAATTATTCATCAAAGTATAAAATGAAATAGCAGTGCTCTATATTAAAAAATGATCTGCTTATTTTGAGCCTCATCGTCCAATTATTATTGTCATTTTAGAGAATTCCATTCCAATGTAGTAATTGTTGGTCACTGTTACGCTTATAAAATATAATCCGAGTCTAAGCACCAATATCATCTATCGATATTCGTTTTTATTTTAGAAATATGTGGTATACGTGGTACGAGCACGGCAAATGCTACAGATAATGCAGCAATGAAATAGAAGTTAAAACCAATTGCCATTCCTATAGCAGCAGAAAACCAAATGCTCGCTGCAGTTGTCAGGTTAGTTATCTTTCTATCGAGTTCCCCTTTCAAAATGATCCCTGCACCCAAGAATCCAATTCCTGTGACAAGTTGTGCTGCAATTCTGGTTGTAGAGTTCGGATCAACTGCGGCAGATAAATAAGTAAAAATCATAGCGCCGCCAATCACGAAACAGTTAGTGCTTATTCCTGCAGCCTTTCCTCTCGCTTCTCTTTCCGCACCAATGATAAACCCTGCTGCCAATGACACAAGTATATCTATTACAAAATCTAATTCATATCCTGCCCAAAATTCAACCATTATCATGTACTGGGCAGAATGGTATCTATTGGTTATTACTTTGATATTAAGGATGAAACTAATTAGTTACTTAAACTGTTTATTACCAGTATGTGAAGTTTTGGAAAGAGTATTAATGCAAGAGCATGCGAAGATGCACCTTGCACAAGAACGTTGAATTCAAATGCAAAATATATGATCGCACTTTCTCTTGCAATTATTATTACGTCTGGATACTGATAAGGTTCACTTAGCAAAAAACTATCTTTTACCAGAATATGGTTAATTCTTCTTTATTTTGTTCTATTAGTAACCTGGGTTAAATCATTCCATTTAGGGACACCCATTAGAGTGTATCAGCAAGATAACTCATTTGCATTCTCTATGTTAGTACAATCCATGTCGAAAATTTGTAAGCCTTAACTTTGTAATGGCCCCATCGAAGCACGTGAGGACCGACATGAGCCACAATACCAATTACGACATTAACGACAACAGTAACACCTAATATAAAATTTCATTAAATTCGTTTCGCAGGAATTGTATTAAATTATGTAGAGCTATACATTATTGAATTGATGAGCCAAATGTATTGTGAACAATGTGGAAAAGCAACATTTTCACTTTATCGATGGATGAAAAAAATGGTTTGTCACGAATGTCATCTGGCGAATGTATCCAGTACACAACAGCTGTTAACGAGACCGGCATAAGTCTGGAAGTCGTGATACTAGTCAGTCTACTGAAAATACATTAACTGAATTAGCCCCGGGATCAATATTATTAAAAAATTGGAAGGAAAAGACAGTACTCATCCTTGGCTCATAAGAGCCTGAACAGGGTTAGATGCAACGGCTGTCAATCCAATCGCACCCGTTAATGTCCTAGGATTGCCAAGTTTATCCTTCAAGTAATCGTAAATACACGAGGCGGTCATATAATTCTTGACACGCCAGACCGGTATATTTTCGAGATTACAATTTTCGTTCCTTAAGCAAACAATTTAGGAGAATCAAAGTACAGGAACAGAAATCATAACTAATCATGAAAGGCTCGTAAAATAAGGCTCTGGCTAAAGAGGCAATCGGATTAGAATTACGCCTTTATTATGTATAATGGCCATTGATTAGCAGGTAGGTCTTGTCAAAATCTATCATCCTTGCAGGCCTTGTGATTAATTTGCTTGCTTCCATCCTGATAAGTTATGGCAGAATTTTCAGATCCAAGAAGACAATCGAAAAAGAGTCTATAACCGACGGTCATGAAAATGTCCACGAAGAAAAACATAGGCTGATTGAAACTCGTGTCGCCCAGGTTGGCGCGGTATTACTAGCAGTCGGTTTTGCAATTCAAATCTGGGGAATTACCATTGATAGTTGAATTGAAATATTTGTAGAGATTATTCTGTATTTACAATATCCATCCCCCGTCCCTCAATCTACTCTCCATTTTTATAACCCACAATTATTATCGAAACAAATTTGAAGTTTCAAGTTCAAGATGTCCTAGAACTACCAAAGTTCAAAACTGCGTTAGAATATCGTAATCGATTGACTTTTGGCATTGGGAAGTTAGATGCGATTCTGGATGTACACCTAGAAGATATGATTGGGATTTTTGGTGAAACTAGATACACAAACACTCTAGTGACCAGACTTATTGTTCGGTCTTTGATGCCGCACAAACAAGGTGGATTTGATGCTGAAAAAGTAATCGTAATAGATCTCGACAATTCCTCTAACCTTCATCTTTCAGTTGATTTTGCTAGATACTACGGCATGGATCTGAATAGGGTATTTGAAAATATAATGGTCAGTAGACAGTTCAAGAACTATCAATTGATTAATACTATACACTACGAATTACCAAAGCGCGTACAAATACACAAACCAAAAGTAATTGTTATTTCTGGTTTAGTGGATCAATTCCTTCAAGAACCTAACATCGATATAGATGAGTATGAGAGTCTGACAATTCAAATAGTAACAGCGTTACGCAAAATTAAAGATGTATTGATAATCTTAACTTCACGTTTCGGAGATAATAAAATGGAATTTCCTGCATTGTCTAGAATTATCGAAATTCGGGCCAAGAAGGAACTTAACCAAACAAAACTAAACCTGTCAATTTATAATAATGGCAGACTGAAAAGGATTTCTATGATGGAGACGGACATAACAAATTGACAAATCTTGCGAAGTAGTATTATACGATGAATACAAGATAATGAGTGTCATGATTTCCATAATTGACCTAAGTGCGCCGCATATACAAAATCGGATATTTTCAATTATACAGCAGAAGCAAGACGGTAAGTGCCGCCATTGCAGAAGGCTTATTGCAGTTACAGATACTGTGGTAAGTAACGGAAGTCGGAGGGGTTACTATCACTATTCCTGTGCTGAGAGGTTACACATCCTATAACTACTGCAAACTTACTTCCCAGTTCTAGTCCTCCGGGAAGAAGGCAATACTAAAACATCGTATGTCACATTTCAAAAGATAATTTAAGGTGGCCTTTGAGAGAAAGATTTACGTTCGCCATTACTATTATTGGAATTTCTTAATTAATCATTTCATGGCATCTATACATTTATGACATATCCATACTTGACGCGAGTTGAGGAATTGTGTCACATATAGATTAGCTGGGGTATATGGCACATTTCTAAAATACATCCATATCTTCTTTATGCCGCTTCCCCAGATATCTCCAACAACTCTTATCCTTGTAGTGCCGCAATATTCGCAGGTCGACAGAATTCTTGGGTTTTGTGTACTCAATTTTCGAGAAACATCCCAGATTGTATCATAAAGCGTCAGCAAAAACCTATCATAAATTATGAAAATCTTCGTTTGTAGGATTACAAGGGCACCAAACAGTATTTTCCAGGACGACATCTTGCTTTTTTGGGTCATTTTCCTTCAAGTAACTTTTTACGTAACGGCTTTGTAGATTTAGATAAAAACGACAAGAACATTTCTAAGTCTAAACTGTCAACTACAGGAGATCGAACTTTAGGTAATAAGCTATGAACTAAATTATATTTCCTTTTCTCTTTTACCAGACATTTTTCGTGATTGCTTGTAATGTTCAAACAATACAGATAAAGTAAAAAATGAAATCTCGACATTCTCGTTTTTTCTAGGAGGCGGATTTACAGCAAATCTTCCAATTATTGGGCGCGCTAAGCCGCATTTTACTGGCTGAGATCTTTGTCAGATAATGTTACCCCAGAGACAACAAAAAGAAACCAACTTGAGATATAACTGACTTATTGTTATAACTCAAATACCGATTCCACCCGTTGCGGGCCCGTTTAACTACCCAATCACGTGCTCGCGACGGTTTTTACATAAACTATTGAAATATAATTTTTAGGCCTGATGTTAGATATCAGTCAGTTTTAGTCTCTAACATGAAATAAAAATCATTTTTATTCCAGATAAATGCAAACAATGCGTATAAATGTCTTAGCCGAAATGTATCCAAAAAAGATGATGTAATTAGGAGTCGAAAAGGGAATTCTAGACGAAATAAATACTTTCCTTTTGTATATATGATGTAAAGAGTGGATGAGTATTGGGCGAACGAATTTTTTGAGGGCTCAAAACATGGAGCGAATAGGCTAGACCCATACCGAGGGCAGATATTATCAAAGATTGAAATAGACATTGTTATCACTAATTAGACAGGATCGATGGAATGAATGGATTGGATTGATTTGAATTGAAGAGACCTAGGCGTTATGAAAGGAATGAGAACAAAGGTAACCGTTTTGGAGGATCAAAGGCACCTAAGACTCCTGTAAGCGTTGGTGAAGAATATAATGTAAAGATCGAAGAAATGAGCAGGCAGGGAATGGGAGTAGCCAAAATCGATGGCTTCGTGATCCTTGTCAATAATACGAGGCCTGGAGACAGGGTAATGATAAGGATTACAAAGGTGGGAAGTGGTTTTGCAGCGGCCGAAGTCTTTAGTCAGAATATAAAGAAAGACCTAGCGCAGGAAATAGGTTCAAACGAAGCGAAACCAGATTGATGAAAACAGATTAATGATAATGAAAGTGAGGTAGCAGATATAGTAGATGTATTATATCTGCCATACTTCTAGAGGATACGTTGGTGTCGATACAGTTCACATATAGCATAGTATACTCCACACCTGTAATTGATATGCATACGGCATACTTCCCCGTTCAGTCTCTTTACAAGAACCAGGATTGTACTATTTGAAATCTCCAAATTTTCCAGGGTTTGCTATCGACGGTTATTCAGTACTCGATGAGTCGTACTCGGTGGCATGCCGTTATTACGAAATAGCCGAAGGTGAAGGCATCAGTCAAATTTGTTTTCATAATTAGTAAATAAGAATTATTTCATTTTCTGTAGCCGGAAAGACATGATAAAGACTGCGAATATTACTCCAGCACTAACTAAGAATGTAACTCCGCCAACCAAGTTATACAAAAGTCCACCTAAAGTTAATCCAATAATACTTGCTAGGCCTCCAAAGCTACCCGCAACACCCTGCACGGATCCTTGAAGAATTGTTCCTGCACGTTTTGACAGTATAGACATGAAAGAGGGCCACATCAGTCCGTTACCAACTGCGAATAAAACTGCAGCCCCGTACACCATGATGATATTATTGGATACAAATAAAATAAAATTTGTACCTAAAATTATACTACCTATTATAACTAATTTTTCCTCAGAGAACTTTCTCAATGCTTTACGTAAGACTGGTCCTTGAACTAATACCATTATCCCACTTAGTACTGCATAAAATATTCCCAACTGTGTAATTGACCACTTTAGATCGTTAACTGCATGAATAGGAAATGAAGCATAGTATATATTAAATCCAAGAAAGATCAAAAAATATAATACAAGTAAAAATGAAATATATTTTAATTTGAAAACACTACGAAGGCCAGGGTTCTTAGAGTTAGCCGTATCGTAGCATTCTTTGCATTCCTGTGCGAATACTTTGCTTATAGTTTCTCCTTCGGGAACTAATATTTCAGCTGACGAGGGCTTTGATTCTTTTAACATGAAGGCTAATACAATTATCGTGATTAGAGACAGGATTAATGCCGCTAGAACAGGTAGTATTGGTCCGAAAACAGTACCGCCCAAAATTCCAGCTATGGCTGGACCTACAATAAACCCCAGGTTGGAAGATATTGCCATTTTTCCAAAGTTCTTACTCCTGGTTTCATCTGATGATATGTCCGAAAGATAGGCATTGGCAACAGAAAGATTGCCACCAGTAATTCCGTCAATTGCCCGGGCAAAAAATAACATAAGTATTGGAAGAATGATGACAAAAGTTCCAAGTAAAGGAAGGTCAATATTAAAGACCTTTTCAGCAGGTAAAAATAACGCAAAAAGAAATAATACCCAGCCAATTGATGTTCCTGCATTACTTAAAAGAAGAACTTTTTTTCTACCATATGTATCAGACCATCTTCCTAGAATAGGAGCTCCAATAAGCTGAAAAAGAGGATAAGTTGCGGCCAATAGGCCATAAACTATAGCATCACCTCCAAATTTCATGACTACAAAAACTAGGAACGGCAAAACAATACTGAAACCTAGAGTACCGATAAAATTAACCAGGTAGATCGGAAAAAGTTGAGGGTGATTTTCTACACTGGACATTAGTTAGTAAATTATGTGGTCCAATTTAAGAATTCTTAAGACTGGGCGTCCCAAAACAATCAAGATTTTCCTCAGTTTGAGATGACTTTAAGATAGTGACTTTGTGCGTCATATTGCAAAATATGCAATAAGTGAAACGGAGACTATGAAACAAATTCTATATGGTAAGGCACGATTGAATCATAAAATATCTATCCAAAGATTTAACTAAAAATTGGGGAGCTTATTCTTTACATCCTACGCTGCATTTGGGGATATGATATCGCTAGACTCTAATGGAGCACCGAATTTACGCTAATCCTTATCCGTACAATTGACTATCCTAGAATTTTCTCAGCATATTTCCTTAATTCCATAGACATTTCTATTTTACTTTTAATATCGCAATAGTGCATATTTAGCAGTACAGGTGCTATAATTATGCTAGATAACTACAGTTCAAAACCCGGGCCAATGATTTAGGATACATAAACGGTAAGAGAGAGTACCCTGAAAGCGGATCCAATAATATCGGACTTAGTTTTACCAGGCACAACTGAGGCTACATGCGAAATAACTGATATGGTATAATAAACGACAACTAATTAGCTAGGCTTTCTATGACCAGCCAAAAAGGCCGAAAAAGGTATTTTTTGTTAGTACCCAGCAACGTATACAACAACTAAATCTTTAAACTTTATGTTTTTCATCTCGAAATTATTATTTATGACTTACACTTCATAATTTTTAATGTAGTTTGGAGAAGTTTTAGTATCACTTACACAAGTAAGTGCAAATTCGGTTTGGTCAATAGCCATGTTTTGAATATTCCAACCATGTCGCCTGATCACGCTTTAGCGTTCTTGTAGATAGTTTATTCAGTGCTGGTTTATTCAAGTCTCTATTACGGATGAGTTGCTCATTCTTTCTCCTTTGGTCTGTCCAATTGCTCAAAATATATCGTACCAAGTGTGAGATAGTGGGTAGCTTCAACAGGTTGTTAGTATAACATACCTTGGCATATTTTTCTAGAATTTCAAAATCCTCTATGGATATAATGCTGGAGACTACCTTTGTTAGATTCTCGTCTGATCTTTTTCGTGGCATATATGTATGATGAGATATATCTATCGATATTTAGATTTAATTATGATAGTCATTTCACACAGGACTTCAGCGTGCCAAGCTTACACAAATAAACGGACATTTGTTTCCAATTTACCAATTGTACCTGTCCACTTACAGTTCAGAAAAATCTGTAAACTACGCAATACATGAAGATACGCGGGTTAGTGTTGTCAAAATCTACCATTGGTAAAACACGTTTCACACATTCTTTGTAGTCTCTATTTTAGCCTCAGGTATACCCTTGAAAATGGTTAGATTATTACCGGCTGCACTCCGGTACCCATGTTGTTTACCTGGATAGTAGAGTATCTTGTTCTAAAAATGAATGCTTATTAGAGGCACTCCCTTGGATAAGAGATGTCAAATTCAGGATGTAAGCATCTTGAACTAGTTCACGAAGATGTAACGCCTAGTGCAGATGGTTGCGAAGATTGTCTTAAAATTGGTGATATCTGGGTGCATTTGCGGCTTTGTCTTATTTGTGGCCATGTAGGATGTTGTGACTCATCAAAGAATAAACACGCGACTAAACATTTCCATTCAACAAAACACCCAATTATTCAATCGTTTGAGCCCAATGAGGATTGGAGATGGTGTTATGTGGATAATACATTCCTTTGAAATAAATTTAAAATTATGGATCTCATACTACACTGGCCAGGCCTACGACTGCAGAAGTCCGTGTTCCCCCTTAGCACTAAGCCAACTGTTTGGATTCGCTAAAGTGAAAATAAGCATATCAATTCAGGATCAAGTGTATTACATATAGCCTGACTTGTGTTCTGCCATCTGTGGGTTTCATTCTTTAGCTGCAGTGCATCTAGATCAATAGACTTGTTATTATTAGTGGAAACAAAGAGGTGTGTCGTATCTTATTCCGACGTCCTGTCTGAGCTGCTCTTCTTCGCTGATGTCGATTGGTTATAGGGTACATAATATAAGATTACAATACGGATTGATTATTTCCTAATTGTAAATTGGTCTTTACTTGCTCCATCTATATCGTAAAATGTTACCCTCATTTCTCTCGCATTACCCGTTAAGTTGACATCGAGGAAGGACCAAACTCGGTACTGTTTGACTACGAATAGTGCTTCTCCAGTGAATTTGTGGAGATCAGCGCCAGCAGTACCTACCACTTCATCTGCTTTCAAACAACAATACAAATATCGGAAATATTTCTGCTGCCATTTGATCAAGTCATGATTCTAAAAGAGGATTCATACATAAATGCATTCACAGATAGCCTGTGAATTGTGAGTCGCAACAGGCTCTTTTAAATCAACGCGAGAGGCATTGTTCAACAAAGCGAAATTCCCGTCCAGAGCAACCTTGACAATCTGGAAAGACTCTGCATAAGATACGTCTGAGCCCAATCTACTTTGGAGTGCCCGATACTGTGCGAGACCCTTGATGGCCTTTGATTCTAGAAACATCTTGTGACTCTGTGATTGAAATAGACTCAGCAATTCAAGTTTTGCATCCATCGTGTCCGATATGTCGTAGTATATGTGAGGATCAAAACCTTTTGTGAGAGGCATTTCATACGACAATATATTTGAGACATTTCTTGCAGCTTCTATGCTAGCTTCAGCTACCACTCGATGGTCATGATGAGTATCAGTCATTGGATGGGTAATTAACAAGTCAGGTTTACACAGAGTTACACATGACTCGATATGATTGATTAAATCGCTGGTAAGAGATAATTGGGTGTCAGGAAACCTATCGATGTAAAGGGCTTTCGCGCGGATATATCTTGCGGTACTTCTCAATTCGCCTATTCTTTGTTGAGGATCTCCTGCTTTTTCACCTTGTGTTATATTGTATAAATATACAGAATGACCATTTCTAGCCGCTTTAATCAACAGTCCACCACACCCAAGTTCAATATCGTCTGGATGTGCACCTATTGCCAAAATATTCATAGTGATGATTAAGGTAAAAAGATACTAATAGTTTCCAGGGAATTCCCCTTGTGAATTATGGAAACGACAGGTAATCTCCTTAATATTCAGATCATGTGGCAAGAATTCCATGGTTTCCCCTAGTTCATAGAATCATTCCCAAAATATGCCATAACAGAACTATAATGCAATTAACGGGCACAATGAATTTTATTTCCATCGTGAAAATGCTATAACAAATTCATGTTATCTCGAATGAAGTAGAAATTATTAGTGTCATGTCGGATGCCAATACAAGCTAAAAATCAAGACAGAAATTCTTATTTATGTCATGATTAGCTGAAAATCATCTAGTGCATTGCCATCCTATCTCCTATCATTAGATGGCTCCTGCATACTTATCACAAAGAAAAAAATACGCTTCAATAAGAGAGTTGGATGCTTAAAAATTGTATACCCAATTAATGATTGTAGGTGGGATTTTTTGGTCTCTTGCCTATTTTCTAATAATTAGACAAGGATTCAAAGACAGAACATACGGGATGCCGCTGGCAGCTCTTTGTGCAAACATTTCCTGGGAGGCAATATTCGCTTTTCTTCATCCGCATCGGCCACCGCAGCTTTACATAAATTATGTTTGGTTCGCCCTGGATGCAATCATCGCTTTTCAATTCCTAAAATTTGGCAAAAAAGAATTTTCAAAATTCTCCATAGTCCAATTCTATCTCATATTCACATTTGCAATAGTAATCTCATTCTGTTCGATACTTTTTGTCACGTATGAATTTCAGGATTGGCAAGGCGCATATGCTGCATTCGGACAGAACTTGATGATGTCTGTTCTGTTCTTGTGGATGTTTTTCAGCAGAGATGACCTCAGAGGACAGTCGGTGTATATCGCTCTTTTTAAGATGTTAGGAACTGGCGTCAGCAGCTTGGCATTTTACCTATACCAGCCCATCTCACAGGGTTCTTATCTGATGCCCTACCTTTATATCGCCATTTTCATTTGTGATGCCGTCTATTTTGTACTAGTGTATCGGCGCAGCGTTAGGGAAGCAAAAAAGAAATCACAACAAAATATTAAAATCAAGTAATAATTGGCCTGGATTAAAGACTTCATGCAATTGTTGGTGACAACAGATAATCCAATTTTTGGCAGAGTACATCATTTGCGATATCCATTATCCATTTTAGAATGACAGATAATCGAATTGAGATACTCTAGTGCCCTAATGCATGAAGCATTACTAATTAACGAAGTGTTAGAGCTAGAGAAATTGAAATTCATATGAAGATTCGCAAATTAACTTTGGTACTAGTAGACATCGGATGGCAACAAGGCTGACAGTTTTGCTAATCAATATACTTGAGTTAAATAAATAATGGAAAGGAAGGATTAGACTAAGTAAGCATATGGGGCTTTTAGTACACCATAACATCGAGATGACCAATTCAATAGCCTTCTGCTGTGACTAGAACTAGGAAGGAAGTTTGTAGTAAAGGAATGGTACCATAGCAAGGAACAGAGCTTTGGTCACATATTGGTATTAAATCAAACGTATATTTCTAGATCTGATTATTATTCCAAAATGAAGTCCTAGCCCACCTTGAAGTGTGAATTCGTGATGAAGAAATTCAGCATGTGACTACTATGATGCATGAAATAACAAGTATTTACGACGCTAACATTCGTTCAAGATAGATAAATAGTATTAAACATAACTTAATCAAAGAGCTATTTGATAATCTCCACGAAGCCAATTGTGATGATAATTAGTGACGACTCCATTTTGGGGGACAGGTTTAAGGCCGCTCTCGTAGAAAATGGTATTGATACAACCTTTTTTTCCAAACCATTCTTGGCACTAAATGAGTTAAAACAATCTAGTCAGAAATACTCGTTGGTTCTGATAGATTTTACGAGTCAAGTCAAAAATTCAACACGGAATTTTCCTAAACAAGTCAAGGAAATAAATGATAAGATTAACATCATTCTAATTTCCGGGTTCCATTTCAATGAATCATACATTTCACGGCAAGGTTACGACCAATATTTGAAGTTGCCAGTTACTATATCCAAACTTGTGAATCTGATAAAAGAGACGTTAGCAAGACAAAGTCTAGATCCTATATTCAGCTAATGAATTATACGCGATAAATTTCTGATGCACCTCAAAAATACAGATTGAAATGCTTATTTGTTTCCCTTCTAAATTCTCTATTTTTTATCATTGACTCTATTTACCAAGTATTTTGCCATGATTCTTTATCGAAATTTCAAACTAAGTCAAGAACACATTTGGCATTGAGTCAGGTAGTGAACAGATAATGAAAGACATTGCCAAGAATCTACCACACAGTGTAAAAAAGAAATTAGGAATAGATTAGCATCGGAAAATCTGAAATCTAGTCCACTGTGAGGCCTGGAAAATAGGATAGTTCATTTGTCTAGAAACGAAGTCTTGACTATTGGTTAACTTAGTTACTACTAGACTTAATAATAACAATCCGGAAGTGACTAATTAATGATAGGGAATCGTAATTACATGACCAATAATGTCTACTAAAACGCAATTTTTGAGTGTAGTTGATGACGAACCCGACATAATGTCGCTGTTTACGGAAGCTTTATCCCAAATAGGAGACACTGAGGTGTTTGGTTTCATCGATTCTACGCTAGCATTGGAACATTTCAAACTACATCAGTTAGACTATAGTTTGATTTTAAGTGACTACCGAATGCCTACAATGGATGGAATGGAGCTTTTAAAGAAAGTAAAAGCAATCAGTACGTCTGTTAAAACAATCCTAATTAGTGCTTATGCAGCGAATGACGAAGTCTTTGAACAATGTAATTGTGTTGATGCATTCCTTCAAAAACCTATTACCATTCCTGAATTGATTGATGCGGTTGAGACTCAAATAAATATTGGCTAGTTAGTTCTTCTGTAAGTCATCTACTTACGCCAAACTGGCCGAAGCGGAAATCTTCAAAAAACCATCTATCATAGCAGGACCAAAATCATCTAATCTCCTTTTAATCCTTATTAGAGACTTGTACGTATACAATACTCCGTAGCCGACATGTAACTGCTAAGCCAAACTCTTCCAGCGCCTTTAAAATGACTCACCAGTTTGTGATTCTATTTTCTAATGTAAACTACACCCATGCAAGAGTATTATACCACGATAACTCAGAATTTGAAAATTCACGTTCTATTGGTGAAACGGCCTAAAAAGAATGACCTTCTTCCGAACTTTACTAAATAATTGCTAAGGCGATAATAAGATTTCCACATTAACTTGTTATTAATAAGTAGAGAAATGCATTATTCAAACCATTCTTCTCAGCGTTCCGCGATTCCCAAACTACAATAACTCGCATGAATGGCCAGGATAATCTGCTTTTGGTATTTCTCAACTGGATCACAGAATAAGACTAAAAAATATGCTAAATTCCCTACCGATACGAAAATTTATTTGCTTAATTGTACGAACTACTACAATGCAGGAAATTAGTAGAACTTATTGCCAACTGAAGGACGTAGAAGTTTCAATTTCTCAGATAAGTGACGGGATCTATCGGATTGCGGGTTTTGCAAAAGAATTTGGCATCACCTTTAACCAATTTCTGATTGAAGATGACAATCCAACACTGATTCATACCGGACCCATTGGTATGTATCCCAAAATTGAAGAGAAGGTAAAGGAAGTCATTAATCTTGAAAGACTATCTTATGTTGCCTTCTTGCACTTTGAGAGTGATGAATGGGGTGGAATGAAATTTCTTAAGGCACCCCGAGCAAAGCTAATCTGTAGTGAATTGAGCTCAAAATTGAACTTGACAGGATGGTATGATGTTCCGGCCGATCACATCTCATTTTGGGATAATGAAGTTCTTAATACCGGTAAACGCACCTTCAGATTTATTATGACACCTCACGTGCACCATTGGGATAGCATGATGATATTCGAAGAGACAACAAAATCACTGTTTCCATCTGATTTGTTTATTCAACCTGGAGACAACAACCCGGTAATTTCAGAGGATCTTTCAGACCCCATGATTCAATTGTATAGAGCTGTCGGGATTTTCGGTAGCGAAGAACCTGTCCGCCAAACAACAAGACGAATTGTCAAGCTCGAACCAAAAATGGTCTTTCCCATGCATGGTTCATGTTTGGACAGTTCTGTATTCTCCAAGTATACAGATGCAATAATCAAAAATGAATTTGCATATTCGGGTAACATACTGGGACAAAAAGTCCCCATCGTCACTTGAAGTCCAAATACCATTTATAATTATTTAAAATGATACAATGATCATGCAATTTTCTAGACTATTGGTTGCCGTTATAATTTTTATATCGAGTTAGCAACGATGCAATACAATAGTGTATGTAATCCACCAGTCATAAGTAAATGAGAGACGATCTGATATCTCATAAAGACTCTACTTGAATATGGAAGTAATATTTCAAAACTATTAATATTAAAGATCCTCAAGAAACTCTAGAGTTCTCCAATCATTTACGTATGAATTGATTTAACTTGTAGAAATTATAGTAACTCTCTCTCATATCCAATGACACTACAACGTGTACTATTGTCTCACAAATAGATAAACTAAAGGGTTATCTTCAAGTATTTTAGAACTGATGACTAGTAAAGGTAGTGGTTCTGCTTAAGTATTATGGTCACCTATCTTTTCGTACATTTATGATCAGATCGTGTTATGTCATATCGCGTATATAGAAAAGCATGTATCTTTCTGAAATTTTGTAAATTAAATGATTGCTGTAATTCTATGGATAGAAAATGAAATACATAACTCTCTCTATCAAGAAAGTTATTTTATTTACCATTGGTATACTTCTCATATCATCCACTATACTTGGAACCAGAGTCTCGGCGTCACCTGCAGATAATGGTGAATCATGCTCGAATACAGTTGTTACGAACGTATCTGCTATAGCATCTGACCAGAATTTTCCGGCATCGGCAGTTTTGGATATGAATCCGCAGAGCGTTTGGTCCACTTATGGGAAAGGAGCATGGATAGAAATGGATCTTGGTGAAGTGAAAAATGTATGCAGTGTTGATATAAGGTGGTATAAAGGAGATCAGCGATGGAATAATTTCGTCATTTCAATATCTGCGGATGGATCGTCTTATCAGAATGTATTTGACTCAAAAAGCAGTGGGAACACAGCATCTTTCGAGCGATATAAATTCCCTGATATTAGTGCTAGATACATAAAGATTACTGTTAATGGTAACACACAGAATAACTATGCTACTATCGCCGATATAATGGTAAATATCAACGAAGGTAGTAGCACGGACCCCAATAAAATAAGTGCCACTGCCTTATCCCAAGATTGCGTCAAAACGAAGATTTCTAAGGTTACTGCATCTGGGAACCATAAGGCATATCTTCCTAGTAACGTGATTGACAATAATAGTCAAACAAGATGGGTAAATGAAAAGAAAGACTCTTGGATAAAACTTTACCTAGAAAAGACACAGACTATTTGTGGTATTGATGTTCAGTGGTTCAAAGGAGACTCTAGAGTTTATAGCTTTACAGTGTCTGTCTCAAATGATAATAAGAAGTTCACCGATGTCGCAAAATTAAAAAGCAGTGGGAACACGAATGGGATTGAATCGTATAATCTGAAGGAAGTTAGTGCAAGGATTGTGCGAATTACCGTCACAGCAAATACCGAGAATAACTTCGCGAGTATAGTAGAAATAGCGATTGGCTCTAAGAAATCATCTAATCCCTCTCCACCAAATTCTGATAAGTGTGACACTAACCTTCCCATAACTGATGTTACCGCTAGTGGAAGTCAATCAGGGAACCCTGCATCGGGAGCTACTGATAATGACCAAAATACAAGATGGTCAAATCAAGGATTTGGTTCTTGGATAAGACTCGATCTCGGAGGTGTAAAGAAGATTTGTTCGTTAGACATTGCCTGGTATAGAGGAAATGAAAGGACTAACACTTTTGAAATTGCAACTTCAAGTGATGGCTTGACTTTCACCCCTATTGGCTCAGAAAAAAGCAAGGGTACTAGTAGCGGCCTAGAAAAGTATGATATTAGTGATTCGCAAGCAAGATATGTTCAGATCACGGTGACCGGGAATACTCTGAACGACTGGATAAGCATATCAGAGATTGATGTAATCGGGAGTCCAATTCAGCCATCTCCGGGAGATACTATTCCACCAACAGTGACAGGTGCCAATCCAGGCGGTGGAGCTACCGGTTTTCCAATAACTTCTTCAATTACAGCTACGTTTAGCGAAGCAGTACAGCCTGCTACTGTCACTACGTCTACGTATACTTTGAAAAATAGTGCCGGTACTTCTATCGCAGGAACAGTATCAATAAGTCCTGATAACAGGGTTGCTACATTTGATCCCACATCAACTTTAGCAGCTTCTACATCCTACACAGCCACTTTAACTACTGGTGTCAAGGATACTGCTGGCAACGCCATGAGTCCGGCCAAGAGCTGGTCGTTTACCACAGCTGCAGCGTCAGACACGACTCCACCAACAGTGACAGGTGCCAATCCAGGCGGTGGAGCTACTGGTTTTCCAATAACTTCTTCAATTACAGCTACATTTAGCGAGGCAGTACAGGGTTCTACTGTTACCTCGACAACTTTTAAAGTTCAGGCTGGTACGACGAGTATTCCTGGAACAGTAACGCTGAGTGCCGATGGAAAGACAGACTTTGTTTGATCCTACATCTTTGCTAGCGGCTTCTATCTCGTACACTGCCACTATCACATCTGGGGTGAAAGACTTAGCAGGTAACCCAATGCTCGCAGCTAAAACATGGACATTTACCACGGCTGCACCTTCCCCTCCACCCCCTCCTCCACCCGTCCCAGGAACCGATGGGATCAAGGAAATATACCCTACGGCCCCCGGATCCGATACTTGGTTCTTCAATCCAGAAAATCCTGAAGATGGTCAATTCGATCCTAACGGCGCAGATATTTCGAAAAACGTTGACGGTAGTTGGCATCTAGACCCTGGAACGACTAGGATGCTAGTATTCCCCAAGAGCGCAGGACTCTTGTCTGACGATGCAAGAGGAAATTTGCCAACATATGATTATTCTGAGCTTGCACAGATAGGTCATTGGTATAAGCCGACTGATTGGAAAAACACTGAGATGACGGGTTACTTTAAAGTATTATCCACGCAATCAGGCGACGGGATTTCGTTTGTAACAAGAAGTGTTAGACACAATGAAGCTATACACGATGGCTGCGGAGGTTCCTCTTATCATAATAATATTAGGTTTGAGGGTACATTCCAGGTACAAGAAAGAACAGTGGCACGTAAATTACGATAATCTTCCTCCCAGTAAGAACAGCATAGGTTCTATCATGAACAAATGGGTTGGATTCAAGGGAATAGTATACAATCTTCCGAATGGAAATGTAAAGCTGGAATCTTATGTTGACAAAGACAACAATAATCAATGGCAAAAGGTTCAAGAATTAATTGACACTGGTAACTGGGGTGATGATATGACTCACTGTAACGCAGATAAACCCGGAGTTCAGATCACGTGGGGTTCGCCTATGATCATTTTCAAATCTACAGGTGTAACATATGATTTCAAGAAATTATCAATAAGAAATATTATTCCTCCAACATAATTGTGATCTGCCGAATTAAATCCCATCCTGAAAGATTATAAGTCGTCAGGATATGCGCATCTTCCAACAGGAATACTCGAACAAAACGGAACTGATACTAATTAGATCATAGATCAGATTTTGATCTGAAATCTTATTAGCAAGTACGTGTAATTCTTCCAAAAGTGTGATCAAAGCAATCACAGCAGTTTTTTCTATTTTGTTCGTTGTATTGTGCGTTGTGAGCTCAATACAATCTGGTTCAAATCTGCTTTACCAACTGACTAAGGCAGAATCTTTGTCAGAAATACATAGTTCACCTATTTATTCTGCTTATGATAATCCATATGGCATGAGTTATGGGAAATGGACCGCAAAGTGGTGGGAATGGGCATATTCTATTCCATTGAAGATTAATCCTGCCTATGACAATACTGGTAAGTTATGCTCAATTAATCAAACTAGCCCTGTATGGTTCTTACCAGGCACGTATGGACATGATGTAGTAAGAAAATGTACCCTTACTAATAATACCTCTATATTATTTCCGATATTAAATTCTGAATGCTCATATGCGGAATTTCCTTACCTTAAGAATGAAACACAGCTGAGAGATTGTGCAAAAGCAGAACAGGATAAAATTAATTCACTTGAAGCGAGTATAGACGGAATCAAACTAGCGAATTTGAATCAATATCGCATACAATCCCCTTTATTTAATTTCACTTTACCAGAAGACAATATACTTCACTTGAAACCTCAGACTACACAGGCAGTTTCTGATGGAAATTGGATCTTCCTGCGACCTTTATCGATTGGAAACCATACAATTAGTTTTAGAGGCGATACAGCAGACAGTTCAGGGAATAATACTGACTCATTTGCTGTACCTACAGGTTGGAATTACAACACTACATACTTTTTATCTATAAAATAGTGTAACCTCTTTCCAGTAATATATAGAAGTTATCTCAAAACCATTTAGATGCACTATTTGGGAACCTATGCGGAACTGTCATCAAATATCAGCCATTACGTTGTGGCTACCATAAAATAATATTAAAATTAGCATTCAGGAATACATTTGTCGTTACGTTTTTGAAGATCCGTTGCATACCTACAAATATACATTCGGCAAATAGATGGATAAGTGCGATAGGTATATGAGATTCCATCTCTAAGCCTAATTATTGGAATCGTCAGCTTTTTGTGCTCGAAATCCGTTAGATAAAAATGTAGAAAAAACCCAGATTGAATGAGTGAGTGAGATGAGTAAGAAATGCTATGAACTGGCTCGTGGTTTGACAATCTGTAGAATACTTAATGGCATGTGGCAGGTTGCAGGCGGACATGGATATATCGATAGTGAATTGGCAATCGCAGATATGTTGAGATATCATGATGCTGGCTTTACGACTTGGGACTTGGCAGATATTTATGGCCCAGCAGAAGATTTTATTGGGCAGTTCAGGCGTAGACTACTAAAACTAAAAGGAAAAGAAGAACTCGACAGAATTCAATCTTTAACAAAATGGGTGCCACAGCCAGGAAAAGTTACACGTTCCTCCGTTAATGAAAATATAGACAGATCGCTTCGCAGAATGAGTGTCAGCTCGTTGGATTTGCTTCAATTTCACTGGTGGGATTATAACAATCCGTATTACATGGATGCTCTCAAATACTTATCTGACCTCAGGGATGAGGGACTAATCAAGCATATAGGTCTTACAAATTTTGATACTGAACGTATGCAGATCATGATAGATTCAGGTCTACAAATTGTATCGAACCAGGTTCAATATTCGATTATAGATCGAAGGCCAGAAGTGAAGATGATATCCTTTTGCGAGGAGCATAACATCAGTCTTCTGGCGTACGGAAGCATTTGTGGCGGGCTGATTTCAGAGCGCTATCTGGGAAGAGTAGAGCCATCTACTGCTGAGTTAGATACATTAAGCTTACGAAAATACAAGAAGATGATTGATGCATGGGGCGGATGGGATTTGTTCCAAGAACTTTTACTGACTTTGAAGAGTATTGCGCAAAAATACGATGCAAGTATTGCAAATGTAGCAACCAATTATATCCTTGCCAAGGATGTAGTAGCAGGAGTAATTATTGGTGATAGACTTGGAATAGTTGATCACAGAAACGATAACACTCAGGTATTCAACTTTGATTTGGATAAGTCAGATTGTTATGCTATAGATTCTGTATGTACAAACGCAAATAACTTGTTTGAAATAATTGGAGATTGCGGGGATGAGTATAGATGATCTAAGGCAATCAGATTTTACCATAGTTAAAGACACAGATGTTGAAGTTAAAATTTATTGTGACTGTGGGTGTATGTGGACAAATTTGTATATGGTCCATGAATAGAGTATTAAGAATAGCATGAGCAATCTTTAAGAGAAAGAATTAATTCGCAAGGTAAAAATTATTTAGACTTTTAGAATTCAAGTTCTATAATTAGATCAGCCTACAATTCACCGAAATTTGAATTGAAAACGTCAATCGAAGCTTGTATAAGATGGGCAAATGGAGAAAGCGATTACCATTCAAGAGTAATAATTTATGGTGAGTAGATGAGAAATCATACTATTTATTCTGAATTTCTGGTCTTTATTGAAGTACTCTTTCCAACCACTATTTCCCCACCAACTAATTTATCAGCGTATTAACTTACGTCTGAAATCTAATGATGTTATCATATACAGCGAAACTGTAATTAACGAATTGTCGATCTTGTAAAATATATAACAATTATTTGCGATAAAATTTTATTTTGTATGAACCCGCATTTCTTCCAATATCTTCGGAGTTGTAGCATCTTTTGATAACATTTTAAAGTATTCAATGAATCGCTGCGCCATGTAAGTATCATCATACTTTGAGATTGCAATCGTGAACTGTTCGGGGTTGATGAAATTTACAGTGTCATAGACTACCTGGATTCCATCTACCACCATGAAACTCTGGGGTAAATCAGGAAGCCTCTTCAAATCAAATCTTGGAGACTTTACAATCTTTTTAACCAACTCGGCAGTCTCTTTATTTGGCGGGGTTCTGAATATTGCAGCAAGTCGGCTCCCAACGGTTATCTGTTCTGGATTGCCATCCAATATGTGAATTGTAACGCCTTCACCAATTTTTTCAAATACCTTAGTTGAGATATGGGGATCATGATATCTTGTTGCGAAGTAAACTTCCTTTTTGGCATTGTCCAATACTTTCAGGACTTCAACAATGAGGTCATCAAACCGGTTTGCGACACTAAAACTTGAAAGTTGAGTTGTATTAATCACACCCTTTAGCCCGGTAGTTTCAATGTATTCATTGATAATTTTCTCCTTCTGTTCGACAGGAAAATCATTCCTACTTTTTAAAATATCAAAGCTCTTTATCTGCCAATAATTAGGGATGATCTTGTTCATCGTCTTCAAATGATTCTCATATACAATTGATCCAAATGATGTTAATTTGTAAATAGATTGATGTTTTTCTATCAACCCAATATCCACAAGACGTTTTAATCTTACGTAATACTGCTTCTTGGTTTGATTACCTATACCCTTAGAAGATGACTGTAATCCTGTAGATGCAGCATCAAGGATCTCTACTGACTGGCTATCTCCCAAAATAGCGAATACATCCTCAGCTATTACTGGAACAATCTCTTGGTACAAAATAATCCTACATTCTTATGTATTCATGAGGCGTATTATAGGTTTCGGCAAATAGTCTCTTTTCTTACTAATTTAGGAAAACATTTATAGCATTTTACTCGACTTCGCGAGAGTATTTCAATCTCGAATCAGTATAACTAATGAACTAGAAAAAAATGTTAAAGGACCTGGAAGGGCACTCGGTAGGAGTTATATTATAAATAACTGGGTTGCAATAATTAGATAACACTTGCGATGCCTAGTGATTTTTGCACATTCCCTCGTCATGACTTGGGTTATTCATAATAATTACGTAATAAATCTCCAATATGAACAATGATAGGACCACGACTAGCGAAACTAGAGCTTGATCTTAATATTCTAACAATTATTTTCCGATATCACCAATGGATATGCCCATTGGTGTATTAGGAGGAGTAACTGTCACGTTGCCACTCATTTCAGGATGGATAAGACATTGGAAGTGATAGACTCCTTGGTTCTCGAATTGAACAGTAAATGAAGTTATGTTTGCAAATCCCTTCGGTACATGCCCTTCGGGCCATATGAAGCCAGAGTTTACATATTTTTCTGTACCAGTGAAATTATATCGTGCACCATCTCCTCCAATATTGCCATAAGGATTAAGATTAGTTATAGAACCATTTGCAGAAATTACAGTAGGGAGAATTTCAGTATTAAGATCAACTGCAGCAACTTTGTCATTTTGCGCATTTTGATATTTATAGTCAATGAGGCTCGAGTAGTTTGACAAGTTGAAACTAATGTTTGGTATCGTTAGATTGCTGTCAGCACGGATGAAAGTAACTGTATGTGGATATTGAACGCCTAATGTAGGATTTTGCCATTTTATATTGGCACTTTGGTTTGTCATAATCTCATCGGGATGATAAACATTAAGTGGAGTTGTGGCATTACCTCCTCCTGCATCGGCGTTATATACTATACTGAGTATGAATTGTGCATTGGCAGGACTCTGAAACTCTGGCTGTCCTAGTATCGAAAAAATGAAAATAAATGAGATCATAAATTCGTATATAGATCGACTCATTACATGAGAAATTCGACATTCGCTATTTAATGTTTTGAGTTTCCTTTAGGATTGGTGGTTAAGCGAATATATCGAGGCCCTTCGCTTGGGTTCCCTCTTCAGCTGTATTTTTTATGTCAACAAGGCATGTATAAGTGACATAACCTCCATCATCATAGATTGCTCTGACCTCAAGGGTGAGTATTCCATGCACCTTTCCAAAGGTAAATTGATTCTTGCCAATCTTAGTCAAAGGTGTTACTTCTGTTGTATCAGCTTCATAGTCAATACCAAACGCATTGATCTCCCTAGGGGTTTTAGAAAACTGAAAAGTGAAATTTTTATCTGAGGCCATCACAACTTCAGGTTTATACTGATCTGGCAGATGGGGAAAGTTTAGCTTGTTTACTCCTTCCTCATTTAGAACTACAAATGGAAGCATGTCGTAGCTATGATTTGCATATATCATTTTTACAGATGGAATAGTGGAACTCATATTAATTGTCGCAGATATTGTAGGGGTTATATCGAGTCCTGACATGTATAATGTGAGAATAGTTAAAGTCACTAGAGGCAGGAGGATTATGAGAGATCTGAAGTCTCTGCAAATTAACATTGTGTTGTTTGTATATTAAAATATGAAAAGTGTCAATGTCAACAGTTATTCACAATACTAAATAAAAAAATAATTCTACATTTATTCAACTGCTACTGGAGTAAACTGGGCAAATAGAATTGAATAAGGAAACGCAAGATGGTACTTGGTTGTTAAATGCAGGTTTAGTAGTGTCTGAGGGTGCCACTCTTTATATTAATTCTTCAGATGTCTCCTGGTTGAAGATAGAAGCACCAGGAATCAATGACCTGGAAGATGGAAAAAATGCAAATGGGCTAGTGGTATTCGGTAGCTTAAAAATCGACTCTGTAAAGATTACATCCTGGAATCAATCCACGAGAAATTACGCCAAAAATCCCGGAAATCGCGATCTTAGTGAGAATCGTGTGTAAAAAGGTCCCCTAGACCATTTATCAGCGTCGAATCCGATGCGGTGGGCACTACAGACATTACTAATTCAGGGCTAGCATATCTTGGATATGAAGGAGGAGTTAATGGGGGGCCCGTGGTTGGTATTACTTCGGTGGGGATGGAAGTATAATCAAAAATAATGACATACATAACCTATACTTTGGCTTTTATTCAAACGGAGTGGGCAATATTTCTATTGAGAATAATGCTATGCATAATAATGGACACTACGGTCTTGATCCACATACTGGAACTCATGATATGCTAATTAGAAATAACACCGTGTATGACAACAGGGAATAGGCATTATTTGTTCACTGGATTGTTATAACATAATGATAGAAAATATACAGTGTACAACAATACCAAGATGGGTGTAACGTTCAGTAGAAACATGTATGACTCTGTCGCTAGAAATAACATAGTTACCCACGAAGAGAAAGGTATAGTCATATCCGAATCACACATCAACAGTATTTATAATAATCACGTATCAGATAGTAGTCGGGGAATAGATTTGGACAAGGAGTCATTCGGTAATACAATACATCACAATGTAATCGAAAATATTCCAGATCCCTCTGAAGCCCTCCACATAGAAGAAGGAGCAGCTGCGAATAATACATTATACTCAAATAGACTAATCCGTTTTGATCGATAATGAAAGTAGTTGTCCTAATGTCGTTTGTAGTATAGCCTTACTAGTGTTCTTTGTCAAAATGGAGTGGATATTATTAGAACTAAAATGCAATTGAATGAGTGTACCCTTATTATGCAATTGAACACAAAAACTAAGTGAAGAACAATGACAGTCACATTACCTAAGGTAGATTCAAAAAAGAAAGGAACCATAAACAATTGTAAAATTTCACTTTTTCATTTTGTAATCATTAATTTAAACATCATCCAAAGCCTCTGGATAGGACAGACTCATCACTCACGTATGTAGATATCAACAGATAGCAACAGAGATGAGAAAACCAAGAGTGGAACTCAAATAGACAGATTTTGAACTCGACTGTTTAAGCAACTTCTTCACTACGTTCATAATAAGTCCGGCGTGACTTGAGTAACTGTTCGCTAAATCCAAAAATCTTCTTATCCTTGACGATGCACTGGGGTCATTCAATATAAGGTTCAATTTTTGCTTGAGTGCTTCGTCTTGGGTCTTGTCAAGGGTGTGACTCATTACTATTTCAACAAATTCTATCCCAAATTCGCTTATTTTGATATGTGAGGGGTATTGTTCGTCCCCAAGTATTTCGCTTCCCAAAATTAGATTCTTGCAACATAGATAAGTTATATCTTTATTGACCCTGATGGAATCCATACCCACATTCAGCTCGTTGATGACATTATCAGTTAAGAGTGGTCTTTCTCCATACTCGTAGAATTTCTCATAGAGTATACCTAATATGCCTATTCTTATTTCCTCGTGGCTCAACTATATTCTAAACTTAATAGGCGAGGATTGTAATTAAGCATTCAATCTATTTGACTCCTATTTGAAATCCTGACAGGACTTTATAAAGTGAAGATACAGCAACCATCGATTACTACAACATGAAATACTTTACCGCCTATTTATTCACGAAACTTGATTACTTTAGAATCACGATTGACTTCATTATTTCAGACACAACTGGAAGTACTTGTAAACCTGCTTATTGTTAGTATAAGATAATAAAAATAAACTTTACCCTGCAGTACGCCAAGAACAATTAGAAGGCGGCCATTCTGTCCGTTATGTTTTGTATAATCCACAATATCGCTTGCCGTAGGAAAGCCATATACGCTATTTGTAGACGAACCCTTACAACAGTATATAATTAATAGTCCCCATTCAATTGTCATTCTAGTATCCGTAAATTGTTTTCTGGCGTATAACTTGATTTCCTGTGTAATTTTGTGGATGAATCATTCACAATATATGTAATGGTAACTTGGAAAAGCTTTGTCGAATTTGGATTGGTCAAGTCAAATCAATACTGCTTAAGAAATTATCACCTTTCAGCATATTTGACATTTTATAAAATAGATTCTCATTAACTGTTTGTTCCAGATTGATATGAGCTTGAAAAAAATTTCAAGCCTTGGGAATCAAAAAACGCTTTCACATCTTCGTTTATGCTGGGGCTATCTTGAATATTTTTCCAAGCCCTACGGAAACAACATAAAGATATCCATCTGGCCCAATCTTTAGATCTGATATACCACCAAATTCTTCTCCAAATATTATTTGATCAAGTCCATCTCCTTTTGGATTTTTTATTACTTTGCCAGCAAGTTCAGGAGGCAAAACGAGATGAGTTCTGTCTTCAGTGAGATCGAAATGATAAATTCTACCATTATGGACATCGCCAACAAACATATCGTTAACATATTGTGAACCCAACTTGTCTGATGTCATAAATAATAATGCACTGGGACCAACAGTATTTTGCCATACCAATTCAGGATCTCGATAGTGGCCCTTCCCGTTGAACTCGACTAGGTCTTTTGGGTCAAATCCGATTGTTGATTTTGCCAGTCCATGGACCTGTTGCCAGCCACTGTTAAATCCTGGCTCTACCAGATTTATTTCGTCACCGTCTTCTGGCCCGTTTTCGGTTTCCCATAAGTTACCAGTTACAGGATCAAATCCAAGACCAAAGCTATTTCTTATTCCATAAGCATAATACAGGCTCAAAGGAAGGGAATCTCCTAGAATTCCTGGTCCTACAGGCTGGCCGTTCTGTGTTATCCTGAGTATACCGCTCCTACCATCGGCCCCGACTCCATCATTATAGTTTTGAGTTACTGTTTCCGTGTCTTCTTCTTTAAATGATCCATCAACATCTCCAACCGGAACATACAGATTCTCATCAGGGCCGATAATTATAGCACCACCGTTATGCCTAGGTCCCGGATTAGCCGGGAGCTCTAAGAGCAGGAGTGGATCTACGAGTTTGTTTCCCAGAAGTTCGTATCTGTATAAGCGATTTGCTATTGGCTCCTTACCTTGTCTATCTTCACCATCTTTTCCATTTATTTCAGTGTAATATAGGAAAACATAGGTCTTTGAATCATGTTTTGATATCGCAATTCCACACATACATCTTTCCACAGAGTTCGCTACATTAACGTCCAACAGAGGTGCACCTGATATCTTGCCATTGATTACTCTCTGGACAGTCCCCTTGTCTTTTTCCAGGACCAAGATATCATTTGGTCCCAAAAATGCCATAGTCGTAGGTGTATCTAGTCCACTTGTTACTTCGTCTACCCTTAGGCGAGAATCAACTAGCTGTGGATCCCCATTTTCCACGAATTCACGCTGTCTGAATTCTTCCTGGGCATAAGCAGTTAGCAAGGTTAGAAACGTTGTGCTCAGGACAAGAAGTGAGATAAGAAAAATGGATAATGTTACAGCAAACGGAAATCCAAACCGCATCTTCATTCTCCCCACAATTCCGTAATTTATACTATGAGAAGCATATTCTGACATATTTGTTTAATATTTCGCTGACTTCCATAATTGTCAACTCTCCTAATGGAAATGAACCTGAAGGCAAACCGATTTCACAATTACAAAGAGGGCTAAGAACCAGTACCGATGCTAAAAAGAAAACAGATTTTGGATCTAATGATATTCAAAAAGGCAAAAGGATCTGCTACTAGTGCATCACTCAACTATAAAAGATCTTCAAAGACAAGTAATACAAATGCATAGAAAGATTGCCGTAGTCGACAATTCCGAAAATCTACATGGGCCACCACAACTGTTAAGAAGATATTTAGGAATAGGAAGTCAAAAAAAGAGCAACAATAGGGCGTTGACTAAAGGAACTTATTGCTGGTAATCATATCTAAATTAGAAGATTCCTGTAATAAGAAGACAGAGTGATATAAATAATTGGAAGAATTTCAACGACCGTATCGGAATTGTGATGAGCCTTTTGAAGTAAATCTTCCACAAGGAACAATAAGAACAGGTCAACAATTAAATACTTAGAGTAACGGCAGTCTTAAAATGACTAGAGGCTATAATTATATATTTTGGGTTGCTGTCTGTTTGATTCCGTCTTTTATTATCCCTTCTAATACAGTTTTCGCCTATACACAGAATCTATCCAGTCAAATAACTCAGTGGTTCGTACCCCTTGATCTAGGTAATCACCTGAAAATTAAGTGTTTTAATGGGTCGTTTGTCGAATTCGTATCAGAGTGTACTTCGCCCAAGGCATGCCAATCATTACTTGACTCAGGAAACAATACATTAGAATGTATTCCAAATTCAAAATTTAGAATTACTAGTGAGCAGCAAATATTCCCGTGAAATTTTCTTGACATTATGTTTGCAGAGCTTGTCCAGTCCCATCATGTTTGGCTAAGTCGGCATAGAGAAGTTCAAGAACAATGATATCGATAATGCTACAATAGCGGAAATAGTTGGAGATTGACGTTCTAGGTCGACAGCCTAACGGAACTTGGCGATTTATTATTGATAATACGTAGTCCGTGATATCAACGTGTAGTATACCCAGTTGATCGGCTCCTGTTGGGTCTTTTTCAGCATAATCCTAAATTAGCCGAGTTTGCAGTAGTGGCTGTATACTGCTATTCGCACAAGAGACCGTCATTCAGACAAGATATACTAAAAGTGCAGTAAATAACTAAATACTTGTGATCATTAACTTCCTTGTATGCTGAAGTTAATTGCACTGTGTGCCTCTTTGGTAATCTTATTCGTTACCGCCTCGGTTTCGATATACGGTGAGCCTAAAGGTACGTTTATCGGCAAACACTTTAGAGTTACAAATATGAGTACCGTGTCAGATAGCGTTAATTCAACTAATATTATCGGGATTGTAAAAAACATTGGAAATAAAACGTTGAATGGCGCAGGTGTGGTAGTAGAGCTATACGATTTTAGTAATCGTCTTATAAACGTGATAGAATATACACCTGTCATTGTTAATACCTTGGGACCAAATGAAATATCTCCCTTTAAAGTTTGGACTAATACGCCATCATTTGATCATTATGTTGTTCGTATAGTCGGGACTATTAGTTGAAATCAGCGGTGTTTTCATTTATTTTTACTGGAATTAGAGCGGCGTCAAACAAACATTGCTGACTATCATTTACTGCATACTGGAATTAGAAAGTGACTAAAAAAACCTTAAATACAATATATATAATTAGTATTGCACATAACATAGGACGAAAATAGTCAATCTCCAGTGTGTGTAGCTGCAATTGATGATGAAATTGACCTTGTGTATTCTTTAAAGATGCTTTGAGTCAAATCGATGGAATTGAAGTATTTGCTTTTCTGATCCAATTTTGGCTCTGGAACACTTTCAAATAAACCATCAAAATTACAAGGTCGTAATTTCAGATTATCGGATGACTGGGATGACTGGAATCGAATTATTAAGAAAAATAAAAAATATTGAGCCAACGGTTTTAGGAATTCTGATGAGCGCATTTGAAATCCAAGACGGGTTATTTCAAGAATGCAACTGCGTTGATAGATTTTTGCAAAAACCAGTATCGATGATTAAGACGATCGATGAAGTTAAAAGGCCATTTAATACAATGCAAATTCCAAACAGAAAACACACATCTAACATATGAATTTTGGACCTTCGATTAGTAATGAGATTCGTAGTTAAATATAAGAAGCTGGTAGATATAACTCTAATATGAATGGGATTCAATTTTATGGCATTTAAGACGTTTGTAAGTTGCAAACGCATTATCACATTTTTCACATCTCCATGAATGTAATCTTGCTTCTCTGTAGCTGGAGTAGGTGCGGTCTCTATTTTCCCAGGTTCGCTCACGCAGATTGTATGTAACAGCCGTGTAATTTGTTCTGCCTCTAGATGGTTGCACTTTTTTTACAATTGAAATTAGCAATCATATATAATATTTGTTACATTATTACTTAAAAAGAGGCAATTCTCATGGTAAATTATTCCTAGGATCATTACGTCGTATCCAAGGGTACAATAAATAGTTCTCACAATGTTGATCCCTAGTTAGATGATATTCTATATGTCATATCTTTACCCAATATGAGAATGGAAAGATATGTTATCGACGACGAGCGTGATAAAACAACAGACGAAGTGGAAGTTTATGATCCGCAAGCAGATAGTTGGAGTAGGATTCTTCTTTGCCCGAAAGAACAAATCATTCTGCCACTGCTGCTTATAATAGTAAATAGATCGTAGTTAGGGGGTAAATTACTATTGGGGGTCAAAGAACTTCCACCAATAAATCATTCATTTACGATCATTCGAGAGAAGAATGGAAAAAAATAAAATCGATCCCTACTTCTAAAGGGAAATTAACCTCCAATTTCATCTACAACTTATCTCGTAAGACGGTTAACACACATGAAGGATGTCCAAAAAACTGTCAGATAGACTCAGGAACGCGATTAGCTACCGCAAGACAAAGGCTTACAGCAGAAAAAGTTGACGGAATGATCTACGGGATAAGGCGTGGACCAGAACACCGGGTTGAGTTATACTCGCGCCAAAGGCTTATTTCGTGTTAGACGATCGTACCAGTCTGACACAAGTAGTCAGCTGGTTAATAGCAGGAGTAGTACTAGTGTTACCTGTGCCTGAGTCCACTGGGCCTGGCAGGTCGACTATTGCAAATTCTAAAGAAAAAATAAATAAGGTTAAGTCGATGGATTATTACAAAGGCAGTCATATCGTAAGACAGCTAAATACATTAATTTTTCCTGATGACTTCAATTCTAGAAGAACGCAAATACTGTGAATTCGAATCTCTGAGCCAATGGTTATCTAAAATTAGGATCAACGTGTCCAAATACTTTTTCTCCTAGGAGTTCGATCCGGACTTTGATAAGTACGTCTGATTAAACCTTCTCATATGACGGTTTCTGATCCTCCTGCCCTGTAAGGTATATCATTGCTGCGGCACTATACTTTTTCCATCTTATTTTGCAGTGCCATCTTATTTTGCAGTGCCAAATTGGAGTCTGTGACTACAACTCAATTGATGATAAGCTCAATCTTGTATTTGTATCGGCCAAGTCAAAACGCTAATTCGGTAATCCCCGAGATAAACTAAATTAGTAGTTATGTTCCATTCCAGAGTAAAACACTAGACCTATAAAATAATGCAACAGATAAATATATGATAAAAAATACTTAGAGCTAAGCAATTTGAGTATCGAAAATATTTCACCAACTTTGTTCTCGATGGGCTCGGGTGGACTAATCGGGTTCCTTGTTGGGTTTGCAGTCAAACGCATATTCAAGATCCTTGCTGTAATAGCTGGCGTATTCTTTGGATCATTAATGTACCTTCAATCGCAAAATCTCATAAGCGTAAATTGGGATAGACTCCAGGAAATGTCACAGTGGACTGTAACAACTCTAGCCCATTCATTAACGGACGTGGGACAGATCTCTACTATAAGCGGGAATTTGGGTATACCCTTAACAGGAGGCTTGGCGAGCGGGCTTCGCCTTTGGAGTGATGAAAGGTTAACATCTGTTTTCTTGGGATAACGAAAATTCTAAAAGTTAATTTTGTTTTGAATTACGAAACCTATACTAACAGAAAGGGTGCGATATGCGAAATTTCAGTTGATTGTAATTCCAATTAATAGCTTGTATAGTTTCCTCTACTGAAATTTGATTTAGGAGTTAAACATTCGAGCTGAATAGTCTGCTAATTTCTTCAAAGCTTGAACTCTATCCTCCCTTTGAATTTCAGCTCCTTCTATCGCAGAAGAAAGATAACCTATGGATTTATCATAAGTCTTACGAGCAACTGGATATGGTACCCCATCCTTCCCACCGTGTGCAAAATTGTATTTTACAGGGTCCTGCCACGATGCCTTTGTTCCAAAAATTATCTCTCCTATGAGCGAAAGCGCTCTTACGGCTGCGGGACCAAATCCTGGAATGGAAATTAACTCTTCATAATTTTTTGGCTGAATATCATAAATTTTTCTAAACACGTCCCAATTTAATCTACGGGGCATTTCATAATGTTCAGAACACTGGACTTTTTTCATGGAGTCCGATACGGCTATTTCCTTATGGAAGTTGTTATCCCCCAAAATCCATTTGTCCAGTGTGATATCATTCAGTTGGGGACTATAATCCGCTATGATTCTGCGGACTGACGACTTTACATTATCAATGTTGCTTGTAGCTAACTCAACTGAGATTTTTTGATTTT
>CAVSLF010000026.1:0-77887 GCA_963728595.1 uncultured Nitrososphaeraceae archaeon
TGAAAAGGCCCGGTATGGAAGACGCTAAACTGCTTAGGACTACAAGGATTTTTACGATACCCATGATGATAGCTGCCTTTATCTTAGGATATTTGTTGCCACAGCCGGGAGTCTATCTTATCCTGGCTTTTGATATTGTGTTTGCAGGAGCCTGGGCCCCTCTTACATTAGGATTATTCTGGAAGAAGGCTAATGCACCAGCGAGCTATCACTTCTCTCGTGGTTGGAACTGGTCTCCGATTGCTCCTGTTTTTCGTAATTCCTCCGTCCCTTGCAGGCCTTGATACAATGATACCCCCAATTGTATCATTCATACTCTTCATAATAGTAGCTCTTGCAACACAGAAGAAACATCCGGGAATAGAGAGACATGGCGTCATAGAATATGTTCCGCCAGAAGAAGACGTAGTTAGGGGCGAAGATTTGAAGGGGTACGTAAGTCCTTCGGGACTTAAATACTCCTGAGCAAAAAATATGCTCTTGAAGGGGCCCCCTCGACTCGAATCCAAACTGCATGGATTCAAAAACTTAATTAGTTGACAGGATGCTGAAAAAATTTGTGCCAAGTAGAGGATATGCTACAATTGGATTGAAGCCTGCTATCCTTGGTGAGTTACAGAAAATCACAGATGAATTCTATCCGGGCATGTTCCTTCCTAGCACTCTAATAATTCTAATGAACGAGATAAAAGTCGGATACTACTCTGTCGATTTGTATAGCCTCAAAGAAGATTTTTCCGGCCGATATACATCCTTAACATTACGTTCTGATGTAAAGGCGTGGCTTGACAACAACTTCGTAAATTTGAAAGAAGAATATTTTAGAAAATATAGAATAAGTAGCTTTACACAGTTTGCAAGCATATTTTTGCTGAATGTGTTTGAATCAAAGCGTAAGAGTCGTGAATATGTAATTAGATTGAAGGGATCTGATTTCAACTGGCTTACGGAAGAATATGAAAAACGAAAACACGAATATGAAGACAAATACTCTATATATTCATTCGAGCAATTTGCAGATGTTTTTTTGAAGGAGCTCCTAGAAAGGGTAAATTCTGCAAGGAAACTCTTGTCAATCTGATTTGTTCCAAATTGAATATATTTTTGAAGTTTATTGTAGAGGAAAAATCAAAGTAGTTGGAGACAATTGAAATTTTAATCGATAAATTTTTATGAATGTTCTAGTGGAGAAATTAAGCAATCTTATTTTCTATTTTCCTACCATATTTTATTGATGATCCATATTAAGTTTCCATCAAGGATTTTTCCATGGGAATATCTATCCTAGGTAGAGCTAAGGCTTAAGGGTATCAAAAAAAAGGAGATGCCAGTTTGAATGCGCAGATAAATTGCCAAAGGTAGAAAAAGAAGATGCAGGAAGTCGCAATGCAGGAAAAAGTAACATTTTCCCTACTCTTATTCCCATCCATATACTTTTGTTAGTGTCCGCTTATCCGCTCTGTGCATTAATAACTATACAGGTGTAACAAAATTCAATAGCAACTGATACATATCTATCACCTTGCTATTTCATAAAAAAAAATTGAGTGATATAGAAGAAGTTAAAGGCCAAATACTCAAAATAATTTCAAAGCAAGATCGTGATAGCCAATCTTCTCTGATACCCTCGACGAGAGAGGTACAAGAGCTACTTTCAGAGTTTTCAGAATTTAATCCCAAGTGGAAAAAATTTCCTGTAGTATTCAGGATCGCAAGAATAAAGATTTCTGATCTTATCGGAACAACATCTTTTCAGGAAAATGTAGAGCTCCCGGATGTCAAACACGATTTAGATCTTATAATAAAAATGCTAAATCATATGCGCCAACAGAAAAACCTCAAAGCAGTTAAGATGCCTCTGTTTATTAATCCAGACGAGATTTATCTTGCCCACAAAGAGGGAAGATTTCCATTTGAAGGAACAGAAATTATGTCCCAAATTGTTGTTATCTTTCAGAAAGGACAAATTATGTACGTTGGACTTGTCTTTGGTAGGAATTATGTATTGCTAGAAGATTAAACTCATTCGTAGTATATTACACGAAAGGATTGACTAACAGCGTATTAGAACGGTAGTGTGTTACAGCCTGTGGCAAAACCACCTACGAAATCCAATAACTACTTGTGATGGCTGTAGATAGATAGACTAATTTGAATCATCAATTAATTATTATCACATTTCAAACACGACATATACATCTCCGCAATATGAAAAATTATCATATTGTATCCATCTGTCTCGATACTACTTACATTCGATAAAACTCCAAAGCAGCGTATAACAGTTCAAGCCTAATCTTTATCTTTATCTTTATCTTTATCTTTACGAATATGTAATCTATTATTTTGCAGTTATCCTTGTTATGGCTAAACTTATAAGTTAAGTTCTCGAAGTCATATAATGGAATGTCCTCATTGTAGGGCTAAATTTGAACCGAATATGCGATATTACCCGATTGGATTGAACAGACATGGAGAATATGGATATGTATTGTGGCAATCGTGCAATAATTGCGGCAGGTTTATTCTTTGTCTAAAGGAAACAAAGAGTCTTTCAGAACGCCCATACGAAATAGATGGTTCTCATTTGCTTCAGCATAAAGAACCAGAGCAGAGCCAACTCACACAGCATAATAAAGCGGCAAGGGAAAAAGAAATTAATAAAAAACCAAAGAAGACGCGAATAAAAGGTAAAAGATAGGAGTTCTAACGATCGGATAAACTTTACTTAAAGCGATGCTTCACGAATTGTATACTTCCGGCGTAACTGATTGGACATTACAGTGTGATCGCTAAAATCGAAATTAGGGCGAAGAGTAATGCGTGGACTTCATATGTTGTACTTGAGAATTAGTAGAATTATTCCGGATCATACGGTAATAATTTATTCATAAACAACGGACAAATATGACTGGAGTTAACGCTGATCCTTAGTTTGCCATCTTTCTTAAACTTTAAGGGATTTAGCACATCTTCGAATTACAATGTCAGCGTATCCGATATTGTCCAGAGTTAACATATAACTATCCTTTTACCAGACCATAATAGATGCGCAAAAATGAAAAAGAATCTGAAAGGCAAAGACAGGCTGCACAATTTTACGCTCTTCTTAAATCAATTATGGATGAATTATTGAATTATACTAAGAGCAGACATATCAAGATTCCAAACGCATCATTCGGGCTTATCTATGATCAAAGAGACTCTATTCTGTTCAGCGGCACGGATTCAAAAACAGGAAAAAAGATTTTCCTTTACAATGTAAGATTGATTGGAAAATCATTCGAAGAGAAAAAAGAACAGATGTTAAGAGATAAAACTCCAGAAACTTTTATGAATTGGATAGCGGATCTTTGCTCTACATATCATATCCCCATTTGTATATGATTACGTTGTTAAGGAGCAACACCGCGGTGAAGGGACGTCGGATAGAACTGTTAGGCAAATTGTAAGGGGGTTTATGAACAAGCTAATGAACGATCCAGAGTTGAAACATGTGTTAGACATTATCAGGACGAAACCTGTAGATTCGTAAAAGGATATACCATTCTTTCAAAATATGTTACAAAACTGTTTATCACTCAACCATTTCCCTCTACTACGGCCTTGTAACCCTACGCAGCCAGTAATCATTCCAAACCGTGTCAACTATATAGTTTATTTAGAGAGGGATTTTATATTATAAGGTACATAATACAATACATGGAAACTAGTATGCACTGTCAACTATGTGAAAAGAAGACACATGAACTAAGCTACTGGTTCGATAAGATGGTTTGTAACAGTTGTTATAACTCAAGTAGAACCAGATCAGATGTTATACTGGAAGCATCTGCTAACTAACAATTTTTCTTCCTCTATAGTTTTAATTTAAACTAACGTTACTTTCGCAGACTCCACAACTACATGGAAATATCGCCTCCATTTTTTTGAGCTCAAATGCTTGTGTTTTCACATATTGGTATCAAAGCCATTTAATTACTATTACTCCTTGAACATTTTTATCTAGAATTGTCATCACCCAACAAATACAGAGCACATCAGAGGCAAGAATTATAAATCCAGAACTGACTGCCATTAAAAGCTAATTTGAAAATATACCGCATTTTTTTGTCGCTTCTTACCAAATCGTTAAATACACTATTTATGTGGCACTAACAGTAATTAAACTCTAAAGATGATAGAAGGGCGCGTGGGATCAGGAACAAAGACAAGACGATTTTATGATAAATACCGAAATTATATTCTTTTTAATAAGAACATAATTTTGTCCGGTACGGTTGCTTTCTTTATAGGTGCTTTATCTACTCAGCTTTATGCCCAAAATGATAGTAATAATCTAGTAAATTCAATAGTGACGTTATCAATAGAATACGGAATCTATATTCCACTTTTTGCAATTCTTTTTTATATGGATAACAAGCAAAGATATATCGATCCTGTAACACAAAAGAAAGATTATTCAATAATAAAAGGTGATGTAAAAAAAATGGTTGCTGCATTCACTATCTCCGAGCTGATATATTCTGTAGCAAAGTTATCAATTCACTACGGATTACTCCAGAACAATATAGAACCATACCAGGCATCGATGATTGGCGCTCTCGCAGCTTGGGCACTATTTTTAGTAGCGATAAACTTGGGTATAAAAGCTGTAAGACTTTTTCGAAGTTGAAAGCACTGTCAATTCTCTTCTAGCATAGAACAAGAGGCTGAACACGGACATAAACATTACATACTGATAAACTTCGTGTTATAACGGGATAGTAGTTAGACAGATCTGAGAAATGCAAAGGTCCGTGCAAACACTTCTAAGACATGATCCTAGACGTTTCCAACAAAGGCTACCTTGGAAGAATAAATAGATTCCAAATCTGAATTTGGTAAAAAAGTGGCTTATAGCAGCAAAATTTAAAATAGTTATTAGAGAAGAGAAATCATGAACCCCCAAATCAATAGTGAAATAAATGACGAAGCAATTCGAAAACTCTTCAAGGAAAAGAACTTAGTCTTTATGTCAACATTAATGAGAGACGGTTCTCCTCAAGTTACTCCAACATGGGTAGACATCGAAAATGGAGCTATTCTTGTTAACACTGCGATAGGTAGATTAAAACATAAGAATATCTCCCGCGATCCTCGTGTAGCATTGGCAATAACTGATCACAATAATCCATACGATATGGTTACTATAAGAGGAAAAGTGATAGAACAAATAACTGGGGATGAGGCCGAAAAACACATTGATAAATTGGCAAAAAAGTATATTGGAGCAGAAAAATATCCTGGCAGGTCTCCAACAGAAAAAAGGGTGATATTGAAGATCAAACCTGAAAAGGTGTTCCATATGAAGCAATAATTGCAAGAAAAAAGTCTAAGAGAGCCGTTTAGAACCTGAAATAACTTGTAAACTGAAATTAAGCAAGATTTTATGAAATAATTAAATCCTTGTATGTAGGTGATAAAGTCAATATGACAAATGCTGAAAGTCATCGTTGTGAAGTGTGTAATGAACAGGCTTCGTATCTTAAGAGCTTTATAGGTAGAATGGTTTGCAAAAATTGTTTTGACTTAATTAGATCTGAAGATGAAAATTTCCTGAACCTATCACTCAAAAAGTAATCTCTGATACACGATTGTTCTTTTATACTCTAGTCATTATGATTTCCTTCAACAAGTGGTTTAGTTCCCACCACTTATGAAAATACCTCAACAATTAAGATGAGAAATCGATGGAAGTTCCGGTCTTAGAGCCCAGGGTAACGTAATAAGCTGATCAATATTATCATATTGTTAGAAACCAATTTCGATGTACAACTTTATTATTTTAATACATGTTATCCAATAAATATAAGAACTCTATTGTTCTGCAATAGTTTGACTCTGCTCTCGCATAAATTGTGTCAAGTAATACTTGCCCCCAGTTCCCTTCCCAGTAGTACCAGAATCCTTCCAACCTCCAAATGATTGACATCCCACCATTGCCCCAGTTGTGGCACTGCTCGCTCTATTCACATACACGACTCCCGCTTCAATGCCGTTGAGAAATTCTTTAACCTCTTCTTTTCTCTTCGTATATACTCCCGCTGTGAGGCCATAGTCAGATTCATTACACATGGCGAGTGCTTGATTAAACTTATCATATTCTGACACGCAAAGAATTGGCACGAACAATTCCTTTTTGAATAATACGTGATCCTTGGGTAAACTATCAACTATGGTAGGTTCGGCATAGAATCCATATTTCAGATTATTGTCTTTCTTAAGGGAACCGCCTACTAGTACTTTTCCGTCTTTAGTAGCCAATCTTGAATACCTACTAAAATTCTTAAAAGAGTTTGAATTTATTAAAGGACCAATAAAAGTTTCCGGATTTAGAGGGTTCCCAACAGTTAATTCCTTAGTTCTTCTTACAAGTTTTGAGATGAATTTTGATTTTATGCTTCTTTGCACATATATACGAGAGCAGGCGCTGCATTTTTGTCCTGAATATGAAAACGCTGCTCTTACAACTCCTTCAGCTGCTCTGTCCAAATCTGCTGTTTGGGTAACTATTGCCGCGTTCTTTCCTCCCAGTTCAGCTATAACTGGTCTTGGCTTGAATTCGCTTGTTTTCCTAACTAATTCATAGCCGACCTCCTTAGAGCCGGTAAAGACAATTCCTGCAATTTTTTTATTTTGTACCAGTAGCTTGCCAATTTCATCACCTGGGCCAGTTATATAATTAACTACGCCTTCAGGCAGCCCAGCATTTACCATGATCTGGGCTATCTTGTACCCCACTATGGGCGTGTCACTGGCAGGTTTTATGATAACTGTATTGCCTGTGATAAGAGCGCCAATAGTCATTCCTACCAATATTGCTGCCGGAAAATTGAATGGCGCAATTATAGCCCAAATTCCATATGGCTTCATCACACTAGTGTTCCTCTCATCTGAGCTAGAATTTTTATTGGACAAGACAAATCCATCGTTAGCGATCATATCATCTATGTAGAAGTTGATAAAATCTAGTGCTTCATCCACATCGGCAATAGCTTCGTATCTATTTTTTCCGTTCTCTAATGTCAACCACGCTGCTAATTCAAATTTTCGCTTTCTGACAAGTTGTGCAATTTTTCTAAAGATTTGTATTCTGTACTTGTAATCTGTGGTACCCCATGTCTGAAATGCATGTGCTGCGGCTTTAATAGCTTGGTTGACTTGCAAAGGAGTTGCCATCTGGACATACCCTAGTATTGTCCTGCGATCAATGGGAGATCTATGGGCAATGCTCTTAGTTGCAAACACTTCTTTACCGGCAATTATCAAAGAGTATATATTCCCAAATTCCGACCGAACAGATCTAGCAGCCTGCTCATATTTCTTATTGAATAATTTTTCGTTACCTTCATTTACAAATTTCTGGAAGGTACTTTCATTTTGGAACACCATATCTCTATTATCAAATTCGTCCTTAAATAGTATATAGTATATACTATCTAGCGAGATGAATCTCAGCCAAGCCAAATTAGTCGATGCTCTGCGTATCAATACAATTTCAAGGTTGAGGAAAACTGATAACTGAAAGCTGACGTAATACTGCATATATGTAAGTAATAACGATAAGATCAAATCATAAATATTACTGATATACTGATGATTAGTAAGCTTTCCAGAAATGGATCTGGAGTTGACAAATACACATCAACGAGATCACTTACTATCGGAGTGGGATAGGTTAGGTTACTAAATCTTTGGTATTGCATATAGACAAATTAAAGTCAGGCAGTTAGATATATTACCTGACTTGACTGACTTAGCTTACCTTTCCTATTCTTCCATATCTAAGAGAGCAAATCGGGGAGCCAATTGTTGAGGTCTCTCACCAAAGACTGTCGTTGACGAACTGAACATAACTAAGGAGTACATATTACAAAGAAAGGGCAGATAGAGGGCTGCGAAGACGTATTGGATACTAAACTGAGTTAAATCAAATTTTTGAAAGTCATTCAGCTCAAAATCGTTCAATATATCGAATCTCAGAGAGACTGTATCGGGGGATTATTCATTTTAGAAAAATCGTTATCTAAACTTCGCTTCATGAAATTTGAAATTTGCAACAACTTATCTTCCAGTCAATCGACCAAAACGAAACAAAACGCATACATTCGTACTAGAAATCAGACAAGAATCTTCTAATATGCTTGATACATTCTTTAAGGAGTCTTATGACTACCTCCATCGGTCCACAGGCAACCAAGATTATTAACGACATAAAAAACACTTCTTACTCCTCTACTTACACTTATCCACTTGTAATCAAAACTGGAAAAGGATGCATACTGCAAGATATCGATGGCAACAATTTTCTTGATTTTACATCTAACATTGGATCATGCCCTTTAGGATATTCTCACCCAGAAATTATGGAAATTCTAAAAGAATATTCTAGCAATGGTTCCCACAAAATTGCTGGACAAGATTTTTATTGCGAAGAGCATGCTCAAATTGCCCACAAGCTTCTTTCAGTGTCTCGTAGAAGTAGTAAACTATTTCTCATAAATAGTGGTGCAGAAGCAGTCGAAAATGCAATAAAAATAGCCTATAAAAAGATGGGCTCTCTACCAGGCATTTCTTGTATTAATGCCTTTCATGGCCGAACACTTGGAGCCCTTAGCTTTACATTCAGTAAGGAGATACAGAAGGCTAACTTTCCAGAATTACCAGTGAAGAGAATCAAGTTTTGCACTTCAGATACAGATGCAGAAATTGATTCTCTAGAGGATTTACTAAAACAATACAAGGTGGCGTTCATAATAAGCGAAGTTATTCAAGGTGAAGGTGGTCTAAATATTGCAAGTAAGAAATTTGTATGCAATTTAAAGAAGAAGGCCAGACAGTATAATGTTCCTCTAATTATCGACGAAGTTCAATCTGGAATGGGCAGAACAGGCAGATGGTGGGCGTATCAACATTATGGAATTGAGCCTGATATAATGACGGTAGCCAAAGGATTGCAAGTGGGTGCGGTTGTTTATGACAAATTATTTGATCCAGATGAGCCAGGAGTGCTTTCCAGCACTTGGGGAGCTGGAAGCAGAATTGATATGGCAGTAGGATGCAAAATTATAGAGACGATCGAATCGCAGGGTCTTCTTAGGAATGCGCAAAAACAGGGTGAGAATTTGTTGAGGGGATTGGGCGAATTGGTAGGAAGCGGCGATGTTATTGATGTTAGAGGCATTGGGTTAATGATCGGTATCGAATTGAATCAAAAAAGCACAAGAGATAGAATAGTAAGGATCCTGTTCAAGAATGGTCTTCTGGTTTTGCCTGCAGGCAAAAAATCAATTAGAATAATGCCACCATTAATTATCACAGGGGATGAAATAGATAACGGGTTATCGATTCTGCATGATGCATTTGGTAGAAGAATAAAATAATGGTACTCATCTGGATTAGTTACTAGTTTAGGACTACAAAATAAATTTGGATTTATAAAATGACTGGTGGCTAAAATAAGCATACCTTCGAACTTTGCGTATGGTCCTCTCTTTTGGTGATTGAATCTGTAATGTGTTTTTACTGTAGAGGCCTGGTCAAAATAAGCTCATGTTAAAGGTCGTACTTTAATCCTGCGAACGAATATTGTTATATATACACTGGCATTGCATAAGAATATGTGAGGAATCTGGGCAAGGAAATATGGTGGAAGATAAAAATTCTCTTCGATACCAGAGAAAATATTGGTTCTCAATATATATTTTGGAAAAATAGATACTCCAGATCCTATTGGCCAAATAGGCTTGCCATACCCCGATGTTGCTAGAGAAAATCACTATATCGGAGCATTTTCATAGTCAGAAAGGCATTAATTATGGATGATATTTCTATGAGGTTATGGAAGGTCTTCAAAAGCTAAAGTGTGGTACTTGTGGGACTATGTTCATGTCTGAAAACGGGAATACATTGTGTCCGTCCTGTCTCGAAAGTTCGGCTAAAGGTCCGAGTCACGAGCACGGTCACGAAGCTGGACATGGAGGATGTGGCTGCGGCCATTAACGAAAATTTAAATCATCTTTTTATTTGTTAAGGGTCGTTTTCATTTGTCGTGCAAAACAATTTAACATACGTAGCTAGCTATGAGTTAAGAGTGCCAACAAGCTCATTACTTTAAGTACAAACGATACGCTTCAAGTGTGTATGTACTCGTGTACTCATTTTGACCCAGTTAATCCGGACATTCAGGCTAGACTAAAGGATGTGAAGAGTGTTCAAAAATGGGATCAAAATGGATCAATTTGCGTTTGTGCCTAACCTGTGGTAAGGTGGGTTGCTGCTTCGACTCTTATTATAAAATAAACATGGAACGAAGTATTTTAAGTCAATAGGCAACCCTGTCATAAGGTCCTCTGGGCCTGGCGAGAATTGGAAATGGTGTTATGTGGATGAAGGTCTAATTGCATGGCAATCAAGTTATTTTGAATATAAAATAAAACGAGAAATATGTTACTTTAAAAAATGGAAATTAGTGATCAAATAATGAAGCCAATTCTGCTACTTACTACTTCCTGGTATTGATACAATTCTATTAGACTAGCTTTGTTCTTTACTGTACGCCTTCTTTAGCCAGATCGGAGTAATCATAGTAGTAACTGCTACCATTATGATTACTGTTGTATAGATATTAGATGATAATGCTCCACTCGTTACTCCTATTCCTGCTACGATAAGTCCCACTTCACCTCTTGAAATCATGCCTATGCCGACTCTCATTGCCTTTGATCCATCTTTCAGAAATATTCTTGCGGGTAAGCCACATCCAACTAATTTATTACCAATAGCAACAGCAACTACTATGGATGTAAGAAATAATACATATAGATTTACTCCCGTGAGATTGACTTGTGCACCAATAATTGCAAAGAACAAAGGCGCGAAAATTATTTCTAATTTTTCAACATATTCTTCAACACGCCCGATTATTTTAGTGCTAGCCACAGCCATTCCTACAGCAAATGCACCGACTATCGGAGACAGTCCTACAATTGCAGCTATTGCTGATGCACCAAAGAATGATGCAGTAACTATGCCTTCAATACTCCCTCTTGACCTCCACAATTTTTCAGCATGCAACATTTTGGGTACTATTAGTATTGCTCCAACTAGTAATGCCACAAATACTGCCAATATCTTTAAGATGAGAAATGTAATATCTACAACGTTAGGTGTCATATTGCCTGTTTGCACCATAGTTGTAACTACCGACAATACAGCAATCGCAAGTATGTCATCAACAATTGCAGCACCTAAAATTAATTTAGCTTCTTTTGTTTGCATTTTTCCCAACTCTGTCAATACTCTAATAGATATTGCGATACTGGTTGCTGTGAGGGCTGTAGCCACAAGGACAGATTGTAATGCACCTATTCCAAAAAATGTGAACACATAATAACCAACAAAGAAAGGAACAACTACACCACAAGCTCCAACGGTAAGTGAAGCTGCGCCACCTCTCAGGAATTCCTTAGGTGTAATCGCAAGTCCTGCTATGAATAATATAACAATGCCCGAAATTTCACCTATTTGGAGAACAGTTTCATTTAATATAACTAGAGGTTTCCCATCAAACAAAGGTATTGAACCAAATGCAAATGGACTTACAATTATTCCAGCCAATAATTCACCTAAAACAACAGGGAGTTTGAATTTATGAAAAATTTCCGCAAATATTTTGGCAGCAAAAAGAAGAATCGCAAGTGAAATTAATACATGAATGAAGTCTTCTTCTCCCACATTTAACCGCCAATTGTATTTGTTAAGTTATAAAACATATAACTTTGGTGCTCGGAATAGTGATTATAAATGTTGATTGTAACTATGGACTTGATGAATGTCGATCAGGCCTTCCTGTATTTCAATGTCCTAATTGTACATTGTGCTAAAGCTGTTGTCGGCTTCCCATGCATGAAAGCTTTTAGTTTCCTTATTGACGCTATGTTTCGTTCTTGACAAACTAAAGTTCCCCAACATCCAAGATCGTTTTGATGTATTGTTATTTTTTTCCAATGGATCTCCATCTTTTCCACTTACAAACAACTGTATTTACCTGGTTGGATAGGTCTGTTCAGATTGGGAGAGCTTTGAAAACTCTACATTGAGCATACATTCAGCATGTAATTTCGGTGAATTAGGAATTTCAATGAAAGAATGAATAAAGACCGGTTTGATCTTGATGTTTATCTATTACTAACATCAGACTATATTAAACTCAAAAAACTTATAATAAAACCCGTAAATACTGTAACACATCTTTAATTTATACTGTTTTGTAACGTTTTTTATCAGCGGTAGTCCATACGGACCAAGCAGAATAGTTGGATCACTATCCACCAAAAAGATTGAAGAAGCAGATATCAAAGTGGCACAGGCACTCGAAAAAAGAGTGGCAGAAATATCCAGAAAACTATCATCTTAGTGAACGTATTCTCTGACTAAGAACATTATCAATTTCCAGATATTAATTACTTCCTGATGATTAGAAAAATCTTAGATACTGTCTGTTCTTTTCCGATTGTGAAAGGTCAAAAAACTATTGAATGTGCAATTTAGTTTGAGTAGCTATTTATCGAATGTACATCTAGGAGTCTTTATATGAGCTCTTGCGGAACCAAACGCTGAGTTATGAAAATGAACATTCTTGCACTTCCTTTGATTAATTAAATAATCTTCGATCGAGCCAGAATATTCTATCGGCTTCAGTTTCATAAATTCCTTCCGCATTACTTCACTAACTTCTATTGCAGATCCACGGGCATAGTCGATCTCCCATAACTCACTTCCATTTAAGAGAACGTATTCCAACTCACTTGTCTTTGGATTCCTATCAGTCAAACTCCACTATGCTCCTGCAGTCTTCTATATTACTACTATGATTCACTTATCTTTAATGTAATATCTGAAGCGAGTATGACATCTCTTATTCTAGTGATATGGGAATCTAGAGACATCTTTTCGTAATAACAAGAAATACTCAACCAACTAGAAGTTTTCCCTAATGGTAAATACGGGAGTTTCCAAAAGAGTTTCATAATCAGAATTATTGTAATGTATGCCTTAATGTAAAAACTAAGGTACCATTTACGCCGCCATGCATCGCACTAAGGAAATTCTCCACGAACAAGACTCGCATAGACACGTTTATAGAAATCATATTTGAATTTGACCAGAGCTAATCTAATCCAACATTATGGGATCGCGATATAGGAATTCTATGAATTCAATTTGCATTTTTAACTCCTATTTCTACCGGATTGAGCCTTCAGGACTTGCTTAACTCTTGTTGCAAGACCAAGATGCGAGTTAGATGACGAAATTGGTTTCTGTCATCTTCAATTTGTTAGTGATTCATCACGCTTGGTTCATACTAATGCATTAACTAACTATTCATATCTAGCACTAAATACGACTTTGGTTTAAATCATCCCTAGTGGTGTATCGTAATCTGGCGCGGGGAACGCGCTGTCAATCGCCACAACTTCATCTGAAGTAAGTTTCCAACCTACACCGCCGCTGTTCTCTTTGACTCGTTCCGGATGGGTTGTCTTTGGGATCGTGAACATGCAGTGATGGCGCGTCAGAAAATTAAGTGCCACCTGACGAGGAGTACGGTCATGTCGTTTGGCAATCTCCGTGAGCACTCGGCCACCAACACTCCGTGGAGAAGGAAAATTTCCATGCCCAAATGGTGCATATCCCACTACAGCGATTTCCTTCTCAGTGCAATATGGAATCAGCCGTCGCTCAATTCCGCGATCTTGTAGATGATACAATACCTGATTGCATGTCATTCGCTCATTTTTGAGCGCCCTTTCAGCTTCCCATAGTTCTTCCAAATCAAAATTGCTGACACCTATGAACCGGACTAGACCTTCTGCCACGAGCTTTTCCATAGCACGCATGGTCTCATTAATAGGGTGGTTGCTCGGCCAATGAAGCAGGTACATATCAAGCCTGTCCGTCTTAAGCCGTTTTAAGCTCCGTTCGCAAGCTTTCAGGGTACCTTCATAGGAAGCGTTGGAAGGTAGAACCTTACTAACAAGGAACACTTCCTCTCGTCGCCCAGCGATGGCTTCGGCCACCAATTCCTCTACATGACCATCACCATACATTTCTGCCGTGTCAATGTGAGTCATTCCTAAGTCCAAACCCAGCCTGAGGGCTTCCACTGCTAATGCCTCGGTATCGCGATCTTCTTCTATCATCCACGTGCCTTGCCCGATCACGGGGACGTCGACACCAGTTCGGCCGATTTTCCGCATGAGCATAATTATTGTGCATCTCCTCTAGCGAACAATTTCAAAATAATGCGAATTTCCGGCACGACGTAGCTCACTGTTTCGTTATATCCTCCTAAACTTAGCGTTTTCTGAAAAGGAAAAACTCATCTCTAATAAATTAACATAAATTCCTGCCCTGTGATGTCTTACCGATGTCATGTTTCGCTTATTAGAAACATACAAATGAAACGAGCTCAGGTCAAATCCATGAAATATTTCTTATTCTTCTTCAGCAAGTTTATCAACTGGTTCTCCCGTCGGCAGTGGTGCATTCTTATCCACTTTATACTTGAACAACTCGTCCCAATCCATTCCCAGAATTACATTTCTACCTACAAAAGTTATTTTGGATTTGGGCACATCAAATCTATAATCATGTTCTCCAAATATCACTATTTTATCGTCAGTCTCCTTCATCACATGCCCTACATGATCTTCATTTTCTATTCTTACGCCTTTATTGAAAAGTGTTTTTCCATATCGCTTCATATATTCTGTCAAATCAACTTTTCCATCAGAACCCCAGGGATCAACATATTTTGATGTTGGAAGTGGAGCATCACGGTCCACCTTATACTTCTTTCCAATATCAGAAAAATTAAGACCTATCAAAACATTCTTGCTGACATGCTGAATCTCTGAGATAGGGATGTCGTATCTTTCATTCTTCTCTCCGAATACTACGATCTTATCAGGCGTCTCTCTTACTACAAATCCTATATGTGGTGCATCAAGGGCCATAACAGCCCTATTGAAGTATTTGCCAGCTGTCATGCTGTTTCTTGGAATTCATAACACTTATTCTTTCCTGTCAATTGTCTTCCGGGAAACTGAACTATAATAGTTGGAATTATTATAATATTTTATGATATAATTTAGAAAAAGCTGACGGCACGACTAAAAAATGAAATGAAATGGCGAAATTTGATTATAGGACTTAAATATCACTTTGTGCATGTTGTTGTATGAGGTTTTCTAGAATTGAGTATTGATCCATTTGACTGGTTTGCCAAATTCTTTGGTACGGGAAGTACGCCTTTTACGAGAAGAAATAACACCAATAATTTTGGTGACATGTTCAGCGGATTCGACGAAATGAGAAGGGAAATGCAAAAGGTATTTGAAGATATCGAAACGAAAGCACCAAAGGATCTGATAAGAGAATATGAAACACCAGAAGGTAAGGTAAGAGAAGTCGGACCTATAGTCTATGGTTATTCAATGACAATAGGACCTGATGGAAAACCTAGAGTAAGAGAATTCGGGAATGTTAAATCTCCAATGCGAGGTGGGGGTGCCTCGTTTAACACTCCTGTTATCACATCTGAAAGAGAGCCTATGTCAGATATTACAACAACGGACAAAGAAGTGAAGGTTGTAATAGAAATGCCAGGTGTTACTAAAGAAAAGATCAAGATAAATGCTTACGATAATAAAGTAGAAGTTACAGCCGACGACTCCAAGAGGAAATATCATGAAGTTATTGAAATACCGCCAGAAACAGATATTGAAACAGCCAAATCCAATTACAACAATGGAATACTTGAAATTACCTTCCAAAAGAAAGTCCAAACACAGCCAAAAGGCAAGGAAATAAAAATAGAATAGATTTGATAACAGTGAGCCAAATTTTTGCATTTGAATATCGTATGTAGTGATCATTTTTGCCTATGACTAGAGTGGAACATTACAAAGCCTTCACACTAATATTGACAAGCTCTATCAAGAAATAAAGCAAGAATTAGAAAATGAGAAGAATCTTCGAATTGTTGCAGAAATGAAAGGAGGCATGAATTAGTAAGCCATTACGAAGTATAACTTGCCATTATATCGTTATTAGAAGAGCTCAAAGACAGACATAGTCAAAAGCATTCTGACACACGACATACGATGAAAAATACAATTCTTTTTGTTACTCAATTGCTCTTGAATAATTTTTAGTTAGCGGAATATGATATCTAACTACGGGATCAAGATGGCTTTTCAAAGTGAAAATGACATAGTAATAAAAATATTAGAATTATGCAAAGCAGGGTTCTACAAAGATAAAGTTGAAAAATGATCTGGTGATTTCTCATGTGCAATTGAGGAAAATTCTAGCAGAGTTAATTGATAAGCGCTTTTTAGAATATAGTGAGCCAAAACAGCTATATCACCACTGACAAAGGAATAAAGTTTCTTAACATGAGGCGCTAGCCTGAAATAATGAACTTAAGATATAATTGACTCTAATAACTAAACTTATAAGAAATTACATCCAGTGGGGCTGCAGAAATCGCAATTCTTGATTGATGATATTATTAATTACGATAAGTGAATGGAGGATTTTTAGTCACTCAGGGTAACGCCTTGAATGTTAATATCTGATCGTCTAATTTTCCGAACTATGTGTTTTCCCAAAACAGCAGTGAGAAAAATTCCAGTTGCTGTTAGAACAATAGCTCCACTTGGTGCAATATTCATAACGTAAGAAACAATAATACCCACAATAACCGAACAGGTCGATATACCGCAGGATATCATTGCAGTTTTCTTGAACCCCTTGCCCATTGTAATAGCAGTAATGTTTGGCAGTACTATGAGAGATGATATGAGTAACACCCCAACCAACCTTATCGATGCAATGACCGTTACACTGGCAATCACTATGAAAAGATAATTTATGTTCTTTACGCTCAGGCCACCGACTGCTGCTTGTTCCTCATCAAAGGTGACATAAGTTAGTCCTTTATAAATAAGAGAAATTATCGCAAGTACTATACTGCTTACTATTAGAATCATGATCAAATCTTGAACATTCACAAGAAGAATGCTTCCGAAAAGAAAACTAAATAAGTCAAGCGTAAATCCTCCTGAAAGACTTATCAGTACGATGCCTATAGCCAGCCCTGAAGACAATAAGACTGCAACGGCCGAATCAGCAGGTATTTTGGCAAATTCACGTAACTTTGTCATTCCGAGGGCCGCTAATACAGAGACAATAAAAGCAGTCCATAACGGATATACATTTGCGAATAATCCGATTGCAATACCCCCAAAGGCTACATGTGACATCGCATCCCCAAATAATGACTGACGTTTCAGCACCAAAAACAATCCAATAATTGAACAAATTATTGCAATCATGACGCCAGCAACTAGGGCGCGCTGCATAAAACCAAACGTAAGAATTTCAAAGACCATCAGGATCAACAATCTTGTCATTGTTATTGACGTCAAAATGCGAGTGCATATGTGCTTGCATACTTGATTCTAAATAGGCTGACATCATTAATTTTTCGTTGTCAAAGAATTCTCCAACGTCACCATGAAAGAATAGCTTTTTGTTAATGCATGCTACCTTATTCGCTAGTTTTTTTATAGCATCAAGATCATGAGAGGACCATATGATAGTCATTCTTCTTTTCTTATTCAACTCTGTTAATAGGGAATAAAACTTATTTTCCGATTCCATATCAATGGCCGTGGTAGGCTCATCAAGTATCAACAAATCAGGATCAGCTACCAATGATTTGGCTATCAACACACGTTGTAATTGACCCCCTGAAAGCTCACCTATTCTCTTCTTATCATATCCTACTAATCCAACTTCTTCTATTGCAGATGATATTTTGCCTTTGGTGTACTTTCTACCAATCAGTCCGAATGAAACAACCTCTTCAACTGTAACAGGAAATCCCTGTTCAATTGATCTCGTCTGTGGTATATATCCAATTCTTTTTAAAAAATTTTTATCATCTCGTATGTCCTGACCAAACAATTTTATTGTTCCCTTGTACCCGAGGAGTACTCGTAACATACATCGAAAAAGAGTAGTTTTGCCTGCTCCATTAGGACCAACTATTCCCAAGAAATCTCCTTCGTATGCTTTAAAAGACACATTTTCTAATGAAAGTGAGGAATCGTATCCGAACGATACATTCTCGACTGATACTATTTCAGCTAGCATTCTAGACCTATCTTCAAATTCTCAACGTTCTCATTCATTTTATCAAGATATCCAATGCCGGCTCTCTGTTCTTCTGAATTGATTCCCTCTATCGGACTTAAGATCAAGACTTTTCCATTCGGAATTTCTTGAGCTATTACTTCTGAAGAACGTGGATCGACAAGATCTTCTGAATATACTGTATGCAGCTCTAGATCTCTTGCCAATTCAATAACTTCTTGAAGTCTTTGAGGGAGTACTTCTCCTTCAGGTGTTAACCCCTGATGTATGCTATGTTGATTCAACCCATACCTATTTGCGAAATAGGTAAAAGCGCTATGAAACGCTATGAAATCCTTCTTGTTGCAAGTTGCTAGTTCGGTCTTGATTCTATCGTCTAGGTTATTCAATTTTTCAATAAATCTATCTGCACTTGCCATGTAGTATTGGGTGTTGGCGGGATCTATTTTTACTAATGCATCCCTGATGTTCTCAACCTCCATTTCTGCTAGGATGGGGTCGAGCCAAACATGAAGGTCATATGTACCAAAAGTGCCTGTATCATTACTCATAAGGAGATTCAAACCTTGACTCGCTTCTACTTTAAACTTTGCATTAATCTTATCGATCCACTTTTCTAAACCTGTCCCGATATAGACTACCAAATCAGCAGTTTCCGCGTTCTGGATCTGTTGGATAGTTGGCTCAAAATCATGTGGTTCCACCCCAATTGGGATAAGACTAGTGACATCTACTTTATTTCCACCGATTTCTTTGACGAATTCGTAAACAGGATAGAATGACGCTACAACTTTTATTCTAGACTGATTTGTATTGGAGCTTATAGGCGAAGGCTGAGTTGTGTTAATACTATTTGTCGCTATCATTAAATTATCACTAGTATTTGCAGCAAATACAACTGGCAGTGTGGTCAATATTAGAAACATGTAGAATATCGGAAAGACATAACTTGATGTAGTATACATGACCCAAACGTGCGTTATTAAGTATATATATTTTTGTTATTAATAAATATCATTATGTATATAAAGAAGTTAATAACTATTCAGCCACATCGGATAAAGTACATTCCTAAGTACCCCGTTAATCTTTATCGAATTTCAATGATCAACATATCAACTCTGCTGCTCTAGGTAAGCAGGCCAACGACTCTTGACATACACCTGTTTGTTATTTGGATATCCAGTAAAAAGTAAATACTAGTCCGAAATTAATAATTATGTAATAATAGAAAGTACGTAAATATTCATGTTACTAATTGATGAAATTCAATGTTATTATTGAATCTACTAAAGGTAGAATAGACAAGCAGAATTTAGAAGATGAATTTGATATATGATTTACAATCGTCAAATATAAGATTGTGGAGGAGGGCTTATTATGGAAGCTGAAGATTTCATCTTGGATGAGGACAGTTAAGGTTACTAAATTATGTTACAAAATACGAATTATTTCTTGTTTAATCTTGACAGCTACTATGATTATTTCAGGAATAACAATCAACAAAGGTCCCTTTTCACAGGCGTTTGCGGCATCTGGTATCAAGATAGCCGCTGTAGGCAATTGGGGTTGTACTTCAAACAGCCAAGCAACTGTCAACAATATAAATAGCAAGAATCCTGAACTGGTTTTGGGGCTGGGGGATTATTCCTATGAAAGTACCCCCGATTGTTGGTTTAATGAAATCAAAGCGTTTGACAGCAAAATGAAGATTAGCATCGGGAATCATGATGTGATGACCACGAAATTATTAAATTCTTATCTGAACCATTTTAGTCTTTCTAAACAGTATTATTCATTTGATTTTCAGAATGTTCACGTCCTTACAATGGCAACTGAACTAGAAACGGAAGCAGGGTCGGAGCAATATAAGTTTGTCAAAAATGATTTAGAACAAGTTTCTAAGGACCCAAATATCAAATGGATCATCGTAACTATGCATAAGCCCATTTATACATCACCAAATGGCTGTTCAGCGTCATCTTGTGAAGGAAGCAAAACATTGAGAGACACATATCATCCTCTATTTGACAACTATGGTGTGGATTTAGTACTTGAAGCACATATGCATTCTTACCAGAGATCCTATCCTATCAAGTATAATGTTGACAATCCATCTAAACCAATTATAACAAGTTCGGACAAAAATAATTACAATAATCCCAGTGGTGAGATTTTTGCCATCGTGGCTACAGGTGGAATAAACTTTCATAGTTTGGCTGGAAAGGCTCCTTTTACAGCGACTCAACAAGATTCAAAGTTCGGCATATTGGAGATGCAATTTTCGAACAATAAACTCGACGCAAAATTCATTTCTAATGCCGGCTCAACCATGGATCACTTTACCGTCACGAAGACTACGAAAAAACCCACATCTTTAACTCCAACTTCCACTCCAGCTATTGCCAAGTCGCCAGGTATTCCTAAAGTCGTAGATAAGAAATCAGAAGATTCACAAAAAATAAAAAATGCAACGAAATTGAATGAAAACCAACCTGCCAATGATAAGAGTACGAAAAAGGTCGATAAGAAATCAGAAGATTCACAAAAAATAAAAAATGCAACGAAATTGAATGAAAACCAACCTGCCAATGATAAGAGTACGAAAAAGGTCGATAAGAAATCAGAAGATTCACAAAAAATAAAAAATGCAACGAAATTGAATGAAAACCAACCTGCCAATGATAAGAGTACGAAAAAGGCCAAAAATACCTCTAATACAAGCGGAACCAAATCCATTGATTCAAAAGACGAGGTCAAAACAGAAAAAATAAAAGCCCAGACGAAGACGAAGAATCAAAACCCAGATCTATCAAGTGGAACAAACCTGCTACAGCCTCCAGAAGAAAATAACAAGTCTTCCGCATCCGATACAGAGATGTCGAATCCAAGTAAGAAGAACAAAATTGGAATAAACAAAAACATCCCTAATTCTCAAATATTAGATCCCTTTGCGCCCATATCTCCATTTCCTTAATGCTTCCCAATTGTTGCCAAAATGGAGCTAAAGTAGCTAATACAATTGGTTCGCTGGTAGATAATAGTAGTGCGACAGCCTTTGGGGGGCTATACCTACATTATGATTGTAAAATTTTATCAAATTGTGTCCGGAAAATTATCGTACACGTTCCTTGAACCCTTTTGATATAAGCTCAAATCTCTAGGCCGATGGATAGGATGGCAACTGTGGTCTCCTGTTTAGTGGATATTAAAGTTGATATTATAATTAAATACGATACTCTAAATGCTAATATGATCTAAAACCCTCTCCAAGTATGTCAGCTGAAATCTTGAGCTCTATTACTTCATTCGCACCTTCATATATGGTAGTTGCTCGTGAATCCAAAAAATGTCTTGCTACCCTTGCGGTTTTTTGATAAGCGTACGATCCAAATATCTGAACAGATCTATTGGCAGCATCAAAAGCAGCATTAGTGGTATAAAACTTGGCTATTGTTGCAAGTCTATCTGCTTCGGATCTAAGCATTGAATAATCTAGATTTTTGCGGTTTAGTTTGGACTGCCAATTCATATCCTCAATCTTCATATTTTCAACGTAGTCATGCAGTTTTTGTCTAGCAGAAGCAGCTCTATAAGTAAGCCATCTGGAACTTTCTACAGCAACCGCTATTTTCGAAATATGATGTTGAATTAGTTGCTTCTTTCCCAAAAGCGAGCCATGTTGCTTTCTTTCTTTGCTATGTCTTACAGTCTCAGTTAAACAATCTCTCATAACACCAATTGAACCAGCCGCAACGCTTAGTCTTCCATCAATCAACGCACTATAAGCAATACTTAATCCCCATCCAGGCATAGCCAATAGATTTTCTTTTGGTATCTTGCATTCATGAAAAGAGATCTCGGCATTTTTGACTGTAAGTAGTCCTAATTTATGCTTCATTTCAACAGTGTGGATGCCAGGTGAATTCATATCAACTATAAAAGCGGATATTTTTCCTGTTACTTTATCGCGGGCATACGTCGTAATAATATTTGCAATTGTTCCATTCCCTATCCAATGCTTCTTTCCAGATAAAACATAATGATCCCCATTATCTTCATAATTACTAACCATCGATGAAGGATCACTTCCTGCTTCTGGCTCTGTAAGTGCGAATCCCATGACACTCCTGCCGTCAGTGGTCCTAGATAGGTGGTTTTTTTTCTGTTCCTCATTTGCCCATGATTGTAGAACCATTTGTCCTATTGATGTATGCGCTGAAAAGAAAGTTCGCATCGAACTGCTCTCCTCGCCGATCCTCTCTAATGCAAGTATGTATGTAAGAATATCGTATCCCAGTCCTCCGTATTTTGTGGAGATTGGACAGCCGAGCATTCCAATCTTGCCAAACTCAGGAACTAATTTATCATCCAATTTTTCTTCGAGATAAGCCCTTTCCTCAGATTCTCTTAGGTTCCTACATGCACTATTAACTTTAGAAATAAATTCATCTTGTTCAGTAGATGTGTCAAAGTTCATCTGTGAAAAGTTACAGTAATGTGACACGTAGGACGTTAATCGACTTGCTATAAAAGCATAATTATCAAATGCAATACAATATGTTAAGCGATCAATTTTTGTATATGCCACTCATTGTTTAATTTGACATAATTGGTTTGTATGCCAATGTAATCATAGAATTAAGGATAAGACTCAGATAGTCAGCCGGCTTCGGGAAAATACGAGTCGCATGTTATAATGATTAGTAACTATATCCAAAGAAAAAACGAATGTATTTACAAATTAACGCCACTCGATTTTGCATGAAGAAAATTCTAGAAGCAGTTTATAATAGATTACTAATCATCATTTTGTACATAGTATTCAATATTTCGCAATTAACAGGTACCACGAGACTATGATTGAAATTATTTTAACTTTTAGGCGGAAATATTGTATTATGTTTCTAACACACTGGTCTATCCATGATCATCATGGTCAATATCTCACCTCATATCGAGAATCATAATAATATCTACTGATAATTATGATTCTCTAAACCAAATACGTTCCGTGCATAGGAACATAGCACAGATACCGAGCTCGCATATTGTGGGGGGTTCAGGAGCACCAGTGTATTCAATCAATATATATTTTTAACCTGATTCAAAGCAACACAAATTGATTGTGGTCTTAACTGATAGGCTTGGAAGACTATCTTCATTTAGCTAACCATAAAATTCTGACATTCTGCGCTGACCACTATGACTTGGTAATTTTAATTGCGTCTTAGATTCATCCATGTTAATAGTTGACTTGACAATTTTTAGAATATTATTGTCCTTAGTATCCTTCACGTATACAATATATATTAATGCATCATTCTTTCCAATAGATTTTCTTATTACCCTCCCAATTCTTTGGGCTATCTGATTTACATTGGAACTGTTAGCTATTATTATCGCGATTCGTACGTGCGGAATATCATATCCTATTTCTAATGTGTGCACTGAAAGAAGAGGATAAAACTCCTTTCCCCAATGCTTTAGTATTTCTTTTCTTTTACTAATCGAGATCTCATTATGAATAACATTAGCCTTTATTCCATTTGCAGTCAGCATTTCTTCTAACTGTTTTATCGAGCTTATCGTCTCGCTAAAAATCATAATGGGCTCATGTGGATGTTCTTTAACTATTTTTATAACCGCGTATAGTTTATTTATCGCAGTGCTAAGCAATTCTTTTCTTTTTCTAACATTTTCAAACCACGATTTTGCTAATTTAGCTCTGTATCCACCTTTAGCTAACATCATGGATATGATGCCAGGATTAAATTGTCCCAATTTACGTGATAATTCCCGAATACGCCTACTAGTATCGTCATAAATTGCTTGTTCGTGGGTCGTGAATTTTACCATTTGAGGAATGATTTGTGGTTTTGCAAGTCTTCCATCATTCACCGCTTCACGAATCATATATTTTTTCACTGGCGGAGCAATACTCATTATGGTACTATATCTAGGATCGGTGTCATCTATCGTTGCGGTTAACCCTAATACCCCCTTGTTAGGGTCCTCTGCTATCACAGCAAATATTTTAGAGTATTCACTTGCAGTTTCGCTAATCAGGTGAATTTCATCAAGGATTACAAGATCTGCTTTTCTTATCAAATCTAAATTATTAATGACGCTCTGATAAGTGCTAATGGTTATCTCCCTAATATCCTTGCGTTCGCCGAAGTAAATACCTATATGTTCAGCAGACAATCCATATTTGATTAATCGTTCTACATTTTGGCTAATAAGAACTATCCTCGGCACTAGAAACAATATTGTGAAGCATTTAAGGTTTATCTTCTTTTCAGTTGGCAGAATAGTTGATGACCTATGTGTTGCTAGAACAATATCCGCCATACGTCTAGCGCATTCAAAAGCAATCTCTGTCTTTCCTGTACCTGTACTGAAAATGACAGAACCCACACATTTGTTATGTATCCATGCTTCGACAGCTTGCAGTTGGTCATCCTTTAGTTCAAAAGGAAATCGAAGACTGGAGATTGCAGCCAATAATATGAACGGGAACCACATTTAACTAAAAGCTTTTGGATCTGTGCGTCAAATTAGAATTGGCGGGACAATCATTGGTAGGACTGATCTAGATTGGACAATAATGTTTGACTCTCTTGTCGATAGTTCTATAGTTAATAATTTGACAAAGTCATGAAAAATTCGAAATCTCGAGAACACGTTCGGTAGCTATGCCAACTCTTGCAACACATGCAATAGCCTACATTGACTATATTTCTACATGCAAGGCTTGAATGATGTAAGTACAAATATTTGATCGGAAAGTTAACACAATCGTATAAATCAGTATTCCATGTATGTCATGACTAAGGTATATTTACAGCGAATTTGAGTAATACATATTGAAACAAAAGGCCCAAATTGATTCGATTGTAATCGCAATCATACTATTGATCGTTATCGCGGGTGCTTGTGTATTTGTTAATTTCTATGGTTTCTCTGTCCAGGCAACCAATGATTACCCTCAGGACTTGAATGTACATGCCAATGAAACTTCATCAACTGTCATAAGAACATATGAGAATCCAATTTTAGGCGTAAAGTTCCAATATCCTTTAGAATGGGGAGAGCCATCAATACGGGATAATAGTGTTTCCTTTAGTTCTTCCTCAAACTCAAAAACGCAGTTTTTTGATATAACAATTTCTGTAGAGACCTTACCACCTGGTTTTATTGATCTTCAACAGTTTATGAGAGAAAAGTTTGGAAAATATCAAACACTACCAGAGTTTAAAATAGTCGAGTTGAACAAAACAACATTGGCAGGCTTCCCTGCTCTTAAATTACGTTATAATTATTTAGAAAATTTACTTTTAAACAATGTAAATGTTACTTCTATGAATGTCTTTACTATTAAGGGTAATACCGCTTATGATATATTGCTTCACACAAGAGTATCCAACTATGTTTTTTACCTTTCCGAAGTGCAAAAGTTGATAGACTCGTTCAAAATAATATCTATCTTGTCTTAATTAGATTTCTAGGACTCCCCACTTGTTGAGAAACGGTGGGAGTTAGGTACGGGATAAGGGAAGTGGAAGCTGAATATTTCAGACTAATGTAAACTATCAGTTTGTAATTTTGGTGATAGCTTGAAATCCTTGTTCTGCATTTTAGATTTTGAATGTGTGAACATATTGAAAAGTTAAAAGCTCAAGGATATGTTGACGGCAGTTTAATATATCTTCAAAGGGTCGAGGTCAATACTGATTTTCCAGAAATTTACAGGATCGCGCATTATTGCTTGTTTTGTGGCCTCGGAATAAAAGAACATTTCCCCAGATATAATATTAATTGTAGCGGATATGGAAATGCCCATCTAAACGATCACTTCGGACCACACAATGATGGAAATACTTATAGATTTAATCTGGTTACTACTGATGAGTATAGTACATTCAGATCAGATGATTCGAATTACCCAGTCCCAACCACAGTGAGATTTTGTCCTTATTGCGGAGAACAGCAGAACAGATAGTCGACGGATTTAAGCAATTAGGTTAAATGACTTGTTATCCACATCAACAAAACTTGTTCAACAGCTTTAATCTTTTGTCTCGGAAACCTCCGCAGACATGATGATCACTGTATTGACATTTCAATGGGTAGCTCCGCCACTTATTTGCCCCATCTAACTGAACCAGCTACACAAGATGGAGAAAAAAATTAGAACAAGTCAGCTATGCAGATATTAGGTGTGATAGGGGAACTTAACGATTCGATATCATACCAATTCTACACCTTTCCAAAATGCAATATATCCTTTGATCCTTGTTGCTGCTTCAGAAGGTTCTGGATAGTACCAGGCTGAATCTCTATTATCTTTGCCATTAATCTTAACTGTATAATAGCTTGCAGTTCCCTTCCAACTACATTGGGTGTGCGTATTACTCTCTTGAAAGAATTCTTTTTTGATTGATTCAGGAGGAAAGTAGTGGTTTCCTTCAATTACTATAGTTGAATCACTTTCGGCTATGACTGTATTATTCCAAACTGCTTTCATGCATTATTTACATTAAAAGGAACATCTTAACGTTTTGTCAAACCAGTGTCGATCCGATAATGGGTGGATAATAATTTTCAAAATAACATGATATCACTAGTGATATTTACTTAAATAAAACCATATTAATAGAAGTGCTATTGAAGCGCAAACCTATTTTGTTAATAGATGACAAAGAGGAGTCTAAGCAAGCAATTGAATTTCTAATAAATAACCATATTGATTATGTTGTGTTTCATCTTAAGAAATTTGAAGAAAGCTGCCTGCGCGGAACTTCCAACCACCAGAGCCCCGTCATTATTTGCTCCTGAAGGTATTTTTAAAGATTTAGAAGGAATTATGAGATATGCCTCATTGGACAAACAAGATTATTCTCCCGTAAGTGAAAGTGCATATTGGTAAAGCCATTTTTGATATTTTGAAAGTCATCTTCATAGAAGGTCAGCTGCTTAAATAAAGTTCTCAGAGCTCGGATTAAATAAACAGATTTTTCATCATATTTTTATTTATCGAATCATCAAATTCATGGAAGACTCACTTGTTTTGTTTCATTTTAGAATCTACCATTTACTTGAGATTTCTTTTATCTGAGATGTAGTATAAGCACCAATGACTTCTGGTTGGAAAACAAGAGATCCAAAATTGTGTCAAATTTGACTGGTAAATAAATATCGCAGCGAGACAACTTGCCTAAGATATCGCTAGTGATATTTCTATATATTCTATTATTATCCTAGTTAGTATTTCTCGATAATTCATAATTTAGTTTCACAATTAATAAAGCATCGATGGATCTGAATTTAGGACCGAAGCGTTAGGTTATTACTGTGTTTGGCTGTATGTTTGCCGCTAGTTCTTGTTAGCTTTGTTCTCCCACCGAAGCATGTAAGTGCAGTTGACATAGAGGGAAATGATCACGACAATGTTCTCTATGGCACCATGGGCAATGACAAAATTTTTGGCAATGGTGGAGGAGACAGATTATTCGGGAGTGGTGGTAACGATACGATGGACGCTGGCAGTGGCAATGACTTTGTGCAAGGTGACATAGCTAATGACATTATTAATGGTAATTCTGGCAACGACACCGTTCAAGGTGGCGCGGGAACTGATAAAGTTAATGGCGATGATGGTAATGATTTGGTAGTTGGTAGCTTTGCCAACAGTTCCATGTCGATCAAAGATTTAGCTGTTGATACACTTACCTGTGGAATAGGTAACGATACTGCATTCATTAACATATCTGATAATGATACTGCATCCGTAGATTGTGAAACAGTTATTACTTCGCCTTAAAAGCACTATATTTGTCGTGGCCTATACTTAGCAGGTTAACACATCACAACAATAACAGTCGAATTTCAATTAATTAAAGCATTTCAAACATGTTACAAATTATTTATTACGGAGTGTAACAACCTTAAGACTGAAATAGTAGATTTACCAAGTTAGTGAGTCAAGGATCAAGTCTCTCGTAACAATTGGAAATAACCAATAATTGAGAATGTGTTTCAAAGACATCTATGTCATAAAATAACCATCGCTTACGAATATAGACATCCCTTGAAAATCAAAAAATATGCTCATGTAATGACAAGTAAAGAAGGAAAACATTATATTTCTAACGTAAAATTCAAGGAAGAAAGGAATGGTTATCATATGGAATAAGGCATTAAACTGCTGCAATACATTATCGAAAATGACTTCCGAACATCAAGGTATAATCGCATATTATCAGAATGATGTCATTGATGATGATTCAGAAAAAGGGGAAGATGGTGAAGGCTATTATTTTGTGATTGACGACAAAGGTCTTCCTATCGGAAATAAATTGCTTTACTGTCCCTACTGTGGCATTGAAATAAAGTAAATCAGATGCTATAGCAATAACTAGAACCTTAAAAATAGATCACATATCAGTTTACTCTTGCATTACTGTCAGCACGCTGATAATTCCTAATGCAAACAAAAAAAATGTAAAAGGAGCTTTCAGTGGCTATTAGTACTTCCCAGGAGTTTTTCCTTCTCTAATCAATTCCATATGCAAAGTTGACAGTTCAGACTTAAATTTGATGAATAAGATCCTTAAGATTCCTCTTTGGTTTAGGTTGGAGCATTTTTTTTGGATATCCTATGCATAAAATAGATGAAGGTATAAGATTTGTTTTTAACACTTCCATAACTTTTGCTTCATCAATCATACCTATCCATACGGAGCTCAATCCCAGTGCATGTGCTGCTAGCTGCGAATAGGCGGCTGCAAGGGTTGAATCTTGTTGAGAAAACTTCTTGATAATATTTTGCGGGAAATTCATCTTCACTCTTTCAGGATTCATACAAAAGACAAGAACTACTGGTGCATTAACATATGGTTGATTATTTGCTGCCTCAACAAGTCTTAATTTCACGTCTTGGCTTTTTACATGATAGATTTCGAAGCCCTGGAAGCCTCCTGCTGTGGGGGCTGTATCTGCAGCGGCAAAAACCATTTCTAGTTTCGAGTCTTCTATAGGCCGATCTTCAAATTTCCTATGAGATCTTCTATTTAACATAACATTGAAAATATTAGTTTGTAATACTTCTTCTATCTCGGCCGTATCTTGAACCTGATTTTCTTCTTTAGGATACAGCAATGTTTCGTCCTTTCCTCCACCATAACCACCATACATTCTTGAAAGAATATCATTTGGATAAGACATGACGTTATGATATGACGGCCAATAATAAATTGTATTTGTTGTAGAATACATTGCGATATACAAAGTGTAAGGTGATACGATGGACTATCAAACTGGGACCGATCAAAGATGATGGCCAATATCGTTCTTGGAGGCCCTTAAGGGACTTGAGAATGGGGGACCGAGACAATCAAGTATTTTGTAAATTGGTTTCATAATTAGAACATGTTCTTCAGAAAATTTGCATTTCTTAGTAGACTTGTTCTTTAAGCATATCCGTAATGAGTATGACATCGAATATTATCTGGTTCACAACTGGAGTTTAGATCTACTGTAATTCTTGTTGGCCCCAGTTGTAGTCTGAGCAATACTATGCCAAATGAACTTATCCAAGTGTTAATCTATTTTTGGGAGTTCTAATTTGGTCTAATCTGTTCAAGGAAGTCCAAAAGCAACTATAGACCCTCCTATTTGGCCCTGTGTGGTTAGGCCCTGGACTTTACCCGTAGGCACATACAGCAATCCATCTCCTATTGATGGGCCTACAGGTCCTATTGGAGCATTCACGTTAAATTCCCATAGCTTTTCACCCGTTTGTTTATCCAGTGCCAAAATCACGCCTGATTTGACCTTTTCCGTAAATGGGATATAGCCAGCGAATACAATTGAATTGGTTATTAATGGAGAAACTCTGGGAGGAAATTTCGTATCGTATTGCCATTTAATGTTGCCCGTAACCAGATCCAAAGCAACTATGGTTCCATTTCTTAGCCCTTGTTCAATAGTATGAGGAGCGGCTATCTTGTGTCCGCTTATACCATCAGTAAAAAAGTTCAAGCCTCTGTTAGTTGCCGCGATGTAAAGACTGTCGCTATCAACTGCATGATAACTATACACACCATAAGACCATATCATACCACTGCCATCACTTGAGGGCATTGAATCTGTGTTGTATCGCTTTCCTATAGATTTCCACCATATTTCCTTTCCCGTTACGGCATTCATTGCGATTACATTGCCCATTTTATCGTGACCTACGACCAATTTTTCTTGCATATTGTTATCAAGAATCACTCGACTGATACTACTTCCCCATGATGTATCCCAATCATGTGTATCTGGTACACTTACGTCCAGAACAGTGCCATGTGCTATGAATGGAGTCGCCCATAATATTTTACCATTGGTAACGTTTATCGCAATCATATGGTTTGAGTAAAAGTTTGGAGTCTGTCTAGTACTTGCATTAAAGTTAGGTGACGCACTTCCTAATGGAATATAGATTTTTCCTGTCTCTGGATCAAGAGAACCTCCAGACCACGCCGTTGCACCTCCGTTGGGAGGAGTCTTTCCGAGTTTTACCCAAGCGCCTGCTGTGGTATCGAGATTCCATATTAGTTCACCGTTAGTACGATTGATAGCAGTAACATTTCCCTTTACGATGCCCAATCCAGGAGGAAGGCCACTTCCGCCAGAACCTGCAATCACATAATCTTTCCATACGATTGGTGGAGAATCAACACTATAACCCAACAGTGGATCACCCAAAACCTTCGATACCCATTTAATTTCACCATTTGTTGCATTGATAGCTACAATGGAAGAGTTCGACGCGGTACTTGAAAATATTACACCATGATTAAAGACCAAGCCCATCGTAGGGCCATTTCCAGCACGGATCTTCCAAATTACTTTTCCAGTTAAGGTATCAAATGCTATTATATTCCCGATATAATCTTGGACATAGCCTTTGTGACCTATGATAATAGGAGGTTCTTGTATCTCAAAATCATTGAAGAGCGTCCATTTAACCTGCAGCTTGCCAACGTTGTTCTTTGTTATTACAGTTTGATTACTATTCCTAGTACCGTATATATCGTGATTAACATGAATCCAGTTATTCTCATCCTTCTGCTCAAAGCCAGTATCACTTTCAACGAGTACAGGAGAGATAGAGTCAATGGCTGAAGCATTTGTGAAAGTAAAACAACATAAGAAAGCCATCGCAGCCAATATGGTAACTAAAATATGGCCGAAACTAAGCTTTATTCTGGCGAACGAGATTTCAACACAGTTCAAAGACGAATTAACAGGGATATCAAAAAAAAGTATTGCCATCTACGATATTATAATTAATTGGTTTAATAATTTATGTTTAAAGTACGTCATTGATACAATCCAACACCTTTCGAAGCACTACAGATCTATTACATTATCCATATTGAATCATTTTTCTTAGAGCGAAGTAAAATGGTTATTAGTTCTTGCATATTAAACGCATTTCACAACTTAAGTCAGTGTTCTAAAATTGGTTGCAAGTCGGAGCTCACATTTATCAGAACTAGAATCTCCGGGGGCTACGGCCGATACGAATAAATGAATTAAACGATAATTTTGAATCAGAAATTTGGTTCATAATATCAAACAGACATTGTTCCAGGATTATGCCTGTTAATTATAAATTATTTCGCTAATTGAAGTCGGTTAATACGTCACACAAACAAGTGGCCAAGTTCGGATAGAAACAATTGATATGCCTGATTTGGGTATCGACTCTACTTAATTTGATTTCAAAATTAACAAAAGTTGGCAAATAGCGATATTATTTTGAATGTTCTCATGTGGTTACGTCTCAAAGAATTAGCAGGAAATCTCACTTTAGCAAGAAAATTGCTGTGGTAGATGATGAGGGCGATATAGCTCAGATGTTTACTGATGCTCTAAAATCTAACGGTTATAGAGCTAAGGCTTTTACAGATCCTTTGGTTGCTTTCAACCAAATCTGCTCAGATCATTCAAGTTACGGTTTAGTTTTGAGCGATGTAAGGATGCCTACTTTATCAGGAATCGAGTTAGCAACCAAGCTGAGAGAAAAATATAAGAAAATAAAGATAATTTTAATGAGTGCTTATGAAACTGAATATATCAAGATTAGTAATATGAAAAATATTGATTACTTTATTTCAAAACCTGCTCATATCGAAAAAGTTCTTGGAATAATCGAGAATGTTATATTACCACAGAAAATAAAGATTGAAGAAATTCCACCCATGTAATTATTCCCGTTGCAGCTGGTCAATTAACTAAACTGTTACTCTTTACAAAAAAACCTGGTCCAACTTGTAATCTTGATACAAAATCAATCTAATTCCTTCAACCAAGTTTTCCATTTCGTAAGCGTCATTTAGTTCATTAAGTCTATTTGGGGTTATGGCAAGAGATTCCAGTTCAGACATACAATTTCACACTCTACGAGACACCTTGTGAGTACTATTCTAACGTGTGACAATAATGGATTAAAAAGGATTCTGCCAATAATGGACTGGATATTTGTTGGTTGAGAGAATATCTATATTATTGACCGTGTATGAGAACTATAAGAAAAATCTATTATATCTGTAAAACTGCGATTAAGATGAAGGGCAAAAATGTCTATCCAAGAAGTAGATCAAATATCGATTACAATTCTTATGGACAACTCTACTGATCTGTTGTTAAAAAACACTCCTCATGCAACAAGAGCTCCATTGACGATGAATGAAAAATTCGTACTTCCGCCTCCAATAGCAGAACATGGATTCTCTGCCTTAGTTAATGTTGCCAAATATGATAAAAATAGCTATACCAAAAGTAACAATAAGATTTTTCTTTTTGATACAGGTGTAAGTGAAAATGGTGTAATTCATAACATAGATGTTTTTGGAATAAATTTTGATCACATCGAGGGAATTATTTTAAGTCATGGTCATTTTGATCATTTTACAGGTCTTGTTAATATAATTAAGACAATGTCTTTTAGACAGCCGACTGCTATTCTTAATTTGTTCATACATCCTGACGCGTTTCTAAAACGGTGGGTAATATTCCCTGATGGAAGAAGAGCAAAGATGCCGTGCCTGGATGAAAAGAATCTAGAAAAAATGGGAGTACAAATACATAAAAATACCGGTGTAAGCCTGCTCCCCAACGAAAAATTTCCTTGGCTATTAGTTACAGGAGAGATACCAAGAGTGACAAATTATGAGAGAGGCTTTCCGATTCAATACGCAGAAAATCCACACGACAATGAAAAGGATCTCATACCCGATCCGTTAGTCAAAGATGATCAAGCTATAGTGGCAAATGTCAGAAATAAAGGATTAGTAATTTTAACGGCTTGTGGTCATTCAGGAATCATAAATACGATTAACTATGCAAAGAAAGTAACCCGAATAAATAGGATTTACGCAGTCATAGGAGGCTTTCATCTTCCAGCAGATGGTGGAATCTATGAGCAAGCAATTGATCCTACTATAAAAGAGCTGGAGAAAGCTGACCCTGATTATATCGTGCCGTGTCATTGCACTGGGTGGAAAGCTACAAATAGGATCATTGAAACTTTCCCTGAAAAATTCATGCAATCAAGTGTTGGTACAACGTTTAAATTTTAGTTCTGCTGCAAACTTGAGAGCTACTATAATTTGATTGAACTAGAGTCAATCTCTAGCAATTGCGTTGACCGATTTAGTTACATTAGAAGGTATAAAAATATCAAGTTACAGTCAGGCAGGCAGGCAATTGACAATATGAATTAATCTGGATCCCTTAGGTATTGTCGAATTATATGTAAATTGGGATGATAAATGTTACAAATATGAGGACAACACACCTTTACTAACGTATTGGGAGGAGATAATTGGATGACGATAGCATAAATCAATCACGCCTCTTAAATGCATAATTCAAAGCATTTTTCGATGGAAGAAGCGGATTCAGTCTTGTTATGGCATTGAAAATAGTAAATAAATTAAGAGGGAAATACGAGCGTCGATTCTTCCAACTCCAGAATTGGTATGTAGATAGAATGAGTATCAGTGCCTATCTTGTCCACAAATTTAAATTCACCCGTCAACTGCTTCAATTCGACAAACTTCTTATCAGGTTTGTCTTTTTCCAGAATATAGTGGACTAGAGCTCCACCCAAAGCTCCTGTCTCAATAAAAAGAATCTCATTATCATTGTATCTTATGTGATATAGCATTGGTGTTAGTCCTAGTGCTGATTGAGTTGAAAATAGTATGACCTTGAGCATATCTTCTAGCGTCCTGTATCTAAAGTAAGTTATTTGTGATTCAGATTCTTCTTTATCCATTATTGAATTGAAGTATATCCTTCAATTTCTTCTTATCGCTAAAATTGGTGACAATACTAATGATAAAGACATTCTACCGCAATTATGAAATGAATTATTAATCTTATAAAGAATGCCGTGTAGATATGCTACCCTAAGTGTTAGAACTAACTTTAGTTAATAACAACAGATCCCGATAACTAACAAATGATGATCACCAATAAATACTCTCTAACATACGATGGAATGATTCAACGAAAGAAATATAGAAGTAGATCAGAAATAATAGCCTTGATCCTAGAGGCAGCAAAAGGTGGAGCGACTAGGACCAAAATAATGTACAAATCTTTTTTTATCATTCATACATACACTTGAAAGGATATTTCTGTGCTATTGGAAAATGAATTAATAGAGTATGACGCAGGAGGAAAAATCTATAAGACAGCTCCAAGGGGTATATGACTTCTAGAGGTCTATAATCAGATAAACCACGAACTAATTATTTCGTAGCCAAAGTCAAATAGAGATAATATAGCTCGATACTAAGTCCTTGATTCACATAGTAATATTTCTGTGACCTGTCGAAGTTCTGTACTAAATAGAATAGCTTTGCACTCTGAATTGTTCTTCAGGTTATACTGGTTAGCAATTCTTAGTTTCTTGATTATTTATTAATTAGTGTAATTTCAAAATGAAGTCGAGAATAGAAACATATCCCTCTTCTCATGCAGTCCTGGAAATCGTAACCCTCAATCTGTATTTTTATACATCTCGGTAGGTATGTCATATTCTAATGAACCATTTTCGTTGAGTAATTCTGAAAAGTGAGTTACCATAGCATATGAGAGAAGGAAATCATGCATTGACCCTCGATAACTTATTCGACATTCGTCTTTTGTATTTACAACTGACTCGAAGGAATACCAACTATCTCATTTTTATCCCGGTAAGCCATATTCGAAATACACGTAAATTGATAAAAAGTAAATGAGAAGTAGATGCAAGATCAACTCTGCCTAACGGCAGACTTATTTTTTACCAGCCACTCGTCGAGTTGGGTTGAGTCATCTCATAACTTCGGCTGTTCTGGCTGGGTGTGCTTCTTCGCATGACCTCACGTATTTAAGTAATATAATCCAATTGTACTAGGAACCATCATATAAGCAAAAAATAATAATAATGAGATAGACCCATAAGAATATGAATAGTCAAATGAACCTATCATCAATGTTTTCACGACCTTTATTAATTTATGATGATACCTGTTTATCATGCGGAAAGTTTGCAAAAATTGTAAATATAATATCCAGAGGTTGGATAAGAATAGCTGGACATCATTATTCAAAAGAGGCCTCAGAGGCGAAGCGGGTAATTTTTCCCAAAGGTTACGATGCAACGAAGATGTTCTGGCTAATTAATTCCAAAGGTGCATTTGGTGCAAGGGCTGGATTAATACCAGTGGTAAAAGAAGTCCTTCTTGGATTGTTAGTCCACAGTAAATTTCCGCGTCTGAATACTGGTGCCGTAAAGTATGCATGTGATGGCCAGTCGTCATCATGCATGTCTACCCAGGGCCTAATTAATCGAATTATGAATATGGCAAAAACTAGTGTTGTTTTTCCATTCGATCAGTCGCACAGAATTTAGGAAAAATCAACACATTCTAATCGATGTAGATTTAGATTGTGAACGAGATTTCTTTTATTAGTAGCCTCACAATGTTAAAGGGGGGAATGGACATGTTTTATAAACAGAACTTATTTTGTAGCTTTAATTGTATCCATAGATGAGGTGATTTTTAGAAATTCAAAAATAATGAATACAATAATATTTCACAGATCTTTCTAAAGGTTTTTAATCCAAATAGTCACCGACTAGCGTTCATTTTATATTTATGCATTAACTAATTAAGTTGTAATCCTAAAAAAGAACAGTCCGACAAAAGAAGTAATATGTTGGTAGATAAAGCCAAATTTACAAGTATCGATCTATCCGACTTTACAATATTATTAATACATCCCAATTTGTCATAAGTTGTTTAGATCATCTAGTATCCATTAATATTGGTTGATGTTAAACCATAGAGGTACTAGCGCGCATGAAAAATGAGTGCAACACAAGATCTAAAAGAAGACCATGTAATTGTTAGGAGGCTAGGTGCAATTGCTCAGAAATGTTCAAATAAACTTTCTGCTAACGAACCTATCCCTCTAGAGGACATCAAAATCGTTTCTGTAATTATCGAAGAATTCGTAGACAGCTTTCATCATGGTAAAGAGGAAAAAGTGTATTTCCCAGAAACAGAAGGTAGAGATAATTTTGCTGAGGATATCCGCAAATTTCTTATCGAACATGAACTTGGAAGGAGGATTGCCAGAATGTTAAGCCGACATTTGGATTCATGGCAAAAAGGCACAGACTCAAGAGAACCAGTTGCAAGATTTCTCAAATCATACGCTGTTTTTATAACAGATCATACTGGAAAGGAAGACAAATTCTTTGATTTGGTTGAGGAGAACGGTATACTATCTAATGAGGAGAATGCGATGTTGATTCAACATTATGAAAGCTGTCACAAGCAAATTGGTGGCAAGATCAGAATTGAGCAAATGATAAAATTGATAGATTATTTGGAAAATAGAGACTGGATGAAATGATAAGTAAGATATCATTACCCATGTCATTCACTTGTAGATTATGGATCCATTTTATCGTCAATTGGTGAGTCTAATCTTATCCACATTCATTAGATCAATTAGATTCCTTTCTTAATCTGGAAATCAACTGCCGATGAACGAGAACAATCTCCCATTGCCATACCTCGTTTATGCACAGAAGAATTTCATCAATTCACATCGATAATCAAAAACTTTAACAATATGTATAGTTGAAAATAAAGAAGTGATTGGCAGAACCGAAACACATTCTAACATGCTCCATAATTATGGTCTTGGTTATTTTATTGAGCATTCATTCTTCTATTTCCAAAGTCCATGCCCGCTCAGAATGGGACACACGAGCAGAGGCGCAGTATGAATTTGCTAAATTTGTTGAAAAAATGCAGAAGGAAATAGAACTCAAAGATCCACAAGCATTCGCTGATTATAAGAAAGTAATTGTTCAGTTATTGCCAGAATTTAGGCAAATAATTGACCGTTTAGATCCGTTGGTGAAAATAGAATTTTGTAAGTTAGCAAGTACCTCATCAGTATTTCCAGTAGATTGTGAATTGCTGGATCAATCGTTGCCACTTCCTACTTCACAATCTAGCGCTATAGGAAATTATTCAGATCCGTGTTCTGCTCTTCAGACTGACACGTACTTGACTGTATTAGAAATCAATACTTTGCAAATTCAATGCGACAAGAAAATTTCCAACTCTAGGAATGCAGAAAATCAGAGAGGAGAAGAAATATCCAATGAAACGAGTACAGCACGAGCAAAGGAAAGACTGAATGTAGGTTGTGATACTCTACTATTACTCTCAAATGAAACTCAAAATATATTGAAGAATATGAATAAAGATATTGCATCATGTTACACTAAGGACTCGAGAAATTAATTTTACTTCGATGAGAAAACCATGAAAATCGTTGGTCCAGGCTGCATTAGATAAGGCGCAGAATTGAAACTGAAATAAGATCAAGAAAATGAGGATTAGGACTAAGTGATCTGCTCTAATATCCACTCTCTAAATTTTGCAATGGCAAATTCTTCAGATTGCTTAAGGAATTTAGGATCTTTTAGATTCCATTGACTTTCAGGAAGACCATTAAAAAACTCTTGCATACACAAGGTAAATCTAAGGCGTAAATTTCTTGGGTTCTCAATTATACTATAACGATGTAGAATGTTAGCAATTTGTCCAAATACCGAATTATAGTCTCGCTTAAACGGCTCTATTTCGAAAACCTCATACAACATTGAAGCTATTGAATCCAAGTCTTGCTTGATAGTGATCAATGTAAATAATTAACATAGAGTTGTTTTTTACGATTTATGTCACATGGTGATGCCACCTTTGGGTAATCAGGAGGACATTCCATTTCTGCTTCTAGTTCAAGTGAGAATGCAATTCAAGGCCAATTATGCAATTTAGCAAAATCATTTTAAAAATTGAACTTGAGTTGAATACAAATTCATTATTCTTCTGTATATGTAAGACAATATTCAAGTTCAAATAATTGCTTCCGCAAAAATAAGAAACAGTTCATAGTGGTTAATGATAGCAAATTTAATTTTGAATTTAAACTTGGATAACAGATAACTTAAACTATAAGAAATAGTGAATAATGTCAGCAATATGCAAAGTATAATACAATATGAAGGAAAAGATTCTTTAGATAACACCATATTCATGCTTTGCATATATCCTACGTTCCATATATGCAAATTTTACTCAAATAGTGACCCAATTGTTAGATGAGCTTGTCAAAGACAGAGTAGACGCCAAGAAGCCTCGCGAAGAGGGATTATCTTATACTATTGATAAACTTCGAGCTTTTGACAGAGAAAACTTCGAGATCATAGCACCTATGATTGACGTGGTTAAGATTTACAGTGCATTTCCATTATTAATTCCAGATTCCTTTCTTAAGAAAAAAATACAATTCTATCATAGTTTTGATATTATGGTTTCGACTGGAAGTACGCTTACAGAATTTGCGATATCAGAAGATTGTTTTGACGAGTTCCTTAAGGAGTCTGCCCGAGTCGGGTTTGATATAATAGAAATCGGTGAGAATAATATTGATTTAGATAAAGATAGAAAGAAGAGGTTGGCTGAATCAGTTCTTGCTGCAGACTTAAAATTTAATTGGAAAATAGGAAAGAAGGATCCTCGCCATCAGCTTCGGATTGACAATGCACTGTCGAAGGTAGAAGAAGCACTAAGTGTTGGTGCGAAGAAGGTAATTCTTGAAGCCAACGAAGGTATCAATGTAGGAATATATAATGAAAATGGTGCCATTAGATGGAACTATCTCGCTGCTCTTACCGCAAAATACCCTCCAAACACTTTCATTTTCGAAGCTCCCCTTGAATCCCAGCAATCTGCTCTGGTAGCCGAATTTGGTCAACGTGTAAATCTTGCTGAAATTGCCATGGACCATGTTGCTTCAATAGAATCTCAGAGAAGAGGGTTTCTTTCTAAATCCTCATTTGGTATGTCGTTCATGCAGAAGGAAATTGGAGGAGGTCCTGCTTCAAAGTTCATTTATTATTTAATAAATACAAAATATCCAATTGAACAGAGCGATTTAATTAACATAACTCATTTACCTAGAAGAACGATTCAGAGTGCAATCGAAGACTTGAGAGACCAAGGATTCATAATCGAGAGGAACAGCTTGGATGATACTAGAAGAAAGGTGTACTATCCAGTTCAATCGGAATGGCTTTGAAACCAATCAAATCTAGGAACCTAATTGATTCAAAAATGCGAACAATCATAGTTCATTATTTTACCTATCGGACTATCCTTTCTTAGTCGAAATGTGTACAAATTGATCATTATCGACTAGTTTATCGACTTGTGCAATTCAACTTCTTTGTTATTTATAAGGTCTTGTAGCAGCCATTGTATATCCAACTATTATTTCTGGCTGGCCATAGGGATCTCTCTGATACGGATGTAGATGTCATTCTACACTACAAACCTACTATTTTGTTGCATTTGTAGCATTGGAATCTGTTGTTAATGTTGTATTAGTTGCTGTTGTTGTAGCGTTACCTGATCTAGGACTTTCGTCTACTGTCTGTAGTCCTTTATCTTTAAGAACTTCATTTAGAAGCTTTAAATCATAGATCCCAAACAAGTCTGGTCGCGTTTTACCAAGGAATCCAATATCAAATGCATCATTTGCGGACTTGATCAATGATGATATTATAGGATCCCATGTCAACTCCAGTCTTGGTAAAGATTGCTTTAGAACATCCTCCGGAATTATCTGTCCAGTAAGCTTTTTCAACTCAATATTGAATTGCTTTATTGCTTCGTCTTGATGAGTATTGATCCATTGTGTTTCGTCGACATGACTAGTCAAAAATTTCTTTATGACATCCGGATTATTTTGAAGGTAATCAGTTCTTACAAGAATGTTCGCAGTTACGAACTTACCATCTAGCCACAAGTCTCTCTCATCTAGGAACAGTCTTGAATTAGCTTCTTTGATAAAACGTTCTCCCCAAGGTTCTGGCACCCATGCTCCATCAACTTGTTTCTTTAGTAGGAGTGTCAAGATATCTGCATTTTTGGCAGGAACGACTTCCACATTTCCTCCATGTTCTTTTGTTTGGTATCCATTATCCAAAAGATACTTTCTGAGCGCTACATCCTGCGTATTCCCTAGCTGAGGTGAGGCAAACTTTTTGCCTGCAAAGTCCTTGGGTGATTGAATCCCTGAATCATTCCTGACAACGAATACAGCTCCTCCACTTGATGCACCTGCCACTATCCTCACGTCTTTTCCACCTGATACAATGTAACCGTTTATTGCGGGATTTGGACCCACATACGTGGCATCAATTTGTTTAGCAAATAAGGCTTCGATAGCCGAGGGTCCTGCATTAAAGATGAATCGTTTGATCTCTATGTTGTCCCCCAATGACTTTTGGAAGGCTCCATTTCCTACCCCAATGACTGCTTGGGCATGATTAATGTTTGGAAAGAATCCAAGTCTAAGAACTTTCTTTTCCGTTCCTTGCGAATATGCATGATTTGAAATGGAGGGGCCTGCAATGAGTCCTATAACAATTAATGTAATACTAACTATTGCGATAGATGATTTTCTGATCATAGATTCTCTCTTTAAATAATAGCATATTTCAGTCCTTGTAAATAAGCATAAATTGACAGTTATACGTTTGCATTAACATCCATTAATCGTATCTTGAACTTCTACCAAGGTTTCCAAAGTTTGTTTATATGGGGAGCCATATTCATGCGTCGATAAAAGTGCGGGCTCGTCGGGATTAATATTGTTAACAATACGAATCCCCATTCAAGTGGACGAAATATATACGACTAAGGTTTTGCCTCATAGATTATATTAAACGGTGTCTGCGTTGCACGTCTGAATTTGGAAAATCCAGCAGCATCTAGTATTTCCTTTGTTTTCTTTTCACCTGCTTGTGCACCTAATGCGGGGCCATTATCTGCTAGAGAATTTGGAACACATACTAGAGTAGATGCTGCATAAAATGCTCTACCTACTACGTTAAGATTCGCTTCTAACTTGTCATTAGCCATTGGTTCTATAATCATACATGCCCCATCTGGTTTAAGTGAATGCTTTGCAGATTTCATTGCTCCAACAGGATCGGCCATATCATGAAGACAGTCAAAAAAAGTAATTAGATCATAATCATGCCCAATTGATTCGTCGTTTGCGGAGACGGGCCTAAATTCTACATTATCTATTCTTCCTCCTCCTTTTTCTTCTTCCTTTCTTACTTCCTCTTTAGCTTGCTCGATAGAATGGCCATGGTTATCAAAACCATAAAATTTAGAATTTGGATAAGCTTTCGCCATAAGAATTGTTGATATACCGTATCCGCATCCAATGTCAGCAACCTTAGCTCCTTGCTTTAGTTTATCTTCGACTCCTTCAAGTGACGGAATCCATGAATTCACGAGGTTTCCAACATAATTGGGTTTATAAAATAGTGCGCTACCCTCAAAGAGATCGTGATGATGCTCTCCCCATCTCAGTCCCTTTCCAGTTTTGAACATTTCTACAAACTTATCTTCATCTTTAAAATAAGACCTTATGGCTTGATATGCTCCAAGTATATACACAGAACTGTTCTCGTCAGCTAACGCCATTATTTGTTCCGGAGGAAGAGAATATTTCCCATTTGATGCGTCATACGTTATATATCCTCCAGCAGCTTGATTTGCCAACCATTCTCTAATAAGACGCTCATTTGTGTTAGTCTTTTTTGCTAATTCTTCTGAGGTAATGGGTTGTACTGATTCTGCCATGGCTTTGTATAAACCAAGTCTATCACCAATAATCACCAGCACTGCACTTAGCGTGCTTGCAATGTCTCCAAGAGCTTTTAGCATAAAGTCATGTAGTTTTTGTTCATCAATTTTACCAGAATTGGTATTTGCTTGCATTTTATCAAAGTATTGTAGATAATATATGATATTTTAATCTATTTTAAAGAAAAGACCGCCCCCCAAATAATCGACCAATTAATACGAAATAAGAAAGAAAAGCTCTCTGGATATTTGGCAATATTAAACACCTGGAAAGTTGACAGTTATGTGCTTACAATGATATTAAAAAACATGAACGGAAATCATTTCATTGTACCCTCTAATACTGGAAAGTCGCAGTCTAATTTCTTATAATCAAGCTTGAACTCATCTTATTGCTACTCAGAGGCAATAAATGTCGTATAGGGAAAGTAAAGTAAAATCATATGAACAATATAAGGAATGTTTGATTAGAAAATTGGCAAAAACCTTTGTGCCATAATTTTTTATATTGCTATGAAATTTTATTGAACTCAAGAATTACTGGCTAGGAACGTATCAACTAGTTATTCCTGTGGAAGACTCATTATTCCTTAACCTCGTCAAAGTTGAGCAGGACTAATTGAAGCGACTTCAGATTATTACGTGAAGCCAAACTGGATTGGGAGCATTACTATTGAAAAAACCTAAGGCTTTTATCACCGGTCTCATTCAAAAAGTTTTGAATATCTACTATGATATCTCGGAAGTTCCGTCTTTCGAATGATGGTATCACTTTCTCTTCTGGGCAAATTGTGTAGTTTATGTACCCACTAGAAAGTGGTCTCTTTGATAATAACCATAAATTCTTGTACTCTGGTTGAAATCTTGCAACAGTATTAATTTTCTCAAGAGTCATATCGTTGGTCTTTTTCACTATCTGTATAACGAGCGATTTGTTGGGAAAAGTCTTTAACGTATTGATATTAGGAATTACTATATCCAAAACCGTATTATTGATTTCAACTTTTCTCGTAGAAGGTAAAGAGCAGACCGTCAACATGAAATGCAATAACCCTTCACAAAGTGAGCCTAAAGCATCTTCATCTGCAGCTTCGATACGCTTTTCGCAATCAGCCATTATCATCTCAATGTAAGATCTCGATGATTCAATATCAGAAGTAAGTTCGCTCCGAATTTTTTGTTTGCCGATACGATCAATTATTGAATAGAGCAGGGTGGTTATTTCCATCCTATAGGTTCACCAATCCAAGTTGTTCATTAGTGTCATATTTTTCTTGGGATTCCAATAAGAATTATCTTATTAATAAAACTGGACACAATGAATGATGAAGAATCTTGCTTGATACACTTCCTAATATCAATTCCTTGAAGTGCCCCATTCCTCGACTTCCTATGATTATGACTTCGTATTTTCCCATCTGACTGAATTCAAGAATTGTCGAAGCAGGATTGCCTTCGAGCAGAGTTGTGTCTATGGCTATTCCTTTTTTGGTAGCAATCGATGAACATTCATCGAGGATCTTTTGACTTTCATTCTTATGGCTCTCTAATATTTCATCCAAGATTTTTTGTGATTGTATGTAAACAGTGGGTACCTTCTCTATAACATGGATTGCTGTGATCTTTGACCCCAGCCTTTCTGAAAGGAACAGAGCAGAATCTAATGCTCTGTATGAAATATCCGAGCCGTCAACCGGGACTAATATTTTTGAGAACAACTAAATACTATGGGTACAACCTCTGGTATTTAATATGATGTAGTGTGCCCAAGAGCCATTTTATGATCACCATAGAGGCTCTTTTGCTACCGATGCACCGCCAGTATCTTACTATGTAATTTTATGGTTTGTGGATATACAGGAAATGAAAACCAATTTCTTTATTCGATATCTCGCATAGTATCTTGTATTTGACTATCAGATCTTATATGGAAGATCCAAACAAGGAATGAAAAGAATGGTCTAACTTTCATGAACCTGAAGTGTTGAATTCTTAACTGTATACAGTTATTTTACCACCATGACGGGACAATGAGCATATGTTACTACTCCAGAAGCTGTGCTACCTAGCAACATTTTCTTGATTCCTGACAGACCTTTCGTCCCAATAGCAATTAGATCTATTTTATGTTCTTCAGCATATTCGACAATCGATTTCACAACAGACGTATTACTGATGATAACGTCAGTGTTAAGATTAATGTTAGTTTTGGATGCCCTTTTTTTCACTTCGTCTACATGTTTCTGGCCTCCTTCCATCGCCATCATAACAATTTCTTTAAGAGGGCCAGGCAGTGCGGGTGTTAGAGCATCTTCAATATACCCGTATCTGATATCAGGAGACACAACATACAATGAGGTCAAATCAGCCTCATGTTTTTCGGCAAGATGAATAGCATATTCCGCGGCATCCAAAGAAGGTTTAGAGCCATCCACCGCAACTAGGATCTTCTTGATGGTTACACTACGACCAGACAATTAGTATTCCATTGCAATTATTATTATATAGACTTTTAGCACAAATAATTGTGACTGATATCCATCCTACGCAAAAAATAGAATTGACAAAAGGTACATTCTTCATTCACCTCTGCCAATTCGTTTTGGTTTGTCATAAAATAAATAAATGAATAGTCCTTGGGACCACACTGTAATGAGTGCTGACATTGAGCATAAAGATTAGCAGGTACATAATGGTTGAGCGGTAAGATACGAATGAGCAATTTTTATTTTGTGTAACAGATAAAAAATTTCATCCCGGCGATCGCCTATTGTACTATTACAAATCAATATTTCATGACTTACTTTACTACTAATACAGGACAATGTGCATAAGTGACAATGCCAGAAGCTACGCTTCCGAGTAACAGCTTCTTAAAACCTGACTTCCCCCTTGTTCCCACCACTATTATATCAACACCTCGATTTTCACAGTAACTAACGATCGAGCTTGCTATCGGTAATGGGCCACCCAAGATCTCTAGCTCTGTTATGACGCCTCTTTTCTCACAGCTCATCTTAATATCATCCAACCACTTGAGAGCTTCTTTTTTATGTTGTTCATATTCTTCCAAACCGTAGGTTGGTGCAGCAATAAACGAAGACGCTGATTGTTTTGCCATATTTATGTTGAGTATATTCAGAAGTATTAGAAGGGAATTCTCTTCATGTTTGGCTAATTCAACTGCATAATCTACTGCGTTCATCGACAATTCTGAACCATCTACTGCTACAACGATCGAGTATTTTTTTGGCAGCATATCAATAGATTACATGAAGCTGGTCAATAAAAACCTAAATCAGGACATCCAAAATAGGTCACTTTCTAATCAAGACAAATAAGACCAAATGATGGACTACACCCATTTAAACATAAGAATTATTTCGCCATGTAAAGGATCAGGTTTTAAAGCTCGTAAGCCACTAGGATCCAAAAATGTATAAAAAAGAAATGCTCCTGTAGACTTAAAAGAGAAGATAAAAACAAACATTTTAGGATTCAAATTACTTCAAATCTAAAATATCCGACTGCTACAGCTCACCTGGGTTTTTGATTTAATACTCCAGTTCCTAACTTTTCTAAAGATTCTATCTGTTCAGGTGATAACATACCAACATATCCGAAAATTACAATAAGAAGTACGATAGTAGCGAGTCCAACTATTATTAAACATAAGACTTGAAATATTTTGAGAAGTAAAGGTTTTCCCATTATTACCACAAACTTGCTTCGCTGTACGTTAAATCTTGATCCATGCATCGACATTATATCGCTAGTGATACGGTGAGCAAAATCAATTCTTGATTGGTTGAGAACTGGTGTGACGTGATATATCAAGAGCCTTCCTACATGTTAACAACGATTAATAAAAATTGAGATTATCTGCAAAGTTTGGGGTCAATAAATGCCCGAAAAAATGAAAATCGATGGAAAATGTACCTTCTCAATGTAAGCAGAAGGGTAATGCCAAACTAAATCTCATGAAAAATTTTTTAGCTTCCTATTTGAGAAGTTTAACACTGGACTGTAAGTAGTCTTCTTCTATTTATCTCATATAACATGTCAGCAATAATGTCTGTTCAGCAAACAACTGCATCTGCAACAAGCTCTACTTTTACCATTGGACAAAGTTGGGGTGCATTGCGTAAGGCGTGGAAGGGTTATAGAATCGCGAAGGTCCAAGCAAACAATCCCAAGATGGTAGAATATGCCACCAAAATAAGAAAGATACAAGGTGAACTTGGAATCAGTGTGGCTTCGTTCCCTAACCTCGGAATAACCTAAGCGGTTATTCAAATACTTTTTTTTATAAAGCTTATTTTGATTAATTTGCTACAATAAATTATCCTATTTACGCAGTGCTTCTGATTTTCAATTTGCGAGTGAAGCTTAAGGTGTCAATGCGTTAACATCTGCAATCTAATTTAAGGATGAATCCCATTGTTAGAGTGATGATTCATAATTTAAGAGCACTGAATTGAGGAACGTTAGAGAATATTGCTTCAAACACTTCCCAATGAGCTCCCCCGCTAGATCGAATTGAATGATATAACTTGAATCTAACTGTTACCAATAATTGATCGATGTCATATTGATAACTGCCGTAATAGCAGCAGCCTTGGGCCGCGATAAATGATTAACTCGCTCCTCAAACTTAATTCAAGAATCCTTTCTCCGTCCATATTTCATTTGTACATCTACTAGCCAGTCTACATCAGATAGCGATCTCGTCAGCTTTGCAATCTTTATCACGTCTCTGATATCTTTAGATTTCATTTTATTCCACACAGAATATCCTATTCTTTCAGTTATAATTCGCTCCAAATGGTACCTCTTCTTGAGCAGTCTACTGGTAATCTCTATGAATTCATCAAAACTATATTCTTCTAAATGCAACTCCATGAATCTTGATCTTAGTGGTGGAATTAACCTAGTAGCTTCATTACTTGCAGCAAATATCCACAATTTCATCTTCTTTTGTCTAGTTTTTCCCTTTAACTTTGTCTCCGAAAGAATTCCTGTCTCCATAACATTGAGCAGAGCCGCTTGATCATTTTTTTTCATCTTGTCAATTTCATCAACTAATAGGTATTTGGTATCATTTTCAAATAGGTGTCCAACCATGCCGGGCCCAGAAGCACCCACAGAATCTAGGTAATAAGCATCATTTAGTTCTTCGGCCATTTCTAACAAGAAGACTGTCTTCGAAGAGGCGGGAGGACCTGTCAACAGTATATGTACAGGTTCCTTTGATACTATTGATTTCATAAACAGTTTCTTTATGTCAGAATAGCCAACTATATCAAAAAAGAATTTTTCTTCAGGTCGAAAGTCTGTTTCTTCTTGAATGCCAAATACGCTGTCTATCTTCTTAAATAAATTCTTGAACATTCTAATTCACGTTCTTTTGAATTTATTGAGACAGCGTATTAAAGGATCTGGATTCATTTTCTAGTAAGAATTCATACTGACTGCTTTATTTTGTATGTAAAGAACAGCGTACAAATATCAGCTGAGCATTTACTTCCACTCAATATTTTTGTTGCTTGATATTTTATACAATTCCGGTTAAAGTTAGTTAGTTATTTTCCTTTTCAAATCGTTCTGCGAATTATCATCGAGCTCTGGAACTAAGAATTGTTCTTAGCACATGTAGCTTGTTAGTCTAAAATGGATCGTATCAATAGTGTCAACAAACAAAAGTATCAAAAATTGGAAAGGATCTATGTACAATGTCTGTATACCTACATCATCGTTAAAAGTTTCCGTTTCAAGAAAATTCTTATCCATTTACAATGTGATTTTCAAATATTAGTTAAGATAAATTAAAACTTACTAACCGGTTGACAAATTGCTCTGATTTCTATTATGACATATCTTTGCCTTATGATGCACAATCTTTTCAGATTCGCAATAAATAGCCTTTACTAGATCTTTTTTCATAATCATTCTCTAGATTCTTTTTAACACTGTTCTGGCTATTTGTCAATAACCAAAATGGACAGGATGCCTTCTTCGGCTTTAAGAGTGATTGCAGATCAAGAGTCATTGCAACTATTCTTTGCTATTGCCACAAAAAATGGAATAGGTAGTAAGGATCTAAGAAGATTAGGCAGTCTTACTAAGAAGGAATATTACTCTAGGACAAGTCTAATGCTAGAAACAGGGCTAATCAAGAGAACCAAAGGGTCTTCAGACTGACGGCGTTCGGACAGGTGATGTATCAGGCTTGTCTTCAAATAGACGAAGCAGTTCAACACTTTTCAGTGTTAAAGGTAATAGACGTTATTGACGAAAATACTGCGATTGAAGATGAAGAACGTCAGAAATTAGTGACTTTACTAATGGAAAAAGATACTAATACAGTTTCAAATAAGAAATAAATTCTAGTTTTCAGTAAGGATACCGATCGGAAAAGGAAAATAAAAACCCTTACAATATAGATACGCAGTTATTCCTTATATGGGAACATTTGAAAAGATTTAGATGAATCAGGAAATAAGTGATATTGGTTACAGATCTCAATTCAACCATCTGTACCTTTCAACTCCCATTTTTATATTAGAATTTTTCCAAAAATTATAGGGAATTAGAATATGTATCTATATGTGCAAGATACTTTGTCCTAGTTCATGGTATCTAAAGTACAATGTTGCTAAACTATGTAGGGTTAATTTTACTGACTATATTCGCAAGCACTGTAACCATAAGTTACAATACTTTGGGCCAACCCTCTAATTTAGTATGAATCCTGAGTTCTAGCAACTATATCGATGGTGCTGATTATTTTCACGTAGTAGGGGAAGTTGAGAACGGGTCTCCTTCTGTTATAGGATATGTTGAGGTTGTATGTACCTTCTATGATGCTGACAAGCGGGTGGTCGCAACGTCCAGCAGCTATATCAATCCATCTTATCTTAATCCGGGGATTAAAGCACCTTTCGAAATTACATTACTTTCAGCTAGCGTCCCAGTAAAACAAATAGCACTCCCAAAAAGAGAAATGAAGATGAGACAGATATCAAAAAAAGAACGATGATGAAATGAAACTTTAAGATGGCATCAGGACAAAATGACGAACAGTTTTTCTAATTACTACGATATGATAACATCTTTGGTTATATCGAAGCTTTTGCCTGTTGTTTGATCGTTCAGAGTATATTTGGCCAAATAATCTCCATTAATAGACGGATCTGGGGGTAACGTAAGCGTTAGTGTAGCGAATAAATCTATATTGCGGTAATGTGAGATTAGTTTCGAAATAGGAATATCCTGCCCTCCGCCTACAATGGTCCCATTTTTCATACTTAGAACAATGTCTGCGGTAAAGTTCATCAAATATAATTTTTCTCCGTTTTGTCCTTGTATTTGTTTGTGACCAAAACCAATCGGTTGCACATACAGAACTATTTCTTCGCCAGGAGCGAAAACATTTGAATGTTCTTGATACTGACCATTCCCTATCACATCTGATGCATTCACAAATGTAGCTACTAGTGGTTCAAATTCTAATTGGTCCCAGACCTTGAGGAACTGCTCTCTTGCGGCTTCGTATTTCATTATATTTGGAGTACTGGCTGTTTGGCTGTTGTTGGAAATCATAGTCAAACCCAAACTAGAATCTGAAGTAGGTTGTTGACTATAAGATGTTTGAATGACGGCTGAGCTCATTATCACTAAAGAGAGTATTGCAATTATTACCTTAGCACTATAGGTTAACATTCAATCTTCAATTCTAGCCGACTATTTTATACTTTTCCAACCAGTAGTTCCCTTACAATAACCTGATAAGATCTGCTAAGTAGGCCAAAACGTCTAATATTACAAGATTGAGGGTAAATGAATAGGTAGGTAATCAGCTATTCAGGCTCACAATATCACATCAGAAAAATATGGAACTTTTTTTGTTGGTGAGTTTAACTCAGTCCGAACCGTTCCCGAAAAGAGACTACAAGATTACATACATTATCAAGGATGTGCCTTCATGCAACACGTTCGATATCGTCAAAGAAATAAGTAGAGCGTATTATCTCGCCATTCAGCTCAGTATATCGAGGATATGAACAAATATCCAATAGCCGAGTTTCGACCTAGTGGACTGTGAGCAAGATTACTCTCATCTTCTACTTTAGTTGGACGCGAAAGATCAAAGTACGGCTAAATCCTCTACTTGGGTATTTTAATAAATGAGCATGATTTAGTGCCTTACTGAACTATCAGTAGGTTATCCATACACATTCTGATAAGCTTTTTTCATTATCTCGAAATATTTAGTAGGGTGAATATCTCCTTCTCCACTTACTTGGTCGTACGTAATGTTAACTAGATTAAAGTTCTTGATCTCGTTAGGGACAAAGCTCCAATCCCAATAAGCCATTCCCCATACATTAAGTCCCTTGAATTTCTCAACGATCAAGTTCGCATCTGTCTGGCTCATGTCACTGAGATTAGCACTTATCTTCCAGACTAGTTTACCTTCCTCATTAATAGTGCCAGTTCGCTTTACATTATTCCATTCTCCAATATATAGAGGAACACTAGCTATTTGGCTTGCATTCAAGAATAACTGGAGCTTCTCAGTCTGATATTTACCTGATGGGATTCCATACATGCTCATCTTGAATATTACATTTTCTTTGTTCTTTGGAGCCATTTTGGCCATGTTCAGGGAGTTAACTTCTATTAGATTTTTTAGATCTAATGGAACATTCATGCTGTATATTAAAGCCTTGTTTGTGACTTTTCGGAGTTCATCTGTCATGAAAGTATTGAATTTACCTATTTTATCCCACTGATCTTTATTGTGCACTTGTGGTTCACTTAGAATTTCATAGCCTAAAGTGCTAGGATGCTTATCAACAATACTTACTATCTTTTTTAGAAATTCAGTTTGAAGTGTCCACCCATCTGTACCATTTGTACTCTCAATTGTCCTGTTCCACCAGTTAGTCCACCATTTCTCCGCAGTAGAGTACTTGGATGCACCTCCACTGGCCTGCTTGTATAATAGCGGGTCGTTGAAGAGATACGCTGGAAATCCAGTCCCACGTCCAGCACTCAGCCAAGAAGAAGTGTGGAACTGATGATTATCATAAATTACTTTTATTCCGTATTTGTCTGCTGTTTTCGCTATGTATTCCAACTCTTTAATGAATGTACCAGGATCCCTTTCATACGATTCCCAGTAAAATCTATAGCGCACATGATCGATGACTTTTGTCTTTGAGAGTAACTCTAAACTATTTTCATAATAATTAGCGGGAAATGGGGTCTTGAAACCCTCTCTTGACTGAGGCATACTAGTATAATATCCCCGTATATTTACACCTAAATATGGCGGCCCTTCATGACCTGTAATTTGATGATCACTTTTACTTCTAAAAATATCTTTGTTAGTCTGAGCATAGACTGGATTTACAATATTATTACTAAGAATGCAAACGTTTGAAACAAGTATTGCACAAATAAGAGTAACTGGAATAAGTTGTCTTTTCATTAGCAGATCAAGACCTTTTATCCATTGACATTTTAAAGGTAACCAATAATTCAATTAATTAATAACTCAACAGATCGTACAGCAAGTCCGTTCATTATCTGGTTTATCATCCTATAGGGGAAAAAAACATAGCAAATAGAAAACCACTAGTTATCCCGCCAATTATTGAAACTAATAAAAATTTTTCAAATTTGTGCATACTGATATCATAATTAATTCCTGAGCTATATTGAAGCTTCTTAACATTATTCTCTTTAATTGTTCTCAAAGTTTCATTGGATTTCGCATTACTGTTCGCCTATCATGAAGAAGACAATTTTCTACGTCAGAAAGTTTGCATTTTTCATTATATCAATTGTAAGACTTATCAATCTTTTTCGATTCGGATCTCCTTTCATAAGAAAATAAATCACATAGTGGGAAAGATCTGTGGAAATCGACTTAAAGTTATATAAAACAGAAACGTATCGTTACCAGTATTAAGTATTTATTGTCTACCAAAAATAAAGAATTCGGTAGATACGTCGGATGGATCTTAGAAAATGCAATTCACTAAATTAGTACCGCATGTAGATTTTACTCATCAGTAATCATTTAGCTGTTTTTGCAATCTATGAATTTGGTATAGAACCCAATCCAATGTTCGATTCTTAACTAGCAGGTTGTCAAGATGCCATGTGGTATGCAATGGCTGTATATCTTGTTCATTCTCACTTATTTCATTTAAGATGACCTGTTCTAGCTCTTTCATTTGGGTATGAAATTTTGTTGTTTCCATATATACTTGCATGACATTTTCAAATATAATCAAGAAAACCCGAAAGGGGGAGGGAGACTCCAAAATCTGAAAGTACTATGGATAGTCAGTTAACTACTAAGCATGATAACATTAATTTAATAAGATTGATGATTTATGACGTTGAAATGAGAACTCCTGATATACCGTCATCCATTATCCCCAAAATAGTATAAACTGGATTTAGATTCTCTAAGTGGAATGCACATTTGATCATTCCAACATGCCTTCCTAAGAATTCTATAAACCAAAAAAAACAAGTTTTAGTGAAAGATTACGAATGAATATAGAAACTATTAGATTACTAGAAATTAACAATAATCACTCAAGATCCCGATCAAAAAACTTGCCCAATGAATTTCATCTCCCAATTCAATGACGAATATTTTATTATGAAGGATCAATAAGAAAACTAGAAAAGCTTGTAAGAATTGGTATTATGTTGAGAAAGAGGTATGAGAAATCTCTTCTACAATCGAAGAAAGTTAGGCCGATCCGCAAAGTTATGTCGCTACATTATTGGTCCGACTGGCTATGGCTTGCCAAAGTGTTGCTATGTGAACGCAGATTCAGTCGGATAAAGCTGCTTTTAGATTTAAATTATCCTTTGGATTATGACCTTTTATGTCTGAAGCAGAATCACAACAAAATGCTCAAGCACAACAAAATGCTCAAGCACAACAAAGAGACGGACCACGAGATTCTATATACATTGGTAAGAAACCTCTGATGGCTTATGTTACGTCCACACTTATACAATTGGCGAACCAACCATCGGTTACTATTAAGGCAAGGGGCTTAAGCATTGGAAGAGCAGTAGACGTCTCACAGATAATTCTGAAACGAATGGAGAATGCAGGTTACAAAATAGGTGATGTCCGTATAGGCTCTGAAACGGTACAGGCAGAGGACGGCAGAACACGTAACGTTTCAACAATTGAAATTGAGGTTAAGAAGGTCTAAGTCTCCTACACTTTTTGTTCATATATATGTAAAATAATTGTATAATTGATACTTGGAAAAAATTGCCGCTCTCTATCTGGCTCATCTAAATCCTGTCACCAAAGCACACGAAAGCATTATTACGAATCTTGCCAAGCAATATCACAACGTCTATGTTTACCCAGTAATTTTTTTTAAAAGCGGAAATGAAATTAACACAAGAACATTTCCATTCTCCTATGAAATTAGAAAAAAAATGTTGGGAAGCTTATTCAACAAATTTGATAATATTAAAGTTCTTCCCGACTACTCTTTTGTATCACCGTACATTAGGTATCTCCCTCCTTTTCTTTCACCATATTCATGGACATTACGAAAACAGATATTGGGAAATGTAAAGGAAAGGGAGTTCATCTCTTATACAGGCGATACCGCAGAAAGGATAGCTTTACGTATGTATAACCTTCATCCTATCAAGTCAAGAAGGCTGGAAATTTCTGCTTCAAAAGTAAAGGAATTGATGTATGATGAAGCTTTATCAAAGATGGGAGGAGGCACTGAACAAACAAAGACTAGCCCTCAGTGGAGCGACCTGGTTCCTGAAAAGGTAGTGGATGTGATTAAGCAAAGCTGGCACATAATCGAACAATTTGCACAAATGCCTGATAGGACTGTAAAGATAATAGGTATGAAATTTCCTGCAGACGGTATAGTTCACTTTTGAAGACTTTTATAATCCAATCATCGACTTGCCTTTTATGAAGACGAAAGGTGCAGAACTGGTCTGGTTTGATGGTGATTATGTAAAATGGGAAGAAGCAAAGGTGCCAGTTATGACTCATGCATTACACTATGGTACTGCAGTTTTCGAAGGTATACGTGCATATGCTACCGACAACAATCTGTTTATCTTCAGACTAAGGGATCATATGCAGAGGCTTCATAGGTCCGCAGATGTTTATTCAATCTCAATAAAATATTCCGTTGAGGAGCTATGTAATGCAACTGTAGAATTGATTAGAAAGACGTCGATAAAAGAATCGTGTTATATACGTCCTCTCACATTCGTAGGTGTCCATGGAATAGATCTCAATGTAACTAAAGATTCACCAACTCATACAACTATCATAATATTTCCATTTGCTAAATACTTTAAAGTTGAAGGAATTTCTGCATGCGTCTCTACTTGGAGGCGAATTGATGGTGATTCTACTCCACCCATGGCAAAAGCTGCAGGTAACTATTTGAACTCCATCCTTGCAACGCAAGAAAGCAAACGCATTGGATTTGACGAATCCATTTTACTGGATAGAAACGGAAACGTAAGCGAGGCATCGGGTGAAAATATCTTTCTTGTAAGGAATAGTGCGATCTATACACCCCAAACTTCTGATTCTATTCTCGAGGGAATAACTAGAGATACTACCATCTCAATCGCCAAGGAAATGGGGTATGAAATTATAGAAAGACCCATCTCAAGGACAGAATTATACCTTGCAGACGAACTATTCCTAACTGGAACTGCAGCTGAAATAGTAGCCATCACAAAGATTGATGGACATGACGTAGGGAGTGGTAAAGAGGGCCTAGTAACTAGAAGTATCAGACAGAAATATGTGAAGTTAGTATCTGGTAAGATAAAGAAGTATATGGATTGGTTAACACCAGTATGGTAGAAAGTGTGAGCAATAAACTACATTCAAAAATAGCTGTAATAGGTATAGGCGGTTGGGGTAAAAATCATGCAAGAGTTCTTCATGATCTTGGAGTACTCGCAGCGGTTTGTGATGTGTCGGCTGAAAGAGCAAAAGAAATTGCCAGTATGTATGACACTACATCTTACTCATCAGTTGAAGACCTTCTTACTAATGAAAGAAGTCTAGATGCTTGTTTGGTCTGTACTCCTACCAAAACCCATCGTGATGTTGCGAGTAAGGTTATAGAAAGTGGTTGTCATGTGTTTGTCGAGAAACCCTTATCATTCTCGTCTCTGGAATGTGAAGATATTGTAGAGATGGCAAAGAAGAATAAAGTAATATTGACGTGTGGTTACGTCGAAAGATTTAATCCTGCTGTTCAAAATCTGAAAAGAATAATCCAAGATAAAAGTTACGGAGACCTTTTAATGATGGAATTTCATAGAGAGAATAGAATGCCACTTCACATTAAAGATGTGGGAGTCATCTATGATACCTCTGTCCATGACATAGATACTGCAATGTTTCTGTTTGATCGTGGTCCAAAAATGGTTTTTGCTAGGGCCGGCAAAAAATTTCACTCTTACGAGGATTTCGCCACCATAATGCTAGGATTCGACGAACAAAGAGTTGCAATAATCGCTTCAAATTGGATCACTCCACAGAAAGTTCGAACATTTTCGGCAGTTTGTACCGAAGGCATAATCAGTGGAGATTTCCTTACTCAAGACATAAAAATTGAGCAAGCAGAATCTACAATAATTCCAAGACGTGTTAAATTTCAAGAACCATTGACTTTAGAATTATCAAGTTTTATTGAAGCTATACAAGGAAAAAGAAATAAACCTTTAGTAACCGCTGAGGATGCAACAAATGTTACTAAGGTTGCAGAAGCCGCATTGTTGAGTAGTAACACTGGATCTCCCATCTATATGGATCTGAAATAGATTATGAGGAAATCCTTACTTGATATACTCGCTTGCCCAATTGACAAGCATTATCCATTGGAATTATACGAAATTAATACTGTTAATGATCCTAGCGTCAACGAATCTATAATAAAGGAAGGCATATTGTTCTGTTCTGAGTGTTCCAGGTTCTATCCCATCATGGATGAAATACCTGTAATGTTGCCCGATGAGTTACGCGAGAAGGAAAAAGATATTGAATTTCTAAAGACTTGGCATGTGCAAATACCAGATAAAATTATAAAATATGGGAACCCATGGCATTTGTAAAGCAGGAAGTGAGTAAGATAGAATGAGTATACAAGAGAACAATTCTTCTGCTGGAGTTATTAACTATATTTCAAAAGCTGCAAAAATTGGCAAAAATGTAAAGATATGGCATTTTAGTTACATAGGAGATAATACAGAAATCGGGGATAATGTGTCAATAGGATCGCTAGTTCACATTGACTACAATGTCAAGATTGGCGACAATACCAGAATAGAAGGTTCTGTGTATATTCCTCCGCTGACTGTCATTGGAAAAAACGTGTTCATAGGTCCATGTGCGGCTTTTACCAATGATCCTTATCCAATGAGTCCAAAAATGATTGGTGTTACTGTGGAAGATGGTGCAATTATCGGAGGGAGATCTGTCTTCAAACCAGGAGTTCATGTTGGACGAAATAGCGTGATTGGAATGGGTTCTGTCGTAACTAAAGATGTGCCACCAGAAACGGTCGTAATGGGACATCCGGCCACTGTTAGATATTCAAGGGAAGAATATGAAACTAAGAAAAAGAAATGGAATGTTTCGTAACTAACTAAAATTATAATATCGGTCCTGTTTTCAAACTTGGATCGAAAGAACTTCGGGACTAAAGAATATTTACCTAATATAGAAACTAAACATAATTTACTCCTTCATACATAATCCAGAAAAATTCCCGTCATTCACAATTTTTGCTCCAGTTTGATACTATTTTTATCATACAAATTTTGGGATATGATACAAACTTTGTTAAGAATGTAATTGTGTTGATTTTAGCACCTTGTATTTTGCAATTGAAGAACAGTAAACTGCACATCTGACTCTACAAAGATGTAATAACATCACAGTGATTTATTAAGTCAACCATAATCATTAACATGATGTGTATTCTCATACTGGTAATGGACAAAAATTCAAGCGAGTAATACAACAGCCAATCTTGTATGCAAGCATACACTTACATACCATTTAATTTACCTCAGTTAGAATAGAAGAGCCAATAATATGAATTTCTTCAAGAATTCTGTCCAGTGGGGTATTGATCCAGTACCTCGCAATAATAGATTACTTAGAGGCAGAGAATTCTTTGTTCTTTGGTCCAGCCTAGGGGTAGGGCTGTTAGTTTTTTCTGCTGGTTCATTTCTTTCTGATGCAAGCTTCGTCAATGCTCTTCTCGCAATTTTAGTAGGATCTGTTGGAGGGTCTATTCTACTTGCTTTAGCCGGAAAGATTGGTAGCGATAACGCAATCCCCTCACTGGTTAGTATGAGACCATCATTTGGTATTCGAGGTTCCTACCTTCCCGCAGCATTAAATATCATTCAGCTTCTTGGATGGACCATTTTTGAGATAACGATAATGTCCACTGCTGCACATATACTGGTTGGCAAGATAATTCCTTTTTATGTTTGGACTATGATTTTTGGTTCAATCATAGCTCTTCTGGGACTAATTGGTCCTCTAGCCGTTGTTCGACAATGGCTGGAAAAATTTGCGATCTGGGCAGTCTATGCATCATCTATCATAATTATTATTACATTGTTATTGTCAGACAAATTATCAATACTGTTATCAACTCCCGGTAATGGCATGTCTTTCTTCACTGCACTTGATATAGTGATAGCAATGCCCGTGTCATGGATGCCACTTGCTGCTGATTACAACAGATTTGCAAAGAATAGTAACAGCGCCTTTAAGGCGACAGTGATAGGTTTTGCAGTGACTAATGTTCTTTTTTATTTAGGTGGTGTCCTGCTAGGTACGTCTGATATTATTATCATAATTGGCGCAATCCAATCAATGTTATTTGGCTTCCTTATGCTGGTACTTATAGTGGATGAAACAGATAATACATTCGCAGACGTATATTCGGCCGCAGTATCAAGCCAGAATATATTTCCAAAACTTGATCAAAGAGTTTTGATCATTGGATTTACAGCATTTGGAGTTATAATGGCCAATATCATTCCAATCGCAGAATACCAAACATTTCTCCTACTGATAGGGGCGGTGTTTGTTCCACTATTCGGAGTCGTATTATCTGATTACTATATTCTAAAACGATTTCACTACAGTCATAATGCACTTTTTGGTAAAAATACAAACAAGATAGGATATCCTGCATTTGTTGCATGGTCGCTAGGTGTATTAGTGTATTATATTCTGTCATCTTTGTCACCGATTTATATGGCTGGTTTGCCACAAATAGGTGCTACAATTCCAAGCCTAATTGTTTCTTCGGCAGTCTATATCGCGATTATGTATTCTATCTCTCGGTTTAGGATAAAAAGAGTGGCATCACAATGAGCGTCAAATTTAAGTTGATGCAATTCTAACGAGTCTACTCGACAAGTTTAGGATCGTACTATTTAGCCGAGGATAACTGAAGTTGGTAATTATTCACCGACGCAAAATATAGTTTTGATGATAACACATTTTACTTTTACTTTATATACAGATATCATATAAGAAAACAATTGCTTTGCTATTTGTAGTGTGTGTGTGGAATGTTAAGTAGTCAATAAAATATATCGCAAGTAAAATAAAAGAAAGGTATGCCCTCCCCCGCTCCCATATTGGTGCCCTAAGTCTTAAATGCATTGAAACTTAAACATCATTTATAATATGGGCGATAAAAAATCGGTGAATTATTCAACCAACCACAGTCAGGTAGAAATGGACAATACGTTCAAGAAAGGTAAAACAGACAATACAGTCAGCCCTGATGACAAAGTTCCTGAAGATTTGTCCTCAGAGATAAGAATTGACGCTACTGAGGATGAAGAATCATCAAAGACAGAAGCCACCGAGTTGGCCGGTACGACAGAACTTCTGGACTTGGAAATTCAAGATATTGAAGGTATAGGTCCATCTACTACTAAGAAGCTGCGGGAGGCTGGAATTTTGTCAGTTATGGATTTAGCAGTGGCTGGTGTTGAAGACCTAGCTGTAGATATCAATTCCACAAAGGATAGCGCTGCATCATTCATAATGGCAGCGCAAAAGCTATTAAGAGAATCAAATATTTTAGAGAAAGAATTCATTACAGCCGAAGCGAGCGCTTAGGAAAAGAAGGTCGTTATTAAGATGTTCTACTGGTTCCGGAGTTTTAGACGAGCTTTTTCTAGGTGGAATAGAAACCCAAGCAGTTACGGAATTTTATGGAGAATTCGGATCAGGGAAATCACAGATCTGTCACACCCTATGTATAACTGCTGGACAACCAGTAGAATCTGGTGGACTTGACAGTGGTGTAATATATGTCGACACTGAAGGTACATTTAGACCTGAAAGATTAGAGCAGATAGCCCGAGAAAGAGGTGTGGACCCATTACATGCATTAAAAAATGTTGCAGTATGTAAAGTCTATAACAGTGCACATCTAGAGTTGATAGTTAAGAACCTAGGTAAATATGTTGATGATTATAAAGCAAAATTAGTTATTATTGACAGCATAATTTCATTGCATAGAGCTGAGTTCGCTGGAAGAGGAACACTTGCTGATAGACAACAAAGACTTAATTCTATCATGCACAAGCTTCTTAGAATAGCTGAAATTTACAATATAGCATTAGTGGTCACCAACCAGGTCCAATCTGCTCCAGATACATTCTTTGGTGATCCAACTAGACCCACCGGTGGCAATGTAATAGGACATGCATCGACATACAGAGTATATTTGAAGAAATCTGGTGAGAATAGAATTGCAAGGATGGTCGATTCGCCATATCATCCATACGGAGATGTTAGATTCACTGTTAATGAAAAGGGAGTAGATGATCTCGAAGAGGAGCTTAAGAAAGGTTCCAAGAGAGGAAAAGTAGGAGTATCTAAAGAAGATAATTAATACTTGATATATTGGAACTTGTAGTACTGAAATATTGAATAACGAGGTCAGTTAAACAGGGTAGATACTTTCCTCCCAAGGATGGACTGGCAGATTATCTTTTTTTTATTCTAGATTCTTTGCATAGTCAGCGGGCCCGGTGGGCTTCGATCCCACGATCTGCGGTTCCGAAGACCGCCGCGATATCCTGGCTACGCTACGAGCCCTTTCATCGAGGATATTCAAGAGAGGTTCTATATCAATTGACCTGATGGAATGCAAATGATCAAATGTCAGATCCTTAATTTAAGATCAATAATACAAGTGAGTAGAATGTTATTATAACATGGTATGTTATTACATTTCTACTGGCATAAACGTAATTTATGCATAACAATTTAACTCAGAGATTCTTGTTTAGATTACATTAATTGAAAGTATCCAATAGGACAAGTGAGGTTGAATACGCTATTCGTGATATCATCGTACATGCCAGAGAATATGAAAAATCTGGAAGACAAATAATTTATCTGAATATAGGAGACCCAGTAAAATATGATTTCAAGACTCCGGATCATATTAAACAGGCGTTAATAGATTCGGTTTCGCATGATTTCAATTACTATACGGAATCAGAGGGACTTTATGAACTTCGGGAAGCAATAGTTGAAAAAGAATCACGGAAGGGGTTATCAGTTACAGCTGAAGACGTGTTGGTAACCAACGGCGTTTCAGAAGGTTTGGATATGACAATGGCATCTATTGTGGAACCCAATACAGAGGTTCTCATGCCGGGACCATATTATCCACCGTATGCTTCGTATGTTAAATTCTATGGGGGCAGACCAGTCGAATTTAAGCTGACCCCTGACGGTAAGCCAGACTTGGAAGACCTTATATCAAAGATCACGCCGCGTACAAGAGCCTTATGCATAATAAGTCCAAACAATCCCACCGGTGAGGTTTTTGATCACAAAAGTCTTAAACAGCTAGTCGATATAGCAGCGGAACACTCTCTGTATATTATTTGTGATGAAATATATGATAATTTAGTCTTTGAAGGAGAGTTTACGGGAATAGGTAAAGTTGCAAAGGACTCGCCAGTGATTTTGCTTAATGGGTTCTCGAAAGTATATTTGATGACGGGATGGCGCTGCGGATATATATGCATGAACAGTAACTGTTCAAAATTAGAGAACATTAGAAATAATATTCCAAAATTAGCTAGAGTACGCATTTCAACTAATTTGCCTGTACAAAAAGCTGCTATTGCAGCGCTTAGGGGTCCTCAGGATCATATCCCAATGATGGTAAACAAATTACGCAAAAGAAGAGATCTAGTAATCAAACGCCTGAACCAAATTAGTAGCATTTCCTGCAGCGTGCCTAAAGGCGCGTTCTATGCATTCCCAAAGATCAATCTCTCATCTCGCTGGAAAAATGATAAACATTTCGTCCTGGATCTTTTGAACGAGACTGGTGTTCTCACGGTCCATGGTTCAGGATTTGGATCCAATTTTGGTACCGATAATTTCAGAATAGTTTATCTTCCACAAGAACAAATTCTTGACGAAGCAATGAACAAGTTAGAGAATTTTATTAATGGACCGGGCAAAATAGCGACAAGAGTAATAACATTTGATTTGATGTTTTGATTCGTAGATCCCCTAAATCAATTCAGCGTCATAATACTTGTTTAACCGGACGAGGCAGACTTACTTGAAACCAAGTGTGGACAAATAGCACCGGATTTCGATATCAAACAAACTGTGGAAATTGTTGTAAACCACTGAATACAGCATTATGTACTGAGTGGATGGGCCTAATAATCCCTTATGTGATAACTGGATTTAGCTATCCTATAGCACCGTGGGGAGGTGCTAAAATGAAAAAAGCAGCAATCGAGCCTTGCATAAAATTGAAGAAATTATTAGTTAAGTAATTGGCGTTACTTTTTAAGAGAATCTTCTATATTCATGTGCGTCAGGAGGGCCATAATCTTCTTTTGTCTTAAAATATCCCCAATAAAGTAAGAATCCTCCACCTATTAGCATTGCTATCACGAACTTTTCGTTATTTATTTCTCCATTAGTATAGTTGTCAATGTAAAATCCAAAAGATAAATGAGTAGAGATAAAGTAAAGATTTCTTAAGGCAATTATAATTGCCATTACAATAAAAAGAACTCCCATAGCAGACATCCAATTCCTGCCACGCCTACTATTACCGCGGGACCAGTGATCCCTAGAAGAAGAAAACCTCATAAGTATGGCGATCGGATCATGAGACTAATTTTATTCCCGGATGTTTAATTTTATTCCGTTTAGATGCGTTCAATATCATTGGTGTCAGGGCTTCGGCCTGATAACTTAGAGACAGGGGACCCAAGTAAATTGGACGAAGACCGCTAATTTCGGAAATCAAAGTATTAAGTACGGCTAATGTATTCTGATCGTTGCAGCAGACAAAAGTATCCGAGTCTAGACTTTCATTAATGTTTTTCAACTTGACTTCTGAAATGGTATGAAATGCGGAAACAATTATGTTATTGGGTAGGTTTTCAGCGACAACAGCTGCGGCAGATAGTTTGGTCTCCTCAAACGGAACGTAGACAAAGCCCGATTCAGTCCTATTCATTGGTACGATGGGGGAAACAACTATACAATTAGATCCAATCTTACCTGAAATTGAGTTACAGGTGTACTGAATGGAATCATAAGGGATAGATAGTATCAAGACATCCACAACGCTTGCCAAAGATATGTTATCCGACCCGGTGATGCTGCCCTTCATTCCGGTGCCATATGCAGAAGACGCAGCATTCATATACAGAACAGCAGCGTTTTTGGCCTTATCGATATCTCTAGAACCAATAATGATTTCGTGATGAATTGCCCACCGAACAGCAAAACCTTCGCCCATTCCACCTGTTCCTCCGATGATACCTACTTTCAATATATAACCCGTCCTTAGAGTAAGTCCGGATCCTATTAAGGTTATAAGTATACTGTAGAACATGAGATTAAAAAAACAAAAATAAATTAACTTTTATCTTAATATTGAGACTACTCTAAATCATGCAAGAGCTATGCCACTTGCGATTTTTATGCGTCACGGGGAAGCTGATAATAATGTCAACAGAATCCTTGTAGGTAGACATATCGAATCGCACCTGACAGAAAATGGAAGACAGCAAGTTAAGGATACAGCGAACTATTTGAAGGAGATACTAATCGATAAAGTCTTCGTCAGTCCTGTAATACGGGCACGAGAAACTGCAGAAATCGTATGCGATGTCATTAATTTGGACTATGAGATAGATGAGAGGTTATACGAAATTGAACTTGGAAAGCTCGTGGGAATGAATTATGAGGATATAATAGATAAGCACGGGAATCTCTTCCTCAAATTCTATTCAGGAGATGAACAAATGCTTGACTATTATGGAGTGGAAAGCTTCACCTCGGTTAAGATGCGCATCAAACACCTTCTGGACGAGTCAATCGAAAGATATCCAGACAAAAATATCATTTTTGTAACACACCTAGATCCAATTAAGGCTGCAATTTCCCTATTACTAGATCTCAAACCAGAAGCACTGTATCAGTGGCATATTCGAAACGCAGCTTTAACAATATTAAAACATGAGAGCAAAATCTTCTCACTTTCTGGAGTAAATGTTATGGGACTCCATAGATATTTTAAAGAGTAAATAAATAATAAAGATAATAGCAACTTTGTAGGTATGTTGGGTCAAGGCCATAGAAAAAATTAGCCGTCAAAATATACACCATATTGTTGCCGGATTGTCATTATTATTACAAACATTGTTAAAAATACGAACGTAATGTTCCATTGCAGTACGCGAAAAATATTGTCTTTTACTTGTCGATCTAGCCATACAAAAACCTTAAATTACATAAGACAAACTACTGAGCAGAGAAAGCGAGTTCGCATGGTATCGAAACCTAGGGGATGGATGCTCTTTTTATTGTTCTCGCCATTAGTGGCTATATTGGTAATTGGTATTTTGAATTTTAATAGTGCATCAGCACAAGGTGAACAGGATCCTGAAGATTATGTCATAAGAAGGGTCGATATTTGGGGATTATTCTATCGTCTTATGGTCGCAGCATTCGTCGTAGGTTCAGTTGTTCAGGGCTCTATCGTATATGTATGTTGGCGCTTCAGAGAATCTAATCCAAAGAACAGAGTCAGGGAATCATTAGAGGGCGCACATCAATGAGTCATGCTACCGTCGAATGGGTATACGTGGGAGTAGTAATTAGTCTATTAACTTGGGTCGGTGCAGAATCGTGGAACGTAGAGAGGACGATCGAACATGTTCCCACGAACGCAGAAACCATCAAGGTAATAGGCCAGCAGTGGTTTTGGACATTTGAGCATCAGGATGGAACTAAGGAAGTAGGGCAGCTTCATGTAAAGCAAGGTGTCCCTTACAAATTTGAACTTGTATCAAAGGATGTTGTTCATGATTTCAACGTGCCTGACTTTGTAATTTTAATGGACGCCGTTCCAGGAAGGGTTAATGTTGTTTGGAATTTATTCGATAAACCAGGTGAGTTCGTCATACAATGTCGAGAATATTGTGGCTTCGGACACGCTGATATGAGAGCTAAATTGTTCGTGGAACCCTTCACTCAAACAGCAGAGGCAGCTACAGGCGAAACCTCCTCGGGAGCAAATCAAACTTCAAACGGTACGTCTTCAGCAACAACAGCAACACAAACTAGCGGTCCACCAGGAACACCTTTAACGATATTGCAAGGTTCATCAGTTCAGGGCAGTCCTAGTTATGATCCAGCTACATTAACAATAAAGAAGGGTGACAAGATAACAGTGACCAACAAAGATACCCTACCTCATACTGTCACGAGTGGAACAGGACCACAAGATCCAACCAGCGGAAAATCTTTTGATACTTCTATAATAGAAGGAGGTCAATCAGCTGACATCTCGACTGAAAAGCTTGCTCCAGGAGAATTTCCATTCCACTGCAGTGTTCATCCATACATGACTGGCAAACTAGTCGTGCAGTAACAGTAAAAGCGCGGCTCTGATAGAAGAGCTTTTTTTCACTATATTTCTAAATCAATGAAAGGATATTTTGTTTTGCTGAAATACTATTCACAGATAATCACAGATAATTGAGTATGTTCGAGTTCTGCACAGCGAACCCTTTTCTCAAATCTTGTTCTAATAATTGGTAGCAATATTGCAGGAATAAACTAGGGAATTAAGGACATTAAAAAACGATGGATTTCTTGCAATCCCCTTCCTTTGACAAAAGGATCCATACATAACAAATACAAACCAGTTTAATAATCTAATTAAATACTATTAATTATCTTACGAAGATGCTAGAAAAATACTTGGTAGTTCAGGCAGCTTGGATTATTTCCAGAAAAATTCATGAGTTTTAAAGATTTCTAACTGGCGGTGAGACAGTCGACTTAAGTCAAACAATTAGACTCAACGTTAAGAGCATTTGAAACAAAATGCTTTTATTGATATTATGTTACAGGTAAATGCAATCGGTAGGTGGATGATAGGTGGTATTAGAAGTTAAGAGACCCCGTCCAATGTGGGAGATACTCTTCTCAACTCACCATACTGATATCGGATTACTGTACATTATCACTTCCATTGCGTTTCTTATGTTTGGTGGAGGTCTTGCCCTTGCTCTAAGAGCAGAACTTTTCCTTCCAGGTCTACAAATATTTAATAACCCTTCAGATTTTAATAGATTTTTTACAGTTCATGGAACAACAATGCTATTTTTATGGGCCATTCCATTTGCCGCTGGGGTAGGAAACTATCTAATTCCAATAATGGTTAGATACAAGGATATGGCATGGCCAAAGCTTAATGCTGTCGCATATTGGATGATACCGGTTGGTGCAGCTTTGGTTTGGCTGGGATTTTCAGATACAGGCTGGACTGCGTATCCTCCATACTCTATACTTAGGGCACCAGGGCCTGCAGCAGAAATGTGGATTTTTGGTCTGAAAATTTTAGGCATTTCGTCCATATTGGGATCAATTAATTTTATAGTGACCATCCTGAGGTGTAGACATCCAGACCTCTCTATAATGAAGATGTCTCTCTTTGCATGGTCCATACTGTCTATATCATTTATGACAATCGTAGCTGTTCCAACATTTGCGGCGTCACTCATAATGCTGTACACAGACAGGCTTGGAATATCTGGATTCTTTAATCCCGCACTGGGGGGAGATCCAATAACATATCAGCACTTGTTCTGGTTCACATTCCATCCTGAAGTATACATTTTCCTATTGCCAGCAGTAGGTATGCTGTACGAAATGATACCAAAGTTTTCGAGGAAACCGCTCTTCAGTTATCAGTCAGGAGTGGGAGCATTTATACTGCTAACTACAATAGGGTTCGCATCCTGGGCTCATCATATGTTTGCCACAGGAATGAGCTTTACAGAAAAGACGGTATTTATGATAGGGACTTTGGCAGCTGTTCCAGCATCTGCTATGCATGTCTTTAACTGGATAGCAACAATGTGGGGTGGAAGGATCAAATTTGCAGCTCCCATGATGTTTGGAGTAGGTGGAATAATGCTATTCTTTGCTTCAGGGGCCGGTGGGGTAGTTAACACCGCTCTGCCGCTTGACTTTATAACCCATGACAGTTATTGGGTTGTTGGACACTTCCATTTGATATTGATGGGAACAGTATCCTTGACATTTACTGGCTTTATCTATTATCTTTTCCCGCTTATAACCGGAAGAATGTATAATGAAAAAGCAGCAGTAGTTCATTTTGCCTTAGCATTTACTGGAGTTACCGTAGTCTTCATAACACAACATATTTTAGGATTGTTTGGAATGCCACGAAGAGTGTACGACTACCTGCCATTACCCGAATATATAATCATGAATCAAATTGCTACAGTCGCCGCGTGGGTTGCAGGTTGGTCATATGTAATCATGCTAGTTAACTTGATAAAGAATGCGGGAAGTGGAAAGGAAGCAGACATGAGAGATCCGTTCAAGATTGGAGAGGAGTATTATGACTACGCACGAAAAGAGCCCCATCATTAGAACCAGTTCCAAGAGAATGGCGCAAGGTATCGCCATTATACTGATTCTTACTGCAGTTGGAGTAGGAATATTAGTTCCGTTCTGGAAGGATATGGCACACAATGCTCCGCCGGCTTCGCTTATTCAACCAGAAGGACCTCCACCGGGACAAACAGGCGTTCAAACCAGCCTTGGCACAATTGAAGGAGTTAGTAAGCCTAAACCTGCAGAAAGCACGGGTCCAGCAGCAAGCACTAATACTACTGCAATTCCAGGTGGCTCAGCTTCGAGTGGTCCACCAGGAACGCCTTTAACGATATTGCAAGGTGCATCAGTTCAGGGCAGTCCTAGTTATGATCCAGCTACATTAACAATAAAGAAGGGTGACAAGATAACAGTGACCAACAAAGATACCGTACCTCATACTGTCACGAGTGGAACAGGACCACAAGATCCAACCAGCGCAAAATCTTTTGATACTTCCATAATAGAAGGAGGTAAATCAGCTGACATCACGACTGAAAAGCTTGCTCCAGGAGAACTTCCATACTACTGCAGTGTTCATCCATACATGACTGGCAAACTAGTCGTGCAGTAACAGTGGTATTATTATCGGCTGATTACAAAGTACCACCTGCAGAATGACGGGAATGCTAATTAAACAAAAAGTAAACGGGCAAACAAAATAAGTATGTCTTATATCAAATAGTTGATCTAATGTTCCTAAAGCCTCTTTCTTTTACAACGCTCGCTGTACTTTTTAGCTTGATGTTTATTGGAGGATACGTTAGCTCTTCGGGTGTAGGCCTCAGCTGCCCAAATTGGCCGTTATGCCCCGCGGGCCTTGTGCCTATGAAGGAATTTGTGATTGAATATATTCACAGAACGGTTGCCGCAACTACTGGTTTGTTGGTCATCGCAACCATGGCATTCACACTAAACTCAAAATTAATTTCAAGAAGCGTAAAGATCGTATCTGTGGTTGCCACCGCGTTAGTTCTAGGACAAATTGTATTAGGAGCAATTGTGATTGTTGAAAAATTACATGCGGTTTTGGTCACGGTTCATCTTGGCATGGGGCTAGTTTTGTTCGCTATGGTATTGATAGTGGCAAGGCACGTCTATCAGTTAGACAAGAGGGGTGGAGCAGAGCAGTAAAACTCGAGGGTGCTGCTGGTTCTATTGACGATAGGCAATTGAATCAGAAGTCAAAATTGTAGGTTCTGAATAGTAAGTAGACAAAAGTATTCACTTAAGCGGGCTATAAAAAAATCCTAAAGAGCGTCGTCATATTGCTTCCCGTCTTTTAACAATATGTTTTGTTTTAATGCCTCCTGTACCTCCCATTATTTAGACAACGGCTGCAAGAACAAAATAATAAGAATTCTCCGGATCTCGGTAGTAAAATATAATACCAATATGACAATAACTTAGCTCGATTTTAACATGTGGAAGGTAATGATGCCTAGGAAGATAGTTTTTGGAGAAAATGCAGCTAAAGATTTTCAATACCCTGAAAATGCTTTGGTACTTACGACGACAACTCCCGATATTTACGGAAAGTGGTTAAGTTACATGGGAATAAAGAACTATGAGATATATGACAAACTAACGCCGGACCCAGCGATTGAAAAAATTGAAGAGATAAGGAAAGAATACGAAGGAAAACAGATTTCGGCTTTCATAGGACTTGGTGGAGGCAGCTCGATGGATGTCTGCAAATATCTTGGCAAACTCACTGGGATCCCCAAGATTCTTATCCCTACCACATTTGGAACTGGAGCCGAGATGACAACTTACGCGGTAGTCAGTTTTGATCACAAAAAGAAGTTATTGCAGGACGAGGCATTCCTAGCAGACTCGGCAATCGTAGATCCATATTTCCTGCCAGGTACACCTTTTAACATAATGCGAAATTCTGCTTGTGATGCTATGGCGCAGGCATCAGAGGGCTATGATAGCAAACTCGGAAATCCCTTGACACAGCTATTTTGTAAAGAGGCCTTCGACATTCTTGAAGACGCAATAATTAATGATAAACCAGAACTATTACCATACGGCGCCATGCTTTCGGGAATAGGTTTTGGAAACTCGTCAACAACTCTTGGTCACGCTCTTTCATACGTCTTTTCCAATGAGGGCGTGCCACATGGATATTCGCTGTCGTCATGCACCACAGTTGCACACAAGTTTAACAAGTCAATCTACTACGAACGTTTTAAGAAGGTATGTCAGAAATTAAAATTCGAACCTCTAAAACTCAAGCAGCCTTTGGATGAAGCTGCCGATGTCATAATGCCTGACAGGGGACATCTTGATAACAACCCTATCGAAGTTAGCAAACAGGACATAGTAAAGTGCCTCGGGGAAATAGTCAATGCAAATCCATTAATTTAGTGCGCTAAATATTTTGTAATTCTCCCTGTACAGATTATGAATTTTATTGTTACTTGACAGCACGAAACTAGTGGCGTAATCGTAGGGCATATTCATATGATAGAATTTCTTAATCAATTGTCGATGTAATTTCAGTATGGTCATTAGATAGACTCACTAAGCAATGGCAGAAAAGGACTTGGGAAACCTTTAAATCCAGTTCAGCGATCCCTGTTTCGTACATAATGACCACTATCAGCAAGAATATGGAAATCAACGCTCCGATAAGCGAGGTATTCACGTATTTTGCCAGGCCAGAACATATGGCTGACCAATTCCCCGAAAATATGGGTCTCAGTATAATTCCATTAGAGGTAAAAAATGGATTTGGGGTTGGTACAATATTTAGGATTAGTGGGGACTTTGATGGCAAGAGATTAGAATGGGACTGTGAAACAATAGAATACATACCACACCGCAAAATCGTGGCCAAAATGATAGAGGGTCCTTTCAAACGATGGATCATTACAGTTACATTCGAACCAGTCGGCGAGAAGCAAACAAAGACTGGAATTCAAGTAGATTATGATATGCCCATGGGTCCATTAGGTGGATTGATGGACAAAGTTAAGCTCAAGAAAGTAGCCGAAAGAGGAATAGAAAATGGCCTTTATAGAGTAAAGTCCTTGCTTGAAGGCACCGGCTCCATTCCGGTGTATATCACACTTGAGGCATACAGAGAAGTATTAAAGCAAAAGCAACGATTGAACTGCTCGGTATCTGAGACTATAATGAGGTTAATCAAGGAACCCCCAGTCGAAAAAGCGGCTCAATAATCTTTTACCTCCGACAAATTCTAGCTTCATTTAAATATAGCAGACTAATGCAAAATTTTGAGGGTTCGTAGCTCAGCCAGGTAGAGCGTCTGGCTCTTAACCAGTCGTATGAGTATACGGGTTATAATGTCGTGGGTCCGAATCCCACCGAACCCGCACCAAATATGCATCGTTTTTATATCGATTTTTGAAGAATGGATTCAGTTTATGATTAAGACAAAATTGTTAATGCTTGAATCCTCAACAAACAAGGAATTAGTTTCCATCTTCAATAACTTTCTAAAGGCGGCAGATGAGACGTCTTCAAAATTCGATGAAATCAATGAAGAACTAATTTCAACTGGCCGAAATAAGAAACTTGGTAAAACATAAAGCTTGAGAGATATTTATATAGAATTGCATAAATTGAGTTCGCTCGTGCATAAACGAAAGATCCTTCTCGATTCAACGGTAGACAAAGCCAATGCTGAAGATTCCAATATTCCCGATTTGGCGTTCGAGAAGGAAGAGAGATTGACCAACGTATTCTCATTACAAACTAAAGGATTAACCCAATCCGAAATCGCTAGAAATCTTTGTGTCAATCAGTCTACCATAAGCGAGCATTAATCTATGGCACAGTAAGCCTCCACCATATTCTACAAGATAGAAAACTTGAGTATGGAAAAAAAAGACGAAGAATATTAATGAAACTATAGTAAGTTAACACATTAGAGTCTAAAAGTTGACATGCCCGATCCGGACTAAGTTTTCTATCGGAAAGTACAGACATTTCGGTTCTCAAGTCGCTCTATTTCGCAATTGAGGGTACGGTAAGCTTAGTTTTTCTATCTCCATATAGTTTCAGGTTCGGAGATTGAAAGCCGTCATCTTGGTAATTGTAGAGTACAGCACGAACGTTAAATTCGCTGGGTTCACCTCTATCATGGTATATATCGGTTGGAGTCTGACATGTTTCTACAGGTTCCCCTATGGGTAGTATTCCTAAAAATTTAGAACGATAATCTAAGCTACACATCATGTCAGCGCTCCCGTCTGCCATATTACCCTCATTCCACGTGTGTCCTAAACCTAGTGCATGTCCTAGCTCATGAGAAGTGATATATGAGATACTTTGTTGAGAGCCGCTCCCTGTGTACACGTATATAACCAAATGCTCATTCCAAGCCCTACTAATCCAGTTATTATGGGCGCAACCCCCAGACCATCCAGGACATTCTCCGTTATTTTCAAGCTTTAAATTGACCAGTATATTGACACTAGCTTGACCCTTAGGAAAATCTCTACCTGTAAATATGTTAAACTTCCAAGCATTCGGATTACTACCTCTTTCCTGAAGTACTTTAGACCAATCTTTGATAGCTTTTACAGCAGCTGATACATATGGCGCCGAGCCATCATCATATTGCACATAAACATTCAATTTATCGTTCTTGTAATTATTAAACAGTAACGGGATATATGGTCCATTAATTACTGACTCGGACTGAGTTAGAATTTCAGACCGATTTTCAATTACTTGAAACGATTGAGTCTCGCTTCCCAAAATTCTTCCATAGTCATCTTCGTATATTGCTCGCACCTCATAAGGTGTCTCCTTTGGTACTGCAGTCCATTCCACTACATATCGTCCGTCACTATCTGCCGTATTAAAGCTTAGTATATCAGCATCCGAACGATTGGTAACACTCCTGATTTGAATATTCGAACTATTATAGAGATTGACTCCAGTTATTTCAAATCGGCCTGAAAATACAAAGATACTTCCAGCACTAATTTGATTCGGTATCTCATCAAGAGTTAGCTTGCCCTCAAGTTGTGGTATATTGGTATCATTCGTATTTCTGACTAAAATATTGACATCGTCTGAACTGAGTGCATTATTGTCATCGATGACAGTTAACTTGATTCTGAAATTTGTGTCATTATCAATATGTGGTGCTATGAAACTCGCTGATGGACTGTCAGCATCGCTCACAATAAGCGAGGGATTTCCGGAATCTAGAATCCAAGAGTAAGATGTGATATTCCCATCAATGTCATAGCTGGGACTACCATCCAAAGTAACTGTCGACCCTTCACCGACAATTTGATTTTCACCAGCATCAGCTATCGGACCAGTATTTCTTTTAGGTGGCTCGCATCCAGCTTCTTCTGTCATATTACCACCAGGACATTCAGGAGTTGGTTCCGGTGGCTCGCAGCCAGCTTCTTCTGTCATATTACCACCAGGACAATCTGGATTTGGTTCCGGTGGCTCGCAGCCAGCTTCTTCTGTCATATTACCACCAGGGCAATCTGGATTTGTCGGAGAAATAATACAGTCAGCTTCTTCTGTCATATTACCACCAGGGCAATCTGGATTTGTCGGAGAAATAATACAGTCAGCTTCTTCTGTCATATTACCACCAGGGCAATCTGGATTTGTCGGAGAAATAATACAGTCAGCTTCTTCTGTCATATTACCACCAGGGCAATCTGGATTTGTCGGATAAATAATACAGTCAGCTTCTTCTGTCATATTACCACCAGGACATTCAGGAGTTTGTGAAATAACCGGTTCTTGCTGTCCTACAGGATTGCAGTCAGTCTGATTATCCGTACACTTCAAAGTATCTGTACCGCGCGCTAAGTCGCTCTTGACTTGTGGAGTTTGTTCTGTATCTTGTTCATCTAGCGGAATAGACACAACGTCATCTGGTTCTTTAGTCTCGTAACAGCTTTGATTAGTACACTGACCGAGTCAATATCAGTCAATCCATTGTTATCCATCACGCTAAGCCGGAAACTAAGTTCTTGATTGGAATCGACATCAGGAGCTACGAACGAAGGCTGTGCTGAATCCGCATCATTTAATTCAACTCCGTAACCGTCCGTCTGTTCCCATGAGTAACTAGAAATCTCTCCATCTTGGTCAATGCTAGCGCTACCATCCAGACGAACATCAGTATTTTCTTCGACTTCAAAATCTTCCCCAGCATCGGCAATAGGGTCTGAACCTTGTGTATCGTCAGTTGGTAAGTTGTCATCACTTGAATTTGCATCGTCTTGATTACTATCAATTCCATTGTCAACAACAGTTTCATCAGTGCTAACTTGGCTAAAGTCATCAATTCCGTCGTTGCTATCAGTCACATCCGAAGTACCCTCGTCGCCATTCTGACCTTCATCCATTGCCAAATTATTATGAGGACTCACATCAGAGCTAACTACTCCTGAGTCGAAATCAGTATCAGATTGAGCATAAAGGGTAATTGGCATACTTGTTGCTGAAACAGTACCTGATAGAAGTAGAATGACCATCAACAGCGGGTTAACAAGAGTCACTAGAACCGAAATTTTAATAACACGAACTCTCAATCCACAGACCTAGGTACAATCAGAAACCTGAAGATATATTTGAGGATTTTATTGCAAAAAGGTAATAAACGGCATATTTATGCCAAACTCCAACGAAAGCTCCATATTTTGTCATAACATTTAATGATGATTCGTAGGTTTTTTTTGGGAAAGGTCCTATAACACAAATTCACTATAGGTTAAAAGACAGTTAATCAAAAAGTCTTATTTTTCTGGCACCAACTGAATTAGCCATATAGTAATCTTTATCAATCTGAATAATATCTCCTGGAGAAATCTTACCATGAGTCCTCTTATCTCTTAGAGGCATTCCAAAGGGTTTGTTCTCTTCTTTAAACTTGAGCCATACCCTTCCTACATTCAGAATATTTTTAAACTCACATTCCCAGACTAAATCGTAAATAGTATCTAATGCTTGCCTACCAATTTTATTACTTTTTATAATAATCTCAATATCAGGCTCTTTGCAGAAGTAAACCCTTACTTTCATAGTTTTTTAAATTGGTGGTCTGGTAAATAGTATTAGGACTATTCTTAAATGGGAAATTGTCATTTCTAAATAATAGTCTTGGGAGGACCCTTAAATGAAGGAACACTCGAAGGCTTTGAAAGTTCAATGTCCTTGGCATGGCTCCAAAATTGATGTTAGGTCTGGTGAACCGACAAAGCCTCCCGCAAGGCAAGCAGTTTCATCCTATGAAGTAAAGATTCAAGATAATAATATACTAGTAAGAAAAAAAATAAAGCAACTGTCGCTCTGTGACTGCTTATTTATATGAAGACGGATTAATCTGTGTAACTCGATGAGGGGAAATCTGGCATCTAATTATTACGGGTAATTCTCCCTTCAATTCCATATGCTCATCTACGGCCTCGGCAAATCCGAGTTGTCCTGAGTAAATTACTTCTCCAAAAGGCGTCAATACATACTTGCCTCCTTTACGTTTAATCAAGTCTGCTTTGACCAGTTTAGAGAGTCTAGAGTAATACTGTTTACGAGTTATTTTCACGGTATAATCAGAGTCATTGCTTCTTGTCTCAATCGCTATAGAATTGAATAAGTCGTGTCCATGGGGGTCGTGTATGGCATCCAGAACATCTAGCATAGTCACGTTTTTTGGCCCCCTATTCATTTATCATATCATCTAATACTTGAAAAGATATTACTATCGCCTTGCTCTATCATAAATTCAGTAAAGCACACATTACAAAATTGGGTGTCAGCAACCAACCGTTGCTCTAAAATCATGTCGCCTGCTCCAAAAGGTTGTTGACATAAAACGCAAATACTCATACTTCTATTACGTCAACTGAGTATCTAAGGCTATGTATATGAAAACAGTCGCACTTAATGAATTCCTTAGCACTAGAACGAAAGAAACAGCAAATCATTTGAACTAAAGCAGATATTTATTAGAGGAATGATATTTGTACTGGTATCAGATAGACTATAAACCGATTAGAATTAATACCCTAAGTGGTATAGTTGAAAGAAAATATCAATCTGCGTCCCTTATTAGTATTTATTTGATTGATTTATTTATTTAAGATGGTAGTTTGATACGTTTGTTAAAATCAGCTAGACCCTTTTCATATACACATGCAAAACACCAGTCTTTAGTATAACGGTACAAATCCTGAGGTTCAGACACCCTGACTACGCTATGTACAACCCTTTCCGCACCGGTCGCATATTTGTTCCATTTATCCTATTGAAAATCACTCGATATTTATTCGATGGAAGTCTATGTAATCAGACAAATCGACAAATCACCATAATAGTAGGGAAGATTGAATCCACCATTTTCTTTTACGGTCTTATCGAATTGCTTATTGTCTTTGCATTCTCGACTCCAACTCTCCAGTATTCTCTAGTACTATCAGCTAGTCGTTGAATACTCTCCATGTTGACGATTGCCAAGTTATTTGCTAAATTAGTAGCTGAAATAGCATTGTCCACAAAATTGTCTACCATTCTACTATAGTACTCTTGGTCACTACCTGTGGGGATATCCACGGTACAGAGTATGACAGGTACCTTTCCTGAAGTTTAGGAATTAAACTGGTTGCTTCTCTCTGAATCTATCAAATCATATCCAATTTCCTTAGTTGCTTGGATAGACTCTTCTGGAGCTGACCCATCGCTTCCGTATACTTTGGAATTTCTCTCTTGGCTTCGTTACTTGTCCTCTTAATAGTTCTTTTAGTCTCGTCCAAGACAGTTTCTATTGCTTCCTTTTCTTGCTCCTCGTTTTGCACCCCGTTTTCCGCCGTCTCTATTAGTTTTTCTGCCTCTCTCCTAGTCTTTTCGTTTGGCGCTAACTCTGCTATTATTTCAGCCTCCTTTAGAGCTTCTTGCTCTGCTTTATCGCTATTATCGTTAGATTTTTTGATTAGATTTTTTGATGACACAATCACATACGGTGTTTACTCTTATTAGAACCTATGTGTTACCAGATATCGGTATTTATACATAAACTAACATGTACAGCGTCTAAATATTCTATGTCTTGATGGTTTTCATTCGCCACCTTTACGCGGCTTTAATACAAATGCCTGTATTAGATGATCGTGTGAAACCAAACATACGAAGTAGATTGCGGACATGTTGCGTGTCCCAATTGCGATAGCAAATTTGATACTGAAATAGAAAACAAAATACATTGTTATGTGACACACAAAGTGCCACTTAAGTCGAGACTATAATAGACAGCAAATCATACCTTTGTAATTTAATATGCTAATTGGAATCTTAAATGAATTAAATGATTCTTATGGTCGACAAAGGATAGTATTGAGCTATGATAACCATTATCGCCCCGTCTTTGACATAAACACACTCACTGTCTTGATAGCCTACGTAATTTGTACTCTCCTTTTGCGGGGGACATCTCAGGAACTACAGTCTTATACTCCAACCTCAAATTAATAAACAAGCAAAAGATATGAAACACACTTTTTCATGTTCCAATTGTGAGTTGCCGTTTTCAATATTTCTTACAGATGAGACCACTAGGACGTCCACTTCGGAGTGCGAAGACGTTGATACTGAGTATAACATTAAACATGAGGAAAATTGCCAAAATTGTAGGCATGTAAACACAATTTACAATTGTACAAATGCGCATCCGGTCATTGAAAAGGACAATAAAGTAAGGTAATATTATCTTCCCCTCTCGTATGGTCCACCTTTGTTATTTTTATACTTAACCATTAGGCTTTCGTATTCCATAATGATTGAGTCCAAGACCTCCTGTTCAAAAATTGGATTTAACTCTACACATAGCACATCTGTCAAATTGGAAACGCATTCCACATCCTCTTTCACACTCGTAAAGTACTCCACACGAGTACAAATTGATGACAACATGAATAAGGTATGTTTTGTGTCAAGGTATCACTCTAGTTGTTGCAATGTTTGATTTCAAACTACATTGGAATTTCGATTTAAAGTTCTTGAAAATCGGTGCTTTACTTTTGTTTACCATTCGATAGAGAATAAACACCATATATTACATACTATACTCACAATCGTAAGATTTGCCTATTTTATAGATAAATTCTGTTAAGTCAGGTGAAATATCATCTGATTTATAGTATAACGTAGTATATGGACCAAATCGGTTGGGTTAGGCTTTGTCGACTTTTCCTTTTTCAAGTAATTTACAATGCATGACAGACCGTTAGTG
>CAVSLF010000027.1:0-20750 GCA_963728595.1 uncultured Nitrososphaeraceae archaeon
TACTATGCAAAAGCATCAGAAAAACAGAGCAAGAATTGGGATGACGTACCAGAAGCTGTGAGGAACACATTTGAAAAATTGGGAATTCCTGAGGCAGAACGCAAATTCTTGGCCGGTGTTGGTGCTCAGTCCGAATCTGAAGTTGTCTACCATAATCTAAGAGAAGATCTTGAGAAGCAAGGTGTCATCTTTGTAGATACAGATACGGCTGTCAAGAAGTATCCTGACTTGATGAAGAAACATTTTGGAAAAGTTATCCCGCCTGAAGACAACAAATTTCCGCCCTTAACAGTGCTGTGTGGTCTGGTGGCTCATTCATATACGTACTCGAAATGTCAAGATTAATCTCCCACTTCAAGCCTACTTTAGAATAAATGCCGAAAATATCGGTCAATTTGAACGCACTCTAATCATTGCCGACGAAGGGGCAGAAGTTCACTACATTGAGGGCTGTACTGCTCCAGTCTATGCTACAGAATCGTTACATTCCGCAGTAGTGGAACTGATAGCCAAAAAAGGAGCCAAATCCGTTACACTACCATACAGAATTGGAGCAAAGACGTCTACAACCTTGTAACCAAGAGAGCCTATGCATACGAGAAGGCCACCGTAGAGTGGATTGATGGCAATCTAGGTAGCAAGTTGACGATGAAATATCCTGGCGTCTACATGCTTGGACGAGGAGCACATGCTGAAGTTATCTCTATCGCTTTTGCAGGTAAAGGTCAACACCAAGATGCAGGTGCCAAGGCGGTACATCTAGCACCTGATACCACATCACGTATTACCAGCAAGTCAGTCAGCAAAGACACTGGACGTACAACCTATCGAGGCCTCCTCCATGTAGCAAAAGGTGCTACTGGTGTCAAATCCACAGTACGCTGTGACGCCCTTCTTCTTGATAAGGACTCCAGAACTGACACCTATCCATACGTCGAAGTAAATGAAGACGATGCCACCATCTCTCATGAAGCAACTGTAGGTAAGATAGGTCAAGACCAGATCTTTTACCTAATGAGTCGCGGCTTCACAGAATCAGATGCACTCTCACTGATAGTTGGTGGGTTTATGGAACCATTCACAAAAGAGCTGCCGATGGAATACGCAGTAGAACTCAACCGAATGGTGAAAATGGAAATGGAAGGCTCAGTAGGCTAAACTAACCGTACAAGCAGAAATAGTAATACTAGTAGTAATAGTAGCACCAGCATCAATAAAAGCAATAATCATAGCACAACAATAGCAAGAGTATCTCTAATCCAACCGGTTGGAATTTTTCATAAATCTCTATTGAGAAATGTCAACCAGTACAGGTCATTGAGAACTAGTAGCTAACCAAAACACGAGTAATAAAAAACAGTGGTGTTTATTAACAACACATCGGTGGCTCAATAAAATCCTGTCAATGCAGTGACCGGGTAAATAATTTCTATTCAAGATGATAAGCTTTAATGAAATGCTTATAAAGAGTTCTCGTCTAAGCGTTCCTAAACTAATTGTTCAAGATGCTTCTAATAGGAGGACTCCTGCAAGATGATAAATTTTGATTCCGTCATAGGACAGCTTGGATTTACACCAACGTATACAACCCATCCAGTCTTTGCGGACGTATTCACTGCGATGATTGTAGCAGCACTTATTGCCATAGGTTTGAATTTTGCATTTTCTATGTTGAGGAAAAAAACTACAGACATCCAAAAGATGAATGCCGTAATGAAAGAAACAAACGAATGGCGAAAACAGTATATGGCAGCCGTCAAGAAACAGGACAAACCCAGAATTGAAGAACTACGAAAGAAACAAGCATACGTGAACAAGATGAGTATGGAACTCCAGCAACAACAGATGAGACCAATGTTAATCTACATGATCCCTTCATTTTTGCTGTGGATATTGGTATTTCCGACAGTATTTGGCCAGATTGTAGCAGTTTCTCCTCTCATAATTCCATGGATAATGTGCAGTGATGAAAATGTCCATAATGACAACCAGCCGCTACCGACAGATCCATCTCAGCACAAAGGCCCATGCCGAATCCCCGGTCAAGTATATCTCTGGGGTTGGTTTCTAATTGTCAACTTTGCATTCAGCGGCATAATATCCAAAGTTACAAAAACATCCATGCCTAGCTTTACCTAAATTACGTCATATTACTTCAAGGAATAGCATTCATATGATATCATTATTTACAAGTTTCAAAGTTATTGGACCAATTTTTGTATAATTTGATAGCTTAGTTTCCTGTCACTAGTAATGAGCAGGTATTTATGACAATTTGAATCTCCAGTTCAGCTCTGTGCCTACAGATATACCTATTCTTGGGGCAGCCAATATTCTTCGTGGTGTTGGTGTTTACCATTCTCTATATGCAATGAGCATGCGAAATCGGTCAAATCCAAACCGTTGTGCGACCTATCAATAAGAAGAGACTTAGTGAGTTTACCTGGTCCATTAGCTAAATCCCCAATATTCTTTGAATTTCTATGTACCATCATCTTGTTTATTCCTTCTATTGGCAATATTGAACGTATTAATACTGCACCTGCTTTCTTATTTCTTGAGCGAGCAGACACATTCATGCAATGATACATCCCATAAATGAAGTACACGTACGACAAACCACCTCTTTCAAACATTATTGAATTGCGTGGGGTGAAGCCATGAAATGCATGACTTGCAGGATCGTCCTCTCCTCCGTATGCTTCAGTTTCCGTTATTATGCCTACAAGCCTTTCTTGATCTCCAGAATTCCCTGTCAGGAGCCTCACTAATTTTTTCCCGAGAAGATCTCTTGCAACAACTGAAGTATCGCGTTCATAAAATGGTCTTTGAGGACATGCTATACCAATCGTCAAAGGGTCCAAAACAGGTAAACTACTTACAAAATATAAACCGTGCTCCACTATCCTTGAATAGTACTAGGATAATAGAGACATTATGGAGATGTCCCTTTCTGATCAGAAGACTCCTTTCTGACATTTTGCATCTCTCAAATTTGAATCTCCTCAGGAGGGTTGCTTGTGAAAAATGTGGAAAACGATTTTCGAAAATTGAGAACTACATGCAACATTTTCAGATTGTGCATGAAGATGAAATGTATGAATGCAAACAATGCAATATGAAAATTAGTGGCATGGAACAAATGCGAAAACATATTTGGGCAAATCATCGATATTCAAAAAGAATCTAACATCCAATACAAATGATCTCTAACCCTTATGCAAGTTTCACTATTCCTTCTTAATTAAACAATAAAATATCCTTGCGTTCAAATCTTGATATATGAAAACCTGTCTCAAATGTGGAAAACAGTTTGACGAGAATGCGATTGAAGATTCTGATTCTGCAAAGTATCCCTCTTGTAATCAATGTTGGAAGGAATGGACTACTTATGCCGTTATCGTGATCAATGAGATGCGTTTGGACATGTCCCTTCTAGAACACAGGAAGGCGCTAAGGAAATATGAGCGAATATTCTTCGGCCTCGAAAAAGGAGAAGAGATAAAGAAGAACCCCGACGAAGCGAGCAATGTCAAATAGAGATTTGCATAGCATTTTTTAGCTTTCGAGGTAGTATTTTTATTGACTTGCTGGGATGAGGTCCTAAAAAAATCGCTTCCTTTAGGCAAATCATGATTTTCTCTTGGTCTTCTTTCTGAAGGATGTAGTATGCATTCAAAACCTTTTCTGAATATTTACAAATGAAATTCTTCTGGTTTAGTAAAGCTTTACAATACGTTACCATGAGCTGAGTTAGATCACTTGATTCTACCTCACACATAGCTCTGATCCAAGATCCAAGTAACTCGACCATTTTGTTGGATTCAATCAATGATGTGCAACTGAATGCACGGGATATACTTTCTAGCCTTTCTGGCTCTGCCATGGATATCAACTCCCTAACTTTTCTTCTAGCTAAGGATAGCCTGAGAAATTCTGGTAGATTAGCCATAATATACAATAGTCTTTCAATATCCTCATCATTTGCAAGCATATGATGGATCATCAAATACCTTGAACTAAAGGATTGCTTCCCTATACAAGCACTCGGCCTATATCCGCATTTAGCATAAATCTACTATATCGGTCTAGAAAACAAATCAAATTGAATAAATTGATTGTAGATTATCCGTTTTACAGATGATTATCTTATCAATTGTATAGAGATTTATACAGAGCGATATACCTTTGGAAGACCTAATTAGTGAAGTGCTAGAAATCATGATTTCAATTTATCAACTATTTTTAATAAACCCCACTTATCCTTATATTAGTTTGTGAGAATGAATCTACCGTGTCTTGTACTGTTGCTGTCGGAGGTTTCTTCGGGGACGAAGGAAAAGGTAAGATTATAGACTTATTTGTCAATTAAGGATTCCACTGCCATAGCAGTGAGAGGTGGCGTGGGCGCAAATGCAGGCCATACATTTGTTTGCCGAGATAATACGTACAAGGTACGGATGCTTCCAAGTGCCATCTTAAATCAATCCACAAGATTACTTCTCGGAGCAGGGGTGTTGGTCACTCCTAGCATTTTGATCGAAGAAATTCAAAAATACTCAACTACTAATAGGACGCTTGTTGACAATCAATGTGGCATTATTGAAGAATCACACATGTTGAGAGACAGTACGTCAGACTATCTTAAGAACATTGTCGGAACAACTGGAACTGGTACCGGTCCCGCCAACTCAGATAGAGCACTTCGTACACTGAAATTGGCAAGGGAAGTCCCAGAATTATCACAGTATCTTGGAGACGTCAGCAGTATAGTAAATGAAGTTATCGATGAAAAAAGATCAGTACTTGTAGAGGGAACGCAAGGCACTTATCTGTCCCTTTATCACGGAAGTTATCCGTACGTTACTTCAAAGGATGTTACTGCATCAGGTATTTGTTCTGATGTTGGGATAGGTCCAAAGAGTATCGATGAGGTTCTTGTGGTCTTTAAGTCTTTTGTAACTAGAGTAGGAGCCGGTCCTCTACTGAATGAAGTTACCCCTGAAGAGGCCGTAGCACGCGGGTGGATAGAGTACGGAAGTGTAACTGGTAGACAAAGAAGATCCTCATCATTTAATATGGATTTGGCCAAAAAGTCAGTCAAGATAAATAGTGCAACACAGCTGGCAATTACTAAAATGGATGTATTATTTCCTCTATGTGCGGGCGTAAGAGAATTTTCAAAACTTACTGATGCCGCTAAGAAATTCATTCAATGGATTGAGGACGAAACCGGTGTAAAAGTTGTCCTCATAGGAACAGGGGCTGATATATTTGACATTATAGATCTTCGTGAGGCACGTTAAATCCATCGTACGTGAGATCTGACTGAAAATTGTGAGGAAGATCATCTTAAGACTGATTTATATTCTAAGCAATTTTTGACTAGTTAATTTAGGCTGCAGCCAATAAGTTAAACCCCATATCTTTAGAATCATGGAAATTGCTAATTTGCATGAATAATTTCATCAATAGTGAGTTATCACATAAAGGCTATGAAAAGAAAAACTTGGTCACTGATTGTCGTCGGAGGATATTAATAATCTTAACGAAGAACGATAGACTATTGCAATCCCGCGCGCCGTGCTATATAGAAATCTCAACGATTCATGATTTTGGAAGGTTAGTATGTGCTTTTGAACGGACTCCCCTTCTCACATTTTCTTTTAATAGAAACGAAGAGCACCTGCTCGCCACGCAAATGGATTTTATCAGTAACATTCCCCTTATTTACTTCGTAAAATATCCAAACGACGGTCAATTTCTTGCCTATAGGCATAGCGGGGGAGCAGAAGAGGTAATAGTGGTAGATTCCATTTTGAATCCGGCCTACATCTATTCGCCTATCATATCTATAGAAAAATTCCCCAAAGCATTTTCTCGAACTGCCAAGATAGCAAAGAATAGTGGATATGTTCCGATAAAGTTAAAGGATCTCTCTAGCCTGGCAAAAATTGCCTCGTACAGAATGAATTATGATGAGTCTCCTTTACCTTTGTTTGTTTTCAAGTCAAAGGCGAGTCATGTAATTGGTACAACTGTTACACTTGGGGAGTCTGACAGTATGGCATATTTCTATTATGTTACTAGTATAGAGGAGCCATTAAGTTCATTCATAAAATATTCTAGCCAGAAAAACGAGCAACCAACTTTTTCGAACAATATACATGAACACGGTTCAATCTACATAAAGCTGGTACGACTTGCAAACGCTAATCCGTTGGTGACAATTCATGAATAGAACAACTTTATCCTATGCATGTCGGATAAAAAAAAGTTCAGATGCAAAAAAAAGCAACATGGTTCTTGCCCTCGACTCGCAATACCCGAATGACAGGCAAATCAAAACTATTGAAAAAATTTTGGATAGATTAGAAGCATACATTTGTGCTATCAAAGTTAATTTCCATATTCTTTTATCCTTTTCTAAAGAACAGGTGAAATCGCTCAATGAACTAGCCCATTCCTACGGGTTGCAATCGATTGCAGACATAAAACTGAATGACATTGGTTCTACCAACTTAGAGGCCGTCTCGCGTCTCAAATCCATGGGATTTGACTGCATAATTGCTAATCCAATAATGGGAAAAGAGGGTCTATTCTCACTAGTAAAATTCGCACACAAGTTGAAAATGGGGGTAATCTCAGTGATATACATGAGTACACCTTATGCTCACCAGAGTTATGGTTTGAATGTAAAAGTCAATGGGAAAAAAAATCTAGGCCAAACTATGCCATTATATAAGATATTTCTAAATTATTCAAATATAAGTAAGGTTGATGGATTAGTAATTGGAGCCAATCAAGTTCAAATCATAAGATCAGTATCAACAATTTCGCTTATCCCGATTTATTCTCCTGGCGTTGGTATTCAAGGTGGAGATGCAAAAAAGGCTATCAAAAATGGATCAAGATACATAATTGTTGGACGTTCTGTGCTTCAATCATCTGATCCTGTTATCATGATAAGTAAAATGCGAACTATCAGTAATGAATTATCTTCAAAAGTTCACCTTCTAAGAAATTCTTAACTGATTCTAGAGACCTCTTAGTATTGCCATATGAAATTAGGTCAAATGGTTTGTCAAGATCCTTCCAACAATATCCTATATGCTCGTATGATAACAAAATGTCCGTAACTTCAGTTGTTCCAAGAAAGTACGTTACTTTTTTGGATATTGGTGTTTTATTCCTCCTGTAGGAATATGTAATAGTATATTTGAACCGCGGGAGGAATCTGAAGCAGGATATCCCTGTTTCCTCTCTCAATTCTCTGGCTGCAGCCTGCATCTCTGTCTCGCCGGTTTCAATATTTCCTTTGGGAAAATCCCAATGTCCAGCACTGTGAAGTAAAAAGAGAATTTTACTCTTGTGTACATCTAAAACGTTATTCGTTAGAATTATTCCAGCAGATTTCTCGTCAAACAATTCCTCATCAATAACTTAAGTTATCTAGTCCTCATATTCTTCGGAGTTGATACCTTCAAATTTACTCTGATTCTTTGGAAAATATCCATGAATAGTAAACCACTCTGTATTCGAAATCCATTTACTACAGAACCATGTTTTAGTTTTTGAATCATAATCTTCATGTTCTGACAAGGCAGTTTAATGACCCTGTCTGCAGGTATTTTTCTGTTTTGTTTCTGCAAAGGTAGATTTGAGTAGCTTATTTGCCATATCGTCTAAGACGACTTTGGTACGTCCTGATCGCCCTCATGAGGTCAATTTTCCTAAATTCTGGCCAAAATACATCCATAAAGACTAATTCACTGTATGCACTTTGCCAGATTAAGAACCCTGAAAGCCTTTTTTCACCTGAAGTTCTCAAAATCAAATCAGGCTCTGATTGCGGAAGATGGGAAGTGTAAAGGCATGATTCTATGAGTCGTTCATCGATATCTGAAACATCAATGCTTCCTAATTTGACCATCCCGGATATCTTTTTTATAGCATCCACTAGCTCCTGCTGACCTCCGTACGCGATGGCAATATTAAGAAACATGGAATCGTACTCTTCGGTAGCCTTTTCTAATTTTGAGAGTATATCCTTCAAAGACGACGGAAGCACTTCAATATTGCCTATCCCTTTGACTTTCATGTGACGCTCATGGATACGAGAATCACTGTACAATTTTTCAAGTTTTCGTTCCAACAGTGAATATATATTATCTATCTCAGTCTCATCTCGTGTTAAATTCTCTGTCGAAAGTACGAATAGAGTAGTTATTTTTATCCGAAGATCATGAATCCAGTTGAGAAGTTCCTCTGCTTTGTCCGCACCGCTATTATGTCCACCTCGAGTGGCCCATATATGATACTTCGCCCATCTTCTGTTACCATCTAGGATTATAGCAATGTGATTGGGTAGCGGCTCTTTCTTAATTTGTGACTCAAGCTTACGTTCGTAAAGACCGTAAAATGAATTTTTCTTCAATAGATTGATTATGGTCATATCGAATTATACGTGTCCAGGTAGCGAAGACCATTACATTAGTTGACTTAATGCTTTAACTCTTCCCCGCCTTTTTTATTTCTAAAATATTGGAATAAGAATGTTGCCGCTACTAATGTGATAGCCAATCCCACAAGCAATGAAGATATGAGATTGAATGGGCTAGCCCCTTCCGTCAGGACAGACGTAAATTGGACAACTGGGATATATATCAATCCTAATACTACTAACCTTAACATATCTGACATTATCCGAATGCTTCCCTTAAACCAATTACTCAGAAGCATTCCACCAAAAATCGTTGCAATTCCAATCCAAAGAAGAGTTATTGTGCCGTGAACGAAGCTTCCCACTACGAGTCTGTTAGTTATTAGTTTAGTCATAGGAACATTAGAATCGATTAGGCCAGATGGAATGCTAGATAGCCCATTGAAAATTGCAACAAGTATGATCATTATTCCTGCAAAAGTGGAAAAGATACGTATGAAACCTGAAGGTGTTGGTCTACTCAATGATCCAAATGCCTTGTCAATGTCAAAAGCTCTCATCACAAACGCCACACCCAGAATGCTTAAGACGATCGCAAGTGCCTCTCTCGTAAATCCAAAAACAGTAGCCAGACCGCTAGCAATAAGTAATGCTCCTGGTACACCCAGGAAAAATTTTGAATATCTGGAGTCGTAGACCAACATCTTTATGTAACGTCCCAAAACAGCGTAAGAATATTCAACGCTTCGACTATGTCTAATAATAATTCTTTGAATAGAAATAACGGGCACGATGGTTTGTATTATTGGGATTACTGTTTCATCATCTTCACCATCTGAAACAATGACAACACCTTCTGCTTGGAATTGTGAAATTATCTGACGAAATTCTAAAATAATCTTCTCGTCAGCTTCTATTCCGCGATTAAATCTTCCTCCCACTATCCCTACTTCTGATTCATATCCCTTAGTTACTAATTCTTCATACAGTTTAACTGCACCAAAAATGGCATTAGCGTCTGCATCTTCTGGATCTTCTATGGCAAGCCTGATTCCGGCATCAATGCATTTATCCCTTCCCAACACAGGGGTCTGGATACCACCCTTTGATCCAATATCATTATCCCTATCGATACAAACCACTAGGACTTTACGATATGTACTTGCATGGGGAAACTCAAGTTTAGCCTTATCACCAAAATTTCCAAGTTCCTTGGGCAACCCAGTATACGCAATCAAACGCTTAACATGCTAATTAAGTTAATGGTTTAGATTCGCGCATGGTATCTAAAACGAAAAAAGGTATCGAAGATCGAAATTCACTTTTTTTGAATCTAACAGAAGTTTTTTCAATGATATGTGTATAAGAATACATATTGACATTCAAACAAGAAAATTCTGTAGATGGAGGTTCTGATATCTATGCTTTAAGATCAACATACTATCAAGGTTCCCTTATGGTTAATTTATGTGATATTGAATTGGTTGGAAAGAGATTGAATCATAATGGGGTAGCGATAAATATAACAAAAGAATATTGGCAGGAAAGACTAGTTAGGAGCGAAGAGGCTGAAGACTTGCTCAAGAAGTGCAGTATAGCAAATCTTGCGGGAAAGAGCATAGTAGACAAGGCTATCAGAATACGACTTGCAAATCCCAACAGTGTCAAGCAATTTTCAGGCATTCCCTTTCTGATGCTGTTCAGATTCACTCAGGCTTACAATACAAATAATAAATAAACATTTTGATTGTAGACTGCCCCGCGTTTAATGTCTGTTCGAAATCGGTATGCAATAGCCTCAATGTGGATCCGATAGACGATAGAATCTAGAAATGATGCTCGGAGTATATTAATAGTGTAATACATTGGGATCACATGATCGACTAATGGATTTTGGGAAGACAATTAAGGTACCATATGAGAGAATTGCAATTCTAATAGGGTCGAATGGTACTGTCAAGAAGGAATTAGAACTTCGAAGTAATGTTATAATAAAAATTGAAGGTCAAACAGGTGATATTGAGATAATTCCCGCGTACGAGAATGGGTTTGACGATAAATCCCTCACGGCTATTGAGGTAGTAGAGGCGATCTCTCATGGTTTTTCTCCAATGGTAGCCTTCAGACTCTTTAACGAAGATATTGTACTCCTTATCATCGACCTGCGGGACACTGTTTATAAATCTTCAAACGCTATAACTAGACTAAAAGGCAGAATTATTGGCGCGAATGGTAAGTCGAGAAAAACTATAGAAGAACTAAGCGGTGCTTCAATGTCAGTATACGGTCACACAGTAAGCTTTATCGGTACTTATGAAGAAACTATTCTTGCCAACGACGCCGTTCTCTTACTCCTTAAAGGCAGATCTCATAAGGTCGTGTATGAAATGTTACAAAACGCAAGGCGAAAAGCAAAGATTGAAAGACTAAAACTCTGGATGAGCTGAACGTTTTCTATCAGTGTAGTCTATTTAAGGCCTTTTTACTGATCACTAGTATTAATTTTCGAAAAATAAAGGCGCATTTAATTTCGACTCATATCAATGTAGGAGCTAAGTTAACCGCTAGTTGATGAGTAGAATTAATACAAAGGTCGGCAACGCGTTCCGTGAAAGCACTTAGTCACATGCATACAGCCAGGTCAGCGGTCAAAAATACTCATAGACATTTAGGCATGCTTAGTCATTTGATATACAAAATGGATCCCCAAAAAAACTTGGACGGGACTATCGAACACTTCCCCATCGACGTGAAAGATTATTCCTAATGTTAAATTGATCAATTATTTTGCCGACGAGCTGATCGATCATGTCTTGTAATGACGTGGGTTTGTGATAAAAACCTGGCATCGCTGGCAGGATTACAGCGCCCGCTTCTGCAAGCTTGAGCATATTTTGTAAGTGAATTCTCGATAGAGGAGTCTCCCTAGGTACCACCACTAAGAGTCTTGATTCTTTTAGAGTCACTCCTGCTGCCCTAGAAATCAAAGTTTCGTCATATCCATTTGCGATGCTCGCAAGCGTCTTCATGCTACATGGTACTATTATCATCCCACTATGGAGAAAAGATCCACTTGAAATTGGTGCCGCTAAGCTATCATTCCTATATAATGTTGTGGCAAGAGAGCGTACGTATTCAATTGTTTTGTCAGTTTCAATTTCAATGTTCTTTTCTCCCCACTGACTTAGAACCACATGAGTTTCGATTTCCATTGAATGCAGAATTTCAAGAGTTCTCAACCCATATATGACGCCCGACGCACCCGATATCCCCACAACAAGTCTCAAGTAATTTTTTTCATCTTCCATCAGTCAAACTCGGATAACAAGATCAACCTTTTCTTATTTAAAATTGACACAAACCACATTCACAGTTTCAACGGTGAATAGTCAAACAAACTAGAAAGGTGGTGATATGTCTAAACGTAGGATCTTATGGTACAAACAAACGTTTATTCCCCATCTTCAACTGGGATGTCAATAATTTATTGCTGTTATAACTGAATACAGATTCATACGAATGAGGAAAGGGATAGTCCGTTAATGTGTTTCCCAATTTCGTCGGCTTTTTTACGGCGCTGTTTCTCCAAAGCATGGAAATAGATATGACATAGAAGCAGATAGATTCAACGCTTGCTAAAGCTTTATGAAGTTCACTAAATATTTCTAATTGGGTATTTTTCATTTCAAACTTTACAAATAGTACTGACTCATCCAGTGCCGTAACATGTCTGCCTCCATCAAATACATTTTCATAATAGATTAGCACTTGAGATATTTATCACATGGTATTCACTCGCTCTAAAAGAAATGGCGCTTTGACTGCTAATCTCGTTTCTAGTAACAATGTCTTTTTATGAAACTCCTTATAAAATAACTACTAGCGGTGAAATCCAGCTCTTTCAACCATTTTTATACTTCAACCTGGATGATTATTAATATTTATAATCAATCAATAATATTATGATTTAGCTGATGTTAACAGTATTTGGTACAATAGCACTTGACACAACTAGGACACCTGATGCTACCGTAAATAGAATCCTAGGTGGTGCAGCAACCTTTGCGGCATTATCAGCGCGATATTACACGTCTACTTCGATTGTCGGAATTGTAGGGAATGATTTTCCTCCAGAATATAGTGAGTTGCTTGATCAGAGAGTGGACACTCTTGGAATTGTCACTAAACCAGATGCGAAGTCTTTTCACTATGACTCTTCATTCGATCATGATCTCTCGCATAGAACAACTAACAAAACCGAGCTCAATGTCATATCAGGATACGAGCCACAAATACCCGAGCAATACGTCGATTCTGATTATGTATATCTTGCAAATAATGATCCTGTCCAAAATACAAAAATGATGGCTTTGTTTTCTGACCCAAAATTAACTGTGTGCGACACAATTGATTTTTGGATACTGAATAAGAAGAGTAGTGTTTTAGAGATGATGAGAAGGTCAGATGGTGTAATAATAAATGAACAAGAAGCAAGATTGCTCTGTAATGAAAATAATCTTTTAAAATGCGGAAGAAACTTACTTTCTATTGGACCCTTGTTTGTAGTGATTAAGAAGGGTGAAAATGGAGTTATTCTCTTTCACGAAAAAGAGATTTATCCTTACCCCGCTTTTCCTACTGAATTGATAAGGGACCCGACAGGTGCAGGTGATTCTTTTGCTGGTGCATTTGTGGGTTACCTTGCAAAGAATAACAAAATGGGCATCAGGTCTTTGAAAAAAGCTGTACTCCATGGGAATGTGATGGGATCTTTCGCTATTGAAGATTTTGGAGTCACGAGGCTTGTAAACATAAAAAGGAGTGAAATACTTGGCAGATATTCAAGATATGCTCATTTGTTGAGGTTATAGTTACCAGGCGAAAAATCCATTTATGAATTTGAGTGGTTGGCAAGCAAAGATATGGCAGAATTACATTCCGAGCAAAATGTTCAAAGTCTGCAATATAACCTCAGAATTTGGTGATTACCATGAAGGAGAACACTGAAAAAATCATCAACTCCCTCATTTTGGAACTTGATCTAGCAGAAAACGATGCATTCGTTTTCTTATACATAGTTGAGAGAGGGAAATCAACTATTAGAAGGATGTCTACTGATCTTAAAATAGACGAAGAGTCTGTAGTCTTATCGATTCGTACATTGAGAGATCGTGGCATGTTATTCAACATGACAAGCTCTGAATACGAAACGTTTCATCCTCGTTTCTCGATCGTTAACGGACACCGATTTAAATGTGACATGCTAGGTGTGCCATTCAAGAAAAATATCAAGATTGATTTACTGGGTGCTATGCTCGAAGCACGTTATGAAGATGCAAGAACTAAATATGGTGCTTGAAACATATAGCCAATATTGATAGACCAGATTGATGATAAAATCGTTTACTTGGGAGTTATTAATATTAATGAGAATAGTAAAACAATAGGAGCGGTAGATATCTGGAGAAGTGTGTTAACAAAAGAAGTATTTTGCGAAGAGAAAAGGCTAGGCATTCTCGAAATATCCGAAAACATTGGAATGCCTCGACTTGAACCAGATCAACAATGGGCAGTTGTAATTAGCAGAAGGAGAAGTGGAAAAGACCGGTGGAAATTGGTCAAGATTATCAAACAAGGAGATTTTACCTTCATTGATAACGATGATGAAACTAAGATACCTGTCAAAGTCATGAATTACCAAGTAGTAGATGAAGAATGGTGGAGTTTTTTGGTTTCTGATAAGGTTAACAGGACAGTCGACGTAATGTCAGAGGCAAGAAGTAGATGAAGCGAGAAGTTGACGATAATAACCTGTCAAAAAAGATTGTAGTGTACGTTAGTAATTCGACCGGCGGGCAATTTGCCAGTAAGATAATTGGGCATTTTGTAATAGATGATAAGAAATTTCGATTCATTGCATTGGCCTTTGGCAGGATAGGTGGGCACAATATTAACCTTCAATTAGGTAAAACCTCTGTGAATAATCTCAAGAAAAATGGTTATGATCCAGAACTGGTTCAACTGGAAATACAACAAAAGCTCCTCGATGGGGACATCATCATCTTGAATGGGTCACGATCCCCGCCTCCTCCTGATTAATATATCGTGATATCAACTAAAATATTGAAATGACTGCTTAATCCTACACGATTGCCCCTTCCAGTGCATTACCACATCCACAATTGTTTCTCAAATTAGGAATGACAGGGATGATATCTGATATTAAATTGGTAGTTCTTTCCACGTTTTTTTTCAGTACCTCTATGATCTCTTTGGAACTTACAGGTGTTTCTGACCAGACATCATAGTCTGTCACGGTGGAAATTGAAACATAACATATTTCAGCTTCCCTCGCAAGAACGCACTCGGGGATAACTGTCATTCCGATTACATCTGCATGTAGAATTTCTCTAAAATACTGTGATTCTGCCTTTGAAGAAAAACGTGGGCCTTCGATGCATACATATGTCTTATTTTCATGGACATCGTATCCTAGCTTTTTTGCTGAATCGTATGCAATCTGACAAAGTTCCTTGCAGAAAGGATCTGCGACAGAAATATGACATACCTGACCCCCATTGTAAAAAGTATTTTTTCTATTTTTTGTGAAATCAAGAAATTGATTAGGAATTACAATGTTGCCAGGTCTAAACGTCTGCTGTAAGCTTCCCACTGCTGAAGGAGCAATAATGCGGGAGACTCCAAGAGATTTAAAGGCCCAAATGTTGGCCTGACTGTTAACCAAATGTGGAGGGATGGTATGGGATCGCCCGTGTCTTGGCAGGAATGCAACGGATATACCCTTGCACCGCCCAATTGTAATTTCATCTGAAGTACTCCCAAAAGGCGTATGAATTTTTATTTTCTCTTGATTACTAATTAGCCCGCTATCATACATACCCGTGCCTCCAATGATACCGATATCTGCAGAATATTTCATCAAATTCAATCATACTCCAACAAAGAATTTACCTTGAAACCTCTTTTAGCCAATTCAGATGTTCCTCCTAAGTTTTTTATATCGATTACAAAGACAAGTCCGACAATAACACCACCGAGACGCTGAATAATATTTGCTGCTGCAATTGCCGTTCCTCCCGTCGCGATGAGGTCGTCTGCTAAGAGAATTCGCTGCCCAGCCTTGATTGCGTCTATCTGGACTTCCATGACAGCCGACCCGTATTCAATATTGTACGGTTCGGAGACGGTGGGCCCAGGAAGTTTTCCTGCCTTTCGCATGAGAATCAGGCCTCTATTTAGTTTCATGGCCAACAGGGATCCAATTATGAATCCACGAGATTCGATTGCAGCGACCATATCGATCTGATTCGAGACCAATTGCTCGCTGAGCTTTTCAATGATATAATTTAGCGCCTCATTGTTTCTTAGAACTGGATTAATATCCTTGAATAAAACACCATTCCTCGGGAAATTCGGCCATATCCCTACCAAGCTTTTGAACTCATTATCTTGCATAATGTTTGCTTACTCTCAAGTGGACATATAATTAACGTTGCTAACAATCTTTGAATTGATGATAAACTAAGTTCGCCGAAGATGCATTTGTTTGCTTGTTAGCAACAAGATTCGTTAATATCCGGTTCTTGCTGCCTAGTTATAGAAAGGTAAAAATTTACCATTCTTTCACAAATAACGCATGCCGATTACAGATGCAACCAAAAAACAGATTGCACAGCAGCGTATGTTGTTTTTCAAAATTTGCTTCAACTGCGGAGGAAAGAACCCCATACTTGCAACCAGGTGTAGAAAGTGCCACGGAAAACACATGAGATTAAAAAATAGGACACTGGGTGCTAAAAAGTAAGGCCTATCTAGCGAGCAGTAACTCAAATCATTGAAGTCGTATAGCATTGAAGATTGAAGTTTACTACCACAATTAAGAGACTGGAAAGAGCGAGATTTTCAGTTTTGTTTCAATCCAAATATTCTGTCAAAGTAATCTGATTGTTCTTGTTCACGGTGATTTGATTCTCCTTCGTCAACACCAGCCAGATCCTTTGCTAATTTCTTCTTGTATCCGAGCTGCATTTGTCGAGCGATTTGTATTCTTTGAGCTTGTGGCGAGCCGGCGCCGTGCATTGACTCGGTCAGATAACCAACAGCATTTCTACCTAGTGTCATATTTTCAATCAACCTAAGGATGCGCATTCTATTCTCCGTTGAGACGCCCTTACGCCCTCGGAGGTATTTTTCGAGCAAGGGACCAGTGTCAGGACTTCTAAAGTCCTTCTCAGAAGGCATAGTTACCATCAACCCTCCAGCTATGTCCTGTGCGAGTCTGCCTATCTCATATGGAAATCTTGTTACATTGTGTTTACATACATTAGCCAACATGTCATCGTTTTGATAATTTCCTGCAGGCATTTTATGTGCTTGATGTGACGACGCAATACCAGCAGCAAAAATAGTTTCGTTAAGGTGAGTCATTTCAACCAATTTGTCTTTGATATGTGAAGCATTGGAAACGCCATTGTAGTCAGCTATGGCAGCGGCTGCTCCTATGAGAACATCACCCAAGCCTGTTTTGCACACATAACTTCTTCTATGATAACATGTAAACCGCTCAACTAGCATGGATGCAAATTCAACTTCACCATCCATAAAAATCCGTTCATTTGGGATGAACACATTATCAAGGATCATCATTGCTTCTTGCCCAGAAAACTTTGCATTTCCTGAATCTATATCACCCTCTTCAGTACTCCGAGTATCGCAGGACTGTCTGCCGTAAATGTAGGTAATGCCTTCAGCATCAGCCGGAACGGCTCCCACTAAGGCATAGTTTTTGTCCTCTTCCCTCAAACGCATGGTGGGCATAACTATAATCCAATGCGAATTTATACATCCAGTTTGATGAGCTTTTGCTCCTGATATATAAACACCCGAGTTATCCCTTTTAGTAACATGCACAAACATATCTGGATCTTCTTGCTGTGAGGGTGTTAAACTACGGTCTCCTTTAACATCAGTCATTGCTCCCCCAATTACGAGGTTTTCTGATTGAACCATCTTTACAAATTCTCTGAATTTCTTGTGATAATCAGTACCATGCTTAAGATCGATCTCGTATGTAGTTGAATAGATGGAATTCAAGGCGTCCATTCCTACACATCGCTGAAAACATGTTCCAGTAAGCTGACCTCAGCTTCCTTTGCATTCTATTTTGGTTTACTAGATCATCTGCATTTTCAACTATGTGCAAAAATCTGTTAATGTTCTTCCCGGTCATTGGAGATAGTGTAGAGCCCAATTCTGGTTCTTGAATAGCCAATTCGTACGTTTCAGCGACAGCATTAATAGAAGGCCTTATCATGGGATGGTCTACTGGTTCCTTGACTAGTTCACCAAAAAGATAGACTTTCAGATTTCTGCCTCTCAAACTGTCGATGTAATCTGAACCGCTCTTGATCGGCATAACGATGTTATTGCTTGTGCATGATATTTATATATTGTACTCCAATTATTGGCACAACAAATATTAAAAAATATCCTTTTAAAAATAGAATTGGCTAAAAATGAGATTTTCTGATGCTAAGAGAGATCAGTTTAGGATCCTTGCAAGAGAAAATGGATATAGAAGTAGGTCCGCATACAAACTTATCCAGCTGAACTTGAAGTATAAATTATTAAGAAAAGGGGATGTAGTCGTCGATATTGGGTGCTCCCCTGGGGGTTGGCTTCAAGTGTTAGCTGAACAATTAGGAAGCAATGGAAAAATCATTGGTGTAGATCTTCACTCAACTGAACCGTTGAAAAATGTCATTGTATTGCAGGGAAGTGTGGAAGATACAAGATTAGCTGATGACCTACTTGAGGCAACAAATCAATATTATGACGTATTTTTGTCAGATCTATCTCCGAGAGTGAGCGGAATATGGCATTATGATCATGTAAGACAGATATCTCTTTCTTTAAACGCACTTCAATTAGCTCTCAAGATCCTTCGAAGCGGAGGAAGTGCCATCTTCAAAGTATTTGAAGGTGAAATGGCCAACGAATTCAAAGAAAAAGTCTCAGACAATTTTGCCAATATAATGATTAGTAAGCCAAAGGCAAGTAGACAGGAAAGTAGTGAATTTTACATGGTTTGCAAAAACTACATTAGACATGAGATAATCCAACCAGTACCGGCATCTCCATTCTAGTACTCATTGCGTTTCTTTGCTCGGAAATGAGATTATGCCTTTTTAAGTTAGAGAAAATACGCTGACGATTGATCAGGTTTATAGAGAATCTCCAAGGCCAGGTGTTTGTTTTTCGAGTTTGGCAATCTTCCTCGCTAAGTTTTCCATTGTACCCGGGATATGACATTTACAGAGACAGTCGTTGCAATCAAGATGATTTTTGTTTTTACAATCGGTCGAAACTTCATGCTCGTTCATATCAAAAAATTTGCTTATTTGATCCTTATTTTATTTTTGTTATTTTTCATCATGAAATTAATATGACACATGTAATTACTACTAAAGTTAACTAACTGCTATTACGAAAGAATAAGATTGAAGAATAATATGTGACTTCATTCGTTATTGCTTAAATGCTATAGACTTCCAATCTCATGTCGGTACTAATGAAGCACGATGGGTTGAGCTCGATATGGCTGTGCAAAGTGTGTAGGGCTAATTTTCTCTTTCCCTCTGACGTAGAAGAACACACTAAAAGAACTGGCCACAGTCTAATTGACGAATATGACATGTCATCTGGCAAGCTCTTGAATACCATCGACAGCTGAACTTGGCATTCTTTGACCAATCAAGTACAGAGATGTATTGTTTTGAAGGATTAATATAAAGTGACAGGAAGATGAAATCGAGCCGGGGTCGCCTAGCCTGGTAGGGCGCAAGCCTGGAATGAATGATACCAATCAAGAAAGCTTGTGACCTGTGAAGGTCTCGAGGGTTCAAATCCCTCTCCCGGCGCTCTAAGCCATGTTTGAGCTGACAGACTATTCCAGAAAGATAAGGCGATATTAATCACTAATAGTCAACAGAAAAATGTGTATGCTTAAGATGTATTAGGCTGGAGAAGAATGTTATTGAAAGGACTATGAGCAGTCATTTCCAACCTCGTGGATATGTGCCTGGTCTCATTATCAACCTTTTTGTGCTGCAGGCAATTCCCTTCGTATTTTCTTTTATTACGTCCCCTTTCATCAAAGACTGGCCAAGTGCAATCAGTTCCCACTTTAATGTATAAATACCCACCAATTCCTGCTCATCGAGACCTTTTTCAAATGCAACTATGCCTGGGACTGCCAATTGTGCGCCATGACAGATGGCATCCACCGCTGAATCTTTGACTACAATTGCACTAATACCATTTAGACATTCCTCGACTGGCATTACTACCTTACGCAAGAGTTTGTCTTCTCCCTTCTCTTTATACGTCTCGAAAGCATCTACAACGTCATGTAGTCTTACTAGCCCGTTCGTTCCCTCGCGAAAGTTACTGACGCGCGTCCGACGAAGTTCGAACATGGTTGCGCCTGAGCCCAAGACTTCCCCAATGTCATAAATTAACTTCCGAACATATGTTCCGGCTTGGCATAGGATACGAAGTAGTAAATTATTATCTTTTTGTTCTACCAGATCCAATTCGTATATAGTTCTGATCCGAGTGGATCTCTTCACAGAGGATCTCTGTGGAGGTCGTTGATAAATCTCCCCAATAAATTCAGCAAGAACATTGCTAATATTTGTGTGGTCATCACTTGAATGAAGTCGCGCTATTGCGTAATATTCTTTGGGTCCTAAAAGTAATACGCTAAGCGCCTTCGTGGCATCACCTAAACCTATTGGCAATAATCCGGTTGCGCCAGGATCCAATGTCCCACTATGTCCGGCTTTTTCTAACTCCAGAATCCTTTTTACCCATGCGACAACTTCGTGGCTTGTAGGACCTCCTGGTTTATCCAATAATATTATGCCATAATTTAACAATTCCTTGATAGGTCGATCATAGGGTGGGTGTCCAAATTTTTTATTTGTCACTTCATCGGCTATTCTAATAAGCCCATCAAGTCTGTTAGATGACATTTTTAATGCAAGTTCCTACCATACCACTCTCGTCCTTTTTACAATTTCTTTACAAATGACTATTAATGACTTTAGCGTGAAAAGTTCCGTATTTAGCATGAAATCAAATACTTCGAGATTTTTTCCGAATTCAGAACCATAGATTTTCTTGTAAATTACCTTGTTTTCCTCATCTCTTATTCTGATAACTTCCAAAGCTTCTTGAATGGAGATGTTATCACGCTTCGCCATTCTCTCTGATCTGCTTGCTT
>CAVSLF010000028.1:0-33633 GCA_963728595.1 uncultured Nitrososphaeraceae archaeon
CAAAATTTGATAACCTTTCTTCAAGGCTTCTGTCGTATATGGCTGATAGATATGACCGGCATCAATTCTTCCTTCTTCCAATTCTTGTGTGACATTCTGAACAGGCACTGATGCAAATTCAACATCTCCTTCACCCAATCCCACTTTTTCCAGTGCCTTCAGCACAAACAAATGCGAAAAACTATTGATTCCTTCTACACTAATTTTTTTTCCTTTTACGTCTGCCAATGTGGTATTGCTGTTACTACTACTATTCACATTTCCAATAATAACATCCCCAGTATTTGAGAAATCAATTGCGTAGACAACTCTTGAATGTATGCCATTCGAATTTTGATAATATGAGATCAGAATAAACCGGAATCATGCCATCATAGTTTCCGTTAGCATAATTATTGAGAATCTGTTGGTAGTCCTGTACCAATTCAATTCTACTTTGACTTTGTTTCGGTCAAAAAATCCTTTTTCTTGTGCCAGGTAGGAGAAAAAGTCAGGAGCCCAAACTTTAACTCCCAATTTTATAGGTTCATTAGTGGCATTAGCAGTACACGTCACGGTCCAAATAAGAATTGTACATACTGCCATGATGATAGCGACAATGACATACGATATTATTTTCGAATGATTTTGACTTGGCATACCAAGCACTCTTGGATGTGGATGAACTGAAATTTGTTTGTATGGTTCAGACTCTGTTTAGGACACACTGTGACTGGACAGGACAGGCTAGTGAATGAAGTAAAGCAAGGTTTCTTCACAGGGTGACAATTGCTTTCTGGCCTGGCTTAAGGAATTCGAAGTGGTCTCCAGAGAGTTTTTATAGAAGAATCTAAAAGTGGACTTGTGAAAATCTTTAAGGTTTCGATTCTCCTGACTATCACTTGTTGCACCCTTGGCATAATGGCTTTTACGAATTATTCAATTATTGAAAGGACCGCTTATGCAGCAGATAACTGTGATTTCACTTCTACTTGTACCAACACCCAAACAGGAATTGATAATAGTCAAACCAATGATTGTACAAATTTCTCTACTTGTATTAACGACGGACGTGGTGCGGGGAACACTCAAAGCAACCTCTGTGACTCAGTTTCAGTTTCAGGGTGCTCAAATTTTGCAAATGGCGATACAAATAACCAGATAATTAATTGTAAAGAAGTTAATCCTGACGCATGTTCGAATTTTGCAGTAGGTGACGACAATAGTCAAAATATAGCCTGTAGAAATATTGGTTCGTTTGGTTGTGCTAATAACGTACTTCTGGGTGATGATAATACCCAGAAATTAGATTCTAACAGATGTCGGATATTGCATAACACATGCAAATGGTGACGGGAATTTCCAGAAGATATATTGTAGATTCCCAGCGGGTGAGTCAGGTTGTATAAGCCTAGTCAGTAATGGTAATGGGAATATTCAAGACAGCGATTGTTCAAATGTGGGCTCTTCACTCTTCGTCTCGGGATGGTATTTCTTCGCAGCAGATGGTGATAATAATAGACAGAAACTTGATTGTAAATCTGTTGGAGTGGTAGGATGTTCTAATGATTTAGGATTTTCGTCATGTGGGAATGTCCAGAGTATAAAATGTAGATATGTTGGATTTGATGGATGTATCAATCATGGCGATGGGGATGGAAATAACCAGAATATAAATTGCAGAAATATTGGAGCTACATTGTTGGGATGCATCAATATCTCAGTTGGTAATGATAACACTCAGAACATTAAATGCATATCTGTTACCGTATCCTGTCTTAATAAGTCAAAAGGTGACGGCAATAATCAGAAAATTTTCTGCTTACATTCCTCTCAATGCACAAATGAAATCAATTCTCCTACAGATGGTAATTCACAAAAGACGATCTGCGTCAACTCTGGAACTTGTCAGAATGACGGTACTGACACTAAGGTAATATCAGTCAAGTCATCCAGTTGTAAGAATGAAGTCTCTGGATCAACTACCATCTGCGTAAATAATCGTATAATCAACCGACCTTGACAACGTTATGACAGGTCTGCATGAATTGCTTCAGGTTATGTAATTTAACGCATCGTACATTCAATTAATCATCTTCGTGTCATTCTTATCCAAATAGGATCTAAATCGCTTCCACTTTGTACGTTCTATTTCCGCTGCGATTCTGAATGAAGGAACTGTTCTACTCATTCTCGTCCAAATGGAGTTCAAGTTCGAATTTCACGTTTAGATTTGTTCATTGATTGCATTTTGGTTTTCGACTGATATGGACTCGGGACTGTATAGAACCAATCCCAATGCCGATGCCGATATTGCCGTAGCCATAAGATCTATAATCGATCTAAATATTTTATTCATACATATACAACATAGAGTTGGTACATAGAATCTTGTAAAGTACTGTTATGAAGACTAAGCAATCACGTTTACAAGAAGTAAATAGACATGAAGTAGATATACAAATTATTGAATGTTCGAGTTTCGGCTCCGTTCACCGAACATCACGGTGAGAAAGCCAAACACAGGGCTGGCTAGATCTCTCCCACTTACTGGGGTATTGACTTATTCTGTTATCTGGAACCACGATGAGGCCATATTGTCTTAACGATATTTTCTCGCTTACTCACAATCCACACCTTTTGCGTTGTTTCCTGTGGGCCCTCTAGTATCCTTGTTATTCGTAATTTGTTTGGTTTTCTATTATTTTCGTTTGATTTTGTGGAGGTTTCAAGATCTATCAATGGATTTAAGATCGGGTACAAGCACCTAATCAGAGAAAATTATTTGTAAATGAATATGTTAGAGATATCCGATTTGGGATTAGCGGCATTAACGGGACTGGTAAATAGGACAGGCAAATATAAACCAAAGAATAGCAATTATCTTCAATTCAAATTCTTGGCATACCAGACTGGGATAAAGATACAGTTAATTTTAGCGAGCTCTTAATATTTGCTGTAAAAATAATCATGCTTCTTAATAACTTCGATCGGCCCACATCGTATGCTAGCTCTTTTAGGTTATACAAAAGAATATCAGAACAGTATAATGATAAAACAATTCTAGACTGGGTCAAACAATTGGTACCTGATAAAATACTAGAATCAAGGCCAAGGTTAGAGGAACAGTCATTGGAGCCTCTCTTGCACTGGTTCAAATATGACTTTATGAAGTGGATGCCCAAGGAACTACTATGCCCAAACTGCAACCTTGGACCCATGGGAGTTCAAATTTTACAAGTAGATTCTACGGTAGTACGGAACACAGAAATTCACAAGTGTAATAAATGTGGCTCGATGCATTTATTTCCGCGATATCTGGGAATATTGGATATTGCGAAAACAAGAATTGGCAGATGCAGTGAATGGTCTATACTTTTTGGTGCAATCCTAAATTCATTATCAATTCAAACTAGGATAGTCCACGATTTCCTTGATCATTGTTGGAATGAAGCTTTGAACTTGAAATGGATCCACATTGACTCGACTCTGGAATATCCTGTATCTATTAGTCATCCTTATTATTATGAGCAAAATTGGGGGAAAAAGTATGAGTATGTTTTAGCTTTCTCTGCCAATGGTCTTGAAGACGTCACTAGGAATTATACTCAGCATTGGCAACTGATCCAGAAAAGAAGAGGAAAGAAGGACAAGCTGGAAGAATTTAGAAGGTCTTACTCGGCAACATAGCAAGACAGCATAATAGATAGGGCAGACGGGCATTTGAGTAGAGAAGATAGGCCAAGACTTTCAAATTTATAACGAATCTCATCGTCGAGAGCGGTGCTTATTGACCGATAGAAATTGCTGAACTCCATATGATGATTGAAGATAGCACTGGAGATGCTGCAAAATCTGACTTTCAAAAGTCAAGGGTTGGCGGCATAGCTGATGGCGATAGCAAAAGGAAAGATACCATTAACTCAAAACTTAAATTTATTAATGACAGAGAGGCGATAATATTCGCATATGCAGTTTCCTAAATGTTCAACTCAAATGCAGCAAATGCAAAGGTACGAAACATCTATTGATTATTGTCCTTCTTGCAGAGGAGTATGGTTGGATAGGGGTGAGATAGACAAGATAACCCAAATCCATAGTCAGGTACCGAAGACGAACATTATAACAAATATCATTATAGCAACGGAGAGTATGATGACTATTATCATAATAATAATGATAAATGGGGAAAGAGAGGATTCTTCGGTGACTTATTTTACTTTTAAGACTTCGGCGAGAATACGAATCCTTTATGCTATCAAATTGATCTTTGAACCAATCTAAAGTCTCAGAAATTATCCCCAAAGTTCTTGGTGCTTTCATCTACCCGATCTTGCGGAGATCCAACTTTCTTTGTCGTGTACGAGTCCTTATGAGTCCGGTAATCCACCTTCTGTCTATGTTCCTCTCGAACATGATGTAATCGATCTTTTTCATGTATGAATTCTCGCCCACAATCATTGCATTTCACAATAGTATCATGGTGAACATGTCTTGCGTGAGTTACAAGTTCATCGTATGTTTTAAACTTTTGACCACATTGATCACATTTATCAGATACGTTCTTGTTTTTATTAGGAAATAGTATCTTAGAGAGCCAAGAGGACATTGGTACATCTATAGGTACCAATAGGTACTATTAAAGCAATTAGCAAATTAGAGAACAATGATGCATCTAGAAATCAAATTTGATACTGGTTTATTACACTATTAAGTGGTATACTGAGTTCTCTAATCGTTTCGTTGTCTGGTCTTATTCTCAGCATTGTACAGATAATATCGTAGCCTTTAAGTTTAGTATGTCGGATTGACCAACACATGATGTCATGATGGATTATGACATATAAACAACAATACTCAGAAAATATAGTGTAGAGACGTTTCCTTACGCAGTACCATCGCTATTGGTGACGAGAATACTCAGGATCTTTAAACGCGCCGCCTTCATCTGTTCCACGAGTTTTGGAATTGTTGCATCTTTTGATAACGCTTTAAAGTATTCAATAAATCGCTGAGCGCTATAAGCATCATCATATTTTGAGACTGCGATTGAGAACTGCTCTGGATTTGTGAAATTGACAGTATCGTAAACTACTTGGATTCCATCGACCACCATGAAACTTTGAGGTAAATCAGGAAGCCTCTTTAAATCAAATCTTGAAGATCTAGTAATTTTCTTTACCATCTCCGCAGTTTCTCTATTTGGTGGCGTTCTAATTATGGCTGCAAGTCTACTTTCAACGGTGATTTGTTCAGGATTACCATCCAAGATATGTATGGTAACACCCTTAGCGAGTTTCTCAAACACCTTGCTCGAAACGTGTGGATCATGATACCTTGTTGCGAAATAGACCTCTTTTTGAGCGTTGTCCAACACCTTTAAGACTTCGACAATCAAATCGTCGTACTTTCTTACAATACTAAAACTGGACAGATGAGTTGTATTAATGACATTCCTTAAATCGGAAGTTTCTATGTATTCGTTGGTAATTTTCTCCTTCTGTTCTACTGGAAAATCACTTCTACTTTTTAAAATATCAAAGCCCTTTATCTGCCAATAACTAGGGATGATCTGGTCCATAGTCTTGACATGATTTTTGAATATAATTGATCCTAACGATGTTAGAATGTAAACAGATTGATGCTTTTCGATTATTCCCATATCAACGACAACTACAAAAGGCAAAGTCGAGATTGAAGTATTGAAACAGTCAAAAGGACTATCTAAGAAGCAATATTACTCGCGTATGAGACGACTACTGAAAACAGGATTGATTCAATCGACGCAACAGGTGAAATGGGAGAACAAGAAAGACAAAAAATAATTAAGGTAATTTTAGATGATAACACAGTTCAAAATATATTGAATGATCAAAGATAACCATTAAATTTTTTTTGAGCGCCCTGCTTTTAATATTATAAAACTACTTCCTGTAAAGAGCTCTTTATTGCCTTCACTGTACACTCTTTATTGGTAAAGGTCTTGCAGTTCTCGCTATGTTTCCATTGTCCATTCATAAAATATTCTACATGCTTTGCATTGTCGATGTCGCCAACTATGCGTTCATACCCGTTTTTGTCAGTTGTAGACCCAGCCATCATTTCGACTCTTTTTCTCATGATTGTTATTCGGTAGCATGCCATAAGAACTTCTTATCCTTTTGTAACTTTATTTAGTACAATTAAGAATATAGTGTATGGACGCATCTGGTGATCAGTCAGATGAACAACAAGCAGTAGAGAAACCCATAGGACTCGAAGAACAAAGAACAATAGAAAGTGAGGAAGCACAAGCGGAAGAGGAAACACCAATCGAAGACTTTGAACCATCCCCAACAACAACGGAAGAAATTATTGGTAAGGCAGAGGAGAAGGAACAAAGTGAAGTTAGTCCAACAAAGAAGGTTAAGCAGAAATCAAAACCAATCCTCCGAGATCAGTCTACAAAATTATTTGAACAGTTCACGAAATATTTCCAGGTCAGCAAAGTAGCAAGTGGGAATACAACAAAAATGCTAAGGCAGATTCAGAAACAACTAACGCAGATTGATAAATCTACTTCTGCCAACAAACAGGAGGCTGTTATAAGGCAATTAGTGGTTCAGGTGAAGGCGATGCAAAAACAATTAGATAAGATGGGCAGATTGGTCAATAGAATAAAAAATGTTCCAAATGTTACGAGAAAAGGTGCTAAGAATAAACACACAAAGAAACGAGATGGTAAGTGAGTAAAGTTTATGTCACTATTTCTTTAAATTCCAAAAATCCATTGACACACCGTTACCTTCCATTTTAATGTGATATGCTTCTGTTCTAGCTATTGGAATCAATTCTAGCTTCTCACTTTTACAAGTTGGGCAACTATGAATAAAATAGTCATCAATTAACCAGGAGGCACACCACAAATTATTCTCACCTCTAATCATATTTTAAGTACTTTCTATGATGCCCTAAGACAATTGAGGGTTTCTGTAGAAGTATTACAATACCCGGTATCGAGCACTACGCTTGTAAATAGAGTTAAAGGTTCAGAATTTCAAGATCGGTTGGATAAGATAAACTCAAGAATCAAAGTATTTGATCATAATTGACTTGATCAGAAAAATGTCTAAAAAGACGAAGGGATATCAGAACTGAAAATATTGATATGAACATTACGTGGTTCAATCCAGTTTGAATACATCACTCAGGAATTTTTGCAATTGTTACCAAAATATTTACCCACTTTAATCCAGTCGGAATGTTGTCCAGTACGGAAAAAGGCTACTTCTGTCCATGATTACTGTCCAATAATAGTTCCAATATGGAAATTTTCCTTCATAATAATTTCCGCACTAGATAAGTATTTACATATTATGCCCATTGACGTTGAAAATATTGATCTCCGAGAAAGATCCAGATGTCTTAAAACTGTACTCGATTCTACTTAAGCAGAGAGGACATGAAGTTATTCTAACCGATAATGGCGAGGATTGTCTCATTATCTATAATAATGAATTCAGGAAAGTTAGCGATACTACTGACATCAGAGAACGCATCCAAGTTTTTGACGCGGTTATATTAGATCATAGAATCCCGAAAATAAAAGGACTTGACGTAGCGAAAGAGATCATATCGATAAACCCACATCAGAGGATCATAATTGCTTCATCATATAATAGAGATATTTTTGACGAAGCCGCAGAAAATTTCGGGCTTCCTCTAGAGGTTCTCCAAAAACCATTTTTTGGAAATGACCTTCTTGCATTGTTGAACGACACCACACTCTACGACAAATTGAAGAAACGCCTCATTGATGTCGAACCCATAAAGAAAGCCAAGTTACGCCATGAACAGTTGAAAACAATAATAGACCTCTTGGATAAGCATGACATAGACAAAGAAAGGAAACTCTAACAGTAAAAACGGAATAACCGAAGACTATGACGGTTGGTGTCTATATTATACATCCAGTCAATATTTGCAATGAATTGGATGATTGATTTAACCCGTTGTACCTAACTGTGGGGATTCGACTGGGATGACAATATTATTCAATAACTCTTCACAATTTCCTGCACTATCATCACCCTCAGTTACATTTGAATCAATAACAATATCTATGCCATTACCACAGTCAAAAAAATCCGATCCTGGTCCTCCCTGAAGAACATCATCTGCATCTCCGCCATATAGTTTATCATTTCCATTCCCACCGGAGAGCATATCATCGTCTAGACCTCCAGTCAGTATGTCCCTTCCATTCTCTCCATAGATTAAATCGCTTCCTTGGCCTCCTTGGATAATATCATCACCTTCCCCACCATATAGCTTGTCTGCATCCTCGTCTCCTTGAATTACATCTAACCCATCATTACCTCTGATAGTATCAGCACCTTGAAGTCCTAGAATTAGGTCGTTATTTGGAGTCCCACTCATTAAATCTTCTCCTGAAGATCCAAGTTTTGAAGATATTTGACTGGGATCTGTAGGTGTGTTTGTTACCTCGCTGTCAAGATTTTGACCACTACTTGTCGTACCCGTTGACTCCTCATCAGGGCTTTGAGTATCATTAGAGCGAGGTGTTGTTCTCTGTGCAACCGCAAAAAAATCAAAGTGATGTGCATTAATTAAGAGCAAGAATATCATTATCGCAGAGCCGAAAGCAGTTATGCGCCTCATTCCTAATATTTTGTCCTTGACTGCGATTTAAGGCTTAGTTATTTATCCACAATTCTAAAAGACCGGACTGTTCTACCCTGAATCATTATTGTTGAGTTTAAAGAAGGATTACTTTAGTGAGGGGAGCCTGTCACTTCTTCCTGAGTTTCCCAGTAAAGACGCATACACCTAGGACAAGTTTTTGGTAATAGCCAGATTGCCGGACGCCAAACATACTTGCAAATATCACATTTGAAAGTATTAATTGTAATCCTTATGATCGCGAATAACAAATTAGAGGCAATAAGTTATTTCAAGGTTTTCATATCTCCTCTCCCTCTCTAGTCGATACTACATTCGATATTAATTGCAAGTCTGAATGATTGATAGCCAAAACTTATCCCCAACAAACGAACGAATGCTCTAACTCAAGGGCCAAGTGCATCATCATCCCTCTGAAGAGTCTTCACAGGGTAAGAACTGCTTGCTGGCTTGTTGGCCTGTAGTCAGCAGGGTCCTTCAGTACCCATTATCTTTTTTCTTCGCTAAAGTGCAAGGAATGTTACCATACATCAGATTAATCTTTATGGCGCCCAAAAAAACTATCTATTTAATCCGTATAGATTGACTGGGAATATGGTCAACGCACCAATGCCTACAAGAACCAAACCAAATTCTCTATCTTCACACTCTTCCCAAAACTAATTACAGTTTTCCTATTTTATTGTCATCTATTCTGCTATTGACAACTGCTGTATGCAAGTGCTCATATATTGTGACAATTCTTTCAAGAATAACTTCTTCTATCAGTTTCTTATCGCGGAGTTCCTCAAATATGAGTATTAGATCTGCCAAGTCTGATAAAATTTGGTCAATTTTACCATGTTCGAACGTGAAGGTTTCGCTTTTTTTCTCATCTTCTGACAAATTCATTTCTTCCTAGGAGTATCCCAATAATCCATATTTTTTTATATTTGTCTTAATGTAATTGTAATTTGATACTGTCTTTCGCCAGAGATCTGTACCGCTCTGGTGGGCCATGGCGTCTAGCAACAACAAGGCCCATAAGAGTTTATTTTCCCTTAAAAGTTGATCCATTAGCTGCGGATTGTACAGCCTTATGACACGACAGACAATTTTCACTGACTCTTGTGCTGCAGATATTTCCGTTCTTGGCGGTGTTGCCTTTAGATTCTTTAATACCCGCAATAAGATCTGGCTCTGAGTTGGAACAGGCGGTATACGCACGATTGCTTTAGCCAATGCCCAGGATTCACCGATTAACTTCTAAATATCTTTGATACCGCTTATGCAAATCCCAATAATACCTGCCACTTTAATTCTATATTGATCAGTTATTTTATGTAAAATCACTAATGGTTATTAGTTATTCAGGGCATAGTACACAGACAGCCTTGGATCTAAATTGGATAATTTCAATATCTATATCGGGTATTGTAGTCTGTTGTTGGAATTATATTTATAGCAAATATCTTAGCCAGAAGATCGGGCCATAAGGACAGAAAAATTAATGGTTGGATATGCTAACTGCATACTTCCAGAAATTTGATTCCTTTTTCGATAGAACCTTTATCAGAAAATCAAATCCCATAAGTTGCTTTATTTGAAAAGTAATTGTGACTTTCTTGTTTTTATTTTTCAAGTACCTTGAGGAACGTCCTAGTGATTTGATTGCCACGAATAGAAAGACTTCATAATTATTTGTGGCATTTGGAGACGACTATCTTCTTTATGTAATTACAGAGATAGAAGCTGATCAATTTAATATAGTTAATCGAACTCGTAAACTTGAGGCAGGACTGAATTATCCTCAGTCCCATGCGTATCCCGCACGGCTTAAAAATATTCTTCTCGCGCTTACTATTTAAACGCGTTTTATAGGTAGATAACGGCGTGGTGAATCAGTTGAGTTGCCAGACATTTCAAATGTACTTGTAGTCTCATGATAGGATAAGTAGTCCACATCTAGATTATATACTGTGTTGTAGCATATTTCCTTGAATTGGAGCAAAATAGTTTCCCCATGAGGGAATGGCATGTTAAGCATATGGAACAAACTCTTGTTAAATTTATCACAGGATTATCTGAAGATGCATCACGGTGGCAAATGAAACTGAACAAGAAGTATGGTACAATTGGTAGAGTATCAAAAAGAATAGATTATGATATAAAGCACGGTGTCACGAATACGCAAGTAATTTCATTTTTGCAATCAATAAGAACCGAGTCCTCCTTCTCAGAGGTTAGAACTCATGATGGTTCTATGGAAAGATTGGATGAAATACAAGCATATTTCGGAGAATCACCCAAGAATCTTCAAAATCATGATAAGTGGTATAGTTATCTTAACCAAGAGCGTTAGTACTTGCGCCTCTTGTGAATGAGGTGCATATTAGATGCAGATGAGACAAACAGAACCGCTTGTACACTTTTTAGAAAAACTGAAGTATAAATTTAATCTACATTCAGGGGCTCAAAAAACTTGCTCTTGTTGTATGCGTTTTTATAGCATGCGAAGAAGTAAGAATGTTTCTCTCTGAAGTAAGGGAAGACGGTTATTTTGGGCGTCTTTTATGCAATGAGTCTATAAAGACACTTTGGGGACAAAACCAACTTTTTCTACGCATTTGAAGTACGATATGTTTTCCTTATTGCCCAGATTCATTTCGGACTTACAATTACCAATGTATACTACGTTGCCAATCATTGATATAGTACGTCCTACAATTAAAGATATAAGAAGAAGATGACTTCGTGGCAGAAATAGAAAGCAGTTAAACCTACTGTTTCCGTACTAACTTTCCATAGCAGTACAACTGCATCATAGGATTTATGTCATTACTCCGAAAAATTAATGGACGTTTATTGATTAGCATTACATGTTGATGATTAGTTGCATTGAGCGGGTAACCTGGTGCGAGCATCTTAGCCAAGTTAATGTCTGAATGTTTTCTGGTGTTACGGGTGGGAAATATTCTTTGCAGTTTGTTCAATTGCCGCCCCTCTTGGAATTACCACTCCTACGTCCTGAGCGTATTTGTCATAGGCAGCCAATCAGTTTCTTCAGAATATCAGGATGCTCAGACGATAGATCTGTACTTTCCCCCAGGTCAGTTGCAAGGTTGAATAATTTCCACTTTGGTGGAAATCCGTACGAGTTGGCTTTCCAGTCACCCATGCGTACACTTGTGTTGTTAAACATCTCACCAGAGATGAGCTTCGTCAGATGGATGAATTACCTCTACCGCGCCGTCAAGAAGTGGCTTTAAAGACTATAGGCAGCAAATCAGATCTTTACAGTTCCAATATTTGAATCGGAATATTCTCGAGGACCCGGAGGAACTTCAGATTTACCACTGAAGGAGCATTGACTGATTCAAAGGAGAGGGAGCATGGATGTGTTAAATCCTTTGTTGTATACATTGCGTAGACGATGAAATATGAAAACACCAAACTCTACCGTATCCAAATTACAAGTGCTAAAAGTAATTTCTGATCAAATTAGTATAGATATAGTTACTGCTATATCCAATAATGTTACTAACTCAGATAATATTATGCAAATACTTGACATAACTCGTAAACAGTACTACTCCAGATGTTCCAGTCTATCGAATATAGGCTTAGTCAGCAAACAGAATGGCGAAATGATGCTTACATCTTTTGGACGACTAGTCTACAACGCTCAATTGAAAATCTCCAACGCGTTCACGTATTCTTCGCAATTGAGGATGATAGATGCAATAAAATCACACTCGGGATTGTCAGAAGACGAACAGAAGATAATAATCGATAAGCTACTTGATGACTCTCAACTCAGGAACTTGGTTGCATGATACCATAACAACAGAACTGGTTGTTTCGTAGGAACTATTATCTGATTAGTTAGGCTTATTGGTCAATTGTAGAAATTTATGGGTCCAACTGGTTTATACATTACGTTGTATGTCCCAAAAATGGAATGGAAGCGGGACAGATAAAATTAAGACATGCCAAGGAAAGTGATGTCAAAAGTATAATCGAACTACAGGCACAACTTGACAGGCCTTTACCTAAAGACAGATACGAAACACAAAAGTTTCGAAAACTCATCAAAAGTTACATTCAGTTTAATTATACTAACGGTAATCACGGCATCATTTTGGCAATTATAGGTTCAAATATAATTGGAATGGTTTCGTTCGTATTACTTGAAAGACTCAATCAACCATTGAGCGAATTCTGGATCCCAGAACTAGTAGTTTCTAAAGAGTACAGAAGCCAGGGTATAGGCAAACTACTAGTTAAGCAATGCGAATCTTTAGCCAAAAGAAAGAAATGTTACCGCATACGACTCGAGTCAAGAAATGATAGAATTGATGCACATAATTTTTACAAGAAAATAGGATTCCAACAAATTGCACAGGTCTTTGAAAAGAAGTTGTGAAAATAAACAATGTGGTGGATTTTTAGAGCAGGAGCCACAAAATGCCTAGAATGATTATCTGCAGGTGAAGACGGATAAGATAAGTCAAGAATGTTCTTTTTCTCTTTGTTCATTATTTTTTTGTAAATGTGAGCAAAAACTTAAGTCAACGTGGAAAGAGGACACTGGTATGTTAGGTGAACTTATCGGAGAATTGAAAGGAAAAATAACAGGTAAAAGAGTGTTAAGTGTGGATGGTCCAAAGATGGAGACAAGCGTATCTGCAAGCGGTACTCTAAGGGGAATGCAAGTAACTGAAACCCTCAGCTATGTTGCCAGTCAGACATCAAAAGGAGTGCTTCATGGCATAGGCAATGGCATAATTATGAGTACAGAAGGAGATTTGATAACATATACTGGTGAAGGAATAGGCAAGTTTGACTCTTCAGGTACGTTGAAGTGGCGTGGAGCAATATTTTTTACCGAGTCGACTGGTAAATTAGGTTCTTTAAATAACTTGGTGGGAGTTTTTGAAGCGCAGGTGGATCCCGAAGGTAATTTTTCTGACAAAACATGGGAATGGAAATAATTTTTTTATTCAAACGAAGACAAAATATCGAAATACAGCGGATCACTGCAGTCACGTGGCTGAGTCTACTGCCATCAGAATGATAATGACAACTTATGTCCAAGCATACTCCTCAGTGTCATACTGGACATTGCTGCGAATGAACTCTAATTAGTTTCGTGCAATATTATCAATATACATAATTATCTTTTCTCGTTGAGGTTGAGAAACGTCAAACACAATAATATCTTCTCCCTGCACTGCATGTTCAATGATGTTTATGGCTTCCATTACACCTCTACCTAACGGATTGAGTAGCTATTTATCTGAAGCGTGGAAGACTAAGCCACATTCCGTTAATTCGAGAATCGAATTGTATTAATTTCGCGGGTGGTGATGGTAGTACTCAGAATATACGTTGCGAATTTGCTAGCGGGACCTGTCATAACATTTCTGTAGGTGATGACAATAAACAGGATCTGCTATGCGTAAAAACATCTGGGTGTATCAATGAGAGTACCCATGACGGTAATACGCAGAAGACAGTTTGCGTAAATTCTGTAAGTTGTATAAATGAAGGCACTGACACAAAAGTAGTATCAGTTAGATCGGGTAATTGTAAGAGTCATGACCCTGGATCAACTACCATCTGCGTAAATAATCGTATAATAAACCGACCTAATTCCTGACCAAAAACCATACCTAAATAATCTTTACTTTTTTTATTTTCATCTTATACATCTTACAAGCGAGTCTTAACTCGTCTAAACTGTCGGAATAAGATGTTCTTTCTTTATCTAATGATACTTCGTTAGCGTATGCCGTACGAAGGCTGATGATCAGTTTATCACATTCCTAATTTTGATGATCAGTTTATCTCTTTTTTTAAATGTCAAGATATAATGAATCAACTCTCTCTTGCTCAAGGACTGAAAAATCTAACGTATCAATATTCCGAGATACTTATGTATCCAAAGTACTCGTCTGGTAACAGTGCGTAATACAATAATATTGGTATTGATCATTTCTACAACCTCGCTCGCAGCGGCCTGGATGTCCACCACTTTAAGTGCTGAAGGCGCGCTTTGTCTTGCGGTCACCGACGGCACAAGAATCTGTAGAATGACTGCCGAAGAACAGGATCACTCTGGATCGGGTGACAGAGATATAACGTGGGGAAACATAGGCAATAATCGTCTATCGGGGGGTTTCGGTGACGATATTCTTTATGGGGCAGAAGGAGACGATTGGCTTACAGGAGACTCAGGGAACGACTTCTTAGTTGGGGGTCCTGGTCATGATGAAATTGATGATGCCGGTGGTAATAACGAGTTTTACGGTGGAGAAGGAGATGATTTTATCTCCACTAAACTTACAAATGCAGAAGAGTCCAACAAGTATTTCGGAGAAGAAGGAAATGATATACTGGTTGGAAGCAAGGCAGTCGATATCTTTGATTGCGGGCCCGGTGTCGACACTGTTATCAATTATGTACCTCAACAGGGTGATAATATCAACGATAATTGCGAAAAAGTAATCCAAGAAGAATTCGATGTTAATGTAGATACTAAAGACAATCTAGCCGTGGAACCAAAGGAGCCTGAAGGTGGCCCCATTGACGGGGGAGACGATGGAAAAGAACCAACCACTCCCTTGACAAATGATGATCTGACCTTGTCGCCATCCAACGACACTGAAGAGGACTCTGAGGATGATGAAAATCCACAGCAGACTACATTATCATTGAAACAAAATGATAATGATGACCAAAATAAAACAACAACAAGTAAGACAACTTTGAAATAGAAACCAAAGAGGCAAACGAGTGACTTTAGTACAACAGAGACAAAAAAGGTGCCGTGAGAAATGCTAAGACTGTAGCGAACATTATCTGTTCAACTCACCTAAATATCCTTTCTACATAAACATTTACCGATAATTTGCCCCGCGAGTCTCAAATTGGCCGGAGTAAAGACATAAATGATTGATATGTAACTGTAATAAAATTTATTGACATCATCGTTATTGCGAGCCTCGCATTTCCTTCAATCCACGGGTCTGTACAGGATCCAGAATTGTGGGGTTCGTACTGCTGGGGGAGATTGAGATTTCACCCTCGGCAGTTTTTCGTTGTGGTAACTAATAAAAAACTTCCTACTGAAGTTTTCTTTTTACTTTTTTGTTTAGTTGATGGTAACCTGAACGCATCGTACAGGTCGATCGCACAATGTATGTTACCTATTGTTATCGGTGCTCGCGGCTATTATTATACCGGGGATTGCCTTTTCGAAATCATGTGTTAAACTCCGAAAGTCTTTTACTAACTGCTTATCGCCATCTGGTGGAGGTATACTGAATAGACTTGTCACGTCCTGTTCATAACTTTGAAGCAATCGGTCAATGTTTGGGTCGCCGACAAATATTCTGTTGACATCGCCTACATAGGATACTAATGATTCTCGGGGTTGTGGGCTAATATTGGGGTCACCAATCGCATCTATTACATTCTTTTCAAATTCATGGGTCAGTTTCTTAAACTGTGCGCAACCTGCACATTGTCGGGGTGCATAGACTTGCTGAATACCTACTGTGACCATTCCAATGACTACTGCAGCAGTCACGATTGCTAACAGGAGTGCCGTAAGCGATTTCATTACTAGACTATATGTCCAGATCTAGATAAGATTTCCATTTTCGGCTAACAAAGAAAGTAAACGGTTGCTATGTATACTACTCGATTAGCCTCACCGATCGCCGCCATAGCAGTCCTCTAACTCTCGAAGGCAATTTGATATTTCAGGATTTCTGTTTTTCGTCACTAAATGTACCTGATGTGATAATTGTATGTCATATACCTATGTTGTTCAATCCGTAGCAATTTCTTTCCTTTCCTTAATGCCTCTTTAACTTCCTCTTCTTTGTATTGTTCTAAAAGGATAGAACAGGCAAGACACAAGGAAAGAAGAAATTCAAGCACTTACGTGATCCTCCAGTTTTGACTTGACCGCTCTTAAAGTTGAAAGGATTATGTTTAGGTTCTGTCAGTGTATTTTAATTCAGCTCCCCTTTTTGCTTTATAACCTCACAAACTTACATTCTGAGACACCGGAATATATCTATAATAAATCCATCTTAATAACGTAATATGACATCGATAAAAACATTTGAAAATAGAGTAAGGCAAAACCTAGAAAAGGACGTTAACAAATTCTTAGAAGGTTATAAGAACTGTATAATGAGCGTGAACCTAAGTACCTTCGTTCAGAACAGCATACCGACTTATCTAGCATTAATTACTATACAAGAAAAAATACCCGCAGTAGACGTAGTGGAAACTGCTAATAGTAAATAAACTCTTTTTCAGAGTCGTCAATTTGAATTGATAAAGTCTTGAATCGCTTTCAGTTTATTGATACCTGGAACAGAAGCAGCCTTGCCCTCTAAGACGGGTCCGTTCCTTGTAAAATTACACACTTGTGCTTGTGGTTCATTAGTTGGTTTTGTTTCAGAAATGTGTTCAATTCTCTTTGCTGTTTTACTAACTAAAAGCTCGTTTACCATTTCCGTTCCTCTCGCATCTCGTGTAGATGTTGCTCTTGAATTTGCTTTTAGTTTAGTCATCTTCTGGTAAAATTGTTCTTGAAGGTTCATTGTTTACTTAAGAAACTATAATACTAACTTTGTAGTGCCACTCCGAGGATTATTCCAGTATATTGTGCATAGGGAATAAGTTAAGATTTAAGTATCCAACGAGACGAAAAGGATCGCAAAAGTGATATTTTGCAAAATAAGTGCGGAAAAAATTATAAAATATTTTAGATTACTGACTCGCATGCCCGACGTTAGAAATGAAAATGTCGATGTAATGAAAGCCGATGACGGAAAGAATGTTTTCCACTGGGAATGCTGTGCTTGGAGGCTTTCATCTTCCAGCCGATGGAGGGCTTTATGAAGAAGCAATAGAGCCCACACTGAAGGAGCTACAAAAGGCAGACCCTGACTATATAGTTCCTTGCCATTGTACCGGCTGGAAAGCAGCAAATCGAATCAATGAAACCATGCCTGAAAAGCTCTTACAAAGTAGCGTGGGCACAGTGTTCACATTCTAATGTGTTTTTATTTAACTGCACTAATCTGATCCGACCAATTGCTTGACAGATAACCGCAATAAGTACTTACAGGAAATAAACGATCAGAAAAGTGAGTTTAGAAATAACTTCCATAAATTCGCAAGCGTAGTTAACAAATTTTTTCCCGATCAAAATGAGCATGTGGAGGGCTATTAGCAATACTGCGAATCTATTCATAAGTAGGTACTAAAAATAAGCTTCATCATGTGATTCGTACTCCTCTACTGAAACTACAACCCAATTATAGTATAAATTACAGGTCCTTTGAGCTGGAATAAGAAATGTGAAGATACCCAAAGGTGTTACGATTGTAGCGATCCTTATGCTTATTAATGGAGCTATACTCATAGGTGGAGCTGTTTTTACCATTTATTTTGTGCCGATATTGATAGGACAGATTACAGAGATTATGGAGGGGAATCTCAGTTCAAATCTTGGTAATCTTACTGTTAACTTTGGTAACTTAAGCGATAGTGAACAGATAAGATCGCCCGAGTTTATTGCTGATATAACTAATACAATAGCAACTATAGCTATGGTTGTTGCCGCTACAGGCATTGCTATTGGAATTGCATGCTTTCTGTTGGCATGGGGTTTGTTTAGGGGTAAGGGTTGGGCATGGATAATTACCGTGATCATTGCAATTATTTCAATAATTTTTAGCGTCGTGGCTCTTGGAAGTGGAGGATTTGTAAATATTGTCAACATAATAATCAGTGGTATAATCCTTTACTACTTGTATAGGCATACTGTGAAGGCGTACTTCGGTAGAGGTCAAAAGATTTCCAAATAAGATGTACAATCAGTATCATAGAGAGCGTAAGCTAACGGAGTCAGCCAACGGTAACATACATATATTTCGAATCATCTTATGTATTGTAGTATTCCTTTAGATTGTTAATAACTTCTAATAAGCCACGATAAAATAATGAAATAAAAAATAGAGATATGCTTATACAGTTTAAACATTAAAGTCAATAGCAAGGTCAATGCGACTAAATTTGAGTCATTCAACGGTAAGAAACCTTCAATTCTAAATTAGCGAATCCAATGTGCTGCATAAAATACGTTCATATTCACAAAGAAATAGTATGATCATGCATTGGCGAGCAAGATCACGATAGGAAAGTGAAGATACTAAGAGAAACCATGCCGATTACAACAGTAACGATTGTAAATGGAAAGCCTAAATCTCATTGAGTAAAGGTTCTCCTAGGCGATAGGTTGGAGAGAATCACAGGTAACGTTAAGGTTAAGGGAGTTGAAACTTCAATTGGAGCAATAGAAGGTGATCTTGTTGTTCTTGGAACTGGTGTAAGACCTAACTCTGAATTAGCAAGGGACGCTGGTATAGAGCTTGGATACGCCAATGCCATACAGGTAGATAATCACATGTGCACCAATGTTAAAGATGTGTTTGCTGCTGGCGATTGTGCGACCGCTATAAACTATATCACAGGAAAGGATACCTATGTTCCATGTTGAGAGGACTGACCAAACTCATATGTCAGATTTCATCAGCGCCTAGTCATCAGTGACTGACTACAGGCCAGAGAGCGGTATTGCGTCGATGTATTTTTCCTACATGGGACAGTTTTTCTAAATTTGGAATTGTTGTCTCTCCTTGGCAAGAAAGTGCCACTAAAGACCTACAATACCTAAAAGGAATGATTCGAAGTCCAATTATGCAAAAAATAGAAATCCCTGGAATAGTTTCAGGTATCGGGCTAATATTAGTAACACTCGTCATATTGCTGTACCTTATCAGCCATTAGTCAAGGGAATCCAAATCTGCTACATAACTCCATGCCGAACAGCCCGTGTGATCTCCAACTGGATCGATAATTACGAATTGCTAGCGGATAAGTCTTAGCGCCAAATCAGAAATATGATCTAGTATCTGGTATTCATTTCCTTATTAGGAACTGACACCTATTCGAATTATGCGAAACAGGGACAGAAATGAGATAGTTGCCTCTATTCTACACTCAGTCATAAATCCTAAAGCAGATGATGGAATAAGAAGAACTCGGATAATGTACAATTGCTTTCTCTCCTATAGTATGGTGACTCACTATTTGAAGCTGCTAACCGAGAACGGATCATTAGAATATGACGAACTGAACAAGACTTATAGAATCACGGAAGCAGGATTGCGAGTTCTTGAATTGCACAATAAAATAATTGAAATGCTAAAGGTCTAATAGACGGGTACAGCTACCAGTATTATATTTAGTCTGATGGACTAGGATATATGGCTAAAGTACCATGTAGAGGATCAACTTAATATCTAACTTTCAGGAAATATTAATGACAAAACTCTTTCGCCATATTTGTAAGGAAGGTGGACGTGAAGCATAGAGGTGTCAGAACGCTCTGAATTCCTTTTAGCGAAATCCCATTTAAGATGCCACATGTGGGGTAGAACACGCGTAGCATAGATCCTAAAAACTACACCTTCTTTGTGCGCTAAGAATAACGTTAGAATATATCTTTCAAAACAATTTACAGACGTTTACCTTCAGCATACCAGTTACCGCTTGGCGCCTCCTGAAATACCACCATTAGTTCTTTCTTGTCATTTGCCAAGATTTTACAAACGCTTTCAGTTATTGATTCTGCCAACCTGTCCTTTTCTCTCGGGGTTCTTCCACTGAATAGCGAAACAGTGACGATGGGCATGAATGAATACATTTTAGTAGTGAAAGGATATTCATAAGACTTGTGCTGTAAAGTGAGTTTCACTTTTATTCGAATGCCAAACCATGAACTATAGAAGGAACATTAGATTTGATTTGAGTGAATATGTGCATTTTTCGCATGGACCTAAATAAGTAAGAAAGCAGGGTGAAGAAGAGGAACAAATCAAAAATGCATTAAATCTTGTTTGTTTCCAGTTACATTGAATTGCAGTGCAATCCTACGTGCTCCAACAGCTTGTGATAGCTGTATATGTTCCAGCTATCAAGTATCTTCCTGCATATATGACATTCCTAATTCTTCAAAGTTCTCTCTACAAATGTCGTGAATTGTTCTTCTTCTAGGACTGACATGAGGGATTATTATACGGGTTCACAATAGTTAAGGTTTTCATTTGTTATTCGTTAAACAACATTTTCAATTAACAGTATTGTTTTATTGTACCTTGATAAGGGTATTATTATTCGCGCTTGAACGAGTTGTTAGGGAACCTACGTCATAAGGCAAAAAAAGAATCAATAAGAGGATACTATTTTAGCGGTCAAAAGCGCTGTCAAGCATGTGAAATATTCATAGAGTGGTTGGAGTTGTTGTGGAAATAAATTGAGAACAGGGCCTTAGAGTTGTTAATTGCTTTTGACTCTGTAGTTCTTCTTAGCGCATTAACGCCGACTGGCGACAAGGGATACAAACTGAGTAACTTGGGTGAATTGATTTAGATCTCTCAATCCATGAGTAACGTTTCCGTGAGAGATTATCTCCATCGTCAATGGCAAGGGGTCCTTTTTGTTCATACTCTTCATTAGTTTGAGCGTGGCAGCCTTTATGCATTGCCGGGCCATTAGTCTTAACATGAACTGTTTAATCATAGTTGGGTACTGTCTTTTGCCATAAAGTAGTGCCGCTGTACAGCATGTTGATTCTCTTGCAATGATGGCATTTACCAGTTACTTCTGTTGTTTCATAGACAAAATTCGCTTACGGAGATGCGGCATATTTAGATCAATTATGGCAATCACAGTATCTGGAGAATCTGTATTTATCATATGCGACTAGCTCGGAAACATTAGTCAATTTGTAGCTTTGTCTCTGTCACGAAAACATTTTTCAGTCTACCTTTATCATAAATTGAAAAATTTAATTTCGGTCTCACCCAATTCTTTTTTAGCACGAATTTCAATTCTAGATAGTGCAAGATTTTAATAGGTATCTGTGAAACGTGATGTCATGACTAGAAATACATTCTTAATGTTATGTAAGGCAGTCACTAATATTGTATATAATTTCTAAACACCAATACCAAAAGTAACTCTATCACGATATTCTACTGCTGTTTTGAACTTTGGTAGTTCTAGAAGAACAACCCATTACCAGAATAGGAAAAAAAACAATCAATTCCCAGAGAAACCTGAAATAACCCATATACGGCTTACAATTCACTCTTGGAAGGATTCTAGGGGCAGCTGCTATGGAACCCATATCAGATACCATAGCAGCAATTTCATTTAAAGCGTAGAGTCCTAACTAAGGGAACTATCCAGAAAAGGGTCCAAAAAATGGGAAAGACGTAGCTAAATAGCATCTTATTATTCCGGTGCTTTTGAAACCTCTATCTTTAGCTCGTGCAATAAAAGAAGGGATGCGCTAAAAGAAGGAAAGTAAAGGGATGCCGTACCGACAAAGCACTAATTGCAAATTGCATTATAATTATTGCAAAGTACTCATCTATCTTATATAGATGAAAACGGTAGGATGAATGCATAAGACAAGTAGGGTGATATGCATAATGAATAAAGGACCAAAACACGTGACTATGCTAGATGTACTAAACGCAATACGTGATATCAATGGACGTGATATATTCAATTCTATAGAAGGTGATAGAGTGTGCAAACTCAAAATGTCCCGTAAGCAATATTACTTGAGACTGTCTAAATTGATCAACGCAAACATGATTAAACGCAAAAATGGAAAATATTTACTGACTCCTTTCGGAAAAGTGATTTATATGGTACAACTAGAGTTTGTCAACGCTATAGATGACCATTTAGGATCGACGATTCACAATGCTAAATAAAAGCAATTACTTGAATTGAGTAATTGAGTATTACTTAAATGGGCAAAGTTCTCCTAAACGGGAAATCAATATATTCTTTTTACCACAAGTGTCTATAACCCGATAGGGTCAATCGAAACGTGGAAAATGAAGATATTATAAAACTAAATGGAATTCTTGATAAATTAACACAAAATGGATTCTTTGAGTACTACGAATAATTAAGGAACTATTATGAATATTTGGAGAACAAGTACCGCTTTGATCTAAAAACACATACAATAGACCCTGCCATGGGCAAAACCGTTCCTATTAATGAGAAGGATAAGGTTTATTTTGAAAAATAAGTATTTCCTTTATCTTCGCTAAACCGAACTTAAAATTGAAATAAAATAGGATAGTTACATCTTTCTTATTCACAGTCCTTCAGTAGTCATCAATATTCTAAAGGGTTGGTAAAGGAGCTCACAATGCTATGTCACAAAAATCAGTCCCTTATCTACTCGCCTAAGTCTTATGTCTACTTGCTCAAGCGATAATGGCTCTGTTCCCTTTGTTTTGTGTCTATCGTTGTTGCACTGAATTTTGTTCTTCCATTCGTGGGCTGTGCCCCACCACGCATCAAGTATTTTTGATTAATGAACTACGGGTGTAATATAATCACCATTCCCGGTGCTCGCTTTTCCCAAATATAACAATTTTATCTTATAGGAGGAAACTTCTGTATAATTATTCTGTAAACCTATAAAAGGTATAAATTCGTTAGCATTCTAAGAAAATATGTATAAATTGTTCATTTCGCGTCTTAGCGGATACCATTTTATTTCATTTTTTGCTGCTGATGTCCTGATATTGCAAAATAATCATCTTTATTCAGACTTAGGACCTGAAAAATGAAACCAAATTTTGCTCGCTTTGATTACTGGTGTTTGTATTTTGGAATGAGTCAGACAAAGCGAAAAGTACTTGTGGTCGACGATGAAATTGATACCGCACAAACATTACGTCTGATGTTAGAATCGTCTGGGTTCAGAGTCGACATATTTACGGATCCGGAAGGAGCATTGGAAACTTTTATCCCTGCTTATTATGACCTCGCTGTAATTGATATTAGAATGCCCGAAATGAATGGATTCGAACTATACTCCGAAATTAAGTCAAAAGATAATAAAATAAAGGTGCTTTTTCTCACTGCTCTAACGGATCTGCATGAGTATGGCGATTTCAAATCTAAAGTATCGCCCAGACTGCATCAGAGACATTTCCTTCAAAAGCCGGTGGATAAAGACGAATTCTTAGATCAAGTATATTTTATCTTATTTTGAAGGAGACTGATTTTTTACGTTACTTAGTAAATGAATATACCATCCTACGGACTACTTATTCCCTGTAAAAGAATTATTAGGTTGATGAATTTACGCCCGGCTTTGTGATAATCGACTATGTCTATGGTTACGAGTTCAATGCTTTCTTTTCTCTGCATGTCCTTAACCTAATATAGCAGCATGGACAGAAAGTAGAGGTAGTAAGGATATACATTTTGCATGCTGAACAATATTTAGCCCCTGCACTGTACGGAGCGTACTCTATTGCATCAACTATAGAACGTTTAATCCTCCGACTGATTCCGTAGGTGGAATCATTTCTGCTATCTTGATAAATCGATTCTTCTTCTCACTCAGTAAGAACCCAGCGATACTTCAAACATCACACTGCCAACCATGAAATATGCTATAAAGATAATTGAAATAGAAAAATTAAAGTAATTTGTCGGTTTACCGATACTGTGGCGGGAAGTAATATCAAATTCAGAGGATATCGACACCTTAAAGATTGCTTTCCTTCAGAACATACAATGTCATGTATGCAAATACTTGTTACTTTCTCCCTCGCTATTGTTTGTTTGAGTCTTGCTTTTACGACGATCGCTTCTGCAAATGCTATCCCTGGAGAGCCAATAAAATTGGGACTCAACGTTTGGGTAACAAATTTCCTGCCATTTATAGCACAGGAAAAAGGTTTTTTTGAAAAAAATAATGTCAATGTACAATTGACTTTGGTTCCCGATTATTTGCAAATGATCGACGGATATTACGCTGGCCAATTTGATGGAATAATGGGGGTTTATGCTGATGTCATTTTTCAGAATTCTCAAGGTACAGATTCAAAGGTTGTTTTTGCAGTAGATTATTCAGACACTGCAGACGCCATTGTCGGAAAACCCAACGATAAAAACCCTACTGCCAATTTTACAAATTATAGTTTGGCCGAAGTACAAGGAAAGAAAATCGGCGTTCAAGGAATAAACAGTTTTTCACATTTGTTTATCTTGAAGGCATTAGAAAAAGCTGGGTTGAATGAAGGTGATGTTGAATTTGTCGATGTGCCTGCTCAAAATGTAACTCGAGCGTTAGAAAAAGGGGAAATAATAGCTGGGCACACATACGAGCCTTATACTTCAGAAGCATTAAAAAAAGGATATAAGATCTTATTTACTGCTGGCTCCATTCCTGGGCTAATCAATACGGTTCTTGCCTTTCGCTCAGATGTAGTAGAACAGCGACCACATGATATTCAGGCGATTGTAAAATCATTGGTTGAAGCTGAGGATTACTATATGGGCAATAGGGCGGATGCCTTGAAAATAATGTCCTTGAAATCGGGCATTAGCGAGAGTGATATTGTGGCCGGATTCGATGGTATCCGGATACTATCTTTAAGTGATAATGTCAATACGGCAATGAACAGTAAATCTAACGACACCGCGTCACTATACGTTACTGGAAACGAGATTTCTAATTTTTTTGTAAACAGGGGACAGATAAGTGATCTTCCTGACACTGCAAAAATAATTGCTCCTGAATTTGCTGAAGTTTTGTTTAACTCTGATGAGAGATAGTTTATAATAAAATGTCTGGTAATAATGGTAATATGATAATAGGAACTGTCAATGTCGGCCATACAAACTCAGAAGACACTAAATGAAAATCAGGACAGAACTTCTTGTTATAATGGTTTCAATAGTGTCAATGTCGATAGCGGTATCTACATACATTGCAGTTGACAATTTTTCAAAAAGGGTACGATCAGATATTGAAAATGAATTTGAGGTAGTTGCGACAAATTTAATGGACACACTCTCTAGGCAAATGTTTGATAGACTTGCCGACATTAAATTTCTTTCTATTAGTAACATCTTAAGCAATAATAATTTTACATTGCCCGCAAAGATAGACTACTTGAGGGACATGGAAAAGACGTATAAAGCGTATGCATCGATGTCTCTATACAATACAAAAGGAATTAAGATTGGGGATACAAGGAATATCCTTCTAGGAGCAAACCGATCACAGGATCCATTTTTCCAACATGCGAGCAAGGGAGAGATATACTATGACAAAATTCCCGTAATGTCAGATTCTCTCAAACAATTTGTTATTCATTTTTCCGCACCAATATATAATGATAATAGACAAATTTCAGGAGTCGTAGTAAGTCAATTTCCAATAAACAAGGTGAATGATGTATTTAGGCAACAGATGCAAAACATAGGCACTGAAAGCAAACCGTCATTTTTTCGGATTGATTTGGTCTCAAATAACGGACTTGTGATTTACTCCAATTACGATAAAAAATCAATAATGCAAAGAAATATTGCAAATTCACAAATTTACAAATTATTAAAAACTCCTGTCGACAATAAAATTGCATATAATACTGTTGAACGCCGCTTGGGTGAAGATGAGATTCTAGTTGGTGTACAACAAGGAAATGGATATTTGGATTACAAAGGTAATGGCTGGTTTTTAATAATCGGAGAGAGTTCCCAAAAAGTCTTTAGTGGACTTTATGATATAATCAATCAATCAGTTATCTCAGCAGGTATCATATTATCCGTTGCTATCGTAATTGTTTTCTTGTTTGCCGGACGCATTTCAAATCCCATCACACGGTTGAAACGTTTGGTTATGGATGTAAGCGAAGGCAATTTTAATACTATGGTTGAGAGTAAGCAGTCAAATGAAATAGGTGACCTAGCCTCGAGTTTTGAATTTATGAGACAACGTGTAAATCAGGTAAACCACAATCTCAATTCATTAGTTAAAGAGAGAACTGAGGAATTGAGCAAGGCCAACGAATATTTACAGGTGAAGGAATTAGAACTTGAAAAGGCTAATGAAGATTTGAGGGCTGCTGACATCGGGAAAGAAGAATTTATGTCAATGATAAGTCATGAATTAAAAACACCGTTATCTCCAATGAAACTTTACTCGCAGATGCTTCTCCAGTCAAAAAAGTCATTTGGAAACTTAAATGAAAAACAGCACAAGGCCATTACAGTTATTCTTAACGGCATAACGAAATTAGAAGTTTTGATAGGTGATATCCTTGACGTTTACAAATTGGACATAGGAAAACTTAAACTAAAGAAGATTGATGTTAACGTCGAGAAATTGGTAAATCAAATTGTCACTGAATTCAAACCTCTTTCTGACGAACACAAAGTTGAACTTAACTCAGATATACAGACGTCAGGTACTGTCAAGTGCGATCCTCAAAGAATAAACCAGGTTTTTTCTGCGTTAATAAAGAATTCATTGGACTTTGTTCCAAAGGAAAGTGGGAGAATAACCATACGGGCTGAAGAGGATGACACTGAAAGAGGACACATAGTAACTTTTACCGTTGAAGATAATGGTATTGGAATTCCTGCCGATAAAATGGATAATCTATTCAAGAAATTTTACCAGATTGATACAACTCTGACAAGGAACCACGGTGGAACTGGCCTAGGATTAGCAATTTCAAAAGGGATCATCGAGTCTCATGGCGGAACAATATGGTTAGATAGAGGGTATAACAAAGGGGCCTCTTTCAAGTTTACTTTACCGAGAAACGGTGAAACTGTGTGAAACTGCTTGTGATAGATGACAACAAAGATTTGACCGAAGCTATCTATGATAGTGTGGACAGTTCAGAAATCGAATGTAAAATGATTAATGATGGAAAGACTGGATTGGATGAAATATTAAATGAAAGAGGTAAATATGATCTAATTTTGCTTGATATTGCAATGCCAAATTTCAGCGGGATCGATGTTCTAAATAAACTAAAAAGCGAGGATCTACTAAGGTCCGAGAATATCATAATATTTACGGCATCCTCAGTCACAGATAGAGATATCGACGACTTTGTTGCCTCCGGGGCAAAAGGCGTACTGAAAAAGCCAGTATCTCTGGATGAACTTACCAATCTGATAGAGAAATACCGTAATGAATGACCTGTGGCACAAAATCGTACAAGATCTGCGTTAGAATAATTTTTTAAATCACGGTACTTCGATCTATATAATATAAATCACGGTACTACCGCTACTTCGTTGAGCTCCATACACGGGGTTGACGCATATGCTTTCACCGAACCAACCCTCGCGTTAGAGCATTTTCAGAGTAATTCTAAAAACTATGTATGTGTAGTTTCAGATTTAGGTTTAGAATGCCATCCGAGAGGAATGGCCTTTCCTCTCTACCGTAATAGTATATCGGGGAACGGGATAGGCGGCAATATAACATCTATGGGCACAACATTTCTAAGATGGACGTATACACCGTATGCAGAACAGTTCAGAACACAATCTAGCGAATTCACTGCACAAGCATCGAGTATATTTGACATCGAATCAACTAGCAATGAACGCACTGAATGCAGCAAGAGAGAATCTGAATTTATATGGAAAGGCTATCGATGCCATAATCGAATATAATAATAGCGTAGCCAATGCATGGTCATCATTCTTCACATCGGCACAAAGACAGCAATACTTCAGTCAATAAGGTTTTCTACAGCGACCAAGAAGGTAGAGGCTAAGCCGCTTACTCTTGAAGAGATCGACGCCAGGCTAATCATTATAGGAGCGCGGAAATAAGTGAACACGTGGACATTGTGGTCAGACAATCTCCACCTTGAGACAATAAAAAGAAACTAGTATGGAAGATATAATCGATGATCCTATCCTCCCGCGAGAACTCATATTGTCTTCCGTTGCGAGCGCGATTTAACTACCCATTGATCGTCTCGCAACGGTGATTTTTAAACTTCCCGTCTAAATTATTTAAGCGGCAGATTGGTTGTCTACGACTTTCAAGTTCTGAAGTAATAATGATGGACCGGGACGGAACTCTACGACTGTAAAGTTCTCACGTATATCAGTTATATAGATACTGAAAATTGAATAAATCATGAATCAATCATTTGCAATAAGAGATTGAAATGTTATAACAGATAATGTCCAATAGGTACTGATCTTCGATATGGCTTCAGTAAGAGCTCCAAACCGTGACAAGAAATTAATTATTTGGAATTTTATGGAAGAGCTGTGGGAGAAGCATCAGAACGCTATAGAAAATAAACTTGACACAGAATTCAAAATTATGGATTTCTATAATGTTGGTCTTCTATCGCAGTATCTCAAGGAGACAGGGGTTGACGGATTGCCCGACAAGATAGTGGTGGACACCTTGAAAGTATATGAAAACGAAACTGGAAATATTGAAATTAAAGACAATATGGTCAAGCTTACTAAAAAAGGATTAATCGAATGTGAAAAACCTAAACATGAATGGGACTAATAGCCATGAGTTCGAGCATTAATTATGTCCGCATGTGGAACAACAAAAATCTGTTTCATTATTTCTTACAAGATATCTCTCTCCCAGCCAGTCGCCACACAAAGGACAGTAAGGATGCATAGTTTAATTCATTATTTTTAAACCCACATACTTTATAACAAGTTTGAGTGTCCCCTCCCTCTCACTAGCACTATGAAACAAAAGTCTTATGTGCATCATTTTACTAACAGGTTTTCATGCCCATTGTTACTGTGTCGCTATTCAGTGGAAGAACACAGAGAGAAAAGGACAGGTTGGCAGAATCAATAACTGAAAGCGTTTGTAAAATCTTGACAGTTGACAAGAAAGAAGTAATAGTGTTATTTCAGGAAGCGCCAGGCGGTAATTGGTATGCCGAAGGTAAACGCCTGTAAATCTATCATTGCACTGACTTTACACACGTATCGCAATATCGTTCTATGCGAGTGGCGCCCCCGACATCATAAGTGGCTATGTGGGTCGCGAAGTTCTCGCACAGGACACAAATCCCCGTACCTGTATGTTTACGGATATACTCTCGGTTGTAGTCGGACGTTGATCGCGACATTCTGTTTAGTAACTTAAGTTGGTCATGTGTCAAAGATATATGCGTGATCCTCGGTTTTTGCAACGTGTTTTACGACTAGTCGTGCAGGTGTATAAAAATATTTTACTGGATAGTACCTGTACACATAGTGATATTTTATATGGCTGGCTTGGACTTCGGCATGGGTACGGAGACCAAACAATTATTCTCGATTCCTTCGGATCCAAAGCCAAGAAAAAAAAGAGTAGATTACGAAATCAACAATTATTGTGCTACGTGTAGAATCAAATATCCAAAGAATGTTCTAAGGTGTTCAGATTGCAATCATAAAGTCAGAATAACAGGCTGACATAGTCGTAAGGAAGCAGATAATAAAAGGATTTGATATTAACAGCGCGTTGAATTTCGCTTTCTTCCTCTCATTCATATAGCATCTTTTAGTTTCATGACGGTAATTTGACTACTCTACTAGAGGATAAAACGATTTATGATAAGTTAAGGAAACTAATGATAGATATTGATTCGTTAAAAATGGCAAAATTGCGACACGAACGAGTGAAAGCGAAGAGTGAAGACGTGATTAATAACGAGGAACAAGAAGAGACAATGACAAAACTCGATGACGCAAGTTCCTAATACCTACGGGCGCATCCTTTGAATTGCATTAGCCGATAATGACGTTGCGTAAAATAATAATAAGCATTAAATCTTTTAAATATTAAATCAAAAATTGCCCGAAGGAGATGTTAGTCATCTCGTTAAATCTTCAACTACCAGTAACATTAACACTATAGTACTTTTTTGTTATATTATTAGGGTCATTATAGCATGTTATCTTTGAAGTTAACTCATTGATACCGGCGGTTATATTATGGTAGGTTTCGTTGTAGGTATATGTCCAATTTGAATAATCATTTGCTCCACCAGGACCCTTTGCTGTCACGTTTTGCATTGGTTTGAGGTCATTCCAATCTGCAGACACCATACAATTCGTTATAACAGTGTCTGAAGAAATTCCACTGATTGTAAGCTGGCCGGAAGGTACGGTAGCATTTTTTGACGGAGAGGTTATCTTTACGCCCAGCGTGTGAGGACCTGTAACATTTGCTACATTCGAGCTTTCGCTTTGGTTTTGTGCTCCGACTAAGGTCGGGACAGCTATTATACTTAAAAAACAAGACAAAATGGTGATTACAAATGCATATGTTACGAAGCTCGTCATTGTCAGTAAATGGATTTCTTAGGCTATAACAACTTTAGCCAGATGCCAGATGTATCGCTAGTTGGTACTTGTTTCACGCAATAAAGTCATAAAACTTGCACTTATCTTGCAAACTAAGGTAAAAGTGATTCATACATCATATTAGTCAAAATGATTCCTTCAGAATGTTTAGCGGCAGACCTTGGCCTACTTCGATATGTCAAAACCCCTAAATTTAAAATCGCTAATAATTTAAGAAATTTGGAACTTGATTCCAGACAAACGTGACGCCCTATCAGAGATCAGGACAGAACGGTCTTTCATCCTATATTGGCAGAGTCCTTCTTGGCCTGACGTTCGGAAGCGTGATGTACTTCCGTGTCGTAAGACTGTGCGCTCAGTCATGGGCCACTCTCCAAAAATGCTGGCTCGGTTTTAACATATCAAAAAGCCAAAACAACATAAGCGGGGATGCAAAAATATGCATACTGAATTAGAAAGATTCAGGCCCAGATGGGCATTAGACCTACAGATTTCGAAACTCATATTCTCGATGAAAATACATGTTCTCCTAAACGGGAAATCAAATGTTCTTTTTTCCACTAGAGTCTATAACCCGATAGGATCATTCGAAACTTGAAAAGGAAGATCTATAAAACTAAATGGAATTCTTGATAAATTAACACAAAATGGATTCTTTGAGTATACGAAGAATTAAGGAACTATTATGAATATTTGGCGAACAAGTACCGCTTTGATCTAAAAACACATATAGACCCTGCTACGGGCGAAACCGTTCCTATTGATGAGAAGGATAAGGTTTATTTTCAAATAAGTATTTCGTCTGCAGGGGCAAATTAAAAATGCAGCATACGGGGCGTGCAATTCTTTGGAGACAAATTTTGTACATCTGTTTTAAGTGATGTTGCACAGATGAAATTAATGATAAAGTATGAAAAATCTACCTGCAGCAAGTTCTGTAACACCCTTACAAGTTCTGAATGTACTTTCTGATCGAATTTCTGTCGATATATTCAATGCTATAGCGGAAAAGGTGAATACATCAGATAACATAATACAAATGCTCGGTGTCACCCACAAGCAATACTATACGAGACATTCCGATCTCTTGAAAACAGGCCTAATTAATCGAGGTGGCATACTTACCCTTACATCTTTTGGAAGACTGATATATCATTCCCTATTAATAATCGCTACAGCCTGCAGACATTCTTCGGAGTTAATGATGGTAGATGCAGTAAAGTCGACCGCTGGGATACCAGACAATGAACAAAAAGATGTTATCGACAAACTAATTCGTGATCCTAGAATCAAAAAATTATTGTGATCACAGTAATCAAAACCTGGACAAGCGGTCCCCTCACAACTGCAATGATCACTCCATACTAGGTATTACACTATCGTTATAAGACAACTTTACTTCTAAGCAATTTGCCCAAAACCACTTACGATCCATAGCGGGTAATTAATGATAAATTGAGTTGGTTGGTCGTGATTGCATTGCATTGCGTGAAGAGTCCACCATCCTTTTGACAGTGGTGATCTATAATATTTCAAAAGCAAATTAGATTGAACAACATACACGTTGGTTTATTTCCTGCGCTGTGCTCAGGGAAATTGAACGACTTAAGCATGTCTTCAAATCCAGCCAAATATTCCGTAAATCGATGCTATGGTGCAGAATACTGGAATCTATAGCCCGTATTACCGTCAATTGTCCATACTAGTAATCTTTGGATCGGCTCTGTTTTTGTTATTGAATTTAGTTTCATTCGCCATGAATTGTGATTGTTAACTAATCCGCTTTGATTTAGAACAATAGTATCATTGTCTGTCTTGAACCTTTGATAATACTCCCATCGTACAAAGTCTGTCAATGTCTTACAATCGCAAGACTCTTGCACACGGGCATTGAGATTAAATACGCCTATTTGTATTATGAACAAATCAATAGACTCGCTAAGGGGGTCTCGAATTATGAATGAAATTGAACATGTAAAGTTATGACAATCAGAACTATCTGAGTCAATGGCCTCACCCCATGGACTAGGGTATTGAAACTGAAGTCCCAATTTTTGATTAGAATATGTCCTCTTAGAATAACTTGTCTGTCCCAATACTATGTTTGTAAGTGGAATCTGTCCGATTAAAACCAAAAGAATAATGAAAAGGATAATGGTCTCAACATGTGCCACAGTTCTACATTGTCTCATTATGGACAAAATATATAACTATTAGGAAATAAATTGCAAATATTGATGACCGTATTTTAGTTTCAATCAGCGCTTGCTATAGTTTTTTTCCAGTTTTCAGCGCAACGGATATCACAGAAGCCTATGAAGTCGAGGACAGTAGTTATGCTTATATATTTTTTACAGTAGTGGCACTGTAACACCCGTATATTCACTCTTCGGATATTGGCGTTGCCATTGGGTAAAATCTGACGATATTTTACTTAACAATTATGGGAAAATATCTAAAAGATTAACTCATATGAAGACTCATAAAAATTCCAAATAATGGCCATACTGCTCAGGCGATGAACAGACCAGAATGATCGATAAACTACTTCATGACGCTGAATTCAAAAAGTTAATTTACCTGATTCCAACATGAAACGTACGCAAGTCTTTAGCACGGTGTTAGCACAATTTGACCCGGAATTGTAATATTTCATAGTGCGTATTGATACGGTCAAAAAAAATCCGACCCTGGTCC
>CAVSLF010000029.1:0-129842 GCA_963728595.1 uncultured Nitrososphaeraceae archaeon
TGTCAATAGATGATCGCCTGGTGTGACTGGCTCGATAAAGTTCCAATAACCACATTGGAGAGTTTGTATATTGCTATCATCTAAATCACTATGTACCATATTCTTTGACTTATTTGTGGGAACATTTTCGATCTCTATAAAACTATCTGTATTGTCTATGTAGTACCGTACAATTGAAAAGCCATCTAATATGGTCCAGATGAGCTCGTACATCTTTTACAATATAACATCCATCACATTCTTACGGACTTTATCTATGGTGTTAAGCGACGGATGAACCTGTTGGGATAAAGAATATAGCTGGACCTGTTCGAAACCACCAATTCCCGAGCGGAATATATAATTGTATTACGCTATTGGGTTCAGAGTAAGGCGGCGGATATACAAACCATACAGACTCTCCATACTTTTCCATACATTCTTTTTGGAATTGGGTTGGTTGCCGACCGGCATAGCGCCAGGGCCGGACTGGACCAAGAGTGGTTACTGGATTCACTTCGTCGCTTAATTGATAGAGCCATTCCCAAAATTTCTTAGTCCACTCTGAGAGTGTTAAGCCGGGCCACCATCTTACCGTTCTGATAAACTTGCATAATTAGTGCATCCGCCTGATGATAAATCGACACGATTAATAAATTTTGGTCTGTACCCCTCCCATTTTACATATTCAAAAATCTTTCCGGGTCTGCTTCGTTTATGACACTATCGTGTCCTATTCTCATTGCTTCCATGTATTTCAACGGGTCCCTAACTGATCTAGATTAAGAGTCGATTGTTATCTTGCATCTATCTGATGTATAGGTTTATAACTAGAAAGCAAAGAGATATAATAAAATTGAAAAACAATTTTGCTTAGTGATATACACTAGTTTTCTAGATTGGTTTATACTCGTCTAATAGTATACTCGTACATAAAACCTAGACTATTTCCAATCTATTACCCAAAAAGATATTGGTATTCCGATTAGAAAGGAAAAAATCCGATTTACACAAGACACTAGTTCCCGCTTGTGTAAATCAGTTATGTGGCATTTGTGTTCGAATCGCCAGGAGGTTTTGATATACGAGATTTACCAACGGACTCGATCGTAGCCCCTCCCTCAACCAAGGCTTTAACTGTCGCTATTCACTTGCGCATACACGATCCGCCATTCTCCAAGTTATTAAATATATCGGACTGAAAATTAGTATAAAAATATAAGAATATGATATTTTAGCTCAATTCTTGTATCCTTTTATTTAATATTTCCAAAACTTCATCATCCGACAATTGGTGAAAATCTTGGTAGTATTGTTCTATTGATTTAAAAATAGAGTTAGGAGGGCTTGTAATAACCTGTATAATTCCAATGTGTTCCCTTTTTCAGTAATTGTTGCAGTTTTTCCTGGTGCTATAGGGATAGCATTAATCAAACGACGGGGATTTGTAGAAGATTTTATGTGCCGTGACACGGCTGTTTATAGTTGCCCCTGTCAGCCGCACCAGTCATCCGCTAAAATCACAGTTCTGTCCTTAAGATCTAAGTTATCAATCCTAGTAATCACTTTTTTATCAGAACAATAAAGGGCAACCCTACGCTCAATTTCTTGCATTTGTTCCAATTTCTCCTTCATTATATACTCTGAACTTATTTTTAGCCCCTTAACTACTAATTCATTTAGATAGGTGTTACCTTCTTCTGTAATCGCACCTATAGCAATTTCCCTATTATTCGGTGCGCGGCAAGCCTTTTCCTTGGAAAGACTATACTCAATTGGCAATCTAGTTCTTCCGCAATTTTGTCTGCAATTACGACTCCACCTCGCGGAATTCCTCGTCCCAATTTTTTCTCTCCTCTTTCTTGATTGAATCCTTCAATGCTTCACCTAGTATATTTCCTGCTGACTGCCTATCTTTGAACCTCAAATAAAATCTGCCAATGATACTACTAAAACCCACCGTTCAATCACTTCACACGCATTTACAAACTTACCAAGTATTATAACATTCATTGCGAATGAACTAAATCTCTAGGTCATGCACATGGATATATTTCGCAATCCGAACTTACCTTCCTCTAGAATAGACTATCTAAGGATTGCATACCCTATTAACTATACTATTTTTTTGACACATTAAATGCTATATATTTTTTCAAAAAATCATCTGAAAAAATTAAAGAGGAAATCTCAACCTTACCCGCTAGAACGCTCTCGTGTCCAAGGGTGGGTCTACAAATCGTGTCAAATTTGATTCACAAACGGTCAGCCCTATGTCAGTTTGTTAGTTCCATTAGAAACAGTCATAGAATTTCACTTCATAATCTTATTAATTACAGTTAATTCCTCTGTTTAGGAACCTCTTTTTAGGACCTATAGCGTTCTGGATACCACCGAACCCGCACCAAATATGCATAATTTGTTTGTAGGTCCATTTTAGGATTCGATTAACATTCTCATTTGTGAAATTTATCCATCAGATGGATAAAGTGGGATTTAACGCCAGCCTGCAACACTCGAGAGATAGTTAGTTCGCCACAAGAAATAAGATTTTTAAAGATAATTGAGGATCGTAATTATCTGGAGAAGCCAAATGGATGTCACCGGCCCAGTGTTTATGCCAGTAGAGTGTCCAAGCTGTGGCTCGGTGGCTCAGATAAAGTCAACTAAGACTAGTCACATTATGCTTAGATGTGATTCTTGCGGGGTATTGATATTTGCCAATGGTCCCATATCTCAAGCTTGGCTCATAAATCTTCCCAAGTTAGAATCAAATTAGTACTTACATTCTATCGACATGGCATACCCGTTAAGAATTATTCGATTTATTTTCAGATTGCAAGTTCGGTTTATTGATTAACAGAACGTATTCCCCATTCTCGTCATTACCAAACAAGAGCCACTATTAATGAGTAGGTCCGAATAATAATTTAAGTCAAGGTAAGGTGATATGGATAGGTCAGGTAGGTGAGGAAGTCTAGAATTTTTTTCCTATATATATAGAGTTATAAGTTAGGTAGGGTGTACTACCTTACTTGACTCGCTACCTCACCTAATTCAAAAAGACAGCGTATCAGAGATCTAATCCTTTCAGAAGCTAAAGTAGAAGACATAGTTGACGAGGTGAAAACGACTAAAGAGTACGTGTATAAAGAAAGGGGCAAATTGAAGCAGGAGGGTTTATTAGTTACCCATCAAAGTTTGTCAGTCTCAAATGGGCAAAATAAAATCACAGTGGTCAAAAACCAACCCCATGTTGTGGATAATGTGGGTCATGACGTACCAGTGAAATAAATCGTATTAATGATTATAACATTTCCCGTCTCAATAAGGAAAGTCTCATGCTTATGTATAATGATTTCGAAGATCAAAAGATCCCGCGTATGTGACAGCCAAGCATGGCATACATCCAGAAATATCTCAGAGAGAGTTTGAACGTGTTTTGAAAATGAAATCCCGAGACCCATATGTTCTACAGCAAATGCTAACCGCAGGCATATCAAATGCATCTCCTGAAATTCAATCATTAGTTGACAAATCCTCGAGACTTTGCTGACAAATGACGAAATTATGTCGATTTTTAACCATGATAAGTGGATTTTTGCCTATTCTTATACCAGAAACGTAGTCATGAATCCTGCAAACTATCTCCCCCAGGGACTAGAGAGAGTCACCTGTAGGATTTGCCATAAGCAACAAGCTGGTGTTATCTATAATAGAAACACGACTGTTGGCTCCTATGCCCAAAAATTTCTGGAAAGGCATATGTGTGACACTTGTCGATCGGTTCCAGAATGATCTTGCTCCTCAATTTCAATAATCTGCCCTTACGTATTTATGGCCACGGTAATTCGAATTACTTATAATGATCCAATGCACGATCGGTGAAGTGTAAAGCAGTAATCAAAACAGTATATCCAAGGTTTCAAGGCCTGAAAAAAACTCCTAATTTTTATGGACCTGGTACACGTGAAGACAAGGGAATGTCGAGACGAACCAGTAGTAGTTGTATCCTCACCAACCGCAGGCAGATATGATTCTGCGGCTCTGTGGGCATACAAATTTTCAAGTTCATCTTCTGTTTTCTCCACTATATTTCTCTCTTTTGGGAGCCAAAGGAAGGCCTTGCATTGGGAGGATATGATCCCTCTCGTCGGCCAACTAGATATTCTACAAATGGGATTGCATTGGCCTTACCCTTGTGAATGTTGTCTATGTGACGTTGTACGCAATATCGCCGTCCAGAATACATTCCGCATGCAGTACAGCTCCAATTCGCCTTCATCTATGCTGCACTATGTAGCACCGGACTATTTAAGTATAGGTCTAGTGCATATTTTGAATTAATAACAATAATAATCTCTGAATACAACATCATCTAGATGGCGCAAATGATATTCAGCATCTGAGTAGATTTAACAAAAATTAAATTATTCAAAGAGCTTTTTTACAGCAGAATTCAATAAATCACTGGCATTAGGTGAACAATGAACGCCGAGACTGGTTAGTAGTTGCATGTAGGTCAACTTAATTTTGAAGTAGGCACACCAGTTGGTTGTTGAATAAATAATTCCTTGTATGCATTTTCTATAATTCTGAAATATTCAGTTGGTTGCATGGTCTCCTTTCCTGTCACTTTGTCAGACGTTACATTGACTAGATTAAAGTTGGGTGTATCATTGGGCATAAAGCTCCATTCCCAATAAGCTAAACCCCAAATGCCAATGTCTCTGAATTTTCCTACTATCGCATTAGCGTCTGCCTGGCTGATGTCACTTTGAGTATCATCTATCACCCATATCTTTTCGCCATGATCATTATAGGTTTCCACTCTTTTTACGTTATTCCATTCTCCAATGTATAACGGGACACCGGCAATCCGACTTGCATTTTCAAACAATTGTAGCTTATCACTTTGATAACCATCATCAGGAATCCCGTAAAGTGAAAACTTGAATACTATATTCTGTTTGTTTTGAGGAGTCATTTTAGCCAGATTTGCAGCATTAACATTTATCGAACTTTTAAGGTCTATAGGGATGTTCATACTGTAAATAATTGTCTTGTTTGTAAGCTTGCGCAATTCATCGGTCATAAATGTATTGTATTTACCTATTTTCGCCCACTGATCTTCACTATGCACTTGTGGTTCACTTAAAATCTCATATCCAAGTGTACTTGGATGTTTGTCAGTAATACTGACTATCTTTTTCAGGAAATCGAGTTGCAATGTCCATCCATCTGATCCATTCACAGTAATGGCATTATTCCACCAGTTAGTCCACCAAGTTTGTGAGACGGCTGACTTGGGTGTCCCCCCACTGTCCTGTTCGTAAAGTGCATGGTCAGTGAAAAAATAGGGCGGGAAGCCCGTGCCTCTTTTAGCGTTCAACCAAGAAGATGTATGGAATTGATGGTTATCATAAACTATCTTTATTCCATATTTGTCTGCCGTTGTTGCCACATCTTCAATTTCTTTAAGAAATGCACTTGAGTTTCTTACATATGATTCCCAGTAGAACCTGTAGCGAACATGATCAACAATGTTTGCCTTAGAGAGATCCTTAAAGCTAGTATCATAGTAATTATCTGGAAAGGGAAATTGAAAGTCTCTTGACTGCGGCATGCTAGTATAGTATCCACGCATGTTGACACCCAGATGAGTCTTATTGTTGTCCTGTGCAATTTGCTTATCAATATCAAGGCGCGTTTGATTTGTAGTGACATTTTGTTGTGCATATACGTTGTTTACAGGAACGTTATTCAAAATGTACAAGCTAGTAGTAACCGCAAAACAAAGCACAATTATCGTTAGGATATACTTGTTAATATTAGAGTCATACTTCATAATTATCTAGATCAGAATATAATCTGATCAACAAGTATTTGGGACGTTCTGAAGATCATTCTTAATTATTGATCCTCAAGCAACTACATATGATGATCATACATTTCTATTTCATGGCATAAGATTAGAAAATATCTTCACGTGGATAATCACATGACAATTGCATAAAGCAATCACTTATAAGAAATGAGAGACAAATTAGGTTGGATTGGGTATTGAGATACTAGCTCCCACATCCAACTTTGATATCGAGTCAATACTGTCGGATTTGGAAGTGGGCTATCAAATAATAGGTTCCAGGAGGAATCTTAAAAGAATAAGGAGTGTGGCGGCTATCGATGAAGCTACTCCCTACGATCTTACGTTTTGTTCAACGTATCATGACAAGGCCACCTCTATTGTATCAAATACTAATGCAGGAATAATTCTATGCAATAGATCAATCGGAACAAGTGTATCTGTAAGATCTGATCAACTTCTAGTTCTAGTTGATAATCCAAGATTGGTGTTTATGCATATTGCCAATAGACTACATAACACTAAAGTGAAACGAAAATCAGGAATATCTCGATTTTCATGTATATCAGATACAGCAAAAATAAATCGCACTTGTACAGTGGGCAATTTTTCAGTTATAGATGAAGGTTGTGTTGTAGGAAAGAATACAATTATTGGAGATAGAGTTAGTCTTCAGAACTGCGTGATAGGTGACAATTGCATAATTCAATCAGGAGTATCTGTGGGAGAGGATGGATTTGCCTATGAAAGAAATGAATCTCTAGAACTCGAAGCATTTCCTCATTTTGGTAAAGTGATTATCGGTAATAACGTTGAGATAAGCACTAATTGCTCTATTGCACGAGGATCACTAAAGGATACAGTGTTACAAGATGGAACGAAAATTGATGCACTTGTACACGTAGCACATAACGTGAATATAGGTAGGAATTGTAGCCTTACTGCTGGAACTATAATTGGTGGAAGTACAACCATAGGAGATACGTGCTGGCTTGGACTCAATTCTACTGTAAAGCACAAACTCCAAATAGGTAACAAAGCAATTATTGGTTCTGGAGCTTCAGTAATTGATAACGTACCAGATGAAGACATTGTTGCTGGGGTGCCTGCAAGGTCTATAAAGCATAAGGTGAATTCAGACCAGTTATTTCTTATGGCAGGACAGATTAAGGCGCGTAATAAAAATAAAAATACGAAACTCCTGCATTACTAATATAGCCGCAGGTGACCAGCTATGTTAATTCACTCATTTGTTTAACCATTTGCTATCTGATTCAATGTCATGATTCTTATGATACCGCTGCGGCCTGAAATAATTTACAATCAGATTAATCTTACGTAATATGTATTCTACACTCACTGAAGGAAGCATTGTAAGTACAACAAGAGAGTTGATTGGCATTAAGGGAACGACCATTACTTTTATCTTTTCGTAAACCGAGACGAATGTCTCAACTTTTCCAAAGCTTTTGGCACATTGCTCAACCATGGCGAATGCAGCTCTAATCCATATGTTGCAGTCTGTCTTCGCGTTGTCAGAAACAAATGCGTTACTAATATGATATCTACTTTTGCGGGAAACAGTCTGTCCTTTCATATCAACAATAGCCACGGATAGTATACTTTCGTCTATTTGCAGCAATTTTCCTGTAATTGCATGTATATTTAGCATCGAGTCAACTAGACGTACACACTCGTAGTTATAACGATTAGGCTTTGGATTTTCCAACTTGGGAGTAACATAGTACTTTCTAAGCTTACACCGAAGCAGTTTCCTACTAGAAGAAAAATGAATTTGAATTTGTCTAAATAGAGAAGTATTCAGTAAATTCTGTCAATTTAAAAGCTTAGCTAATATATTTAGCCATAACCAGCTCTTTACCCTGAATGATACCCATCTGAAGCACAAGAGCATTAAGGCAGAAAGAAGGCATATGCCGAATATAGACATGTCCTTCCCTTCTCGTTGGATGACCGGATTACGGTCCAATCCGTCTATGTGAGAAAAGTCCAATATAGCTGGTCTTCAATATCAGTACCCTTGCTTATGTTGAAGATCCTTGAAAGATGGAACCGTTGGAGTATATGACTCATGAGTAGATATTACTGCAGCATGAGGACCCTTCAGACTGATTTCTGTGTCCGAGATAGACTTCAATACTATATCAGTAACAGGATCACCAAATCCAAACTGAGCATGATAAAGACACATATCTGGTGGTACTGATAGTTGTTGAATGTAACCAGGCGTTACTGCTGTGAGATTAGGAGCTTGCCCAACAAGAACTTGGAAGAACGGAGATCGTGGATTGTTACTATCACAAGGAAGATTTAGTTCAATATGTCCCTTAGTTGCAAACGGCGTTGAGTCAAATAAGGGTATGAATTGATTGCTACTCAAATTTATTCCATTCAGGAGTACAGTCTGGACATTCATACCTGTGTCAGATTTGTGAGTGTAAGTCAAACTCCCGGCTATCTGTTCATCTCTCAGGCTGTCAGATTTCGAAAGTAAATCTAGTACATTCTGATCAGTAGTATCTTTTGAGACGAAACTTCCGCTAACAACTATAGCTATATAGATTAGTATTGCAAGGCAAGCAGCAATCATAGTAGTCTGCGCAATCATCATGATGTGTAGACCTCTGCAATCCCTAACCTAAAGTTTAAGGCGGGATAAATTTGGTTGTCTGAAATGGGAAGATGAATCTTATTTTCGAACAGAATAAATCTACGGCAGGATCTAGCTGAGGACAATTTGTTAGCCAATTGTAACCCTAGGTTGTAGAATATAAAATATTCCCTGAAATTAATAAATTATGATCCTGTTGTGTACATGTTCCTTCTACTGGCGGCGCGCAAGCATCAGTGTTTCTAGTTGCTTAAACATGCATGGTTTTATCGCTTTGTCATGGATTCTACAAGCCGTAAAGTGCCAAGCTATTTCCAGTCCTAGATACGTCACAACGAACCCCGTAAACAGATACAATACTAGAGTTATGTTTTCAAACATAATTGCAATATATACGTATTATATATAAAGTTGTTTATATGGAATTTAAACATTCATTAAGTAATATCGGGAAATATCTAACATTTGTTAAGTTTGTAAGACTCGATCATAATTTTATTTACCAAATGGCAAGAATATTTCTCTCGCCTAGTGCTTGAATCAATTAAAGATCTTATGTAGCCTACGTGAACGTACCTTTTTCTCAAAAGGATGAGTTCATTAAAAAGAGTTGCAGCTCATTATTTACATAAGCCTAAAGTCTTCCTTTACTGTTACTAACACTATGTGACTATTGGTTCTTTCAATATAGGGTAATGTCAGATCCTTTTTTACAAAATCGCTAAGTTCTTTGCGATTTCTGAATTTTGCAATTATTATCATGTCCGTCAACCCAGTAATGTCATACACTGCACAAACGTTTGGAAATATTGATATGTGTTTTTCCACTTCAGTAATCTTACCTTTTACAGCTGTGACCTCAATTATTGCTGTAAGATCATAACCCAACTTTTCATGATCTAGGACGGCGGAATACGATCTTATAATACGATTCTTCTCCAGCTTTTGCACTCTTGAAAGAACAGTAGGTGGCGACACACCAATCTTTTCACTTATTTTCCTATACGACAATCGTGCATCTGACAATATTTGCTCGAGTATCTTGACATCTGTTTCGTCCATATCAATGACATCAACAATTAGCTAACACATAAAAGTTATTATGACCACTTTTATTTCAATCATTAAGAGTTAGTCTATAAAACATTATAATTCACAACTTCAGTGAACCCCTTAACAAAACAAAATTTGAAGAAACAGAACAAATTATTCCTATTTATGGTTCGACAGCATTCAAATCTTAATCCTTCGGCTCATAAAAAATATTTTCGTAATAGTGAAAAAAAGATAGGTAAGCGACTGTATTTGATCTGATATTTCGCTTCGCCAGGTTAGCACACGGCTCCCATAATCTGATCTTCTAAAATCATTAGTGTTGCGGCTATTTGTATTCAGGGTCTAGTCAAATCATTATGAAGACGATCTGATATCCAATTTAGTATTGATCCTTTGCATTAATGCCTAGACCTTATAAGTAATAAATCATGTTTACTAATCAACATTCACGCTCAGCAGTGTACTAATACTCGAATACGAATATTATGGATATGAGCATCTTGAAATCGATAAAATCCAACTTGCCTATAGTAGGTATGTTAGGTGGTATATGCTTTGTGATCAGTTTGTTTTTTATGCCATTAGTTGAACACTGGTAACAAGAAATAGGCATGCTTCTTTTTTTTGGAGTATGAGTTACTACATTCTAAAAGTTTAGAATGGTTCTCGTCATGCCTGTAAATTCCTATTAAATTAACCTCTAATCTTACCGATTTTAATTTATTTGTACTGCATGAACAATGTGCCATTATTGCCCCTTTCCAGGATAGCTATAAATTGGAAGTGAACTTTCATTGACTTGAGTATAAGGCAATCCCTGATTAGAGGTTGAAGATTGTTGTTGGAATCTAAATATTCAAATTATCGTACGAAGTTACTATTGGTGAATATGAGTTGGTCGTAGAGCAAAGAAAAACTATAGTCAACTTGTACAATTCCGGCATAAACCCCGAGATAATTTCTCTAGAATTAGATGTTAGCCAAGAGGAAGTTATGCGTGTAATTGAATCTGAAACTAACGAGGAAGAAAGAAAGAGGGACGCTGTGGAAAAGTTATCTGATGTCCCGTTATTAAGCAAATTATATCTTGACTCTGTGGTTAATATTGACCGCGCTATAGACCACGCACAAGCTACAATGTGGAAAGCCTTGAAAGTCAAGTCGGAATTTGATATTTCGACTGAAGAAGCAGATAAAATTTTAGAGCCTTACGCTGAATCCAAAGTTAGTCTTGTGATTCTAAATATTGATCTTGTGGAATCTACCAAGTTATCAATGATACTTCCTGTAGACAAACTTGCGACAATTATCAGAACCTTTGCTCAGGAAATGTCGTTGTTAATAACATCCTACGGTGGTTACGTTCTGAAATATGTCGGAGACGCAGTTTTAGCTTTTTTCATAGTAGGTTCACCCCCGGCCTCAAATGATCAAATGTACATACCATGTATGAATGCAATAAGTTGTGCATGTTCGATGATCAGAGTGATACGACAAGGAATCAACCCAATTCTCCAACAATCCGACTATCCTGAACTGAAAGTTAGAATTGGGATTGATGTTGGAGAGAATGTAGTAGTTCAATATGGTTGGGATACATTCAGGCAAGATGAGAAAATCGTATTGAAAAAACCCCATTTGGATATTCTAGGTTACACCATTAGTATCGCTTCTAAAATTACGGCGATTGCTCAGCCAGATCAAATTATAATTGGTCAACTAGTATACAATGTATTGGAGAAAGAACAAAGACGTACCTTCAGTAAGCTCTCAATTACTCCAGAAGTCTGGGGCTATGTTAGCGCTAATACAGGTACGATCTACAATCTGTACTCCACTAATACGTGGGACTAAACAGGATTCATACGGAAAATTATGGTCTGCCATATGCGTTATCAATATTACTTTTCTACTTATGAAGATCTCAATTAGATGACCTAACTATAGATGCAGGTCAAAATATCGTAGTATCAAGCTAGTCTAGGCCTAGGACATACGAAGACCATAATCTAAAGGCGATTGTATTAACAAATCGTAATTTTCATTTCTTGAACTCTTGTGGTAATAAATCGTCCATAGTCCATATACCTGAGGACAGTGACATACCGTTCAGATCCTAGCACTTTTGTAACCCCTCCCTTTCCATCGTATTGCGCGAGACAAGGGAAAGGATACCAGTTGAAATATGCTGATTAAATAGGTAGTGAGAAAGAAACCGCCACCAAATAGTATTAGCAAGGAATATAGAGGATTTAAGCGATACTTTGTCATTCCTACCACAGCTACTGCCACTATTGGTAGCACACACATCAGGATATTCCAGAAGTATAAAGTCATAGTAATAACATCGCCTCCTTGATTTTTGTTTAGATTCCCAACAAAAGGAAGGAGTAGAAATGGGGCAACTATTAAACAAGATACCGCTAAAGTATCGACCAGTATATTCTTTCTACTATTTGAAAGATTATATGATACAATTCTTTTTATCCCCTCCAGAAGAGTTCGCTTGTTCCTCGACCAGAAAGCTGATACTAAATGACTTATTTTGATTACTACAATTGGATATCGTGCCTCCTTGAGATAGACACCCAAGTCAGTATCTTCCTGTATTGAACTTTGAACGCATCGAAAACCTCCAATCTCATCCATTACATTTCTATTTATAATGAAAAAACTTCCGACAAGATAGCCCACGCTTGATTTAGAGTCTCGCAAATCGCTATAGCTGGGGGCACAAAGTATAGAAAAAAGGTTATAGAGAGGCATAATCAATTTTGAATAGAAATCTCTGAGTTCGATCAACGGCAAACCTGTTACCACATCGACTTGTTCCTTTTGCATTAAAGAAACTGTTTCCAAAACGGCAAATTTATTGTAGTAGAATGTATCTGCATCGGTAAATAACAACATTTTTCCATTGCTTGCTAAATACCCAACCTGAGATGCCCAACTTTTCCCAGTCCAGCCGGGAGGTGTTCTTTTCAGGGTTATCAATTTCAATCTTCTATCTTTAATCTTCTTAGCAATATTTAGGGTATCATCAGTCGAATTGTCATCCACCATAACGATTTCAAGACTTTCATAATGTTGCCACAATAGGGACTGCAAACATCGTTTGATGTACCGATCCTCATTTCTTGCGGGGATTATGATGCTTAAAGAAGGAATTGGGTTACCAGTTTTCAACAAATATGAAATTTCTCGTTGTTTTATACGTGGAGTTGAAATAAATAATCTTAAGTAACTAAGACCAAGAATGAACCAGCCTATGCTTAGACCAATAAAAAAACATAGCAAGACCAGCTCGAAGGAAGAGGTAAAAGCAATAAAGTCGTAGTCCTGCAATCGGAATTCATTTAATTAATGGTCACTATTGTTTATTAGCTGTTTGACACAATGGGATGATCGCAATCGTTCAACCAGTTCCTTCCGATATGAGTGACTCTAATTTCCAGACTACTTCCATTCAAATCTGAATGATTGACCCTCATGGATACTTCTTTTTATCCATTTAACTCCATTTCGATCAACGGCAACTTTTTGAAGTTTAGGTTGGATTCGGACCTTCTTGTTTTCTCCAGTCTCTAAACTAGATTCGTAAATTGTGAGTGATCTTACTGAAGTGGGAAAGTCAAATGCAACAATGAGTTTTTCACAACCCACGAGAAATGTATTTTCGAAATATTTTTCAGGTTCCTCCACATCATACTCCAAAATATAGTAACGATCTTTATCCCCTTTGAAAATTGGTTTATTGAATATAGTAGTGAATTCTTTTTGGTAAGGTTTGTCGACACTTATACTAGATATTTTGAGATCTTTCCCATTCTCGTCATAAGCAACAATATTCAATTCATCAAACTTTTTGTCAACATCAGTCGCTATTCCATGCAAGACTTTATGAATAGGTTTTTCGGAAATATTCTGTATTTTATATCTTCTCCTGTAATGCACTAGCATCTTCTTCACATCCGTGATAGTCACGCTTACGTCTATGTTTGGATACATTGTAGTTTTTTTCAGTTTAGCAATCTCTCTTCCCATTCTGCTTTTTTGAACCGCACCCCGCGACGGAGGATGTGGATTTCCAAAGCCTGCACCGTAGACAGAGTAGATTAAGAGGCTTTGACCATGTTTAGTAGTATAGTCATGCAAAGGCTTGATGATCTTCTTATACTCATATGATAATTCTCTCAAGTCTTCTGCGGTTCTGGAACTCATTAGTATGTGACCGTCTTCGCCGAGATCCATAATTCGTCTTGCAATAATGATACCAGGTCCCCAGATGTTTCTATTATTCAGGATATCATTGACTATAAAAACTGGACCACTGTGTATTCCAATCCTTGTTCGGATAATTTCTGATGGAATCTTTCCTCTGTTATATTTTCCAATCTTCTTGTTAAGCTCAATTGCAAGACCCAATGGGATCTGAGGTCCTTGAGTAAACCCTATAACCATGCCGTCTCCTGTTGGAAGAACTAACATCATTTCCTTAGAAATCGACAAAAATGAAGGACATTCAGATACCAGTTTATTGAGAGTCTCGACCTTTGTCATTTGGTTCCTAGTAGGTATCTTAGGATCTGAGAGACCAACGATGTCGACGAAGAAAAAATGTGCATGAATAAGCCCCAAGTTGGTTCTCATCTTCCCAGCCGATATGTTGATGAGTTGCCTACAATATATTAGATATTATTAATACTATCTAGGAGTTTCTATCCTGAGGCCTCTATGTTACACTTAAAACAGTAAGTTTTGTTTGCAATAAGGTGATTGCGTAGATGTGTGGATCCAGAGTATATTTCACCAATAGGTATACTATACGATATAAATTATTGACACATGAAAGGCCTACCAATAAAATATAGAATATGTCTGAAACAATATTGATTAAGAGGGCGAAAGCTGCCCTGGAGGTACTACTCCACCAACAGCAAACTTCGAGAAATGTTCTGTAAGGAGTTTGTAGCTACATACATCTTCAGAACCCAACTTTTCGCTCCTCGTCAGGTTTGCTGGCCTCCATCTCCCAGTATCCTCGTCGAACAGTCCCGCCGCCATCTTCGGGCATCCATCACCAAGCTTCTCTGCATTCAAGGATTTAGATACAATAAGGCTAACTTCCGGAGAAGAAGTGAAATAGGCTGGATCCGAAAAATTCAACCCTTTTGCACCGGACTGAGTACTTCCTTCCCCTATGTAATCAATATTTAGAAACAAGGTTGTGTTAAACTTCGATGGTGAGCGTATTTTTAAGCCTTCGGGAATTTCTCTGGATATCCCAAAACTGAAGCCAACTGATCTACCTTCCTTGGCAAACGTGACTTTGATTTGTTCCACTTTTGTTTTTGCATTTTTCTGTGTCGGGAATTCATTAACTAATAAGGTCATATCTGGGAAGATTCGTTCTAGGATGGGAGTTAAAGTAAAAAAAGCGGAATTTCTCCCATTGGTATCATTATCAACGCTTTGTCTAACAATGAATGTAGGAGGACTAAATGCACTTCCTTTTGCAATGTCTTCACTTGGAGTCGGATAGGTTGGGATCTTGTATTTATCAAAAATTTCAGTGGCTGTAGTATTGAATGGTATTGGCACGGCGAAAGTTATCTGCCTTTCGGCATTGTTCGTTACCTGAACTTCAGATGGTGTGACGACAGCAGGCGGCAAGCCATTATTTTCTGTTAAAGGTTTATTTCCTAAGTTAGCGCCTAGTGAGTTAAAGACGTTGAGCGACGTTTTATTGAGTATTGGCGGAGACAATTCGTGATTTCTGGCGAATATCATGTCTGAGCTCAATACAAAAACAGAAAACGAGACAGAAGAAATAATAAAAATGTATAAAATTAGTTTCGGCAGAATAGATAATTTATTATTCACTTTATATCGTATTTGATATCTGATTTCCTAGCCTTTAAATTTTAATACATGAGCTTATGTATAGACAAATGTTTAAACTATTCCACAATTATTGGCCTAGGATTTAACTACCTGTCCATCTATTTTTACAGAATCACGAATATCAGTTTGGTTCGCAGCCATTTCGGGTTGTTTTTTAATCGTATCGTTAACACCTGACTCTGGCACAATGTTATCCAAGTTGATGGTTATGTTTCCAATAAAATTATTCAAGTCAATGTTCTCTAATATTCTTCCTCCTCTAGGAATCTCATTTACCTTCTTTAGCAATTCCTTCCCGTCGCTTGATGTTACTCTTATATCAAAACTTTTGACGGGTATAACACGTTCGATTACAGAGGGGACGGTAAGCCCCGTAGCCGTTGGACTATCGAGAGTGGCATTCGATTCAGCTCCTGGTGGGGTAGCATCCAAATTGGGAGAACTAGCATTCAAGAACACGATCTCAAAATTAAGCCCACTAGGGATAGACGACTGGCCTGATTTTATTGTTACATTGTATATCCCTTTATCGGATATTTTCTGAATCAGAGGGGAACTTAGTCCTATGTTTGAGAGCGCCTTCTTTTCAGAAGGATTGTCCGCGCTGAGCTGCGCCAAGGCCACGTTTGTTGTAAATGCATATAGTATCAACACCATAACGAACACCATAACGAACAACATTTTGTACATTAACATAAGATAGTCACAATGAAATATAACCGTTCAATAGGCAAAGTTCAAATCGCCGTCGTGGATAGATATTTTAGATAAATATTTTAGACCTCAAAAGAACTAGCAGCAAATTGAATTCCATATTCCCAAACAACCGTAAAAGAGGTTTTTTGCTGATTCCATTTGACATTCTTAATCATGTGCCCTTGAATTTTTTGTAAATAGGATCAAACCCTTGGTACACCCTTCAAAAAAAAATCTTGTGGCCCTTGTATCTCATATCGGGAGATTTGTCACCCATTATGAGGAGAAATATTTTTGGAGCAGATGGCGGTGGAATAGGCTTGGTAGATGTTCATCACACACTCAGACATCCACAACATGACGAGATATTTACAAGAACTACCGAAAGAGATCATGTAATTCTCTAACAACAGAGTAGCTATCGTCAGTCCCGGCTGGTTGTAATACGGCATTGAATTGAATTCCTATATTATCTTGACAGTTGTGTCAGAATCTTAAAGTACCAAAGTTTCTATCTTACAGTAACACATTTAGCCAAGTTGCGTGGATAGTCTGGGTTGGCGTTATTATGAAGTGCTAGATGGTAGGCCAATATCTGCAGTGGTATCACTTCGAGCAATGGTAATAATAATTCTTTGACATATGGTATAGGTATGCAATAGTCATATATTGGGTGGGGCCTGTTTGTTATGCCAATTAGTCTAGCGCCTCTGGATTTTACTACATGCGCATTAGAGAGAGTATCGACATATGTCGAATCTTCGGGATTCAAAATTATTACAACGCTATTTTTATCAATTAAGGCTAGAGGCCCGTGTTTCAGCTCACCCGCCGCTATACCTTCGGCGTGAATATAAGCAAGTTCTTTGATCTTAAGAGCACCTTCTAGGCATATCGGAAAGTGATTGGAACGACCGAGAATGTATATATCCTTTGCATCTTTAATCTGCGCTGCAAACTCTGCAATCTTTGATTCAAGTTCTAAACTTTTTTCTATCGCATTTGACAGTTCATTTCTATTTGTTGAAATGCCTGACAAGTTACCGCCTATAGTATCGACAATATAGTATATTATTGATAACTGGCTTGTAAAGCTCTTAGTGGCAGCCACTCCTATTTCAGGTCCGCATTTAACTTCTAGAAAACAATCGCTGAGTCTTGCAAGAGATGATGTAGTTACATTTACTATTGAAAGGACTTTAGCCCCTTTTTCTCTTGCTGCTTTCACTGCCTGTAATACATCTGCGGTTTCACCACTCTGGGAAATAGCAATTAATACAGAATTTTCATCTAATAGTTCAGAAGAATATTGGAATTCGCTTGATACAACAGTTTCGACGCGTATCTGTGAGTATTTAGATAGGATGTGTTTTGCTAGCAATGCTGAATGATAACTAGTCCCACTACCCGTGACGAAAACATCCTTTGCATTTGTAAGTATATCGCAAAATGTCTCTACGCTTTCTTTCTTTTGCTGCATGCTTTTGAAGATAGTGTGACTCTGTTCATAGATTTCCTTGAGAGTAAAGTATGCGTATTTTCCTTTATCACTATCTGCGAGTTCCCATGCAACCTGTGTTGGAGTTCGCTCGACTTTTTCTCCGTCAAAATCAATTATAGATAGATTGTTTCCTTCTAACAGTACTATATCCCTATTGTCTAAGAATATAGCGCGGTCGGTGTAATCCAGAAAGCCCAATACATCACTAGAAATGAAATAGCCACCAGCGGTAATCCCAATTATGAGTGGTTCATCATATCTTGCGGCACATAGGGTCGAATCGTCAAACACGGCAACAAAAGCAAATGAACCCTTTAGTCGGTTACAAGTATTCATCATGGCCTCTTTAATGTCATTTTTTAATGCCCAATAATGTTCTAAGAGGTGCGCTATAACTTCACTATCTGTTTCACTCTTAAAGACATGACCTTTCTTTATCAACTCCTCCTTTAATTCTTGATGGTTTTCAATAACGCCATTATGAACTATTGCCAAATTGGTCGTACAGGCAGAATGAGGATGAGCATTGGAATCGATAATTCCACCATGCGTAGCCCATCTTGTATGACCGATCCCCAATTGACCTGCCATTTCTTTTAATCCTAGTGATCTATTTACTTCTTCGACTTTGCCTATTCCCTTTCTGATCAGCAAATTTCCGGAATTTAGAGTAGCTACTCCAACGCTGTCATAGCCCCTATATTCCATTTTCTGAAGCCCTCCGACCAACAAGGGAGCTGCCTTTCCTATCCCTGAATACCCTATTATTGAACACATGTACGGATGCTCCTAACCAATGGAATTATTGCAGTGCTTGTCCCATGTAAAACGACTATAAGTTCAATATCGAACCAAATCAATTTATTCATTATTCCTCATACTGCTCATTGTACATTTGTATAGTTAAAGAAACGCCAATAAAATCAAAGATATTGACTTATTTAGGATAATTTATGGCTTAGTTCTTGCTTTGAGGATTGTAGTTCAGTTCCGAGCCAATAGTGTAGCGCATACATGTTTCCCTTTGTATAGCTACTGTTATCGTATAGCTTCTCTATAATACCCGCTGCCCGCACGTCTATGTTAGAAATAGCATGTCCCCAAACGCCATGTGTCATAATCTAGGGTTAGAGTACTTTACATGATGATTTCCGGTTAGCATACACAAAATAATGAGAAATATCTTCTTTTTATCTCGATGGAAAGTCCGCTATCAAATGAAGATATCGCAAAACAGATCATCCTGAAGGAAATAAGTAATGTATCTACCAACAGTTCAATTATTAAGGAAAATGGATGCTCGGCTTGTCATATTTTATTTAACTTGATGGATAATATGCGGATAAGCGAATCAGACGCATCTGATCTTTTATCACAAGTTCTATCCGACGATCCCAAGTTAAATGATCGTTTTATTGAAATGGTAGAAAAAATACATATGAAACAAAGGATGATGGGAATACCATTTTCAATCAAGACCCGCGAAGCTAAGGATAAATACATTGCTTCTAATTTCAAGAATCTACTAGCTGAGTTATCGTCTGACCTTATTAATTATGGATCAGATATCGTTCTTCGTAAATTATTGGCGTCCAGCATCGCGCTGCAATTAGCACAAAATATTGGTATCGACTACCACGCCGCTACTGAAGAACTTTACTACTATATGAGAAACAATGACCAACAAACAAATGAAAGTATCTTGGAATTTGTTAATAATTTTTATAATAGAGTATATAAAAAAGATTAGCGAATATCATACAACTTCTGGTCGAAGCTTGTATTTGAGATTCATTAATAATCTATATTTCTATATTCGTTCATTCAGAAAAACCTAAGTTAACAAGTATCTCGTAGACAGATAAGGGGTCACCTCGAAAGCACCGTCGAGGTTAATAAACGTCAGTGGCATATGAATTGTTTTTATACGTCTGACAATTATAATATGAATCGACTTTAGATGAAAAAACAAAAGAAAGGACCGTCAGACGTCTCAAGTACCGCTATATTTCGAATGGTATTTGTTCCACTGGTTTCAATCATCATGATGACAATAGCTATAACAGATTTTGGATTCGATCAAAACAGTTCTGCACAAGGTCAAATCAGTGACAATGCTACCAATTTCAACAACAATAACAACACTAATCTTGGTTCAAACAATTCTACTGAAAACACAACTGCACCAAGCACTATTACTTTGCCACTATCGAAAGGATTTGTAGATGGAAAAATAGCATATTTTATTGCAACCGATGCTTCAAGTAAAGAAATTGTTTCTTCTGTCTCCAATTCTACTAGCTTCAAAGTAAACTATGCTCCCTCATTGGCAGATACTCCGCAGTCCTCTCGGCAGCAAGGATACGTATTCCTTAATGGACTGAAGGGAGAAGGGCCACTCGGATCGCAAATGTCGGTGGCTTCGGCACTACCTAGTGATGAAGGATATAGTCCGTTGTTTGAGATAAATTACGTAAAATGGAATTCAAATACAACAAAGGATATTAGGGTACTACAATCGGTAAATGAAATCATGGCGGCTAAGAAAGGTGGTGAATTGACAATTACTAAATCAAATATTGTAATAAATAGCCCAGCAATTTCGATGGAATCACTTCCCTAATTTCTTGTTCATGGTCATATAGAACAGTAATCGATCGAGGTAATTAAAAGCGCCAACAATGTAAATAAGAATGTGAACGCTTTTGGTGAGAGCATTCGACTCGGCCTTCGTGTGGCCATAAATTAATTCAATTAGGCGGCATCATCTTTATACTAATATCATCTGGCCAGTTAATCTCGGGATCGGATAATTAGGTTTTCAAAGTAAAACCTTGCTGTTTAGTAAATTCGATATATTAGTTGAATTCAAACCGCATGAAGGATAAGCATCAGGCCAGTCCCACACCAGATGAGATTATACAGGAAATATGTAATAGATACAACAGATTGAAGGAATCCTCATCTGGCGACATAAAGTTAAGCGAGGTATGGCAAGAGTCATTCAGTTTAATTGACAGAAAATTTTTCGAAGAGGTACTAATAAAATTGGAAGAGGCAGATTTACTAATTGTTTCAATTTCTAACGATACAATCCGTCTTACTGACAGAGGGATAGGACATTGTAAAGGAATTAGAGGTTAAATTAGCAATTATTTGGTAACTATTCATACCCAAACTCTAACAAATCATAGCCCGATTTCTTCAAAGTACTCTTTACGAATCCTTTAAACTCATTGTCTGGATTCCATGCACACTCGTGCCCAAATAAAATTACTGTGCTAAATCTTCCAGTAGTAGGGTGTTCAGAATACATTTTACCACAATTAATGCATATATTTTCAAAATCGTTTACTTTCTCATTCATAACAATGTCTACCAAGTACAACACATGCGTAGTACTTAAATCAAACCTCCAAAAAGCAGATCTCCGCTTGCCTATCTAGGCATCCTCATTCGCAGTAACAATCGTTAGATCCCAAAAATTGCTATCTTTAAATGCAGGAGATGCAAAAGATTTTTCTTCATTAATCAAATATACTTTATATCCCAACTTATTTTTCCTTTGCGACTTTTCGGTGCTACTATTAGTTATATTTTGCTCAGTTGCTATTTCCTCTAAATATGCAAATTCCTTTTCGCAGTTTATGTTAAGATTGCCTCTAATGTGATCATCAAAAAAGTTATACTTAACGTATTCTAGCACATCATGCCAGGTATAAGCTTTGATTCTACCTTTTATATCACCTTTATCAAATCGGGTACTACTGTCGTAGCTATAGACATCAAAATAATCAGCTTTTTTGGTACAATTGTTACAATAAACATTCTTTCCCTTTTTTGTACAATTCTCACATTGCTGCATAATCATGTGTACTGTTTACTATGCAAGATTAATATTGATTATTGTGGCGTTTTTAGAACCTGGAGAAGATAGAACACTTTGCTACCAAAACAGCTATCGAATAGAACATGTCATTTCCAAGCATTACTGGCAACCATTATGTTTTGTGGTCTAATGATATCCATCATGTTCAATTCCTATATCTATGCCCAAAACTGGTCGAGTTATACGGATCCTAGTGAAATATACCATCTTCAATTTCCTTCTAATTGGGATCCATCAGGTCCCAATAAGCCAGAAGATAATAGACCATTGGCCTTGAGCATTCAATCTACAGATGTCCCATCCAATATGAGAACTATGATTATCAGTGTTGTCCCTCTAACAAAAAATGTAAACTTGACGTTAGAAACTATTAAGGATATATCTATGAAGGAAAGCCAAGGCTTACCTACTTTCCATGTCCTTTCGAGTCCCAATTATACCAAGTATACAATAGATAATAATCCCGCAGTTTCTTACACATTTGCTTATGATCTTTCAGGAAAAATGAAAGAGCTCTATATCGGAACCAGAATCAATAATACAGTATTTCATATAGGATACGCGGCACCGCTAAATGAATATGATCTCTTTCTTCCTTCAGTTGAGAAAGTCCTCGATTCAATCAAACCATTAAAAACAAACTGAAGACCGGTCTACAACTCAAAATTATCAATTTACGCAATTATATATTCCTCCTCAATTCAATCAATACAGTATACTTATCGACGCGATGTTAAATAATGAATGTAGCATCGTTTGAGATTCGAACCTGAAGAGGATTTGCTTCGGAAATTTGTTTGAAACGTGACAAGCAAGAAACCATACCCGCAAGAGTCTTCCAGTATTATTTGTAACGCAGGAAGTAACTCATTACCTCAATTGACTGCAATTGTTTTTTTATTTATCAAGCTAGTGTGTTCTCCTCATTGGTTCCGAGAATTAAAGAAACATATTTAATCAAAACCATTTACGGTTGGTCAACCTACTTATACGGCATTTTTAGTAAATACCATATAATTTGTTGGAACGGCAAAATGAGTTTTGCATTTCTGTGGAAGACCTTAAAAAAGATTACCATAAAAATATTCATGCAATAAATGGTATTTCATTTAACGTCAAGTATGGGAAAGTATTCGGATTTCTTGGCCCAAATGGTGCAGGCAAGACTACAACAATAAAAGTCCTCACGACCCTTATAAGTCCATCTGCAGGAAGGGTGCAGATTTTTGGAAAGGATATCGTCAAGTTTCAGTCTGAGATTAGAAAGAAAATAGGAGTTGTATTCCAGCAGCCAAGTTTTGAAGCTAATCTAACGGTTGAAAGGGCACTTGACCTTTATGGTTTAATGTGGGGACTCCATGACACAAAAAGAAAAGATAAACTAAAAGAAATCTTTACTGCATTTGACTTGGAATCCATAAAAAATACAAAGAATGATGAACTCTCGATAGGTCAAAGAAGAAGAGTCCAAGTTGCACGAGAATTTATGCACGATATGGAGTTGTTGTTTCTTGACGAACCAACTGTAGGTTTAGATCCCTCAGCTAGACGAACATTGCTAGATTATATCAAGAATCAGGTGAAATCCGGGTTAACTGTATTCTTTACCACACACATAATGGAGGAAGCAGAATACCTTTGTGATGAAATAGCTATTATAGATAAAGGAAAAATAATTGCCTTCGATACGCCTACAGGGCTGAAGCAGAAATACGGTGTAACTAAGAATATAGAACTTAGAGTGAAAGGCATTTTAGCCAAGTCCGTTATAGATCTAATTGCTACTGTTATCGATAAATCGTACATCGAAACCACCGGAACAGATACACTAACAATTAAGGTCGATAACGCCCAGGAAATTATTATCAAAATAATTCAACTCTTTTCTAAAAATGACATACAAATAGAAAGTATTGCAATCAATCCGCCATCACTAGAAGAAGTTTTCCTAACCATAGTCAATGATAGTAAGTAAAGGCAACAAAGACATTGTGGAAATGTATCTACTAAATTTTCATCTTTACCATCGATACTGTTGCTATTAAAAACGCCCCAACAGAAACAATAGTAATAATGAGAACCTGAATATTAGTAAATGGAGTTACCTGTGAAAAAATGCCCGCTCTACTAATATCTACTATATATGTCAGCGGATTTATATAAAATGCAGTGCGTAATGGCTCTGGAACTCCCGCTGCTGGATAAAAAGCTGAACTGGCGAATGCAAAAAACAAAAAAACACCATTACTAATTACGGTAAAACCTTCACTACTTTTAAGCTTTGTAGATATAATTATCGTAAATGAACCAAAAAAAACTGCACCAACAACAAGCGCGTAAACCGTATAAGGAATACTCCATATGGTAGGGTTTACATTATTCAGCATAGTTGGAAGACCAATTATCACAATCAGCGCTGCACTTGCCAAACCCATAAGAACAATTGTTAGAAGATTGCTAATGATGTATTGTACCTTGGTATATGGCATTACCAGTAATTGCTGAAACATTCCATTCCTTTTATCATTCCAAATAATACTGCCAGCAACCGTGCTGCTATTCATCACATTAAAAGCAATCATCCCTGCAGTTAAATATGCAGGATAAGTAACTAATATATCTCCAAATTTTACCCCTTGATCTCCCATTAGTGCTGAATATGAATACCCTGCTACAAAAATATACACAACAGGAAATACTACCTGCCAAATTAGAAAAACCTTGTCAATCGAAGCAATTAGATTTCTGTAAGCTAAAAGAAGTATTTCAGTTATCAAATCTCTATAGGACTAGCAGACGGATAGTGAATATTAACATATTTGTCTAGTGCTGAAAGCAACAATTATGTCACAAGATCTATCTGCCAGCTATACAACTATTATAGTGGCAGGATGATAATGATACTGATGAAAATCTGAACGAAGAGAAAGAACTATACAATCAAAATATGACGAGTAGTGACCAAAATGCAGAATATGCATTTATAGCCGCTGATAAATCTGTATGGTTTATTGATTTTATCATTGGAATAGCATTTAAAACGCCTATTGATTTTTATAATGAACTAAATGGCCTAGAGCGATCAGGTAGAAAATATAAATGGTTTGACGACATTCTGGGACTTCAATTTTATCTTGATGAAATTGTTTTAGGTCAAGAAATCGTAATAGAAACAACGGTAAATCCTGAAAATGGTAAAGAAAATGATGACCCTAAAATTTTATGGCAGCCAAAATTGATTCTAAAATAGCAGAAATAAAAGAAAATAGGGTCATAGGTGTTTAGATTATTTCATTTGTTTAGTGATCGACTGACCAATATAACACAATTATGAGAGATAAGAATTCACGAATTATATTGTCCATAAAAAGGTCTTTGACCTTAAGGTATAGTAAAGTCTATACTTGTTGCTAAACTTTTTCAGCATGAATTCTTCTCTAATGGCAATATTGAATGTAGTTAGGCCCCATGAATTTGTACGAGTTAGAAAACTAGTAGTTGCCTTATCTTCATAGTTTTCATCAAGAAATTAAATATGCAGTTTTTTGTCATAAACTCACTTATATTACATTGTGGTTCAATGAGTTATGAGCGAGTACGAAGATATGCGTACAGCCGACATTGTCGCTGAAGCCTTACTTGATTGGAAAGTTGAAGTTATTTTTGGTCTACCAGGTGATGGAATAAATGGATTTATGGAAGCATTAAGAAGACGAAAAGACAAAATTAAGTTTATTCTTGTTAGACATGAAGAATCAGCAGCCTTTATGGCTTGTGCTTATGCGAAATATACGGGAAAATTAGGAGTGTGTGTAGCTACCTCAGGACCTGGTGCCATACATCTTTTAAATGGATTATATGATGCAAAGTTAGACAACACCCCCGTTCTATCTATTACAGGCAGTACTTATTCTGATCTTATGAATTCTAATTATCAGCAAGATGTTAATCTTTTACAACTCTTCTCAGACGTTACTGTTTATAATAACATGATAAATAGGCCTGAACACGCTGAAATGACAGTCGATATAGCGTGCAGGTCAGCGTTATCGTTGCGGGGAGTCAGCCACCTGACTATACCAATCGACGTACAAGAGATGAAACTAAAGGGAAGATACTCTAGACATAAAGTACCAGGTCATACTTCGGATTTTTATGCCAACATTACAGTACCCGATAGAGGTCTATTAGAAGACGCCGCAAATATTTTGAATTCTGGTAGGAAAATTGTGCTGCTTGTTGGACAGGGGGCTCTTAGTGCTGGAGATGAAGTAATAAAAGTGGCAGAAAAGCTGGAGGCTCCTGTCGTGAAGGCATTGCTCGGAAAAGCAGTAATTCCAGATGACCATCCTGTCTGTATCGGTGGTCTAGGACTTTTAGGAACCGAACCTGCAACAGATTCCATGAATGAAGCTGACACCTTACTAATGATAGGAACATCATTTCCCTATATTGACTATCTTCCAAAACCAGGGCAGGCAAGAGGAATACAGATTGATATCAAACCAAATAATATTGGATTGCGTTACCCGGTTGAGATTGGCTTAGTAGGTGATTCTAAACTTGTATTATCCGAATTGCTACCATTATTAAAGCAGAGGGGTGAGACAGAACGTGGGTTTCTGAAATCTAAACAAGATTCAATGCTGGATTGGAATAAGTTAATGAAAGAACAAAGCAGTAGAACCGACAGGCCAATCAAACCACAGGCTATTGCAAATGCGGTATCAGAATTAATTGAAGATAATGCCATAATCTCTGTTGACTGCGGTACAAATACTTCATGGGCCGCACAATACATTAATATTCGAAAGGGAATGAAGTTCTCTTTGTCAGGCACATTAGCTACGATGGCATGTGGCTTACCATACGCAATTGCCGCACAGATTGCATTCCCTGATAGACAATGTATTGCTTTTGTTGGCGATGGGGGATTTACAATGTTAATGGGTGAATTCGCAACGGCTGTTCAATATAATCTTCCTATTAAAATAATCGTCATAAAAAATAATACTCTTGGTATGATACGTTGGGAGCAAATGGCATTCCTTGGGAATCCTGAATATGGCGTGGAGTTTACGCCAATAGATTTTGTAAAATTTGCTGAAGCTTGTGGAGGGATAGGATATGCAATAAAAGAACCAGATGAAATTAGATCCATCATGGAACAAGCCATGAAAATCGATAAGGATAGAAGGAAACCAGTCATAATTGAAGCAACCGTCGATCCTTTTGAACCTCCAATGCCTCCTAAGGTCGAGATGGAGTTTGTTACTAATCTGGCAGAATCTTTTGTAAAAGGACAACCATATGCTAAAAGAATAGGCTTAACTCTATTTAGAAACCAAGTACATAATATTTTAAAAAATATACACACACATTCAGTGCATGATGAGTGATCTATTCGTTGATTAGAATCGAGGAAATATAAACAGAAGATCCATTCATAATAAGAATTTCAATTCAGAGCAAGAATTTAATTAATAAAAAATGATTAGTTTTTGCTAAGGTTAGCATACATGTGTTACTGTCCAATAAATTTAACTTATGATATTATCTGGAATTACCATCTTTTTTATTCAAACCAAGGAATTCTACTAGCTGCGGTTTATTCTTAGTTTGGAAGCATACAACTGCCGGACCATTTATCTCCATGACTAAACCTTCCCCTCCCAGTAAAGTTGATTTAAGACTTCCAAATTTAATAACTTTGTAGTCAGCATCAAGATTTAGAGCCACGAGATGAAAATTATTTAAAATGAATTTTTCTCCAATCAGAAGTTCTCTCCTAATTATGCCTCCAAAAGCATTCAGGAAAATATCTCCTTGTCCGCTCAATTTCAACATAAAGAGTTCACTTCCAAATAGTCCTTTCTTAAATCCTTGCCACTGGGTATCTAAAACTACGCCATCAGTAGAAGCAATATACGATCCGGATTGAACAATGAAGTTTTGTTCTTGTGAAATCGACATCTTTATAATGTCACCGAGAGGCTGCCCGGTTAGACCTAGTTTTCCTCCATCAGAGTTCGAAGTAAACTCGTTAACAAAAAGAGATTGACCTCCAAGAGTGGAAACCTTCAATTTCGCAAAAAATCCTCCGTCCCTGATCTTGGTATCAACAGCAATATTACCAGACATATACACCATTGCTCCGGCATTTGCGGTAATACTTTCACCTTTGTTCATATCCACTTCTATAATAGACATTGGTTCTTTCACTATTTGAAATTGCATCAAAAAAGACAACCAAATAAGACTAATATTGCTTTTGTTCTAGTACCTAATGACGAACACGAATTTGGTATATCAAAATAATTCTGACCTGCGTGTGCATTTTAAGGGTAGTTCGTGATAAAGGTTTTCACAACCTCAGTCCAAGCATTAGCTATGTTTTCTGTATTATATCCTCCTCCACCTAGTCCGATAATTCTTCCATTACACATCTTATGGGCATATTCATGTAATATTTCCGCCGCATATTTGTGTGCTTTATGCGTATATTGTAAATGTGTCAAGGGATCTCCTTCTAAACCGTCAGCTCCACATTGAAATATAATAAGCTCACATTTTAGAGAGCTAATAAAATCTTCAACTTTCGTAAAGGCCGCAATAAAATCATGATCAGTTGCACCAGGACTCAGAGACAAATTTAATTTAGTGCCTTTCCCCTTCCCCGATCCATTTTCTGATTCAAATCCAGTTCCGGGGTATAATGACGAACCGTCCTCATGAATGTCCGTGATGTAGACATCAGGATCGTCATCAAATTCATAGTAGACACCATCGCCATGATGCGCGTCTATATCGATATATAGAATTTTCTTTATATTGTATTTGTTTCTAGCCTGAAGAATAGCAATGCCTATATCGTTGAATACACAGAATCCCGCAGCTGAATTTCTTCGTGCATGATGAAGGCCACCAATTGGATTGAATGCATGAACTATTCCATCAATTTTGTTAACCACCATCTCAAGTGCAAGTAACGTCGAACCCACAACATAAGATGACGCTTCAAATACACCCTTGAAGCAAGGTGTATCCCCTTGATCCAGATATCCTTGACCATTTTTAGAACACTTTTTTACAAACTCAACATATTCTTTAGTTTGAAAGGTAGAAATTATGCTTTCATCTGCAATAATAGGAGGAATTAATTTTACGTTACTAGAATTTATAACGTCTAATTGGCTAATTCTCGAATAAAATGCTTGCAGTCGGCCAGAGTTCCACGGATGTTTTTCACCAAACGAATATCTTGAAAGTTCATTGCCAAAAATGATGGCAGTACGACACATTATTGCTGTATTACGCATTCAAGTATTAGTAATTTGCGAAGATCCTCAGAATCCTTATTCGGATGAGAACAATATTGTTGAAGAATTACGATCCTCTTTTCCGATCTAATCAAGAGTGTTGGGACTTGGTATTATGACCATTACCTGCCTTGGATAAAAACTGAGTTGCCATATTCGTTTATTTTTACTTTCCATCAATGGAAAATCTTATGAACTTGGGAGACACCTTTCATCTTCAAACTGTAAACCACATATGTATTTTGAACGTCAATACCATTATTGTATCAACTTGCTAGAAAATAATTAAGAATAAAAGCAAAACAGGATTTCTGAAAATAATATGAATTGACACCAATTATATCTTAACCATTAGCTCTTTCCGCTATATTGATTGAATAGAATTGATAGCCTGTGAGGAGTGAATATTTATATGAAAACAGGTCAATATGTTTTGCATGGTCTACAAGTATATTGATATTGTAGGAACTTCGCCTAAAGGCGTAGATGACTCGATAAGAAATGCAGTGGAAGAAGCAGCCAAAACAGTAAAGAATTTGCAATGGGGAGAATTAGGACGTGTAACAGTCAGAATTGAGGACGGGAAGATATTGGAATTCCAGTCGGAGGTAAGATTGGGATTCAAGATAGAACATGGCTAGTTAACTTTCCTAACTATCCTCGGCTGGGGGAAACATACTTGCCTGTCATTGATTGTATTGACATTAGGTAAATAATTTATTCCCTTCAATAGGCATATTAGAAATGAATCGAACAGAAATTTATTGAACTGGCTCGTCGACATGTACTCGAAAATACCATTGTGTCATTAAAGGCTCCAAGTTGGACAACTAAATATTATTTTAAAGGAACTACATTCATTCGAGAAACTATTTACTAATAATAATGTCTCTACGAGTTTGGAAGTATTTGGTGCGATAAGAGGTAAAGCGCTACTACCACTGTACTACAGGGCTATTTATTAAAATAGTTGTCTTTGTAATTGTCAGCTCCCCATTAGTTTGGGCAGACAATATTTCTTTTGCCGACTTTAATTCTCTCGGAGTTGCATTGTCATGCCACTCAACAAAGTTCAGTTGAACGATCGGACTATAGCTTTCATCTCCAGGAAATGCAGTCGCGACAGGTAATTGGAATCCAAAAGGGCCTTCTCCTGTGATTCCATTCACGAATTCATAACCTTGCTGTCGAACTAATTCTGGAATTAATACTAAGACAGGTGCAAAATTTACTATGTGGCCTAGATTGTCGGCTATAGAACTAGCTGTTTGATTGTCAGATGTATCAGTTGCGATAAAGAATGCAATTTTGCCATTTACATATCCTTTCGACAAAGGAAAAGAAATGGTGGTCGGTGAGGCTGCTGTTGATTGAGCCAAAGATACAGCTATATCAGTATTGATAACGAGCAGGGATAAAACAATGGCTATTACCATGGAGTATTCTATCATAAGGGAATCAAATCTGAGTACCTTGACATAAATTGCTTACCTCTCTTGATTTGAGGTAGCCATATGACAGTTATGTAAAATGAATTGGCCTACTCATGTTAGATAAAGTTGTGCCTCTCCTTGTCAATAAGTAGCTTCAACTTTCATTGGTCTTTGAAAAGATAATACTGCTAATTATTAATATAGTTGATCCAAATATATTTTGAGTTTAACAGCAATGGCCAATCTAGATATGATATCCCCCGGGACCATTTCTTGCATCGACAGGGTGAATCAAAATGAATTTCAATAATTCCATGTCCCCCAACTTAAATTCCATGAATACACAATATAGCTCTCAAACGAATTTTTCTCTTGACAGTCAAGTACAAGAATTAAAGAATAGAGTCCATCATGACGCTGAAAGAATAGACGAAGCTTTCAGGGTTGGGGTAGAGGTCGAGGCTTGTTTACTCGATGAAAAGGGAATCCCGGTGAATGCAGAACCATTAATCAAAGAACTTGCAGGAACCACCTATGAAATTGATTATGAATATGGTTCATGTCAATTTGAATATAAAACTTCTCCCGTAGGAATGAATAACCTTGATTATCTCAACATAGTATTTGAGCAATTTATAGAAAGCCTAGATAGGTTCATTAAAAAAGCGTACAATGAGAAGGAGGTAATTCCTGTTTTTCTAGGTGCTAATCCTTCACCTGAAATTATGAAAGAAGGTCTAATCACTAACAAACCCAGGTATAATAAATTGGCTGATTGGCAGAGCAGTCTTCCTGATGTTGAAATAGAAGGGTACAACTTTAGAGCAGCGTATGTTGCAACAGCAATTCAGGGTTTTCATCTTCATCTACAAGGAAAAAATCCAAAGAATACAACCATCATGTTCAATCATATTTTAAACATAATCCCTTCTGCAATTGTCCTTGGAGCGAACAGCAGACTTTTTGCCGGTCGAGTATATTCATTGCATGAACCAAGAATTCATTTATACGATCAATCAGAACAACAGAATTCAGGATTCCCTGCAATTCCCAGGTACCTAGATGGAATAGGAGATTATATAGACTATACTACTTCACGGGAACCAAAGATAGCGAAAGATTATTTTGAACTCGAGAAAGAACGACATGATGATGCGCGAATCCGAATAGGATCAGATTCTTATCGTGTAGAAACAAGAATAATGTCTGTTCAGCCAACCTCAAAAAGCTTAATGGCAATGGCAGAATTCTTTATTGGTTACTTGAGCAGGGCTATTCATGAAGAAAGGGAACTACGACCACTCCCTACTTTAAGAGAGGAGAGAATGGCAGCAGTTCGTTCGGGTTATAACGCCAAAACTCATTTCAACATTGTAGATACTATAAAAGCGCAACTTGACTTTGCACGCAAAGGTTTGTCTGATTTAGGCGTCAGTGTGGAATTCCTTAATATACTAGACAAAAGAATAGAGAATAGAAATACTCCAGGAGAATACGTAGCAAAATTGTGGAGTGAAAAGTTCAACGGGTCAGTCAACGAAACGATATATGAAATTATATCTGACATCTGGCAGAAGACTAAAGATAACCAACCAATTACGTAGACAAGAAACTAGTTGATCAAATATCTGATCATAACAAATCCGTACATCCTAGATTTATATATGCTAGCTTAATATTGTTCTTGTCATTGATAATACTATAATCTCGTCCCACTAAATTTATGACTGACCATGTTGGCTTATAATTTCTTTGACCCTTCCAACAACTCCGCTTTCTAGTAAGACTTTTATCCCATGGGGATGGAAGGCGGAAGGCGTTAAGACATCTTTAACCACACCTTCAGTCAGCTTTCCTGTCTTCTGATTATGTTTTTGGACTACTCTTACAATGTCGCCGGGTTGTACATTTTCTTTCCTTTTGCCGTCTAGCACGACCTATATTTAGCTTGGAGATTTATATTTTTTGATTATGTTTTTATTCAGGTTTTTATTCAGGTTACTAGCTAGGATAACCCTCTTATTACAGACAACAAGATCCATAAATCGATCTCATTACGCACGTCACATGTTTTCTTGTTAGTCTTCTTCCATAGCTGTTCAAGTTTTTACCCGGAAGCCAATCACTTTGGGCCAAAAATAGAAAATTGTTTTAACTAATGAAGTACCATTAGGAGAAAATATGCGGTCGAAAAAGCCGTTATACTTGGAACTTGTTAGAGGATTTTTAATAGTTTTTGACAACAATCAAGACATACATACAGATCAATTCCTGTAATATGATCTACGTAACTAGGTTACGGTAGTCTTTAATATGACATTATCAAGGTATTCTCAATGCAAAGCACAATAAGGAGAAATTCGCCAACATTAATCTATCTATTCGCTGCTTTAGTTGTGGTGGGTGGAGCGATGACAACCACTTTATCCATAAGCGTAAATGCTGCGCCATATTCCAGTAAGTGGCAAGATCACAAAGGCTGGACATTTGGGCCTATAGCAAGTATTCAGAACAACAACGAGGGAATACCTGCATGGGTTCTTTCAGGACATTGGGTAACGAACATAATTAATAGCACCAAAGACAGTTTCAATGAGACAAAGCCTGCAAAGTTTGATGCATGGATTAACATGGTAATGTTAAATGGGTCTGCTATGCACAAACACAAGATATCTAACTTCTCTCTGACTGAAGCCACTACTGACACTTACAAGGGAACAGTCACTGTTACAATGAGAGACGGACCAGTTAAAGATGTGCCTGTAGAGATCAAAGTAATGAACAATCATGTGGTAACCATATCTTTAGATGCAGCAAAGACGAACAACCACTTTGGTGACACACCAATTTATGGTACGATATTGACAAGACAGGATATCGGTAGCATGATGGGTATGATGTCTCAAAAAGGAAACATGACCATGATGGGGAAAGGTAATTCCTCATCATCTTGGTAGTAATTTCATGACTGGAAAAAATTAGGGCAGAACAAAATTCCATCTCCATTTTTTATTTTTATCCTAGTTAGAAGATACTCGGATCTTATTCAATCGCTATCACAAGATTCCAATTATTAGGACCAGCATCAAAAGCCGACGGTCAATTAATAATAAATCATTAAAATAGTTTCATAACTGTTACTTTATAAAACGCGATCTCATTGTCAATAAATGTATTTATAAATTCGGTCTATGATAGATAGTGAGATAAAGTTGAAGCGAGAGGTGATACGAGTTCTTAAGTCACTTGAAAGAATGGGTGAAAAAGAATTTGTACCTTCTATCGGTCCAGTTAAGGGTAAAATTTTGTCAAAGATTATTCGCAAACATAAGGCAAAAACAGCCTTGGAGATTGGAACTTTGGCTGGATATTCAGCTATTTTGATAGCTAGCCTCCTGCCCAATGATGACAGTAGAAAAAAAGCTGTTGTAACAACTATTGAAATAGACAAGAAAACAGCAAGCATAGCAATGAAAAATGTACAGAAGGCAGGTTTTTCAGACAAAATTGAGATCATAATTGGCGACGCATTACAAGCTATTCCAAAGCTTGATCACAAATTTGATCTTCTATTTTTAGACGCAGCAAAAGACGAGTACTTGAGATATCTCAAACTAGCCGAACAGAAGAATCTGCATAAGAATTCTATAGTAGTAGCAGACAATGTTGGCGTATCTGAACAGCAGATGTTAGATTATTTAGAATATGTAAGAAATTCTGGGTTCTATAAGAGTAAGACTATTGAAACCGAATTAGAATATACCCCAGGTGTCAAAGATGCAATTGAAATGAGCATTAAAAAAGTATGAACAAGGCCTACACTAATACAAGTTTATGAATAATGATTTATTTTTTCATTAAATTACAATTATTATTTGATGTTTATTACAAATACATCAATAATGCCGGCTCAGGTTGTTGTAATCGGAGTTCTTGTTGTTGTCGATTAGTGTATTCATTTAGCTTAGAGCCGGATTTTTTGCATAATTTATATTAAATCGTAAGTTAACCCTTAATCAGTTGATAGCGAGTATACTTAGACTGGTCATTATATCGCTTTTAGCTGCCGTTCTTGGCAGTAATGTTATAGTTGTTTCAAATGCACAAACGGCTCAGGTCGACAATAATGAGCCGCTAAATGGTGTGGTTCTGAAGGGAGTATATGTTAATATGAAACAGGACGACAATGACTCACCTTCAGCGCCATCCAATTACATTGATAGTAGCCTTAAGATGATTTCTGAGGCTGGATTGAATCACGTGAGATTTTTATTCTATTGGGAAGCCTATGAGAAGAATCCTGAACTTTTCATGAAGGAAATAGAGTCGGTAGCCAAGGCGGCAGACAAGTGGGGAATAAAAGTCATTTACGACAATCATCAGTGGCACACATCTTCTTGGCTTGAGAGCAGGGGAACGGGTTTCCCGTGGTCTCTTCTGCAGGGCAATTCTAAATATGATAAAGGTGGCGGCGGTAACACTCCAGATTCATCAGCAAAAGCATTCTGGAATGATTGGTGGAATAGGTCAGTAAAAGATAAGCAAGGTAAAGATGGATGGACACTAATGGCCGATTTTCTCAATAAGATTGTTAAAGTGGTGGATAATCATTCAAGTACTTTAGGTTACGAAATACTCAGTGAGCCGCATGTTGATAGTGCCAATCAGTGGCCCAAAATAGGCGAGTTCAATACATTCATGGTTGGAGAATTAAGAAATGCAACCCAGAAAACTATTGTATATAGTATGAACGTACCTGTTGACCTTAGCAGCTCGATAAATATTTCACCAGAAAATTTAGCAAAGATGGTTCCTTCAAATAAGGAGAACGTTGTATTCAAAATAAGCGTATATGGAGTTCCCAACAGAGACGCATATCAGAAAGAAAGATTTGATGCCTTTTTAAAAACAAGAGACTTGACTGGGATACCGCTATACGTCGGAGAATGGAATAACGTAGTAAGAACACAACAAGGAGGAGTATTCAAACTCAATCCTGGTTTAAGCGAACTAACCAAAGACAATGCCGGTAAGATACTTGATGCGCTGAAGAAGGCTGATGTATGGGGGACTGCTTTTTGGAAATGGGATTATAATGATGCAGATACGGCGAGCTTTAACCTTGTTATGAGTAATAACGGGAAAATAGTACCTACCAAATACTTGGGCATAGTTAAAGATGCGGTAGCAACAATCTATGGAACCAGTAATCACAATAGTACATCTGCGAGCTGACTATAAGACGAATAAGATCCAGTAAATTTTCTCATGATTTACTCCATTAAGGACTACTTTATATGACAGATAAACGATCAATTCAAACGCTGGTTACAATTAGGATTTAGATTGTCCAAATCCACTTTCTATATTTTGTAGAAGGTTAAGTTCATTTTCCCTTGTCGTGTTTCAGAATCTCATAGGCAAATTGAATTTGCTGGGGACAAATCTTAAATGCTGGCATTCTAACTCGGCGTTCTGTATTATTCCTTATCTGCTCAGAAAGAGGAAATGGCAACTGACTTCACTCAACGATTGCTCAATAAGCCTTCATCAAACAATATCGATTTATCATTATAAGACAATATCCCACACATTTCACCAAGTTTCGGAAATTCAATTAGTAAGTCTAAATGTAATGATAATGTGTTTTAATATCTTGAGTTTAGTAAGGCTAAATGAATGATCATTAACAAGAAAATAATCGCGGCAGCGTCCGCATTACCAGTAATAATTCTTCTCATTGCCAGCACATTTTATCCGACTATCGTTGAGACGGTGAGAGCCGAAACAGGCACTGCTAATGATATATTCAAAGTAATCCTTACAATTATTGGTGCTAGTAAAGCTGATACGGGTGATGTAGTTGCTCTGGTTACGGTCAATGACCATTCACGCGTTAAATTTTTTAATGTTCTCGACAATGCTGCAGCGGATGGTTCGCTCGCCGAGGGCGACACTAGTAATAGCTCTTCTGACCCAAATGAACAAGGTAGGCTAATTGAATATGTGGCAACATTTCCCAATGTAACTGTTAACGCTGGAGACGGATACAAGGCATGTGCCCTACCTCTCAAGACTTTGAAAATAATTTGCAGAGACGGGAACAATTCTCCTGCAAAGCGACCTGAATTTGTAGACTTATCACTTAGTTCAACAGGATCAGATAAAAGCGAAAGCAGTTCTGATAGCTTTACAACCAATCAAAGTGCTATGATTCCGTCTTCTTCTGCTGACGATGATACAAATAACAATCTTGATGACGAGAAACATAAAAAGAAAAACGATGATAAACTAATCGAATCGGCAGACAGCGAGAACGATGGAACTGCACCTTTCATTCCTGAATAGTTGAATTTGATTAGCATTCTACTACTAATACCGCCAGAATAAAGTTTTTCAATCATAATAGGCTTACAGGCTTATTAGAAATTCGATAATAATTTCATTCCTCGTCAAATAGTCAATTAATTTAGGATTAATTCTCAAGGTGCTAAATGAAATTACGCTACATTATATAACACGTTGCAGTATATTACCTTGAGTCATTTGGATCAAAATAGTTTTCCCATGAGGGAATGGCATGTTAAACATATGGAACAAACACTTGTCAAATTTGTCACAGGTTTGTCCGAAGATGCATCGCGGTGGCAAAAAAGACTGAACAAGAAATATGGTCGAATTGGTAGAGTATCAAAAAGAATAGAATATGATATAAAACACGGTGTCACGAATCAACAAGTCTGTTCATTTTTGCAATTAATAAGAACTGAGCCTTCTTTCTCGGAAGTTAGAACTGGTGATGGTTCTATGGAAAGGTTGGATGAAATACAAGCATATTTCAAAGAAACACAAGAATACTGTGCGTATGATGATGCATGGAAACGTTCTCTTACATAAGTCCAGATATTTGCGACGGTTCGGCGCCACTAGTTTGAAATTTGCAGATGTTAGAATACGGAAATTATTGGTAGGTAATCATCACTGCGTCTATACACTTCCATAATATTGGCCTCCTTAAAAGATGGAGTGGGAAATCGTGAAAGAGGGAGTTGAATTGCTGACGACTATCCTTCTGTTACATTTAGTGTACAGCAGTGCGACAACAAGCTGATTTTGCGCCATCCGAATTAGAAATTATTTCCCTAATTCCGTTGCTCATGAATTCCTTCGATTTAACTGAAATGTCCTTTCCTTCGGCAGACTTTATGTAATAATTCCGATGTTACCTGCAATAGTCTTCGACAATGGATAGACATCCTTAAGGGCTAGGTTATCCACTATATTTTGAAGTTCTTTTTTGGAAAAATCGCAGTAACTACGCTTGCATCAATGTTGGGAAAATATTTCACTTTATGCTGTGATGATACCATCAGTAGGTATTTAGATTTAAAATCTTCGATGTCGGAGTCTTTGCTACTAAATATGATAGGTATTATCGCATCTTTTGGTTCGACCTTACTCAATTCTAGCCTTAAAGTCTCTATATCCTTTCTTGCGCCAAGATTCACATATTGCTCATGGGCTGCATCAAGTAACTCGTAACACTTGCCATCGATGGTAACATTCTCATGTTTTCAGGATAGAAGTTAAATGCAAGAAGAAAGCTAATTACTCCACCAATTGCGAGTATCAAAATGGCAGGTATTGCAAGTTTACTATAGTTTATCATGGCTAAAGCACAATAGGCACTATAGAGTAGTTGCGGTGGTTACCGGGGCTAGTAGAGGAATTAAAATGCCAACTGGAATCAGATAATGTAGATAGATGTTATTCGATCTATACCTGCTCCAATAATATACCTAATCATAACTGAATATTCGTTTACCGTTCGAGGAATGAAGACAATTTCATGTCACGTTGACCTAAGTATTTTTGTGCATGCTTCAATACTTGTTTCTCTTCCTTTGATAATATGTCGCCAATCATTTCCTTAAATTGTAGAGCATTAACAACAGCTTTCCCACCATAATGATTGTTGAAATATCCTCTCAGAATTGTGGTTTCTAATTGTATTTTCTTGACTTTTTCAACCCACGGTTTCAATTCCTCTTTAGTGTAAAGATAATTGTATCTGTGATGGACGTTTCTGCCATGCCACCTAATAAAAGAGTGGTTAGCGGTGACAATAACTTCCGATAGAAATTGCAACCTGTCTTGCGAGGGAGAATCTGTCATGACAGCGGCGATGTTATAATGCTTGAGCATATTCCAAGGCCCTTCAGTTTCCCACGAAGGGTGACGGAACTCTACGGCATAATCATAACCAGCAGGTAGTCTATCTAGAAATTCCTCCGTATTCTTAAAATCCTTAACTGTGAAGCTTGGGGGGAGCTGAATGAGTATCGCACCCAATTTATTTGCCAATTTTAAAGGAGAGATCTTTTCCAGAAACTCCTCAAGGGCAGAAATGGCGCCTGACATTACATTCAATCTTTTGATATGTGTTACTATTTCCGGTACTTTTACTGAAAACTGAAAATTATCAGGCGTTGTTCTTGCCATCCCGACGAAAGTTGCTTTTGTCATCTGGCTGTAGAACTTTTCATAAAATGTGGAATCCATTTCAGCAGTATTAAAGAACTGTGAATAATATGCTAGCCTCTTTGTTTCGGTGGATGGATAAAAAACTTTGGTCCATCCCCCTTTTTCAGGCTGGTCAGGATAACTCCAGCCAGAACACCCTATAATTACTTGACCCATGTCGTCCATACATGCGAAATTAGTCGCATTAAATATATCGTATTATCGTGAATTATTGGAGCTCCTTTACCTTCTTGTTGTTTAGCGCGCGTTATCCAGCTAGATAAAAATATATCGTAAACAGCCTTTATCTGTTCCATCATAAATGCCCGACCTCTAAATACAATAGAAAGTTGAGGTACTCGGGCACAGATTGAAGTTGTACTTGAACGAAGCTAATACCGCTTCAAGGATAAAATAGTTTTTGGATTAAACAAAAGGTGCTAGAGTCTCATGACTCATAAAATGGTTAAACAGGATATTCCTTAAACAAAACAAGTTAAGCCATTAGGTTTAAGCTAAGAAAGGTAGACAAATGTTAATACGAAATGGAAGTAGACAAAGCTAAAAATATAACAAATATCCGATATTAAAAAGTGCAGTCTTTATACAGTATTGTATCGCGTTCAACCTTTATCTTTCTGATTGCCTTCCTTGCTATTCTAGTTTCCGTTGTGGTATGTTCTGGAGATGTTTCTACAGTTCATGCTAAGAAGAAGATTAAATCGTATGATGGAATTAATATAATTGAACCAGGCTTAACATTTCAGGCTTTAGCCTCTGGTTTTGGATTTCCTACGGGAATGGCATTCGTGGAACCTGACAATATCCTAGTTATAGAAAAGAATACTGGAAGGGTAATCCAGATTAGAAATGGCACTGAAATGACGGAACCGTTGCTTGATGTTAATGTTGCAAATATGAGTGAAAGAGGTCTGTTGGGTATAGCTATTTCACACAATAATAACAATACTAGTGCTCCTCCTTACGTATTTTTATACTACACTGAGACTGAGGGTAAAGATGGTACTACGATATTAGGTAATCGATTATACAGGTATGAGCTGGTTAATAACACGTTAATTAATCTAAAATTACTTTTGGACCTTCCATATTTACCTGGACCTTCACACGACGGCGGCGTAATTAAGATAGGTCCTGATAACAAGAGTGTATATCTAGTTATTGGTAACCTTAATTATATTCAAAATCAGACATATATGACAAAAGCTCAAAACGTCAGGGATGGACCAGCACCTGATGGAAGAGGAGGCATACTAAGAGTTACCTTCGATGGCGATGTTGTAGGTGGAAAGGGAATACTGGGAGATTCTGAACCACTTAACAAATACTACGCTTATGGGCTGAGAAATAGTTTTGGAATTGGTTTCGACTCGGTGACGGGTAATTTATGGGACACTGAAAATGGACAAAGCATGAATGATGAAATTAATCTTGTGAAACCAGGCTTTAACAGTGGTTGGAGAATTATTCAGGGTCCATCATTTCTCCAAAAAGACTTTGATAAGAAGGATTTGGAAGATTTTGATGGAAAAGGAGTTTATAGGGATCCAGAATTTGACTGGCTTCAAACCATAGCTCCTACTTCCGTTCTGTTCTTTAATTCCGATAAGTTGGGTGAAAAGTATGAAAATGATCTATTTATAGCAAGTGTAAAGAATGGGACAATTTATCACTTTGATTTGAATGAGGCTAGAACACACTTGGACCTTGATGGTCCACTTGCCGACAAAGTAGCAGATAATTCGAATGAATTACAAGATATCATATTTGCAAAAGGATTAGGGATAATTACTGACTTAGAAGTGGGACCAGATGGCCATCTCTATGTATTAGCTGAACACCGTAGGGATGGAACAATATTTAGAATAAATCAAATCGTCAATTCTACTATTGCTACTAAATGATCCAGCATAATACAAAGTAATGATAATGAAGAAATCTCAAAAATGGGTGATTCTTGCATCATTCCTTATAATATCGATTCTATCATTCTTGTATTCTTGGCATTATGTCACTCCACTTTTCGCTAGGGCAAAGATCTCTATTGAAGGGCCATCTATCAATGATACGCACTTGACATCTCAATTAATAACGAGTGGCCTTAAAGAGCCAACTGCCATGACATTCGTTGGTCAAGATGATATACTGGTTACAGAAAAGAATACAGGAAATGTTATGAGAATTGTGAATGGAGTAGCTTCACAACAACCTTTACTTCAAGTCGAGGTGGCAAAAAAAGACGAGAGAGGGCTTCTAGGAGTAGCAATTTCAAAAAACACCGAAACTAGAAAAATATTTGTCTTCTTATACTATACGGAAGCTCAGCGAAATGATCTGGGAGGCGTCACCCCAGACCCTGTGGGCAATCGTGTTTACAGATATGAACTTCTAAATGACAAATTGACAAATCCTAAACTTCTTCTTGACTTGCCAGCGTTGCCTGGACCGCAACACAATGGGGGAAAAATAACAATCGGACCAGATAATAGTCTCTATATCGCAATAGGTGATGTCGGGGGGTCATTCATAGCAAAAGATAGCGAAACGAAAGCTCAAAATTATGTGAATGGTTCAGAACCTGACGGAAGAGCTGCTATCATTAGGATTACCCAAGATGGTAATCCTGTCGGTGATGGAATAATAAATAGTGTTCCAATGTCAAATCTGTATTTTGCTTACGGGATAAAAAATAGTTTTGGATTTGACTTTGATCCTGTAACAGGAAAAATGTGGGAGGCTGAAAATGGTCCAACATTTGGGGATGAGATAAACCTAGTGGATCCGGGATTTAACAGTGGTTGGGCAAAGATTCAAGGCATTTGGTTTGTGCAATCCCAGGAAGGCGCAACAACTGAACCTGGAAAGGGTGAAAAAGTACCTGAAAATCCTCAGGGTCTTGTCGGCTTTGGAGGTAAGGGCAAATACAGTTCTCCAGAATTCACATGGGATAAATCGGTGGCTCCAACTGCTCTCAAGTTTCTCACTTCAAGTAAACTCGGAGCTCAATATGCAAATGACATGTTTGTGGGAGATGCAAATTTTGGAAATATATATCATTTTGACCTAAATCAAAATAGGACAGGATTAAGATTGAATGGTTCTCTAGTGGACAAAGTCGCTGATAAAGTTGAAGAACTTGGAAATATTATTTTTGGCAAAGGGTTTGGAGTAATAACTGATTTGCAAGTTGGACCTGATGGCTATTTGTATGTCCTTGTCTATGACAAAGACGATGGAAGAATATACAGAATATCGCCAGTATGAAGCATTGAATTCAGATTTTATCATATTAGTTAACGGCCCCATATCGTGAAATGGTTCTTATTCATAGACTTTGGTTGTATGAACTCGATAGGGAGGGTGTAGAGAAAATGTATAATCAGAGCTTAATAAACTCCCAATAGGATCGGGAATTAACCTATCTAAATAATATAATCAGGAATTTATTTGGTAATCCGCTTATGTCCGTTGACCATTGGTAATTACAATTAAATGCAATATTTGGGATTAAAGTAGGGCGGTTCTTGAGACTCCTTTTGTGATGGAATGGTTAATCAATTCCTTATTCAAGAAATTATCGTTTCACAATCATCGTTTACCGAATCACCTTCTAATTCGAGAAAATCGTGAACAACATCATCTCCTTTCCCACATGTGAAAATATCTTTTCCTGAACCACCAATTAGATCATCGTCACCATCACCACCATAAAGGGAATCATTTCCATCGCCGCCAAAAATGCAGTCATTTTCACTTCCACCGTAAAATATGTCGTCTCCTATATCACCGGTAATCAGATCGTTGCCACCATTTCCCGAAATTTGGTCGTTCCCATTTCCTCCATGGATTTGGTCGTTTCCACCATTAACAAAAACACCGCCTGGAATTTCTTCTCTCCCTTTCGCACAATATTCATTGCCTCCATCGCCGCCATTGGCATTGCCTCCATCGCCGCCATTGGCATTGCCTCCATCGCCACCATTACCTCCATCACCACCATCGCCACCATCGCCACCTTTGGCATTCCCTCCATTCCCTCCATTCCCTCCATCGCCACCATTGGCATTCCCTCCATCAGCACCATCGGCACCATCAGCTCCATTTGCATTAGCACCATCGGCACCATCAGCTCCATTAGCACCATCGGCACCATCAGCTCCAGTTGCATTAGCACCATCAGCTCCAGTTGCATTAGCACCATCAGCTCCAGTTGCATTAGCACCATCGGCTCCAGTTGCATTAGCACCATCAGCTCCAGTTGCATTAGCACCATCAGCTCCAGTTGCATTAGCACCATTTTCATTCTGGAGCCCATCAACTGCTTTCACATCTCTAGAATCCCCTATAATTTGATCATCACCATCTTCCCCATAAATTTGATCATTTCCTTGACCCGCTGTGATGTTATCATTTCCTTTACCTCCTTGGATCTGATCATTCCCATCGAATGCTACTATCTGATCATTCCCATCTCCACCAAATATCTGATTATTACCATTACCAGTATCGATATTGTCAGCACTGCCCATACCGGAAATCCTGTCATTTCCATCAAGCCCTAATATTTCGTCATTACTATCGGTGCCCTCAAGATCGTCATTTCCTTCAGTCCCAGTTATCAATTCAGCCCAACTAACGACGGGATACAAAATCGGACTCGGTATAAGCAAGGTTGCAACTAAAATTGTACAGGTGGCAGTGATAGTGAACTTATCCATGTTATTATTAGACGATTTATTCTCATAAATCTATTAAAGATTATGCATCATGGAACTAGATGCCGGTTCAATCGCATAGGTTTTTTGTTCCTAGAAAGTCTCTTCCTTGAGGTGTTTTGGGCTTGGCCTATTGATAGTCATGGTCATTCGTGGGGTTTCGTATTATATTCTAGTTAAGATCTAATTACTTCGCCCTTTCGTTACAACCGACGTCGAGAACAGCCACATTTTTATCATGTTTGTTCATAATTTCGATCATCTAAAATTTGGCCCTTGCGGTTGTAAAAGTACCATAAATATAGTTGTTGCATGCATTTCAAAATGTGAATTCTATCAAGAATAGTTTCTGAGTAAAGTAAAAAAGTATTGCAATATACTGGAAAGGTAAAGAAATGGAATTTGTTATTTTTCTTAAGGTTTTTTTGACTGTATTTGAGCAAGTATTAACTTGTACTTTTGATTCCTTGGCTTTGTCCTAAGTCTGCACCCACAACATGGGCAGAAAAAACCTTCCCATTTGATAAAAATATTACACACCTGGCATCGTTTTAGGCCAGCTGCATATCTTCCACGTCCAATTGGTTTTATTGCTTTATGTCTGCGACATATCTCCTTGCAGGTCATTACAAACTATGTTCCTTCATCAGTTCTCTAGCAAATTTTTTTGTCAGTTTTTCTTCATACATCGGGTTTCGTTAGCACTTATTTCCTGCTAGGATCTCCAGTATCTGGAGAGTATCCGATAGTCTTGACGCAGGTATCACAATATCTTTCTATGACTGTTGCCTCACCCACATCAAAACAGGCGATCTGTGTTGCAATATTGGCACAAGTGGCACAGAATTTCCTTTTTTTATTTTTGGGATCATTTGTGAATGGCTCTACATACCTTAAGGTTTTTGCCCCTTTCATGTCATATTGCCTACAAAGACTAGATTAGAATAACTTATGGCAGTTAAGGGAAATTTAGATACTAGCATCATATTATGCAATAATAAGTGGTATAAAGGACTTCTGAGTAACATAGGTTCGATTAGCCGGGCCATCTCTGACTTGAGATAATCTATCAGGCTTTCCTATTATGGAGAAGATACGATTGACTCACAGTCTGATGATGCAGTATCCCCATCTACCGGATTAATATACACTGTATCAAATCCTGACCCACATACTATTGTGTCAGTAGCATAATCCCTAAACGATACAGAACCAAGAGCAAAAGATGCTAATAGCGTATCATTGCCTTTTCCACCGTCGATGTTATCCGCTCCAGAACCCCCCTGTACGAGGTCATTCCCATCATTACCTTCAAGAGTATCTTTCGCAATGTCCCCTCCTACGAAATCATCACCTTCATCTCCGTGTACGACGTCGTTACCACCGCTACCATACAAGTTGTCTTTTCCATCTTTTCCAAGTATTTTATCATCACCCATTGTACCGTAAATCGTATTAGGAATATTTGTTCCTGTTATGTCAGATGCTAGTATAAAGGTTGGATTAAACGCAAATAACAGGACAATTGATAATAGTGGAAGGTAGAAATCTGATTCTCATTCCCATACGTGTCCAACTGCCCGTCATCCTACTAATTTTCATAGTTCAACTGTAAAATTTTGGATATAAGGGCTGCTTACAAATATTATCTCGAATAGTTATTGTTCATAGATTTTGTCTAGACATGGATTCAATAGCTTGATGATTAAGGATTCTTAACAACTCACTCCATTCAAAACAGCCAGTTTCTATTGCAATGAGTTTGACTGTTAATAATGACCTATTTAGAACAAATCTTAGCACAAAAGCACTAATTAATTAGATAAATATTCATTTACTAGTTGGAATTACAACGACTTTTGCGGTACTCGCTCCTGCCCAGATCTAACCCCCTCGCACTAGAATTTTACGCACGTGCGTAGGGCATGACACTGAGGATACAAACATTATCTCCTTCAATAACTTGGGATATAATTTCAGGGATAACCAACAACTTTCATTCCAGTTCAGTCGCGTATTTACTGAAACTTGTTTGAATTAGACACAAGTCACTTAAGACATTAATTGGTTCATGAAAAATTAGAATGTTCTTAGTGATTTAAAGTGTAGTCATATTTATTCTCACAAAATTGTTGTATTTGAATATGAAGGTTGATCTAGAATCAGGATCTCATCCATATAATAAGGATGAGATAATCATACTTCCAATGATACAACGAGATCGAGATGAGATAATTGTTTCAATACTTAATACAACCGGATCTGGCGGGGCAAGAAAAACGAAGATCATGTATAGTTCTTATCTTTCCTACTCACAGGTAGTTCAATATCTCAAGAACCTCATAGAAAAGGGTTTTTTGGAATATAGCAACAAAGATAAGACATTTAGCACAACACCAAAAGGATTCGCATTTCTAAAACTACACGAAAAAATAGATGAAATGCTTAACACCTCAGATATGGCTATTTATGAGGCATGACCGATGACGTCAAAATTTAATAATAATAAAAAACCGTTCTAAAAACTAGATTTAGTCTGTTTTTTGTATTATTGATAACTTATCGATAGTGCCATAATGACTGGTACATTCATCCATCTAGTTGTATTTCCTAAAATAGATCATATTAACGATAAATATTGAGTCTGGATAAATTAATCATGGAAATTCAATGGAATGACAGACGTACAAGACAATTCGTTACAAATGTGGGGCTTATCACGTCAGATGGACCGTATGGTGCTGATGTCATGTCAGCTGAATGGACTCACCACATGTCTTATTCACCGTGCCTTATTGCTGTGAACATACGCGGTCATGATGCGACCGCGCACAATATTGAAGAATCAAAGGAATTTGGGGTGAATTTAGCAGGTGAGGATCAAAATATTTTATGCAGCATCTCTGGAAGGTATACCGGCACTAAGGTCGACAAGGTACAAATCCTGAATGAGTTTGGTGTCAAATTCTATCCAGGTAGAAAAATTGCATGTCTAATGATTGAGAATTGTGCTATGAACGCTGAATGTAAACTAGTCAAACGGGAAGAACTCGGGGATCACGTTATGTTTGTTGGCGAGGTGGTTGAAATTTCAGCTGATGAGAACATAAAACCTCTAATCTTTCACAATGGGAAATATTGGAAAATGAGTGACACCGTAGAGAAACCTCCCTCATACATTTTAGAAAAAATAAATGAACTAGGAGAAAGATACAAAAAATAGAAGAATGAGACAGGCTCCTACGTCCTTTTCTACCTTCACCACACAGCCGATGGCTAGAAACATCTTCCTATTTAAGCCCAAATCTGATGTTGCCGGCCCGTCACATCTTTGCTTACGCTCAACCAGCCCGGAAATCTAAACCTGATGACCGAATGAAAGTGAATAACATTCATAAATTCTTATCAAGATTTGTTTAAAAACCCAAAAACGTGAACTCCACTTCAAAAGAACATCACAAATCGCGTTGATTCCGAAAAACCATTTTTTAGAATGAGCAACGCTGAAAATGGCAAGTGCACCAAAAGCTAATGCCACGTTATTGGATAAATGTGCAATAAATCCTCAGACTTTTACGACCTAAATGTCCACATCTTATTGACGATTGAGAGTTGTGTATGACTAACAGAGTTGAGGCGCCGGGAGTGGGACTCGAACCCACGAGTCCTTGCGGACATCAGCTTACCCATCGTTTTCTATTTCCTGTAAGATCTCGAGGCTGACCCCTCTTAGGGCCAATATTTTTACTTACCTAGCTTCGGTACCCCGGCAGAATTTCTTTTGTATATTCTAATTTATTGTTTTTCCAATTTAGGATTGAGCACTAGCATTAAAAATCACGTAATGAACCAAGCAATTCTAGATCATGGTTTCAGCCATTGATGCATATTCACCGACATTTGCACCGGCTACGAAATTCAAGCGTGTCTGATCCTGCAATCATGAATATACTAGCCTTTAATTCTAAGGAGACTAAGAAATCTGCTGAAATAGACCCTTGTAATAACAGGGATTGACCATCAAAATGACTATTGTGATTACCCAACTGTTCTATTTAGGAGAAATTTCACCAGGGTGAATTCGCTAGTAACAACAAAAAAGATCCTACATCTCCTCTTCTTTGGAACGAAATACTTCAAGACACTTTTCCTTCGTTTACAAATGTCCAGAGTAAGCAAGTGTGTTGAAACAGGAGCTATAGCCGAATTATATCAATAATTTCAATCCTGGCAGAAATTCTACCATATTGCCAACTATGTCGTGGTTGCTTCTTAATTCTGTGGAATGAATTGGGTGATTGGTCTAATTGGGTCAAGCGTAATTGAACTTCAAGGGCATTTCGGATTTTAAATCTTAAATTCATCTTCTACATACTTTACGGATCCACATTGAGCGAGGTTGAAATTCTGTGTATAGGTAATGAGTTGTTATCAGGTATAACGCTCAATACCAACGCTCACTGGATGGGGAAAAAAATTACAAAGTTGGGCGCCAAGGTACGCAGAGTAATAGTTGTAGCTGATGACTTGGAAGAAATTAACATCGCTTTAAGGGACAGTCTAGCTAGAAAACCTGATTGGATAGTTACATGCGGTGGCCTTGGCCCAACGTATGATGACATGACAATACAAGCCGTAGCAAGGAGCTTAAAGAGAAAATTGATTTTGAATCCTATTGCATTACAGATGGTAAAGGACAGCTATAAGAGACTAGGACAGAACGTGAGATTGAATTCTGCCAGATTAAAAATGGCGATGATCCCTAAAGACTCCAAACCTATTCACAACCCCATTGGCAACGCTCCAGCAGTCTACATATTTACCAAAAAAACACAAATCGTATGTTTACCTGGGGTACCGTCTGAAATGAAGGCAATCTTTACGCACAGCATTTTAGGCAATATCAAACAAGAAATAGGACAATTCGCAATTGAAGAACGTTATTACCACGTAGAGGGAGTTGGCGAAGCCACGTTATCCAGGACGTTGATAAAATTGGTCAGATCGTTTCCACGACATGCTCTGTACTTGAAAACCCATCCACAGGGATATAAGAATAACAAAATCCCGGTGATGAAAGTCCAGATAGTTTCAAAAGGCAAAAAGAAAGAATACGTTCAAGAGATACTAGAAAAAGTTTCGAACGTTATTTTATCAGAAGTTGAAAAGTATGGTGGCCGGATTAAATTAGAATAATCTAATAGTAATATCACTAATTAATTTTCATTACCTCGAATAAATCATTAACCTCGGTTTATTCAGAACTAGGTATCTAGCAGGAGCCCAACGTTCTGTCCGGGAATAACGTTATGCGTTATACCAAATCAGCCATTTAAGCAAATGAAAATCGGTCCAATTTCAGATAGCCACTTCCAAATTGTCGAACTTAAAAATAAGAAAGTAGAGATGATATGATTAGAAATATTATTGCTGTACAAAAAATCTAAATATTAGATATTGTATAATATAAGTATGCAGTCTTCATCTCGGACCATTATACATAGGCCGTCAGGCATGACTGCGGGTCTTACGGCAGCGTGGGCCATATTTGGATTATTTCTAGCAATAGATTCAGAGCTCGGCTTAGCGCCCGGAACTCTTTACAAAATGGTTGGACTGGCATTTGGAATCCAGTCACCGTACGCTGTATACATTGGATTTACACTGTTTATGATAACGGCGGTAATAATAGGGATAGTCTATAGCACTATTTCCAAACATGTAAAGATCCTTTACATTAATTCGTTGGTAAAAGGATTGGGCACTGGTATTCTCGCCGGAGTAATTGTGTGGCTAGTCCTCTTCCTCCCGATTAATTTTGCTGTTATGCAACCAACTCTTCAGAATATATTGAGCACATCACCTCCGACATCAGAAGACTATCTATTCGCAAAACAACTTCTTACACTTTCAGATACCATGTTATTTGGTTCGTTAGCGTTACACATAGTGTTCGGTGGTGTAATGGGATTTTGTGCGAGGCTAGCAGTAGCAAATGCCTCCGTAATTCATGACTAACTATTGGTGTGTTAATCAACATACCAACAAATCGTTCTACCTTTTTATATCTACAAATATTATCTATAAAATTTTAATGTGAAATTTTAGGAGGTACGCATTACAAAACCATTAAATATTTTCTTTAAATATTATCATTAATATTAGGATTAATGCTATAAGTGACTACCGGTTGGCCAATAACAACAATAATTCCAATGAAATCATAATTCCATCGGTAGAAGAATTGCTAAATCGGGCTTTTGAAGAACTGAGAGTCAGTGAAATCAAGATAAGGAAAGATGCCTTAGGAATTATGAAAAAGGCCTTTGATAATACAGCCAATCCTACTGATCTTTGGCTTGATATCATGAAGGCTATAGTAATGTCATGTGAAACTAACCATTACTCTTTTTCTAAATCCGAACTTTGCGATTTTTTGACAATTGGTTCTAAGGGTTTGGATTTCAGTAAGAAAGGCCAAATTTCAAATGCAGGTGGTCAACCCCCAACAAGATTGATAGATGATGCAATTTTAAGCATATACAGAGATATAATGGAAAATTATGATAACTCAAACGAAACCCTGAAATCTAATTATCCAAAGCTAGTACTCAATATCGCCTCGATCGTCCATAAAGGCACTGATCTTAATGGAGAAAGAGTTGGCGTTTATGGTCTCGAAAGATATTACCAGAGAAATAAGTCTTCAGCTATAGATAACGTTCTGAGTTTACCGGTAATATTAAACAATCAATCTCATTCTGTTACTAAAGAGGATAATAGTATACCTGAAAAGGAACGAACAGATATTATTCAAAAGTCAAAATCAGACAGTCATACAAAAGCTCATAGAAAGGAATTGACTAACAGCCTCAGCGTCTTGACGCAAAGGAAGAAAAAAGAATTAGATGAATTACTGATGAAAATACCTGATCAAGACTATAAGAAGATTGCAGATCTGTGTATAAATTATAATAAATTACAGAAATATTCTAAATTAGTAGGAACAAAGGAATTTAGTCCGGAAATAGAAAGAGAATTAGGAAGAAAGCTAACGGACAGGCAACTTCAACATGCAACAATTTCGATCCGGAAGGTGAAGATCTATATTGAAAATGTTCTTGATGGTAAATTCTTACCTCATGGATCACACGGCATAAACCATGTTAAGCACAATCTTGAATACGGATATCAACTCATGGGTCTAATTAAATACAGGCGAAGAAAACATGAACCCACGTAGTAAGTGAGATCAGGTCTAATGTACGAATGTGTCATGTAAATTAGCAAGATTACTAATTTGATCTTTTTTATCTGCCGTTGTATAATAATATAAAACAGAAAAGATCTAATTTCACATAAATTGATTGAATCCAAATATAAATGACAAGATGAATTAGGGAAGAAACTGGGTTCGCATTTAAGAAGTCCTCGTCCGATCTTGCGATGCAGCCGGCTGGATCATCTGTTTTCTCGCCATGAACAACAATAACAGACCAAACATTGTTAGAATAATAGCAAGGCCTTGTGCTCCGCCATGAGGGATTGCAATGAAATAAACAATAGAGAAAACGATACATGCAAATCCTTGTAAGGTGTATTTCAACGTCTCGCATATCTTTCCCTTCTTCCCCAGTAGTCCTATAAGAAAAAAAACCGCTGTAGGATAGATAGTCAATAGAACGAACTGGTCTATGTCTATTCCATTATGAGGCAAGATTACTTATGTCAGGATTATATGTACGGAATAATATCTAGATTTCCCTTCATTTCGCAGGTACATCGTCGTGAATTTCCGCTGCAGTTCCAGTTTCAAGAAGCGACCTAGCATTCTCAAAAGGCAAGATAGCGACATCTTCCTCCACAAATGGCCCATACTTGGTCATGTCCACTCCCATAAACTGCTCAACGGGCTTGAGAAATCTGACTAGTATTTTCTTTGAATGTATTAGTTTTGAAATAGTTTTCAGCATTTTCTCACGCCCCTGTGAAGAGGCTAGCAAAATAGATTCCTTCTTTCTAAAAGCATCTAAATTTCCTTCCAAAATGTACTTTTCCTCTTCAGTCAATTTGGAATATTCTTCAGTTGCTAGAGCGTGCGGTAATTGAGTACCTTCATTGACTTTGTAACACGTTAGTTTTTGACATCTTATTTCAATTAGTAATTTTGTCGCTAGCGCAATCAATCGAATCAATTCGTCTCTGATCTTTGATTCTATACTCTCATAGCTTCGTAGCGACTCTATCCTTATGAACCTGGCAATTGTCTTATACGTATCCGGTGGTATCTGCTGCAAGGGTGGAATTTGAACCTCCTTTAGGAGGAGTTCTGTCACAAAACTCAAATCCATCGTCCCTGACTCTCCGATGCTATCCTTGTTATTGCTCTCTTCTGAACTTTCCACTAGTGATCGACTCGTTTATTGTTTAGACTGAAACTTAATACTGTTAAGCTTTATAAGATGTTACTTTTTGATCAGCTATTCTACTAATTTCTTCTGTATGCGAGGAATTTATTTAAGACTTAATTATAGGACTATGATAAAGAAAGAAGATTCCAGTTGCCTTATAGAGTTGTTGATGGAAGAATCGAATCTTTATCTTACACAAGTCAAGAAGTATTACAAAGACTTGAAGGCGATGGAATAAAATTCCTAGATCTACAATTTACTGGTCTATTCGGAAGATTTCATCATACTACGATAGCCTCGAATATGTTTAGAAAGGAAGATTTTGAAGATGGATTACCTAAACTTGATGGATCTTCTATTAAGGGTTTCACAGAAATCCATGAATCAGATTTAATAATACGTCCAGACCCCTCTACATATGCTATTGTTCCATGGATACGAGAATATCCCACAGCCAGACTGATATGTGATATTTTAAGTGGAGGAAAGACGAGGGGACCATATCCAAAGGATCCGCGGGGTATTGCAAAAAAAGCCGAAAGGTATGTAAAAGAACAAGGCTATGATATTTCATATTGGGGTCCTGAAGTAGAGTTTTTTGTATTTGATAAACTCGCTGTAAATACACTAACTCCGTCACACGGTCAAAGTTACGAAATAACATCAAGGGAAGCTCCTTGGTCAACTGATAATGTTGGGTATGCCTTAAGATTGAAGGAAGGCTATCTACCTAGCGCACCAGGCGACACACTCATGCAATATCGGAATGAATGCGTGGATGTTTTAAGTAGCAAATTTGGCATAATTTGTGATGCACATCATCATGAAGTTGCAACTGCTGGCCAATGCGAGATAGATATTCGATACGATAGCCTTGTTAACGCAGCAGATTCTGTACAAAGTTACAAATACATCGTCAAAAATATAGCGAAAGAACATAATATGATAGCAACAATGATGCCCAAACCAATTTCCTTGGATAATGGCTCAGGAATGCATGTAAACGTGAGCTTGTGGAATGGAGGGCGTAATCTGTTCTACGACGCATCGGATGAGTATGCTGAAATGTCTGAGAATGCTCGCTATTTTGGTGGTGGAATTATAGACCACGCAAAAGCCTTAGCAGCAATAGTGGCTCCAACTACGAACTCATACAGAAGATTAGTTCCAGGATATGAAGCCCCCGTTTATATTGCATGGAGTACGGGAAATAGGTCTGCCATAATAAGAATTCCTGCTCATTATAAAGGGAAAAAGTTTGCAAACATGAAGCGGATTGAATTCAGAGCTCCCGATCCATCCTGTAATCCTTATCTAGCTTTTTCGGCTATTGTAGCGGCAGGACTTGATGGTATAAAAAAGAAAAAATCTATAGGCGATCCGGTTGATGCGGATATCTTTAAGATGACAGAATACAGGAGGCAAGAGCTTGGCATCCAGCAGCTTCCTGCAAGTTTAAGAGAAGCATGTCAAGAATTACAGAACGATTCTATTTTTCTGGAACCAATATTTGGTAAAGAAGTCATCGCCAGTATTGTTGAGCATGCAAAGAATGAGCATATGGAATTGGCCATTAGACCACATCCTCATGAATTTGCAATGTATGCTGATGTATGATGAGTAATACAGGAACATAATCAAATTATAGGGCTATGTATGATTGTGAGTATAAAAAAATAGGTAGCGGTTAGGTTAGAATGCTAGCGGTAAACAAAAATTGATCACGGGCTGATAAATACTTCGTAAGTGAGTTTCAACAATTTGTTAATACCCTATTTACCGTCTATCAAGTGAGTAGAATGGACAATAATCATCACCTAAAATAGCATGGAGGGGATGGGATTTGAACCCATGACCACCTGCGTGTAAGGCAGGTATCCTAACCAGGCTAGACAACCCCTCCAGTCTAAGATTGAAGTCACATCCAACATATCGATATTAATAGGTTTTTTGATTGGAAAATGAGTGTTTCCAAAGAAAGTAATTACATGGACTCCTGCTTTAGGTTTGGTTGCTGTGGATAATCTTCGTTCAAACTTTTATTAGACCCGTATGACAGAATCAGTATTGATGTCATTTAATGTAGATGCCTTGGGCGGATTGGCAGAAAAGTTAAAACAATTAGTCAACGAAACTCAAGAGCATTATGAGTCATTGGTCGAGGATAGTCAACTCTACAAAAAAGGAAAGATCAGTGAAAGGGAATTCTTTGGCAAAATAGGCGATTACCTTATTTCATCATCTGCATTAAATTTCCTAGCAGTAAGAGTCATTTTGGAATTGAAATCAGCGATGGCAAAAGGCTCATCAATTCAAAGTCCTAATGCTGCTAGTGGTGCTACTGTTTCCTCCTCATACGCTCCATCTGCGTCCGGCGGTGGTTTTGGCATTGCAGGATTTATAGGGGGCGAGGGTAAGTCTTCACCAGCCGAACAGTATATTATGCCCGAAACTGAACAAAGTGCACCCACATTCAAACCTGTAGATATGACGATCAAACGAGATCGGACAAATCAGAAGAATAGCAACACTCAAACAAAGAATTGCGCTACATGTGGAGCTCAAATCCCAAATCAATCAAAGTTTTGCAATAAATGTGGAAATACGCAATAATTAAAACTGCGGACTATACATAACCAACTTGATGAAGATCTTTAATGGAAGAGCTGCTACAGAAGAATACATGTCAACTCATTCTCTCACGTTTTCTACCCCTGAGATGACGTTGAAGAAATTTGCGCTTTGGTTAGGTGACCAAGTCACCCTGAAAGGAAATAATGACCAGGTTCCACGATTGATGGTATTTCTTAAGGAATTGAATGATGATAAATCTGACAAGACTGAATTTATGCCCGATGTCGATGATTCATTTAGACCTAGCGGCGCAGTAACAGAAATGTATGGAAAGGGAACACAGAAAACTCCTAATACTTTACCAGCTGCACAACCGGAAATCATTTCCAATTCGTGTATCCAATGCAATAATCTCCTGAAAATAGGCTCTAGATTTTGTCCTAAATGTGGATCAAAACAGACACCCTAAACTGATTATTACTTCTGTCCCTTTGATTCTGAAATAAGCATAAAACATTCGTTACATATCGTGGATGAAAATATAAAATTTATAGAATGGAACTTGACCATTCTACAAGAGGTACAAGTACGCATACTCTTTTAAACGTCGCGATATTATTAAGATTAATTGATTTCATGGACCGCCAGACCCTGATCTGTCACCACCACCAGTCAATTCTGGCAGTCTGTGAAATACTTTAAATTGAAGAAATTAAGTTTTTTCTCATTAGTGGAAGGGGATCCAGATGTTCAAATCAAACGTAGCTTTGGATTCCTCTTTATAGCTATTGCAATCGCAATAATATTCGCTGCTGTCCTTAGTCATTTTTTATCGATGGATAAAGTACCGTACTATTACTATCCACCTCTTTGGCTAGCCAGTTTTGGTGCAACCTTGGGAATAACTCTCTACAAGAGGAGGAAGATACTAGCATCAGTGAGAACAAGAATGAAAAAGAGTCTAGGTTGGCCCCTTCATATCAAAATTATAAATGGTCTATCTTGGGCTGGACCATTCGCTGCCATCTCAGTCTTTCATCAACTCTATCCTTATTTGATTCTCTTAGGAATAGGTTTGGGGAATATGTCAACATATTTCTTAATCAAGACATATAGCAGAATCAGTAACAAGGAGCAGCTCATAGTCGGGTTAATCGCCATTTGCAGCATTCCCATTTCAATAATTTTCGACAATACTATTTTTTCAGCAAGTTATGAGCTTGCGCTACTTTTCTCCAGGTTCCTAATAGCAATATCGTACGGCATGGGAGGTGTTTATGCTTTAATTGCAAAAGACTAAAAATGGAATTGCGATCTGTATAATTAGTGGAGGACCAGATTCTCTCTGCGTTGCAGCATACCTAAAGAATTGCAAGAACTATGAAATTAAGACTCTGGCATTCTCTTATGGACAAAGAGCAATGCGTGAAATTAAGATAGCAGAAAAATTTTCAAAAATGCTGAATGCGGCAGAACATCAAACTATAAACATGAATTTTATGAAGAATCTCTATGGAGATTCTAACGCCCTAACGAATGAAAACACACGGCTAACAGAAAATTTCAATTTTAATATCGTTGTTCCTATAAGAAACGCAATTTTTATTACAATAGCAGCAGCATGGGCTATTAGCTGTAATGCAAGATTGGTAGCTTATGGTGCACATTCTGAGGACATGCAGTATCCAGACTGCAGACCAGAATTTATCAAGTCTATTGTGAAATCTTTGAATCTCGCTGAAGAAGACAGGATCAAGTTAGGGTTAAAGGAAAAAATTTCTATTTGGTCTCCCTCATTGGTGGGAATGAGTAAATCCCAGCTGCTAAAAACGGGTTATGAGATACTGGGCGATCTAGTTTTTAAATCATGGAGTTGCTATTCTAATGGCTTAAAAATTCGCGGAAAAGGAATAGTTCATTGTGGAAAGTGCGAATCGTGTATAAATAGGAAAACTGCATTCAGCAATGCAGGTATAAGGGATAAAACAGTTTATGCAAATAACAGAAAATAGGGTAAGAATTAGTGAAATATTTACTAGTATAGAAGGGGAGGGTATCTTCGTTGGAACAAAGACGATGTTTGTCCGACTTGCCGGCTGTCATTTAAAGTGCCACTGGTGTGATACTGGCTACGCCCTGCCGTTCAATAGCGGAATAGAATACTCTATACAAGAGGCAAAAGAGTTGATAGAAAGCCAGATACAGCCTTTTACATACAAGGTAAACTTTACAGGAGGGGAACCATTACTTCAGTACGAAGCCCTTATACATATTGCTGACTTTGTCAAAAACAGAAAAGGATTAAAAACATACATCGAATCATCATGCTTTGATTCTTTCCGATTTTCAAAAGTACTTGAATTTTTCGATATTTGCAAGATCGAGTTTAAGACTCCAGACTCAGGCGTGACAGAAGAAATTAGTTATCAGGAATTGTTAATCAACGAGTTTAGATGCTTAGAATTAGCAAAAGAACACAATAAAACTACTTATATAAAGGTGGTCATCACTAATTCAACTGAAATCGCTTTCTTCAAAGTCTTGGTCAATAATATTTTTGCCAAAATCAAACCCTCGAGTATATCAGGATTTGTGATTCAACCCAGTTATGGTATAGATGAGCCCAAATTAGAGAAATTATTGAATTTGTATGATATCGTGTATCCTTTATATCCAGAGGTAAGAATTATACCACAGTTACATAAACAAATAGGTGCTAGATAGGCAAATCATAGATAGATATGAAAGAAGATGGATAAAACATCAATTAGAAAGACAAAAATTGAAAAATTAATCAGACAGGTATTAATAGAATTAGGTGAAAATCCTGATCGGGAGGGGTTGATTGGAACTCCGCGACGTATAGCAGAGATGTATGAAGAGATTTTCTCGGGCTATCATATGAATTCTGAATTGGACATCAGCTTCAACGAGGAAACAGATTCTATTATAGCTAGAGATATACAATTTTACAGTATGTGCGAACATCACATGCTACCGTTCTTTGGTAAGATCCACATCGCGTACATCCCTTCTGGTAAGGTTTTTGGTATTTCAAAACTCGTACGTTTGGTAGAAAAATATTCTCGAAGACTTCAGATCCAGGAGAGATTGACTAAAGAAATTGCAGACGAAATAATGAGAATGGATGTTAAAGGAGTTATGGTTGTGGCTGAGGGAGAGCATCTTTGTATGAAAATGCGTGGAGTTAGGAATAATGGCATAATAACGACAGTTGCGAACAGGGGGATAGTTGTCCAGAATGAAGCGCGAGAGAATCTACTGGCCTTGATTTATAACTCTAAATCGCAAACCCGTGGAATATAATTAAATCAAAACTGCCAAGCCGCGAATCTTAAACTGCTCTGAGTATCTAACTTGGTTCGTATTGATCTGACCTTTTTTATATATTCTGGCGACTCCAGGACTCACTCCGATTATGGAACGCATGACTAACATGAATTAGTGTTTATCATTAGGAGAGTATTTCTCAGGAACTTTGAAATCTCAAAGCCACTTGTGAACTATGCTATCACGAATAGTCTTGATGTCTATGCTAGCAACCTCAAATCATTTCAGAATCTGAGAAATGGGCCTATCTAAACAGAACTGGTTTTAATGCTAGTCAATTGTTGTGTTAAATTACCATTTTTTGGTACTATTTACTTGGCTTACATGTGTATTTTTTAATATAGCAAATACATGATAAGGCTTATAAAAAAGGAATATTCCTATAGGTAAGAAGAATGGCTAGTACCATATTCAGACTACAATCACATAAATTTAGTTCTGATAACATACAAACGACACTAGTTTGTTCTAAATGTGACGAGGTTTTCTCCAAGGAATTTCCATTGGACCTAGAAGGTCAAACAATTGAATTCAAGTGTCCTGTCTGTGGTGCTCCAGGTGAAACAGATCTACCATACAAAAGCGCAGAGGAGAGAGAAGAATTTGAAGAGGACTTTGAAGAGGTCGAAGAGGAAGAAGGCGGAGAAGAATTTGAAGAAGAATACTGATCAAATTCATTGAAATTTTTTCTCCCTTAAGGCAAGGATTATGGCTAGTTGGAGACATCGGTACTAAAATTGCTATGTTTCACAGATTAAATGAGTCTTAAATATAGTGTGGGTCGTGGTTTAGCCAGCCGGATTAGTTAATTTGATTTTGAACCTAGTTTCCCAAGTTGTGCAAGAAGGGCTGCTAATTGAATTTCAGGGTGAGCTCCAGTTGTCAACCTGTGGTCATACTCTGCCATTAATGCAGCAAATTCTTCAGGACGACTCAGCTTCATAGAGTACCCTATCTGGTTAGCGTATTTTAGGAAATCAAATTCGGACATTCCGTATACCATCGTAAGTTCAAGTAATTTTATTCTCGCTTCGTTAAATTTCCCTGCAATTGCTAATTTAATAACCTCAGCAACTTTCGCTTTCCCAGAAAGACCTAATGAGGTTTGCACGGTGTTTGTAGAAACAGACCCCATTACGGCGGCCCCCTGAAGAACATTGATGGAGTGACGCATATCGCCCTGTGTCGATTCTAGAATACTAGAGATAGCCTTCTCTTCGTATTTTGCTCCCTCTTTCTTGCATAACAGCTTTAGATACTCTTCTGCGTCTTCCGCTGTGATTCTCTTGAAACGGAATACGACACACCGACTCTGAATCGGATCTATTATCTGAGAGAGATAATTGCAAATAATAATGAATCGGGTGGTTTTAGAGCTATCTTCTATGATTCTTCGTAAGGCTGTTTGAGCCTCGGAGGTCATTTCATCGGCCTCGTCCAGTATTATCAGTCTAAATAGCTTGTCATTTTTGTTGCCCAAGTCCAGCTTAATAACCCCCGCAAATTCCTTTACTCTTTCTCTCACCATTTTTATACCTCTCTCATCGGAAGCATTGAGTTCTAGCGTATCCTCTCTCCAATTTTCACCAAGCAACTCTCGTGCTAAACATAAACCCGTGGTAGTTTTGCCAACTCCAGCTGGACCGGCAAATAATAAATGTGGCATCTCTTCAGGTTTTTTCGTCAAATTCTTCAGGCTATTGATTATCTCTTTTTGATTGATAATGTCATCTAATTTCTTGGGTCGATACTTTTCTACCCACATCAGGTTTGACAAATTCTGACTCTCAGATGTCATATTACAAATGATATCCTTAATTACAATATATATTCAGTTCTCAATGCAACTTTTCTGACTCACAAACAAGAATTGCGTGCGACTTTTGAAAAAATACGGGAATATTATGCAAAATATTTAGAAGGCCTCCTTGGCGTATTCATGTATACTTGAAGCTTAAAAATAATTATCCTGCCAAAAGATATAACAGATTACAAAGCTTTATACCTCAAGATGGTAACCGATAGACTTACCTCGAGCATATTCGAAGATATTCATTCCATCTACGATCTTGCTTACTTAATGGAAGAAGTGAGAATAATGTACAAACGGGATGTAAAAGTATCAATTGACAACATACAAATAGATGCTAAAGAGGGAGACATCTCATCTATACGACGATGGATAGCTAAAATATTGTCCCAACATAAGCTAGTTGAAATACAGGATAGCGAGATATCAAGTTATGTTTCACGAGCCCTTAATCGGGAAAGGATCGCGAGGCCACATGATTTGTCTAAAATAGACATTGATTTTTACGTAAGGGTAGATGATTATCTTAGTGGTTTGAAAGAAAGGGATAGAGAAAATCTTATGATCTCACTTAATTCATTTGTTGCAGCCAGACTAGAGAAAATAGTTAAACTTGCAGCTGCTTCTCCACTCGCTGCGGAAATGGAAGAAAAATTGTCGGCCGAAGAAAGCCTCCTATACACCCTAGTCCATGATTCTACCAGTTTATTTAAACAGCAAGTGCTAAGGAAAAATGGCTGAACAACAAACCACCGCCGCCCTATCTAATCAGCTTGAATTATTTCTTAGAGGATTCAAAGATAAAGATGATAATTACAAATATTTTGATCGTATTAATCACATGATGGCTTCAAATTCTACCTCCCTTATTGCAGATTATATCGATCTCGATGTTGCAAATCCCGAGATTGCAAAGCTAATAACCTACAGACCTGATGAGACGCTGGAAGCATTCAATGAAGCAGTAGTTTCTATTCTTAGAGAAATTCATTTTGATTATGCAGAAGAAATTAAGGAGAAGATAAAGGTTAGGATTGGAAATTATACAGTTCAGAAGGGTCTCAGAGACATTAATGCCGAAGTGATAGATAAGCTGATTGGAGTCTCTGGTATGGTGGTAAGATCTTCCGAAGTCAAGCCACTTGCAAAAAAGATTGGATATCGCTGTCTTAATTGCGATGCAATTAACGAGGCACAGCTTAAGGGACTTTCGTTGAGAAAACCTACCAAATGTATAAACTGTTCCGAAAAAGAGCTTGAGATGGATCCTGAAAATAGTATATTTACTGATTTTCAGCTTGTTAGACTTCAAGAATTACCCGAGGATCTGCCAGCAGGCCAACTCCCTCATTATGTAGAGGTTACCGTTATGGATGACCTTGTTGATCGCTGTCGGCCTGGCGATAGAGTGTTGCTGACAGGTATAGTAAGAATTGAACACGAGCAGATTGCTCCACAAGCAAAGACGAATTTGTTCAGGTTGCGCATGGAAGGAAATAATATAGAATACCTTGGTGGTCTTGCTGGAACTAAAGACACAAGAACTCTTGAAAGAATGGCCATTAGTGGTGAAGATGAAAAGCAGATCTTTGCCATCGCAGGCAAACCTGATGCATACGATAAATTAATTGCGTCATTCGCCCCACATATCTATGGACATGAAATAATAAAGGAAGCCATACTATTACTGATAGTTGGTTCAGTCACTAAGAAACTGGATGACGGCTCGACCCGTAGAGGAGATATTAATATCTTCCTTGTAGGAGATCCAGGTACAGCAAAATCTGAGATGCTAAAATACGCGGCGAAAATAGCTCCAAGGGGTCTTTATACCTCTGGAAGGGGAACAACAGCAGCAGGTCTTACCGCAGCCGTAATACGTGACAAGTCTGGTATAATGATGCTTGAAGCCGGTGCAGTAGTTTTGGGAGATCAAGGTTTAGTATGCATTGACGAATTTGACAAAATAAAACCAGAAGATAGATCATCATTGCACGAAGTAATGGAACAACAAACGTGTTCTGTTGCTAAGGGTGGTATAGTAGCTACATTGAATGCGAGAACTTCAATACTATCAGCTGCTAATCCAATGTATGGAAAGTATGATGTGTTTAAGAATATTACTGAAAATGTGAACCTGCCTATACCACTACTAACTAGGTTTGACCTAATATACGTAATTAGAGATACACCCGAAAGAGAAAAAGATAGTCGTATTGCTAGTCACATCCTTGAAATTCATAGAGATGTGGAACATGCTGCACAACCAGCAATTGAAATGGACCTCTTTAGAAAGTATCTCGCTTATGCCAAACAGATCGAACCGAAATTGACTATCGAAGTGATCAATGCATTAAGAGACTACTATATGAAGATGAGAAACGTCGACTCTGAAGGAATGATAACTGTTACTCCTCGTCAGTTGGAAGGACTGATAAGGCTAGCAACGGCAAGGGCAAGATTATTACTTCAAGATAACGTTAAAATTGAGGATGCCGAACGAGCCATTTATCTAGTTCAACGAATGCTGGAAACTGCCGGAGTGGACGTAAATACAGGAAAAGTCGACCTTGGCGTATTACATGGAAAGCCTCATAGTGAAATCTCAAAGCTCAAGCTGTTCATGGAAGTGTTCAACGGCATTTCCGGTCAAGACAAGAATGACGTTGAAGAGAAGAACTTCATTAACGAACTCGTCAAAACTGGTAAGTTTTCTGAAGATGAGGCAAGGACATACATTAAAAAAGCTATGCAGAATGGCCAAATATATGAAAGAAGATCCGGATTCTATGCTAAGGCATAGAAGAGATCGGTTGACAATTCTCACAACTTTCTCTTCACATTTGCCTCGTATTTGAAAGCGCTTTCATATATCACATAATACATTCTTATGTAATTTTCAATTATACGTCTTTAGAAGAGAATCTAACTATTTGTCTATCGTATTCTTCGATAACGTTCTATTGCATTGTAGATATACATGTTACTACATGTAAGTTCGTTGAATTTAGTATTTCATAAATCTCGTCATTACCTTCAAGCATTGGTTAAGCAGAATGGTTGTCCGGCGTCATCGATGAAATTGTTCGGTCAGCCTCTAATAGTTAGAAGCGTTACAATGGCACAACAAGTTTATGGGATAAGCAAGGTGATGATCCCCTCAGAATTTTCTGACGCCATTCAGTTGGTTCAACAGAGTTTCCCATCTATAAATGTGGAAGAATTTTGTGAAGAAGATTATAACAAATCTAACGTATCCATTAAGGGAAACGAAAACTTGGAAATACCACTTAACACATTGATACACTACTCAAAAAGAACTAATGCATTATCAGTAGAGACAATAATGTATCCTTGGGATTTTTTGGCCACAGTTCAAAAAATTCTTTACGACGAGGTTACAGAGCAAGTGATATCCTCGACAGCATCAATAGCCGAAACAAGCATAATAAAAGGACCATGTATAATAGAGGACGGTGTTTGCGTGGATGATTTCTGCAAGATCATAGGACCAGCTTATTTAAGCAAAGATAGTTTCATAGGAATGAGTTCCTTAGTTAGAAATTCCGTGCTAGGAAATAAGACTAAGATAGGATTTAATTGTGAAATAGGAAGGACATATTTTGGTGGGAATTCTAAAATCTCTCACCAAAATGTGATATTGGATAGTGTCATAGGTGAAAATGTTTGGTTCGGAGGGTATTCAGGAACTGCAAATGTGTTACTTACAAGAGGTAATATTAAGTATGCCGTAGGAAAGGATCTTGTAGATACTGGAACGGACCATTTTGGAGCAGTAGTTGGTAACAATTGTGCCGTAGGAGCCTCTGTAATCATTTTACCCGGGAGACAAGTTCCATCAGACTCTTTTATCCAGGCTGGGACTATCTTTGGAACAACCGAAAAAAAATCTTGATCTGTACGTAGCAATGGAATAGCCTGGCGACCATGACACTATTTCAAATGATGCGAGTGGTTGGCCCTCGTATAGCAGTTAGTTTACAACTGTATTGGATTGTTGATAAGTCCTAAACCTAGAAGGGAAAATCAATTCTTGGCGATGCGTCTGAAACTATTATTTGACCATTTGAGTTTACTACTCGCACACTACGAACTAGAGAAGAAAGTTTCCGTGTAAAGACAAAATACATTAGCAGAATTGTAAATAATCTTAGTATTAACAATTATCAGATAAAAGTAGATCCAGATTAAAGAAGAAATGATAGTCACCCATAAATATTTAGTAACTGACTATGAACTGATTCGATTGAAATACAGAAGCAGAACAGATATAGTTGGCTTGATCCTGGAGGGGGCTAATGGCGGGGCAACTAAAACGAAAATTATGTACAAAGCATTTCTATCTTACGCTCAGCTGAGAGAATATCTTGCAATGCTGTTGGAAAATGGATTAGTAGAATACGAAGAGGGTAGACAAACTTATAGGACGACAGAAAAGGGTATACGACTATTGCAGATTTACAATCATATGAGTGACGAACTCGTTATTTCCAACAACATAAGATAGATAGACAAATAGAGTTCCATAGGACTGAATTGCTCGCTGAATTCGTCGCGAGTCAAGAATAACTTTTAAACTTTTGGTATAGAACTCGAAAAAAAGTTAATTTCTTATTCCAAAGTTGTAATATGATTATTAATTTCTTCTTGCTGACAGTTTGATCATGTCATGGTAAAAATATGAGAACTTCTATTAAAAATGGCACATGCGATCTCAACTTAGGGATCTTCTCCGCTTATTAGGTTATTCATCACTTTACCCCCCTCAGGAGCAAGCTGTTTCAAAAGGATTAATGGATGGAAAGAATATGCTAATTACAACACCAACAGCAAGCGGAAAGACGCTCATGGGATTAATGGGTGCTATCAGGGCATTAGAGGAAGGAAAAAAGGTAATCTACCTTACACCATTAAGAGCATTGGCAGCTGAAAAATTCATAGAGTTCAAGACTCTGCAGAGAATGCAATTTAACGACCGTAGGAAAATACGCGTAGGCATTTCAACTGGTGATTATGATTCTTCCGGGTCCGAATTAGAAGATACGGATATCGTGATACTCACAAACGAAAAACTGGATTCAATTATGCGTCATGGAATAAATTGGCTGGATAGAGTTGGAGTATTTATTATCGACGAAGTTCATCTTCTAGGAGACCGCGAACGGGGACCTACTCTTGAAATTATGTTGACTAAGATAAAAGAGAGATATCCGAAGGCGCAAATAATTGCTCTGAGTGCCACAATCTCAAATTCAGATGAAGTCGGAAGATGGTTAGGATGCGAAATAATTGAAAGTGAGTGGAGGCCAACCAGATTGGTAGAAGGAATATATGACTATGGTAAAGTTAGGATGAATGACGACGTTACTTTTGAAATTGGACAAAGTGGAAGTTCAAGCTCGGCCTCGATATATCTGGCACTCCAGTCTGTGAAGGATGGTGGGCAGGCCCTTATTTTCGCAGAAACAAGAAGGCGTGCCGTATCTCTTGCCGGTAAGGCTGCCGAACAAATCTCGAATTTATTTAACGAATCCTCAAAGAACCTAGCTAAACGAACTGCATTACAAATACGAGATAGTGCAGATGCTGAGATTAACAAGACACTTTCAGCGCTAGTTGCAAAGGGAGTGGCATTTCATCATGCTGGATTGGGACCTAAGGTTAGACAAATTGTAGAGAATGCGTTTAGGGCGGGTGTTATTAAACTTGTTACTGCAACACCTACGCTAGGGGCAGGGGTGAACTTACCAGCAAGAAGAGTGATAATTGCAAGTATTTTTCGGTATGATCAAAATTACGGGGGAAATGTTCCTATTAGCATCTTGGAATACAAACAGCTGTGCGGCCGTGCAGGAAGGCCAGCATATGATAAAATTGGAGAGTCCATACTTATTACCGATTCAAGAATCGATCCATCTGAGGTTTACGACCATTATGTATTGGGCAGTCCCGAACCACTTCAATCTCACTTGATGAACGAGAGGTCTTTGAGAATACATTTGTTAGGTACCATTGCTACAACACTAAAAATAAACAATTCTCGACTGTACGAATTATTCAATAATACCTTTTTTGCTCAGCATCATGATCAAAGGAGTATTAATTTGAGGCTTCACTCTGTATTAGAATACTTAGAAGAGGAAGGCTTAATCATTTCAAAAAGTGATCATTTGACTGCTACTAAATTCGGTAAGAGAACAGCACTTCTTTATATTGATCCACAAACAGCAGTGCAATTTAGAAAAAATATAAAATCGGTAGAAGTTTTTTATTCCAGACAACATAAGTCATATCTTGAGATGGATCGTTGAATCAAACGACTTTTATCCAAAATTGTCATTAAGAATAAAAGATGTCCAACATGTTAGCACTCTTTTTACCTCGGATGAGTGGAATCTGTATCAATATTTTATTGAAAGTTCTAACTCAAGAAGTCTGGTAGCACTCCTAAAATGGGTGAATGAAGCAAGCGACAAAATACTAGCTGATAATATTGGAGTAGAGCCAGGTGATATGTACAGAATGGTCGAAACTGCCGAATGGTTGCTTTATAGTTTAGGTGAAATTGCTAAGATTATTGGACGAATAGACATTGTACATGAAATCAATGTAGTTAAACTAAGAGTAAAGTTTGGGATAAAAACAGAATTAATCCCTCTTATTCAATTTGAAGGAGTTGGAAGAATAAGAGCAAGGGCATTGTATAACGGGGGTATCGTAAATGCGGAAAAACTTGCAGAATCTTCAGAATCCAAGTTAGCAGGTATTCCAAGAGTCGGTCCTGTACTTGCTAGAAAACTAAAGCATCAGGTAAGTCGACACAAATAATAGTTCTATTTCACTATACAACTTTCTAAATGAGGTCTGACAAACTTCTTTGCATTTAAAAGCGTCTGGTATGGCCCGACAGCTTTTTGGTAGGGTAGATGCTGAGCAAATGATAATCACCAAAAAATCTAATTGACTCTGTGGACTGATCCAATTTGTCTGAAAAAATTAATGACATTCATTGCTGCCATTTCTGCCATTCTAGATCGTGTTTCCTGGGTGGCACTACCTAGATGCGGTAACAAAACAGCGTTTGATGTCTTTAATAGGGGACTTTTTCTAGAAACAGGCTCTTCCTCATATACATCCAATCCAGCACCTGCAATCAACCCTTTATTCAGAGCATGAACTAAATCTTTCTCCTTAACCACCTTCCCTCTGGCAGTATTGATTAGAAATGCAGTATTCTTCATCTTCTTCAATTCATCCGAGGAGATCATATGATAAGTATCCTTGTTCAGGTCAACATGTATCGATATAAAATCACTTCTCCGGAGTAATTCATGAAAGTCAACACAGCGTAACCCAAATTTCGATTCAAGTTCGTACCTTCGAGTTCTATTATAATATATTACGTCCATCTCGAAACCTTTTGCACGTCTTGCAACCTTCGTACCTATATTACCAAGACCAATTATTCCCAAAACTTTTCCATAAACATCGGTACCTAGAAATAGATCAGGCGTCCACCCAAATTTCCATTTGGCCTTTTTGACATAGTAATCACCTTTGACAACATTTCTTGAAACCGCAAAAATCAATGCAAATGTCAAATCAGCTGTCGTCTCAGACAAAATATCTGGTGTATTGGTAACAACAATCTTCATATTTGTGGCTGCTTCTAAATCAATATGATCATATCCAGCACTATAACAGCTAATTAGTTTAAGTCTATCTCCTGCCGAATATATGACCTCAGAATCTATTTTATCTCCTAACATGCAAACGATCGCATCAACTTCTTTCGCTTTTTCTATCATTTGTCTTTTGGAAATGGGTATTACACTGTCATTCATATTGAGATGACAATATCTAGAAAGCATTGAAGGACCAGGTTCCGGTAAGTTCCTAGTTACGTATACTACGGGCTTGTATAACATTCAACCTCTGGATAGTAAATTTCTTTAACCATTAAACTTTTTGATAAAAAGGAGTAGGTACAGGAAATATGTGCAGTGTAAAAATGACTACCTTCATTTTGCAACGATGGCGATTATGGCGCTCACTATTTTTCTAAGTGCTTACCAGTATCACGACTATCGCTTCTTTACATTGAAAATTCGTATGCATGCCAATATAACCCCTTAGACGATTCTCTGCTATGCTTTGCTACATCAAATTATATTTCTTAAAAATCAGAATGCGTTGGATAAAGTCACTGCCATTTTTGATTTCTTCGCAAGTTCCCGACCTTATAAATCGCATGTTAATTGTTCATTGGCAGATTAGATTAGTAAGCAGATTTTAGTGAAATTACGAATAAGACAATGGACACCGGATCGGTTTAATTCTATAGCCAATTGTATTGCGAATTTGATAAAGAATGATCGTTATAGAGCTGCCACACTTATTTCTAAGTATATAGAAATTAATATAACTACTATAAATCAAACGATAGTTAAATCTAAAAAGCTGGTAATGACCATGATGCCTTCCTATATTGCTATTTTTGTGTATGGAGCTATTGTATCTTCCATATCCTTTCTAATAATATATTTTTTAATGCCATGGTACATTCGTTACTTGATCAAGAAAGGTAGTGTCGTACTTGATTATCATAAGGCCAAAAGACCCACTGTCCCAAGACCGGCCGGTCCAATACTATTCACAGGGATAGCAATTGGCGAAATTATACTCTATCTTCTAGTCCATGATATCAGGATACTAGCTGTTCTGGCCACGACTGCGATCTCTTTTATCATAGGGTATATTGATGACGTCAGAATCATGCCAGGGTGGTTTAAGCCCGTTGCCTTGATTTTTGCTGGAATACCAATAATTATACTTGGCGCACATGGAGATCACCTCAATCTAATATTCGGTGACGCTTTTATTCCTATCCTATATCTGCCGCTCATTTTAGCCATCATTCCTATTGCGGGTAACACAATAAATTCGATTGATGTTCTCAATGGTGCTGCAACAGGATTTATTATCATCGCTGCTCTTCCATTGTTGCTAAGTGTAGCGATATTTGGTGATAACAACATTCTACTCGCAGGTCTACCGATGTTATTTGGTACTATTGCGATGTACAAGTTTCACAAATTTCCTAGCAAAATTTTCCCTGGCGACTCTGGCACTTTACTTCTAGGTGCTATGTATGGAGCACTTGCAATAGCCGGAAATTCGGAAATAATCGGAGCGATAGCGCTCCTTCCTGCGGTTATGAATTCGTTTTTGTTCCTGTCTAGTGTTAAAAAAATAGTTGAACACAGGAATCTTAAGAGCAGACCAACTGTATTAACTGATGATTTCAAAATAAAGGCTTCGAAAGAAAAAACTGCACCATCAACTTTGGTACGCCTCCTGGTAGCAAAAGGACCATTATCCGAGGCAGAAATAGTTAATAGAATCTTCATTTTAGCTATTTTCTCTTCAGTATTAGCATTCGTATCTATTATCATGCAATATTATTTTACATAGTGGTAAACCTGGAATGGGTCAGAGCTTTTTGAGATACTTGCGGCATAGTTATTGGAACTTTGTAACTATGCCTTAATAACCATTAACAATCTGAGCTTGTTCAACATTTATCTTGAATCACGGACATCATTAGTAGATATCATCAAGGAGGTAGGACATTTCAATACCAGGATGCCCCATCCTCATTGGCCCTTCCTGGGACACAAAACTATCAAAGATTGAAATAGACACAAGCATTATTACTAATTAAAGAGGGTTGCTGAAAGAATTGAATATACATGATCATTACGGCAGAAGTGGATACATATGTGGCATTTTTAGAGGATCAAAGACACCTAGTAAAACTCATGTGAGTCTTGGAGAAGAGTACGATGTGATGGTCAAAGATTTGAAAAGGCACAGAACTGGAGGAAGAGGCAAAATAAAAGGGTGCATAGTCTGGGTAATGAAAAGTGTGAAATGGTAATTCAACGATTGAAATCTTGTCTTGAAAGATGCCAATTAGAAAAACTGATGAAAAATTTGCTAAACAATTGACGAAGGAATTTCATCTACAATGACCTGCAAGGGGATATGTTTTAGACATAAAGCAATAAAACCAATTGGACATGGCAGATACGCTGCTGGTCAAAAACGGTGCCAGATATGTAGTATCTTAATTAAATGGGAAAGTTTTTTCTGTCCTTGTTGTGGATACAGACTTCGGACAAAACCAAGGTACCAGAAGTATAAGCTAAAACTAGCCAAAATGGTACCCAAAGCCCTCTAGACTATAGTTCACTTTTAATTAGAAAAAAATAACTCAACACACTAAGGCGTATGAATGCTTTAGATGTTCAATAGTATTAAGAAGAATTGTCTTTTCTTGAAGGTATGTGCAGTGGATTATAGATAGAATTGGGGGAAGACTAAGAAAGAAGGCGGAAATAGAAGAGCAACGCTGTTTTATTTGGACGCTATTATGTCAGATATCCCTTTCCCTGGCCTGTGGTCCTTAATAACTTGACCAAAGCCTTCTCTTCTACTAATATTTTGAGTAATCTTGCATCCTCATGCCATAATTCTAAATGTATAAACATATAATCGTTAGATATTGTTAGAAACATGATAAATCACATAAATGCCGAGGCATCCTAGACAGGCTAATTTTCGTAGGGAGATTTTTAGATAAATCACATGTCTATTGTTCTGGACTTGGGGCTTGTATATTGGTGGGGTTAGAACAAATGTACTAAACTATACTCTGAAATTTGTGAGGCTTTAAGTATTTACTTTGGCACGCTCATAGCCATCGCCTTTATCCTACTGCTGGCATAAAAGATGATTGAATATTTGTAAAGGCTCCAAAACAATATCTCATAGAAATTGTAGACATGTTTTGGCAATTTTTTTGTTAGTAGTTTGAGTTAGTTTTATTCTCTATGCTGCTGTTAAAGTTATTCACAGTTCTACATCATCTTGCACGGTAAGCATAATAATTTCGGGAAACCAGAATTAAGAGAAGACAAGAAGTTCTAAAATCAACAACTAGCATCTAAAACACTGACTATTCTTTATCTTAAAATAACATGAATTGACCCATCCAAGTAGAACAACTGGGGATCATTTTATCAAACATTAATTTCTGAAAGACAACAGTTGAAGTATCATTTCTAATTTTTTAACAGTAATTGGCATAATGTCATCCTCTATGATATCTAATGTGGTAATACCAATAGAATTCAATTATTGGCAACAGCTTCAGATTTCAAGCATTCGAATTTGGTATATGAAAAATAATAAAACTAGGACTAACTCGGGGTGACTAAGAAATACATTAAATACAAGGTGAGTATTCCCAGTAATAGACACGATTGGTTCAACCCATAATACTTTCAAAAGTTAGACCTATCATAATGCGTCGGATACTTTCAATTGTCAAAAGGAGACAAGGCGGCAAATGCCACTTTTGTAATATTCTCTTTACTAAAGAAGATATTTTAGTAAGTCGGGGTTATCGTAGAAATTATTATCACATATCATGTGCAAAGACTTTGCATATCATATAATATAGGTTGGGAAAGATTTGAGTACTTTCTATATTATATGAACAAGTGAAAAAGAGATTTGAAACGATTTAAGACTCATATACTCTAAATTTATTGCGACGGTCTTTTTTGGCACGGGGGATCTAGACAAAAGATTTTGCAAAATACTAACTAAATAAATTAATAAACTCCACTTCATAAAATGGTACTCTACTTATGAAAATCCTGGGATTGTTTGGCATGATCTTTTTGATGTGGGTTATGATAAATACGGTTTCATTATTTTTAATTGTGGTAGTTGCACCATTGCATATTTCTATTTTTCACAATATCACAGATCGAATTATTACTTCTGCAGTCCAGGCAGTACTAGCAGTAGGAATTGTCATAATATTGATAATATTGTTAAGCAAAATGAAGAGCCTGTACCTAAAGCGTACCATCAATATAACGCGAGGTGAATGAGCTCAATAGTGCCACCGTATCTAAATTTAATATGCTCCTGATTAATGGATAGCCAGAGAGGGTTTACTCTTCCGCAATAAAGGTCCATGACGGACCACATTGGAAAATGATGGAACCCGAATGTATAGATGGGCTTACTCCATTATTGCTATAGTCCTGCGTTCGAGTATGAATAATATTGCATCCGATATGTTTTCTTTTGTTATCAATCCAAAGTCCCAGGCATCAATGAACCTTCTGAATTCTTGTTCTAGCGTCTTTGCAGTATCTTGAAATCTAATCATCTTTTGGGGAGTATCTGGAGTTGAATATCCCTTTGCTACCATGACCGGACACCTTTGATCCTTAGCAAATGGTTGAGGAATATACCAGGCATCTTTCGCGAATTCATACCCGCCTGACCTAATGGTAGTGTACATTCTCATTAACTCATCATTAGTAAGTTTCTCTAAATCCTTGAACCAGGATTCATCTTTATGTTTAGCTGTCTTACGAGCCGGCAGAGTACTTTCGCTCTCAAATTGCAAGTGTACAACTCAATAGAGATATCTCATTTTAAAAACATTTTCAATCTAACCATGCCTTGATAACCCTAGATTATGGTTGTGAGAGGATTACAATTTCGCGACCTTCATGAGATCACCGGCCCTTATTTCCATCCCATACCTATCTTCTTGCCCTTTCATATGATTATATACCCTGAGTAATTCAAAGGCATTCTTGAAGAAATTAAACCGTCCAGTAATCTTCCTCTGAATGAATTTAAACACGAGTGAATATATTTCGAATTTTTTCAATACGGACCTCCGATACTGACTAAGATTTTCCAGATTCTGAATGAATAATTCAGCACACCACGTGGAAGGAATAATGCCTTCTCCAAGTAAGGGATACACCGTGCCTATGGATTCACCAACACCGATAGTTTTTCGACCATCCGTGAATGGTTCGGAATTTTTTGGAGGACTAATTCTAACAGGTCGGCCCACTTTTTTTATGACCTGTCCTTTATATCGATGAAGAAATTTCTCAACGAACCGATTATTATTTTTCCGTTGGTAGTCGCCGGCACCAATGTGTGCGTACCCGTTGCCTAAGGGGAAATACCAAAAATAGCCTGCCATAGAAGGAAAGGCTTTTAGATAAAAATCATCAAATGGCGTTTTTCCGCTTTCATATTTCATCTTGTATTGTACACAAGGTATCCACGTCTCGTTTGACGGCTTAGGTAGATAATCCCGATGAAAACCAGTGGAATCAACGATAAGATCAAAATTATCTTCGAGATCCATCTTGTTTGGAACCTTGCCAAAACGAATATCGGTTCCTCTTATCATATCTTGGATTACCTTAAGTTTATCATAACTTACCATTCCCTTTAATCTGAGATCAATGCTCTCTGCAGCACAAAAATTCTCATCCTTGCCTATATCAACCGTCATACATTCGCCTTGATGTAAAATATAATCGTCGAAATTCAACCCACATTTTCCAATAAGGCCTGACATTGTATTCGCAGAAGTAGCCCAAGCACAAACAGCATCATGAGTTTTGTCCGACATCCTTTCAAATCCTACCACATGATTATCATGATCGTCACTGAGCCTGTTCATTAGATATGCTCCGGCAACTCCAATGCCCACGACTGCTATCTTCATGTGGTAACGGTAACTGTATTGGTTTTAGCTAGATAAAAAGCTTGATGCGTTTACAACCATCATAGTTCCAACAATTTCAATGTCTATTGATTTATAGATGGATAAGAGCAATCGGGTACGATCAATGTCCAAAATGAATATGCCGGGATCAGTTAGAGCAGGGTTGTTTCTTCTTGTCCTAGGAGCAATATGTGTGGGAATAGGCACGTATATCGATAAAGGCGCATTGTCCCTGTATGGATTCATAATCGCTGTGGGAGGATTTTTGCTTTACTTTTTATCCACGATTCTTGCAAGAAGAAGGTCTAAAAGGAAAAATGTCACAAAATGAAAGTATTACTCGGGCTTGGGTTTAGGTCGATTATCTTAAGCTAATCCAACTAGGAGAAGATATTCAAGCAAATTTATAAATTGCACTAAATACCGTAGATTGGATATAAGTTTGAAGGGTACTGATTTTGTCGATGAAGATAATATAGAAGAACTTGAGCAGGCATCTGAAGATAGTGAAACTTCGCCACAACCAGATACGGAAAGTAATTCCAATCTCCACCTCGACTCTCATGTGCAGGCCCACACTGAAATACCAATTTCAGATTCAAAGTTTTTTGCGATACGAACTACAGGTGGTCAAGAACATGTAGTTGTAAATATGGCTCAAAATAAAATAAACTCAAAGAAAATACCTGTTCGGTCTATATTACTACTTGATAGTTTCAAAGGCTACATAATAGTCGAAGCCCCCGATTCAAATATTGCCTATGAGGCATTGGCTGGCATTCGTCATGTAAAAGGGCAAATTCGCGGAGAACTCCCTTACAAGGACATAGAGGGATATCTGGTCAAACGACCAGTAGTCACCGAATTAAGTATAGATGATACTGTAGAAGTTATCGCAGGTCCATTCAAGTCTATGAAAGCTAAGATTACGAGAGTCGATTATGAAAAACAAGAAGCAACAGTATTACTATTGGACTCCCCTTATCAGATACCTGTAACTGTGGATGCAAACTATTTGAAAAAAATCGCACAATAGACAAATTCATTCACCTATATGTAATAAATTTCGGTATTTCACATTGCATTGAAGTAGAATTCCAATCTCTCCATTTCTTGTTCCATAAAACGAACTATTAAATTAAAGGAGGATATCAACTATGAAGATTATTCTACAATGGGCGAAAAGAAATCCATTTCTGCACTAGTTAGTGGGGGAGAAGCAAGCGCAGGACCGCCTCTAGGTCCTGCATTGGGTCCAATGGGCATAAACGTATTGCAGGTTGTGAATACAATAAACGAAAAAACAATGGATTTTCATGGGATGAAAGTACCGGTAAGGGTGGAAGTAGATCCAGAAACCAAAAAATTTACCGTTGAAGTAGGAATTCCTCCAACAACGGCATTGATTGCAAAGGAGGCTAATATCACAAAGGGGTCAGGTACTGCAGGCAAAGATTACGTCGGGAATATAACAATGGAAGGCATAGTCAAGGTAGCGAGGATGAAAATGGATGTGTCTTATGGCAATGACGTCAGGTCGGTAACAAAAGAAATAATTGGCTCTTGTGTAAGTAACGGAATAAAAATAGACGACAAACCCGCAAAAGAGATCTATTCTGATCTTTCAAGTGGAAAATATGACCACCTATTTTCGTGACTTCATCCAAATATTAACTTCTATCCTGACTTAGACAAGTTCCAATAGTAAATTTAAAATACCTAAACTTTACATTTATTTACGAAAATTTAGGAGAAAAGTGAAAAATGTCAATACAACAAGGTTCTGCTGGCGGTGTACCAGTATTAATATTAAAGGAAGGTGCGACCCAAACTAAAGGTCGAGATGCACAGAAAAATAATATTACCGCTGCAAAATTGATAGCAGAGGTAGTAGCGAGTTCCTTAGGTCCTCGTGGAATGGATAAGATGTTAGTGGATAGCCTAGGAGATGTGACGATAACAAATGACGGCGCAACAATCCTCAAAGAAATTGATGTTCAGCATCCGGCTGCCAAAATGATGGTTGAGATAAGCAAGGCAACTGATAATGAGGTGGGAGACGGTACGACATCAGTGGTGGTTCTCGCTGGGGCATTGATAGAAAAGGCTGAAGAACTGATTAGTAAAGATGTTCATCCAACCATAATAGTTGACGGTTATAGAAAAAGTGCGATCAAAGCGATTGAAATACTTAGCAACCTTGCGCAAAAGATAGACGGTGGAGACAAATCCCAATTAATCAGGATTGCAAGGACTTCAATGCAAACAAAGCTTGTTTCAAAAGAGTCAAATGAGCTTGCCGAAATAGTGGTTAATGCAGCTCTTCAGGTATCGGAAAAATTTGACAGTAAATATAAAGTCGACATAGAGGATGTTAAAGTAGAAAAGAAGGCAGGTGGCTCACTGAAGGATACAAAGTTAATTAAAGGAATTGTATTGGACAAGGAAGTTGTTCATGGCGGAATGCCAAAGAGGGTCGAAAAAGCAAAAATTGCTCTGATAAACTCTGCCTTAGAAATAGAAAAAACTGAGTTTGATGCAAAGATAAACATAAGTTCACCTGATCAAATGAAGATGTTCCTAGAAGAAGAGAACAAGATGCTGATGACAATGGTAGACAAAATTACCAAATCAGGTGCAAACGTGGTTGTATGTCAAAAAGGAATAGATGACATAGCACAGCACTATATGGCTAAGGCCAACATTTTAGCCGTTCGTAGGGTTAAAGAAAGTGATATGACAAAACTCTCAAGAGCAACAGGTGCGCGTATAGTCAGTAATCTTGATGACTTAAGTTCTAAGGAGTTGGGTTTGGCTGACCTGGTTGAAGAAAGAAAGGTTGAAACCGATAAATGGGTCTTCGTGGAAGGTTGTCGACATCCGAAATCAGTGACAATCCTAATCAGAGGAGGTTCACAAAGAGTTGTAGATGAAGCTGAGCGGTCTATTCACGATGCCCTGATGGTTACTAAGGATGTGTTAGAAAGACCTGCCATAGTCGCAGGGGGAGGCTCTCCAGAATCATATACAGCAGGGAAACTAAGAGAATGGTCAAATAGCTTATCAGGCAGGGAACAGTTGGCAGCGGAAAAGTTTGCCGAATCGCTCGAGGTAATTCCACTCCGTTTGGCAGAGAATGCGGGAATGGACCCAATCGACACACTTAACCGAATTACGTTCAAAGCAGCTGAAGGGTTCAAAATGGAGCGGTATAGATGTAAGAAATGGAAAAGTAACAGATATGTCGAAGCTAGATATAGTCGAACCGCTTAGCGTAAAAGAACAAATAATCAAGTCAGCCACGGAGGTCGCATCCATGATCTTAAGAATCGATGACGTAATTGCGTCAAGCAAATCTGGTGGCCCACCTGGTGGTGGAGGAATGCCTCCGGGCGGCATGGGTGACATGTGACAAGAATTCAAAAAATGACGCAAAATTGGATTCAAGCAGTTCTTCATTTACTATGAAGAATTTTTAATTTTTTATTATTAACTCCCAACTCTTTAATTCTACGTATTTTATATCATAAGCCCAAAGTTCAATGCTTGTAGCGAGTTCTAAGATCATGATGCTCAAGTTGTAACTGCAATACGAACTCACAGCAGTTTTTGAAGCAAACAAGACACACTGTTTCCATTATAAGATGATAATGTCTTTCAAATTCTACTGTCATTATCTCGCATCTTCCCCATCGTGAGGGATTTGCGGGATCCATTTTAGAGAGGACTCGTCATAAACACAATCAACTCTTTCTGTTTTTACTAGTGAGTTCACAATTTGAATGGGAAGTGTGTCCACTAGGTATTCTATTTTCTCGATGGCATTGTCATATTGAGACAAACCCTTACCACTTTTGAGAGAAAACACCATCTTGAGATTTGGGTCTGCAGACACACCACAAAAAACTAATGATACTCTTAGTCCTTTACTGCCTCTTCTCCGCTTCATTTCTTTAAGGAGACCCTTAATTTTATTCCATCTATCAGCTCCTAATAATAAAAAGAATGAGTCACTATAAGATACAGGGAATTCTATTTCAACAAAACTTGAATAATTCGAGTCAGGTGGCACATTTTCTTCCTGTACTGAAAATAAACTCGACAAAGTATTGTATATAATTTCTATTTCGAGTGGGGATAATCCAAAGTAACGGAAAAGTGCAATGCGAGCAGGACGTTGCAAAACCACTGTTTTCCTGTAACCAATGTAGAATAAAAAATTAAATGCCCCCCACCACTACTTTTGGTACAAGTGGCAGAGGAAATAAAGCCCTTCTGCAAGTTCGGTAGATTTTTAAGGCTATTTATATAAACATGGCTGAACTCAGGTTTGGATTCTCCATCAATAAAAGTTACTGAGAAGAATGATAATCGTGTTGTTATTGAATTTAATAATATTCCCCGACAATACGTAAATGCACTTAGAAGATTGAGTATAAGCGAAGTTCCTACTTTTGCTATAGATGATGTTGTTATGCTTGAAAATTCTTCAGTAATGCATGACGAGGCTGTGGCACATCGATTAGGGCTAATACCACTACGAACAGATCTGCACAGGTTTGTAATGCCACACTTGTGCGAATGTAAAAGTACGCTTGGATGCTCCCGGTGTAGGGTCTTGTTGGTACTTGATTCAGAGGCTAACGACAAAACAAAAGTTGTTGGCTCAGGGGAGTTGATTTCGGAGGATGATGTCGTAAAACCCATAACTAAAGAAATTCCTATAATAGTCTTGGCGCCAGGACAAAAACTCAAGTTTGAAGCTTACGCAAGGTTGGGAGTCGGAAAAGATCATGCGAAGTGGCAGCCAACATCAGGAGCGGTAGTTAAAGATGGAAAAGATGAGACTCAATCTGTACTTATGATTGAAACAACGGGATCTTTAACAGCCCAAGAAACTGTAATGGCTGCAATAGAACTCCTTGGATCGAAGATAAAAGAGTTTAATAATTTAATTCAGTCGGTTGGTATTAAAAATAAAGCCTAGGTACATTTATTTGGGGTTCATTAATAACGACGGAAAGAATGATGGTAATTTATGTCCAATGTTAGCCTGATTAATACAGTTCGGACACTTCGAAGGACTTTGAAAACGGAAAAAGCTGCTATATGGAAAGCTGTGCTAAAAGAACTCTCAAGGTCTAGGTCAAATAGAAGAGAGGTAAATATTGGTAGGTTAGCAAATGTTACCAATGAAAACGATGTTGTAATTGTCCCTGGAAAGATTTTGGGCTCAGGAAATATAGGTCATAAGCTGACGGTATGGTCATTTGATATATCGGAAGTTGCAGCAAAGAAGATCATACAGGTTGGAGGAAAGTTAATTCCTCTCGATAGTCTTTTACAGAAATATCCAAGTGGGAAGGGAATAAGAATAATTGGTTGAACTTAACGCCCAAGAGAACGACAATCTGCCATTAACTATAGATGCAACGGATTGTATTGCAGGAAGAATGTGCTCTCAAATATCGAAACTCTTGCTTAAAGGCCATAGCGTTAGAGTAGTAAATGCTGAGAAGACCATGATGTCCGGGAACAGATATATGATTATTGACTCTTATAGAAAATTCCTTACAATTAGTTCGGCTACTAATCCTATAAACGGACCAGTTCATCCAAGACGACCTGATAGAATTCTGACAAAAATGATCAGAGGTATGCTACCCAAAAGGAAATCGAGCGGAATTAGCGCATTCAAGAGATTGAGGGTGTATATCTCTGTGCCACCCGAACTTAAGGACGCTAAGATGGAAACATTCAAGAATTCAAAGATTAGAAAACCACAATCATATTATTTGTCACTTGGTGATGTTGCGAAGGAAATCGGCTGGAGCGGAGCACTGAATTATGAATAAGATAGATCTATATCCAGGACAGAGAAAGACAAGTAGAGCTGTAGCAACTATCTCCAAAGGAAATGGGAAAGTCAGAATAAACAATATCCCTGCGGAATTAGTTACCCCCCAAATAGCAAAGGAGTTGGTTTTGACCCCACTGAAATTGATAGGTGACTATAGACAGAAAGTGGATGTCGATGTAAGAGTGCATGGTGGAGGTTTTATGGGTCAAGCATTTGCAAGCACGGTTGCCATTTCGAAAGCGCTTGTGGGCGATGGAAAAGGGGGTCGAGATCCAAAGGATCATCCATTAACGAAAAGCGTGCGCACAGAAATTAGAAAAAGGATCAACGAATTTGATAGACATCTTCTTGCAGGGGATCCGAGACAGAGCGAATCAAAGAAGTTTGGTGGTCCAGGTCCTAGACGTAGGAAACAGAAATCATATAGATAGCTCGATCGAACAGTCGACGTCCTAATTTTGTTGCTTGAAATATGCAACCATCTTTAGGATGGTGAGAAGCGATAGTGCTCTGTTATTTTTTTGCCATAACAGTCCCCGCAAAGATTGCCAGAAATATTCCATTCTCTCATTGCTTTGTATCTAAATGTTATCACGTTACCGCATAAGGCACACTTCTGCTCTCTATCCATAACAGTTGATAATGGCGGAATTAGAGTAAATTAAAAGTTATGACGTATGCTATATAATCAGGGCAATATTTTAAATTAGGATATAATTGCCAAAAAATCGACTAAATGACAATGGATCCTAAAGAATCGTATAATAAGATTTTCTCCCTTATTGAAGAGCATCATAGATGGTTCGGCAATTCTCTGCCACTTATTGCTAGTGAGAATATACCTAGTCCTGCTGTAAGGGAAGCTGTGGCCTCAGATTTCGCTAATAGGTATGCAGAAGGATGGCCTGGTGAAAGGGTATATGCTGGATGTACATACATTGACAAAGTAGAATTGATTTGTAATGAATTAGCACAACGAGTTTTTCAGGCTGAATTTGCCGATTGCAGAGCAACTTCTGGGGTTGTTGCAAATCTTGCGATTTACTCTGCTTTTTCTAATCCCGGAGATTTCATGTTGGCCGCCTCAATTCCTAGTGGAGGGCATATATCACATGGAAAAAAGGAACATTTTGGCACCGCAGGTTTCGTGCATGGGTTAAATATAGAACATTATCCATTTTGGAAGGAAGAAATGACAATTGATGTCGACGCAACGAAGAAGAAGATATTGGGGATGATTTCGGATAATAAAAAACCGGCAATAGCTATGTTCGGAGGAAGTTTGTTTCTTTTTCCGCATCCTGTCAAGGAATTGGCAGAATTTATGCATGAACACGATATCTACGTTAATTATGATGGTGCACATGTAGCTGGTTTAATTGCTGGGGGGGAATTCCAAGCTCCATTAAAGGAGGGAGCCGATTCCATGACAATGAGTTCACATAAAACTTTGTGGGGACCGCAGGGCGGGATTATCGTGTCATTGCAAAAACACGCTGAAAATATAAAAAAAGCCATATTCCCCGGAAATACCAGCAGTCATCATTTGCATCATGTAGCCGGAAAGGCGGTCGCACTGGCTGAGTCCATAGAATTTGGAAAGGACTACGCAAAACAAGTTATACAAAACGCAAAATCACTAGCCCAATTTCTTGCAGCTTCCGGTTTCGGCGTTTTGGGGGAAAAACGAGGATATACCGAATCCCACCAAATTGCGGTTGATGTTTCTAAATTCGGTGACGGCGGTACTATTGAACAGGAATTAGAAAAAGCGAATATCATTCTTAATAGACAATTATTGCCTGGTGATATTAAGGCTGGGAAACACTATATGCATCCAAGCGGCATAAGAATAGGTGTTCCGGAAGTAACTAGGTTAGGAATGAAGAAAGGTGACATGGAGACTATAGCTGCGTTCATCAAACGAGTCGTTATAGATAGGGTAGATCCCATACAGGTAGCGAAAGATGTTTCTGCATTTAGAAAAGATTTTCAAAAGGTACACTACGCATTTGATAATAACATGCTGGCTCATGAATATGTACGGTTCAGAAAATGATTTTGAAAAAAGATGATATTCGGATCATCAATAAATTGACAGCCCTCGTGTATTGCTAATTCGTGATAATTACAAACATTCCACTGTGTTGCTATGTCATGAAAAGTAGGAGATATTAGTATTCAATTGTACTCTGAATAAACTTGTTATAATGTGTATTCAGTAAAATTAGGGATACCATTACACTTCATTTAGGTTTCTGGTAGCAAATATTCTATCAGTTAACCTGCTGCAAGTAAAATTGTTCAACATCAAGTTTTTCTGACTTTATTCCTTCGATTTCCATGAGATCTTGCTTTATCCCCTTTCCTCTTCTAATCATGCCATCTGGAAGCTTTACAGTTCCGTTTATGAAAGCGCTACTCCCACAAATAGGATTAAAACAATTATCAAGCTTCGCATGATATTTGGATAGAGTTTTTTCCTCCGAACAGTCTTGATTCAAAAAGAATCTTCCCTTCCTGTATTTAACTCTAGGGTGCTCAGAATCAGGTAAGTCTTGATCTTTTGTAAAGGTAAATACCAATTTAAATTTGTCCATTTTTCTTGCCATGTCGATCATCCAACTATAGTATATCACGTTAATACTATTATCTTCAGGGAAATAGAGAGTCGGATTACTGTAAAATAGAGTTAGGTTATATTCTGAGTCTTTTATATCCTCCATATACTGTATTAGACACCTAGCTGGCTCTGCCCCGTTAGAGCCGGACCAATAAGCTATATTTTTTTCTGTGCCATTTGCAATTTTGGACATGAAGTGCTCCTTACGTAAGCCAAATTTCAGGCTAACCTTGTCTCCAGTCCTGATCTGCTCAAAGAAGTAAGGGGCAAATCCGTCAGCCTTACCCGTTTTAGGATTGATATATCCGTACGGCTTCTCATCTTTTATTGTAAGCTCTAAATGGCGTCTCAAAGGAGATGAAGAAATGGAATAAGCGCGCTCAACGAAACTCTCTTCAGAATTTCCTGAAGCTGTGGGTCTTTTTAGAAATGTGCCTAGCATCACAAATTGTCCTACCTCGAAGGAAAACCTCTCAGAATCAGAAACAGGATCAAGAACGTAAGTAAATACGTTATGTGTCTCTTTAATTCGATCTATGATTTGCCATTCATAACAATTAGATCCTGATGACATGTTTACAGTTGAATCTTTAACTGAATATAAAATTTGCACTCCCGTTCAATGATATTAATAGAACAACAACGGTTCAACCAATATTGCCTTCTTTTGTTGCCCCACCTGAAAAGCATTGGGGATAATATTATACCATACTCATGATCAGATTGTATCAAATAATAGACTAATAGATGCTCCTAAAAATCATGGAATGCAATAGAAAGTATCTGTCATGTAATAATAAGTCTGGTGAAAAATCACTTGGAAAAAAATTGGTACACACGTGTCAATTAGTTAAGTTCCAATGAATTTCTTGATAACATACAGTGCACATAGCACGATGATTAGTATGCTCACATACATACGTCTCCTTTGTTTCTAAATGACATCTTGCACATTGGTTCATATGGCTCTAGAATTATTTATTGAGATGCTCTTAAGAATCACGCAAAGCGACTTATAGTATCTTTATCTTATCTTCCAATAGAGACACAACCCAAACGATCTTTGATAGATAATACTAGCACAGTTAATTGGTTTTTCTGGTATTCGTTCAGTTTATTTTTCAGAAAGAGTGAGCTTACCTCATTTAAGAACGAATCTGTGTCATAACAAATATGCAAGTTTCCATCATCAGTTTTTTTTGTTAGTAACTCTAACGCTTGGTATAGAGGAATATTAGCATCAGTTTTTTCTTTATCCGTCATACTAGCAGTACCCGTCATTTTTGCAAGACTCTGAATCCCTTCTTTAACAGGAAGTACTATCCAAGTAAAAACGGCTGGTGAACCATCAAGGTTCCCAAATATATCTATTGATCTCGCCTGAAATACGTGAGTCCCACTAGATATCCCTAAATATTGACATTCATTTTTTCCCGAGCCATCATTCTGCAAACGAATCCATTTTCCATCGTCCAATCTACATTCGAAATGATCAATGCCTACGGCGTCGGTTCCTGATATTTTGAAATTAATTTCGTTTGATGTGGTGGAGTTACTTGGATTGATCTTGCCGAACCAACCCACTCTCGAATCATCTATACTGCTGTCAGGAGGAGTAGTGTCCTGTACCTTTACCGTAAAGGAAGCACTAGCCATATTATCTTTTATATCTAATGCCTTACAAAGAACCTTAATGTTTCCGATCTGGAAACGGGAGCCGGACGGCGGTGTACAGGTAACGTTTACGATACCATCTGCCGAATCTGTCGCAACAACCTTGTATGTTATAACTTTTCCATCAGGACCTATTGCCTCAAAAACAGGATCATTTGGAACTGTTATCACTGGCGGGATTGTATCAACCTCACTAGCTGGTTTAGAGCTAGATTGTGAATAGGATAATTCAGCGTGTGAAATAACTATTATTATGCCAATTAAGACCAATAAAAAGGCAAAGTACATTCTCACTCCAACGACCGGAGACAACGGGTTAAGCTAAAAAGTCATCACATTTAAGGAATTGGCCAGGCTATAGCTGATCCAAATTAATTAGAAATGTACAGTCTTAGTCTCTACTCTTAAGGATTAGCATGCCAATCTAGATAAATAAAATGGAACAGGATACTATAGAAAATAACGTAAAATACTTCAATAGAGTAATTGGGGAACAAGGAGAGAAGAATAAGTTTCTATTGCTGGACAATCAATTTAGCATCAGGCACTTTCGTCGAAATTTAAGCAATCTAGGACATAATTAAGAGCAAGTTTAACATCCCTTGTTCCACTACAATGGAAGTAAAAATTTTGAAACCTTATACTCGCCTTTCCTCTATATTGGAGATTTGGAGGTAGTGCATTTTTACCGCACAAATTCATTCGTGGTACAAGTTATCGATTTCTCCATTGATAGAGAAATTCAATATTTCGTGCCTCATAATTGAAAAAAAATGAAGATTGAGCCGGTAAGTTTAATTGGGACTTTTGATAGAAAAAAGAAAGGGTAGTTAAATGCAGAAAGCTGTGACTGTAAGCACTGATCTAATATTTTCCATACTGGCTGACAGGCATAGCGTTAACATTTTAAAAGCAGCTTTTTCTGGCATGAGGGCTTCTTCTACTAATTATGTCAGTAATTTAAGTAAAAAGCAGTTTTATGTTCGACTAAAGAGATTATCAGACGCGGGATTGATAGAAAAACGTGAGTCATTCTATAGAACAACAACTTTCGGATCTTTAGTATATCACTCTCAGGTCAGGACTATGGAAGAAGCTATTTCTAGTTACTGGCAACTGAAAAGTATAGATGTATTAAAGGCTCGCAATGATTTTCCTGTACAAGAAAAGGAAACAATAGTTAACGAAATTCTATGTACCGCTGACCTGAAAAATCTACTCAATTCGACTCATTTAACCGGGTTCAGCATAATAAAGAACTACGACGCTCTGGTCGTGGAAGTATTAAAATTATTGGAAAATGCTGAAAAAGAGGTGTACTTTGCGACCAGGTATCATCAACCTCACGTTTCAAACAAAGTGTTTGAGAAGTTTGGCAACGGAGTTCTACTGCATGTCTTAGATGGCAATCCTGAACAGATTAGTGTCGAAAATAGACTCAATGCCATAATTAGAACACCACCAAATAGGGAAACCTCTGAACTGGTGAGTGGGATATTACGATCTAACAGATTTGATCTGAAGAGACTGCCCTCTTTGCCTATTAGTTTCATAGTTGTAGATGGTAATAAGGTAGCATATGAGACAGTGAATTATGCAAATCCCGAACAATTCACCACAGCTATATCGAGATATGATGACGTACGTTTGGCTCAACAGTTCATTCAGTACTTCAAGCACCTTTCAAAGGATGCTACAGTACCACGGCTTCTCGAACAGGCAAGAACCCAAGTAAACTGAAGCCAGTTTGATGTCAATGCTAAGTACTTGCCTAAACATTTTTAACTGAAAATGTGTTGATTAATGTATCTCATCATTGTGAATAAGACAATATAAGGGATCTTGTCCCAATGGGATACTATAACTCCAAAAATTCGGCAAATAAGTGAGAAAACTCATGATTTTTAAAATTTAACTGGCATGGGCTATTAAATTCCTTAAAAAGGAAAAATGTACCGTGTTGTGACTACTAATCCATATGTAGACATTATACTTAACATGAGGTGGAGTCGCATTAGATTGATCACTATAGGTGAGGTATTAAGGAGCTTGTCTGACATGAATTCGCTTGAATTATTTAAGACTGTCGCCTTGTCGGGTGGCAATAGTATTGGGCTAGCTCGAAGACTCGATCTTTCTCGTAAACAATACTACTCTAAGATGTCTCGATTGATTAAGAATGGCCTTATAAAGAAATATCGTGGAAACTTTTGTCTTACCATTTTTGGTATCACTATATATGAAGTAATAGAAGAATTAAGAATTATATCTGATAGGTCTTTGGCTATTAAGACCCAGAATCTATCTCAAAATCTATGTTCATTATCGGCTAATGACATGTCCGAAACATTGACTAATAGAAGAACCCGAAACAATAACCAAGCAATTAATCTGGAATTAATAACTGTACCTCTTACAGGTTAAGAAGCAAGTGGCCCACAGATCAAGATTCGACATTCAACGAAATAATTTTTGTATCCCGTAGAAATGTAAATCTAACGACGAGGAATTCTTTATCATAATTTCATTTAGATGGATATAAGCAATTAATTATTTAGAAATGCCAGTCAACATTAATTTACTTGTCCGAACTATTCTACGTTATGACCCAGACTTATAGCGCTGTAAATGGATATGCAACTAGTGAAGGGACTAAAAAATATGTCGACAATGCAATTAATAATAATGAAATACTGCGGAGTCATTTTCGTAGCTTTGACGGGTTACATTTGTCAAGTATTGGAATGGGGACATATTTAGGTGAGCCTACATCAGACGATGATGAACTGGTTGAAAATGCTGTTTATGAATCTGTGAAATCTGGGAGTATAAATGTAATAGATACTGCAATCAATTATAGGCTAATGAAATCAGAGAAGAGCATTGGGAGGGCCATCGCTCGTCTTGTTAAAGACAATATTATTACCAGAAATCAAATATTCATATCTACCAAGAATGGTTATATTACTAATGATGGAGACTATTCTTCCATAGGTATGATGGAATATATCCAAAAAATGTTCATATCCACTGGATTGATAGATCCGAGCGATATAAGCTCTGGATATCATGTACTTAATCCAAATTATATCGCAAGGTGTATAGACAAGTCATTAATGAACATGAGGCTAAACACAATTGATTTGGTGTACATCCATAATGCGTATGAAGGCTGGTATGCGGATATCGAGAAAAATGAATTTTATGAATCGATTGCAAAAGTGTTTCAAACTTATGAGAGATATCGTTCAAATAATAAGATACGATACTATGGAATGGCAACATGGACATGTTTCAGAGTACCGCAAGATAATAAGGAGTATCTTTCCTTAGAAGATATGATCAGCATAGCCGAAGACATAGGCGGCGCAAACCATGGTTTTCGATTTATACAACTTCCATATAATTTAGCTTATAGCGAAGCACTATTCCTCAAGAACCAGAATGTGGGCTCTGAAAAAGGTCTTTCAATACTGGAGGCATGTAATAGATTAAATGTAGGTGTATTTACGAGTGTGCCACTATTTCAGACAAGGTTACTAAATGCTAAGATTCCAGAATATTCAGGAATTACTGATCAAGTACTTAAATTAATACAAATAATTAGATCAACTCCCAATGTTACTGCTCCCTTACTAGGACACAAGAATCCTGCACATGTGAAGCAGAATATTCGTATTGCCAAAATGCCGCCACTCAATGAAGTTGAATTCGAAAAAGCTCTTGGTATACTTTCTAAAAGTTCTTTATAACTTGACCTCCAGAAAATCTGACGACTCAAACTAGAGCCATACCCGAAGTAACTATGACGGGATTGGCTTTGTGATTGGCATCATAAATTGTTCTTATGGTTCATAAAGCCCTTGATTGATGGTGAACTGTGGTATTGCTTTTGACATATAGTGAATATGTAGTGTGCCTAATTATCATGGCTTGATCGTATTATCAGAATTGTGTTTCAGAAGTTCCTTTTGTTTAAGACTAGTCTCATCTAGTTTTGTAATTGTGTATGGGGTATATACATCATCAATAGACAATCAATGGGCGAATATTACTACGAAGTAAAGGAAATAAAATAATGACAAGGAAAAAACATCTGTTGAGAACAATTGGGCATATTTCCATGGATAGGAATTCTGAAATATGATCCCTTTATTTCACCTTACAATTCATTTTTCTCACGACGGTCATTCATTAGCAATTATTTTCGGTGCCATATTCTAGCGGAAATCTGGCGGGATGAAATCCAATCTCCACTCTTACAATTTAGCTCCCAAAGATCCATTGAATGGTTTATAACTAAATTTATAATGGTTAAATGCCTGCTTAACTTAAGATGAACATGAGAACGAGAGCCGATGGCGAACAGGATATATACTTCGCCCGCTGGTTGTTTTAACTACTTGCCCAGAGGAGTGAATATGGCATCATCTAAGGATATTTTGAGTGTTATGAAGGAGAAGCCTTTAATATGCACTCCGATAGCTGCTGACAATTCCGATTCATACCTAGACGCACTACAGTCAGCAAAAAATATGGGATCTGATATTGCTGAATTTAGAATTGACTACTTCAACAACATATCCTCAGAAATTCTAAATAATGTTATAAATGAATCTGAATTACCGTTAATAGTAACAAATAGAAATAGAGAAGACGGTGGGATGTTTTCTGGCGGAGAAGATGTTAGGCTTGAACTTCTAGAGACAGCTATCGAATCTAAACCTTCATTTGTAGATATAGAACTAGCAATAGACAAGGAAAAACGGGATAATATTATTCAAAAAGCAAGGATCAATGATGTCGGTATAATATGTTCGTATCATGATTTTAGGCATACTCCAACGCCAAATGAGATATTGAAGATTTATTCTGATATAAATGAAACAGGTGCAAATGTAGCGAAAATGGTATTTACGCCAGTAACAAATAAAGATATCCGTAATATCCTGTCTGTGACAGAGAAGTTTAGTAACAACGAGATGCTTTTTACTATATTTGGTATGCGCCTAAAGGGCCAAATTACGAGAATGCTTACACCATTGCTTGGAGCATGCCTCACGTATTGTTCTCTATATAAAGATCCATCTAACAATTTAGGTCAAGCTGATCTCCAATCAACTAGAAAATATTTCGATATGATCGGAACTAAAGGATGGACAGTCATTAGGAACAAGAGAGATGTGTTGATGAACTTGGATCAAATAGAATTTAATGAAGATGGAAGCTATCCGTTGGCTTCCATAGATCAACTACTAAAATAATATAATGAAGCAACCTGTTTATACTGGGAGAACTTATCTATCAGGACGAAAAATTTCAGTGGTACTATTTCATGTTATAAAACATTTTGGTAGTTTTGAATATTCATCTTTATGGGCCCACATTATTTCAGTGGATAATATATCTTATCCCAAATACCATAACTATTGCAGACTGAGATCCCATCTAAAGTAATAGATACGCTCTATCCAAGGAAGATAGAACGGAATCAGAGCGTTGGACTTAAATTGGGAGAAATTGAAAGGATATGCAGCAGCGAATCCTGAACTCTCTTTTAACCAACTGAAACTATATCTTGATGGCAGTTAAAAGAATATACTAATACAAATAGCCAACCGATGCTCGCTGATGTCTTATTTGCTTCTCAGAAGATACATGGTTAATCTCATGAAGACCAGAAGATGATATGGCTCAAGACCATGGATAACAAATTACCTCATTCTAAAATCTAGAATGTCTAAATGACTCCCAGTCGGAGGATCAATTGAGAACCTTCATGAACATTCATAGGAGTGGTTGTGTTTTCATGTAGGTAATCTCCATAACTAATAAAAAGCGAAATCCATAAATTGAAATATGATGTTATGAATATTATCATATGAGTAATTCTGGGTCCTCTAACAAATACAATGATCCAACCTTACCAGGATACGATCCGAGTAAACCAGCAGGAACTGCACAGTCTAGTTCGAAAGTCTCCACCTCGCCATCCTCAGGGAATATTAACAAATACAATGATCCAACCTTACCAGGATACGATCCGAGTAAACCAGCAGGAACTGCACAGTCTAGTTCGAAAGTCTCCACCTCGCCATCCTCAGGGAATATTAACAAATACAATGATCCAACCTTACCAGGATACGATCCGAGTAAACCAGCAGGAACTGCACAGTCTAGTTCGAAAGTCTCCACCTCGCCATCCTCAGGGAATATTAACAAATACAATGATCCAACCTTACCAGGATACGATCCGAGTAAACCAGCAGGAACTGCACAGTCTAGTTCGAAAGTCTCCACCTCGCCATCCTCAGGGAATATTAACAATGATCCAACCTTACCAGGATACGATCCGAGTAAACCAACAAACACGCGTGCCAGCTCCGAGCCTCAATATACCCCTACACCAAGGGCATCGTTACCTCCTCATCTGAGAGGGTACTTCCGCGCTCCAAAACTATAAACGAAAGCAGTTATACTCACTCCACTTTTTATTGTCATTTAACTCCTGAGAAAGGTTTTGGATGCTGATTGCCAATTGTTAATGATCAAAAAAAGTATCCCAGTTGAGTTCCTTACCTAGTTATAGCTGAAATAAATAGCTATGAGAAATCAAAAACTATTAAGATATCTATCTGTATGGTCCAGAGCTGTTAGGATAAGATTTCTTCTAGCTTCGATAATAGCAGTGGTAAATGGAATTGCCATTAGCATTTGGAAGAATAATCCATTTGATCCAGTTTACGCCATACTCACTATTTGTGGAGTTGTTTGCTTGCATACAAGCGTAGACTTGCTTAACGATTATTGGGATTACAAAAGAGGAATAGATACAACTACTACAAGAACAAAATTTAGTGGCGGTACAGGAGTACTGCCAGAAAAACTCCTAACACCAAAATCGGTATACTTTACAGGTATCTTGTTCTTAATATTAGGCTCTATAATAGGTATATATTTCGTTACTGTTCGCGGAATCGTGATTCTACTGATTCTCTTATTCGCAACTCTTTCTATCTATTTTTATTCAACTAATATTGTTAATGCCGGATTAGGTGAAGTTTTCGTGACTGTGAAAGGAGCCATGATCGTTTTAGGTTCTTTCTATGTTCAAACAGGAATCATCGACCCCACAGCATTTTTTGTTGGGATAATAATAGGTCTACTCTCTGCATGTGTCCTACTAGTCAATTCATTTCCTGATTATGAAGCAGATAAGAGTAAAGGTAGACGTACCCTCTCGGTAATGTTGGGGAAAGATCGAGCGAGTAAGGTCTTACCATTTCTAATTACCCTCATCTATGGCATGATCATACTAGGCGTGGCCTTCATGTTAATTCCATATTATGCCCTATTTTCTCTACTGTCGTTACCGCTATCTATACGAGCAGTAGTCCGCCTCATCAAGAATCATAATAATCTGAATGAATTAGTCCTCTCCATGGCCGACACAGTATTATATTCTAGAATCATTGGGGCAGTTACCGCAGCCAGTTTCTTACTATGATTTCTTAGTTCGACATTTCGGTGATTACACAGCATACATTAGTGATATCATACTATTCATATCGATGGCACATACTTCTGTTGGCAGTCAAGTAAAGTAAGACTAAGTGAATTTCTTTCTATTTTTGCTGTTCGATCGTCGTACTTTTATATTCCATCTTAATTTAGTTAATTAGTGTAGTGCGTACATGGAAGTCGATTTGGCAAAACAATTACGCGGGTCACTGAAAGTAAAGGAATTGGGTTTACATACTCATTTCTTCGATAAGATTGAATCGACCCAAGATTGCGCACTTTCAATGGCTCAAAATGATTCTCACTCTGGTACTGTAATAATCGCCGAGGAACAATCCGCCGGGAGAGGGAGAATGGGAAAGAAATGGATTTCTCCCAGAGGAGGTTTATGGATGTCAATCATATTGCAACCGAGATTTGCATCAAAAAAGATCTCCCTCATTCAGTTCATAGGTGCATTAGCAGTGGGAGATAGCATTTTGGAAATGACTGGCATAGTTAGTACGCACAAATGGCCCAACGATATATTGATTCACGGGAAGAAGGTATGTGGCATTCTTGTTGACGCCAATTTCGAAGGCGACAAAGGTGGAACTGTAGTAGTGGGTATTGGTTTGAATGCAAACTTTTCGACCCAAGAATTATTCAATTCGGCTACTTTGGAAGGATGTTCTGACGTTACTACTCTACGAGACGAACTAAAGCACGACATCTCATTGAATGACATCACTAGATTGATAATTGAAAAATTAGAACATTATTATCTGCTTTTGGAAGATGGCAAGACAGAAGAGATTATAGAAAGCTGGAAACGGGGGTCAGAAATTTTTGGCCAGAGAGTGACCGTTAAAGATGGAAACAATGTATTTTACGGGCGGGCTTTGGATCTAGATGATTCCGGTGCTTTATTAATTACCCTTGCAGATGGCTCCGTCAAGAAAATATTATTCGGAGAGGTTAGGGTAAATCATGCCGTTTGATAAAAATCGTGGATAATTCAAAAAGTATTTGAGTGTGTACATTGAATCATTATATTACTTTGAATGGTACTTATTGTCATTACATATAATCAATTCTGCTAGAATAATGTTTAGCGTTAACTTATCTACTAGAACGAGAATGTTATTCCTAGTATCTTATTGCTAGGAACAGCATTCTCAAAAAATAATATCATACTCCTTCTCGTAATCGCTATAGTAGGTATTGGATTGGCTATTATTTCTTATCAATATTCTACTATTACAGCATCTGAAATTGCAGAAATTGCTGCGCAGGACGTAAAGTCTAATGCAAACATTGAAGTGTACGAGCTGGCCCGGATATTGGTAAGAAGCATAGAATCAATCTCTATTAATCTTAGGACACTGAGCACAGCCATTTTGTTCTTGGAGAACGGGAATGCGGGAGCCTACAACCTCATGAATGCGGCGCAAAATGGAACCAGCGAACTGACTGAAGGATATTATTTGATAGATGAGGAAGGTAAGCTACTTGCAACAAGTGATGATAACAACTTGGGCAGCAATAGTATAGGGCAAAATCTGAGTAATAAAGAGTATTTTTCCGTGCCGAAAATGACGAACAAACCATATTTTGGTACAGCTGTTGAGGCTAACAATAATTTCTCCCATCTTTATATTTCCTTTCCAATCATCACCAAATACAACGGATTCAACGACACCACTAGTCCCAATAATAGAGAATCTGATTTCAAAGGAGTAGTAGTTGCTACCATTAGTCTTGGTGACTTGGGTCGTTTCTTGCAAAAAGATCTTTCACCGAATTTTGAAAGCACCTTGGGCTTAATAGATATAAATGGTGTCATATTGTATTCACGGAATGAAGATGTAGTCGGTAGGAATTACCTTGCCCCGGAATTTCAATCTCTGATACCTGCAGAGATTAAAGATTCCTACAATAAAATATTGGAAAATGGTTTACAGGGCAAATCGGGGTCACAAGATTTTCTCCTTAGTGGTAACGTAACTACCTTAGCTTATCAGCCTGTTGTCATAGATGGAAGACACATCTGGACATTGTATTTAAGCGCACCTCACAACCTAGCTAGTAATGTTGGTTTTTTAATCAATCAACAAAAAAACTTTAGCACTATAGTAGTTATCGTTATTGGTTCATTAGCATTTGGTATTGCCTTTTTAATACTATCTTGGAATAAGCGATTAGAGGGAGCTGTAACCTCGAGGACATTGGAATTAAAAAAAGCAAATGAATCCTTAATTGAGTCTAATATGCTTCTTGCCTCAGCTAATAAACAACTCGAAATTCACGACAGAATGCAAAAGGAATTTATCAACGTGGCGGCCCACGAGCTTAGAACTCCTATAATGCCTATCTTAGGAGAAGCAGAACTTATTGAGGACAAATTCAACGGTAAGAGTTCTGCTGAAGTCGACAAGGATCAAATTGCTGTAATTATTCGTAATGCGAAGAGACTCGATCGACTTGCAGCAGATATACTTGATGTCACCCGCATTGAAGGAAAGTCATTACAATTAAACAAAGAACGCTTTAACATCGATGAAATATTGTCACAGATTGTAAAAGAGACTCGACGTCTAATAGAAAAAGATCCAACTAGGAATGGAAAGGTCGATATCGAATATGAATCGATTAATATTGAAGTTAATGGTGACAAGAGCAGGATAACGCAAGTTGTTTCAAATCTTGTCAGCAACGCAATTAAGTTTACCCAGGAAGGGACAATTTCAATTTCTTCCAAAATAGAAGAAATGGAGATATTGTTGCTAGTGAGGGATTCAGGAAGGGGAATAGATCCGGAAATTCATTCTCGTTTATTCTCTAAATTTGCTTCAAAATCTGAACAGGGAACAGGACTCGGGCTCTTCATCTCAAGAAGTATAGTAGAATCTCATGGAGGGAGAATCTGGGCGTATAATAATGAAAGTTCAAAGGGTGCTACGTTCGTTTTCACTTTACCAACTTAGGCCCTAGATTAGGTTCCACATTCTCTTGCCTCCCAATCCTCAACCTAGTTTCTATTTTCGATAAATATAGTGCAATACTATACTATCTCTGGTTCTTAATATGCAGGTGAGCAGTCTGCTATTTCACTCTACAAACTATTGATATATCATTTACATTTGTTCCTGTCTTATGAGTAACAATTACTGATTTCAATTTCTTGAATAAAGTGTAACTGTCATGTCTGCGCAGATACGAGGAAAGATCCAGATTTTTTTTGGAAATCTCTGACATAATCTTAGGAGTAACTATTGCTCCTGCGGCATTTGAATTGCCATCAATTCCATCAGTACCCAAGCATAAAATTGTAAAATCCTTTTTTGTCCATGATTTAAATTTTACTGCAGCAGCAAGAGCAGCTTCGTGATTCCTACCACCCCGTCCACTTAGTTTGGTAACCAATTCTACTGTTGTTTCGCCTCCTAGGATGAATGCGTATGGTACTGACGGAGGCAAGAAGTCATCAACGAGTTTATGGAGAAAATAACCATGGTTTAACGCCTTTCCCACAAATGATGAACCCAGATACATAGTCTTAATACCTTGGCTATTAAGATACGAAAAGACCCTCTTACAGGCAACTGCGTTGCTCCCAATAAGAATATTATGTACTTTCTTGAAAACAGGATCAGCAGGTTTCGGTGTATCTTCAATTTTTTTTCTGATGCCATCATCCATTATTTTCATAACAGATTTTAAAGGAACTTTTTCATTATTCCACAATTTGTATTTTTGAAGAACCAACTTTGCATCATGGAAAGTCGATTTGTCTGGAGCAGTTGGTCCAGAAGCAATTATGTCTATTCTATCATCTACTACATCAGAAATTATCAAACTTACTAAAGTACTTCGTTTTCCAAGAATTTTAGCCAGTCGTCCTCCCTTTATTGCCGACAGATGCTTTCGTATAACATTGATCTCATCAATTGAAGCACCAGATGCTAATAATGTAGAAGTAATATTTTGCTTTTCTGCCAAAGTGATTCCGTTCATTGGTAGCGGCATCAATGCGGAGCCGCCTCCTGAGATTAAGACAAATACTAAATCATTACTAGTTACGTTATCCAGTATTGACAGTATTTTCTTTGTGCCTTCTAGCCCATTTCTATCTGGCAACGGATGTCCTGCATGTGTAATAGACAGTATAGTCCGTCTTGTACTTATGTCATACGGGATAGTGATTGCACCCCCACTAACTCTATCCCCAAGAAGATGTATTACCGCCTCAGACATGCCGGCTGTCGCTTTACCAGCACCTACTATGTAAATCCTATCGAATAGCGACAGATCAAATCTTTTGGATCTACAGTCAACATCGGTTATGCATAATTCCGATCCACTCAATTTTATACTATTCTTTATAAGCAAAAAAGGGTCAACCGATTTTAAAGCCACTTCGGCAGCCGCAAGAGCAATTCTAAGGGATTGAACACCGAAATTTTGCTTCAACAGAAGACGTTTGTTGTGAATCGTCGCAATAGACATACATCGACGTATTTAAGGAATGGTTTTATTAATGCGATGTAGCGTTAACGTAGATTTTACTATAATCATCTTGCTACTATGACTCCACTTTTCACTTTTCAGAGGATACCTATTCAAACTTGGAAAAACATTCAAGATCTGGCCGGAGATCATAAAATGTATTTAACGAAATTACACCGAAAAATCTAATAAAGACATATATCTTATAAAAAGACATTAACTAATAAAAAATAAATGGAACAAATTTAAATAAAGCTCTAAAAATTTTACAGAAAACATTAATCAATATTGGAACATTATTCATGTAGTGAAATGAAATGGTGGTAGATCTTGTTCTAAGAGGTAAGGTTGGTAAGACAGGTCTAATGTACGTGCCATACTACGGAAAATCTCGTGCATTCATTTCTAACTACAAATCGTGGAAAAAATATGAAACAGAAGGGAAGACGTCAGCAATCGCTACTTCTATCATAAGTCATGAGTCAATTCACTTAACCCTAAATAAATTTTCACTTACGGCCTCAGAAAAATTAGATAATTTGTTTGGACGGTCAAATTCGTGGGAGAATTATTCACATGGACTGGGGGACCTAGGAAATTGTGTATCCAGATCACTAAGTAATTATGATGGACGAGAAAGCAAGAAAGCTAGGGTAAGAAGGAGATAATAATCTATAAATGGAGTTACAAAAAGATTTCACTAATATGGGTGTTTATTTTACACCACTAGATGCTAATAAAATCCTCCCAGAAATACAAAAACAGTTTTCACAGATCATCCTACTTAGGAACAAGGTAGTTTCTTTACAGGAAGATTTACAAAAAATGGCCAATGAAGAATCAAAATTCAGTAACTTTATTGCAAAAAAACAAGAATTAAACAGGGCAGTGTCCAGGCTCTATAAAGAGATAGAAGGACTTGAAAACCGAGGCATAATGATAAAAAGTGTTGATGACGGGTTACTGGACTTTCCCTCGCTGCGGTTCGATGAAGAGGTTTGGCTATGTTGGAAATATGGAGAAAGTGAGATAAAATTCTGGCACGGGCGAGACGAGGGATTTATGGGACGAAAACCACTCGCCAGCGCCAGCATTATAGAACCTTAACCACGCGTTTATAACGATAGCTTTGGTGTCGTGTGCACTTCATTCAATGTAACTTCCATAACGACAGACCCATTATGTTCTTATTACTAAGAACGTTTGAGTGTTATATTAAAAGGGTATGATTGTCTCGATATGCCAGCACAAACTAGATACAGAATGGTTCCCAGTCTCTCGGTGATTCTAGGCTATAGTTAAAAATGATTGGCTTTCATTCACAAGATTTAAATCGCATAATAAGAGTTGATATAAAGATATTCGTGGTAGTCAATATTAATGCCTAATGACATCCTGAGATTTGATAAAGATCGAGATTATACATTTCACTTAAAAAAGCTGGATACAAAAAAAAATCCATTTCATCTATTTAAAAAAATTTACAGAAAATATGCGCGTGCATTTATGCTGGAGTCATTGACGGGTCCTCGGGAATTATCTGAGTTTTCCATAGTTGGTTTCGATCCTGAGATAATAGTCGAATGTGATTTCCAAAAATTTTGGGCTACGGATCGAGAAGGATTCTTGGTGTATGAATCTGAGGTTAACGATCCTTTAAAACAACTAAAAAGTATAATGCCAATAGTTACTAATGATAGATACAGATTTATTGGCGGAGCAGTAGGCTATATTAGCTACGATGCAATTCGGTTTTGGGAATTTCTACCACCGATAAAAAAATCGGCGGCTCAGTTCCCTCTATTCAATTTTGGAATTTATTATGATGGCTTATTATATAGTCAAAAGAAACGAGAAACATCTTACTTCTATATTGGGAAAAAATCAAGACTCCCTGAAATAGAAAGGGTCATATGTGACAATGAAAACGTAGAACAAGAACGGATTTCCTATTCCAAACCAAGAAGTGAAATTGACAAGAACGGATTCACGAAAAAAGTAGAAAAAGCAAGAAAACATATCTATAATGGCGATATATTTCAAGTAGTTCTTTCAAGAAAATTTAGTTTTCTTCTTCAAGGAGATCCATTGATCATCTACCAAGAGCTTCGGAAACTGAATCCTTCACCCTATATGTATTTCCTAAAGCAAGACAAAAATTATATCATAGGTTCTAGTCCCGAAATGCTTCTACGCTGTAATTCCAGAAATGTTGAGACGTTTCCTATAGCAGGAACAAGGCCCGTAACTAAAGACGAAAACATTAACAAGAGGTTACGATTTGATTTGTTAAACGATGAAAAAGAAATCGCAGAACATACGATGCTTGTTGATCTGGCCCGTAATGATTTAGGCAGGGTATGTAAGTTTGGATCTGTCATAGCGAAAAAGTTGATGATCGTAAAGAAATTTAGTCATGTCCAACATATTGTATCGCATTTGGAAGGATCACTAGACGACGGGGAAGATTGTTTTGACGCCTTTAAGGCTCTTTTCCCAGCTGGAACTGTGACTGGGGCACCCAAAGTTAGGGCTATGGAAATTATAGATGAATTGGAACCATCCCGACGTGGGCCTTATTCGGGAGCTGTAGGATATTTCTCCTTCAATAAATCATGTGATTTCGCGATAACAATACGATCGTTATTCGTGAATAGTAATAACGCATATGTCCAAGCTGGCGCTGGTATTGTTATGGATTCTGTACCTGAAAAAGAATGGAAAGAAACTCTTCACAAGGCTAAGGTGATGTTTTCAGCACTTCACCTAGCTAGTATGGCGAATGGCAGTAGAAAACGGGCCAGAACTTAGTAATCTTGGAAGAGATAATTGGGAAAACATTCTTCCTACCGTTGATAACCATTTATGCTTAGTTTTTATACTATTTTGAGCTTTTCTGGATCAAATGAATGGGAATTATACCAATTGTAGAAGAAATAGTCATGAGACCATTCGTGGAAAAAATTTCCTGTTTCACGATGGCTACTACAAAACATTTCGTTCATGTCGGTTTCTCCACGCGTAGACGGAAACATCACCAACGCTTCTCTTTCATTCAAGACCACCGCAACGGTGATCTTCTTGATCATTTTCCTTTCAATAAGCCCTCGCTTTAACAAATCATTGTAGCTAATATCTCCCAGTAGTTTCATGCCGGCTTTGGGAACCTGCGCATTTTCAGGCAAGATATATTTGAATACGACTTCATGCTCCCTAACCATCGGTATGACTGTTTCAATCAGATCATGCGTCACCTGAGGTAGCATACCATAAATATATTCACGTGATTGTCTGTACATTTCTTTTATACGCTCAATAACAGCAACCCAACCTCGAATGATTTCACCATTACTCAATGCTCCTATCCTTTGAATAAATTTCATTGGCATGTCGCCGAAGGTATGATCGGAGAAGTAGAGTCTATTTTTCGATAAGAAATCAATCGAAGGGATCTGTCTGATAATAGTACTTCCAAACGTTGTCAGAGAAAATACACCACTTGATTTTTTTTCAATTAGTCCAGCTTCCATTAGTCTGTTCAAATTTCGATGAACTTCTTGCATAGTGACTCCCAATTCCTTTGAAAGCCCAGCTAAGTTCAGCTTTTGTCTATGTAAAGAATGTATTATCTCTAATCGCTGAGAGTTAGATAATTCAACGAAGATCTGTTCTGCATCATCAAATGGTGATTCCAAATTAGTCATTGTCATTTAATCAGGATCTCTTTTATAAGTTAGATGTGATCATTGGTGATCTTAGAAACAAAAATTACGAATGGAATTCATTCGCAATATCTATTAAACACAAAATTTTGATAATCCTCACGATGAGAATGAATTATGCTAAGGCAGGCGTTGACCTAAAGAAAATTAGGAATCTCCAGTCTCAAATAGCTAATGCGATATCTAGAACTCACATCACTAGTGCTGGATGGAAAGTATTGTCAGGTTTCGGACATTATGCGGCTCTAATAGAAATTGGTTCAAGGATTATGGCTCTTCATTCTGATGGAGTGGGTTCAAAAATACTAATTGCACATTTAATGAAAAAGTATGATACCATTGGGATTGATTGTGTTGCGATGAATGTTAACGACATAATTTGCGTCGGTGCGATGCCTATAGGATTCTTAGATTATATTGCACTGAGTTCTCCTGACCCTAATTTAGTAAAAGAAGTATTTAGAGGTCTTTCAAAGGCTGCAAAGCAATGTGGTATGGCTATAATTGGCGGTGAAACGGCCATAGTTCCTGATCTACTGCATAAAATTGACTCTACTTCATTTGATTTGGTAGGTACAGTTTTTGGTATTGTTAATAAAAAATCGTTAGTGTTAGGCGAAAAAATCAAAGAAGGCGATGTGATACTCGGTGTAGAAAGTAGTGGACTACATTCTAATGGGTACAGTCTAGCTAGGAAAGTACTTCTGTCAAAGTATAAAATGAACGACAGCGCGCAATTTATCAAAGATTCAGTGGGAGAAGAGCTACTCCGGCCGACTAGAATCTACGTAAAACCGATTAATGAACTTCTCAATACTGCTAGGACATCTGTCCATGGCCTTGCTCATATAACAGGGGGCTCTTTTACAAAGCTTTCAAGACTTAGTAAAAAAGTAAATTATAAGTTGGATAATCTTCCAGAGCCCAAAGGAGTATTCAGGCAAATAATGGAAGATGGTCACATTCAGCCACGCGAGATGTACTCCACTTTTAACATGGGTATCGGCTTCTGTATAATACTGTCAAAATCTTCCTTAGACAATGCCAAAGACATATTTAAAAGAAACAAGATGAAAAGCACACAAATAGGCATAATCGAGAAAGGATCAGGCCAGGTCACAGCAGTCTTGGACGGTAAACTGCTAGTACTTGAACCTTGAACAAATAATACAAGGAATCTTTCAATAGTTATTGGAATGCTTGAAATGAATACAAGCCTGGGTGGACTTGACGGGTGGGGAAGAATTCAAATAGCATGATAATACGATTATTCAGGCTGTAATCCCTGAACCTATAAGGCGCCATCTATCACCGATTCTTCTGCTTATTGCAACTCTACTCTTCTCTAGCATGCATACAGGCCTTTTCAATTTTATTTCAACTCTTTTGTCTTTTGTGTACATTACAGTTCCAAGGGTAGCTGCAGTACCAATATTCAATCTCAGTGACTCCTTATTTCTTATCGGATCTACCTTTATCATCTCATGAGTTCCTACAGCTGTCTCAAAAAGTTGGTAGTCTACAGTTATATCTTCAACATCTTCAGGCAGTTTTTCTGGAAGACCCACCACAGAACCAATTAAGGAATCGCTCTTTACGTAAGATGGATCTAGAAGGGTTCCTATTGCGACTAATCCCCCAGGTTTAACGTTCTCAACAAGACCAGCCCCAGTTCCAAGTGTGGCAATTTTGGATCTGACGGGTTCATACTTATTCTTCTTTTCATCCCATAAACCGGGTCTGATCTCTACTTCAACTCCAACATTCAATTCACCCTGGATCAAAGCACCACCCAAAACACCTCCTTTGATTTGTTCTAGGGATATTCCTGGCTTGTTGATGTCGAATGAGCGTAAAACATGCATCATGGGATCAGAGCCTTTCGAGCGTGTAGGTGTTTTAATGGTCTCTTCTATAGAACCAATTAGTGCATCCATGTTCAACTTGTGTTGGGCAGAAATGGGAATAACTGGCGCATCTTGTACAGAGCTACCTTTGACAAAATCCTTAATCTGCATGTAATTATCTATGGATTCTTGATAGGTGGTCAAGTCAACCTTGTTTTGAACTAGTACTATTTGTTTAATTCCAAGAATTTGAAGTGCCAAGAAGTGTTCTCTAGTTTGAGGTTGTGGCACCTTTTCATTTGCAGCTGTAACTAGAATCGCCCCATCCATCAGAGCTGCGCCGGAAAGCATATTAGCCATCAGACTTTCATGGCCTGGTGAATCTACAAAACTTACAACTCTACTAAGTTCAGATACTCCCCCACAATTCTTACACTCCGGCTGAGTAGAATAGCATAAAGGCGGAGGACATTGAGCACATTTATAGAACGCTGCATCCGCATAACCTACCTTTATCGTAATTCCTCTCCTCAGTTCTTCACTGTGGCCACTAGTCCACACTCCTGTAATGGCCTCGACCAAAGTAGTTTTTCCATGATCTACATGCCCTGAGGTTCCAATGTTTACACATGGTTGATATCCATATTCCTTGACATACCAATCAGGTAAAGTTTCTTTCCAATGCAACATTCATAGTGGAATTTTTCGGGGATATTAACCTAATTCCAGAATATACAAATTACGGACATTTTCGCATTGGCATAGTAGAGAGGTAAATTCCTAGTGTGCTATGCTTGTTGTGCGGAAGTTTCGGGCATACTACCCTCAACAAGCAAACAATTCAATTGATATATTTCTTCCGTAACTATATTTCCCCTAATTAACTTCCTTTTCCTAATGCCTTCCCGATTACTTCTCATGCCAGTCCCTTTGGACAACAATATGTATTTCTTCACACCCCCGTGTACATCCTTTCTCATAGGTGTACCGGATTTGTCACTTCCACCGGTTACCTGGAACTTACCATTTGATATTCCAAGAATTGAAGAATCCACAAAGTCGCCAATCCTCGAACCGAGTAGTGGCTGTGCTTCTTTGTCTTTCAACTCTCTGCTAATACTCTTACCTTGTTTATCAGAAACTATTACCTTAAATATTGCCATTTCTAATTGAACGAATAATACAGCTTTAATTAACCTTTCTCAATATCAAATTTAATGCACCATTGAGACAAAAACATCCCATTGGCTTAAGAAATAATCAAGGGCGGCCCATGTCCCTCGCGCTGCGAAACACAATGGTTTGCGTGCAAGTACGTGTAGATATAATTCACATCTTTTTCATGACATAAAATGGGATTATTTCTAATTTCTTTGATACCAGTTTGATTGAAAATCATTAGACATGTTTTCAGCCTTATCTCTCATGGTCTCAATATAATTTTCATATGTATCATGGTAATCACAGTTCTTGCACTCGACAAATGATAAATCATCGTCGACTTCAGCACGGCTTAAACAATGAGGACATTTGGCTTCTAACATTGTTTTTATTCTCCTGCTCGTAGGTAGTATTGATCGGGAGTTAACCTTATACTTTACTGGGTCGACGACCAACCATTCAGGAAGTAATCTTTCAGAATCTTATTACAAGGTTTGCGATATGGGAGTTGCCCTAATTATAATGAGATCAGAATTGATATTCCTTTTTACTATATTATTAAAATCTGCCTTTGAACAAGCAATAACCATCATTGTTTTTTCGGTTGGGTAAAAATCAAAAGAGCCATGCTGCGTTTCGACTTCTCCAATATAGTCCTTTAATCTGGCTTCAAGAATGGACAATAAATCGAGTTTATCTCCTCTCATTTCGTTTTGGTCCATCGTCCAGGCAATAGTCACCTTAGTTCTACTGGCTTTCAGATCCCGTTTCTTCAGCATCATTCGAGTTTCATCTATCAAGTGCTTAACATAAGCCTCTATGCTCTTTATCGTTCCATTCACAAGGTACATTAGAGGTGACGATCCACCCAATGAGGCACCTATAGCCCTTAAATCATATAATCCACTGGCAACATCATCTAAGTATATCTCATTAAAAGAGCCCTTTGTTATCTCGGTCGTTGTTTGACCTTCTCGAACGTAGCGACATATTTCTAGTATACTTGCCATCCCACTGTAATGTCCCAATATTCGAATCGAATGCAAAATTTCTAATGAACCGATATCGACGAAGTTGATTTTTTTCCTTGTGTCATTTGTGCTTAAGAGCTTCGCTAACTGTGAATCTTGGCGGGCCTTGTAAGTACCGATATGTAAGTCTGAATTCGATACAGGGATAGTGTTCGCTGGCATATAATAATAAAAGATATCCTTTCCTATTGTCATCCCAGTTATATGTTCAATTAATGCGATATTTTCGCTGTTAGTTCCAAATCCTGTTGGAACTGTGTATATAATAGAAGAATTTTTTTTTACATGTTTTACCGCATCCTGAAATTTCGAGGCAACATCTATTTTTACGTCATGACCTGTTTTCCTAATTCTGGGAGCAAAAAAGAGGTAAGCCGCGTTGTTTATTGCAAGATCTGTTGGTTCAACGGCAAGTAGAGGTCCGTCTTCTATTAATGCATTGACATCTGGGTACGTTCTTGCGAGGTCTGGCTTAAGTGAAATAGCCATACCTGCAGAATCATCAACCAAGGAGACTTTTGCGCCTTTAAGTGCGATGGATGATGCAAGTTTGTATCCTTCAGTACCTCAAGCCATAGATGGTCGTAACTGGCAAAGATGATGACCCAGCACTCAATTCGTATGGGCCTCCATATTCATCATAGGTTATTTATTACCAAAGCTATGTAAAATAAGGGTAGAAGAAAAGTTTTTTCTATACCGGAATTTCAACAAGGATCGTTTGAGAATCTGGTTTGATATTTTGACACCAAAACAGGTACTTTTCTTTAAGCCGATCGTGGACAACTTATTGTCATCGGGAAAAAGTGTACTATGCACTTCAAGAAAATATAGGGAATGTACTGAATTAGCGCGAGAAAAATTACTTCAAATAGAGATAATAGGAAAATATGGCGGACCACTCAAGTACGACAAGCTTAGACAAAGTGCAAAAAGAACTTATGAATTAGCAGATACTGTAAAGGAATTTGAACCAGATGTTGCGATTAGTTTTAGTTCTCCAGAGGCTGCGAGAGTCGCGTTTGGACTTGGTATTAAACAGATAGTTTTTAACGATTCTCCTCATGCATATGCAGTAGGAAAACTTACCATTCCACTAGCCCAATTTCTACTGTGTCCTTGGATTATCCCCTACCATGCTTGGGAAAATTTCGGCATAAGGAGGAAGCAAATAATTCGTTATCGAGCACTTGATCCCGCAGTATGGCTAAAAAGGCAACAGGTAAAAGACGTTCCCGCTTCGGAAAAATTGAGAGCGAAGTATCGACTTACAAAGGAGAAGACTGTCGTTATAAGGCCTGAGGAGACGAAAGCTCGCTTACATGATATACAAGAAAAATAAAACTACTATCTCTTTAATTCAACCGCTAATCGAAAATCTTCATAAGACGACCAATATTCTAATCCTATGTAGGTATGAAGAGCAGGTAGAAGAAATATCAAGGAGGTTTGGGTCAAAAATTACCGTTTTAGACAAGATAGTAGATGGCTTGGAACTAATTTCAATCGCAGACATTTTTATAGGCGCAGGAGGCACAATGACTGCTGAAGCTGCTCTTTTGGGAAAACCGACCATCTCTATCTCACCAATCCAATTTTATGTTGAGGATTATCTTATCCGAACTGGATTGGTAAAAAAAGTAAGTGGACCAGATAGGCTTGTAGATTTAGTAAGAAAGATGATTAATGATGAACCATCATTGATACGACAAAAGAAACTCGCAAGCATTATCCTTAATAAGATGGAAGATCCTATGGCCAAACTGAACAAACTGTTAGACAGTTACATAACATTATAAATATGGTAAGGCATACGAAATTCAGGCCCGGAAGCCCGGTAGAGAACTTCGATTCGCCGAATGTAGTGGCCAAGCATAGAGGCCTTTGGAGCCTTTGACCCCAGTTCGAATCTGGGCCGGGCTATTAAATTAAATTATCAGTCTTAGGTTATTTCTATATTAGAAAGTATTCTGGTCTTGGATATATCAGTTTGAAGAGCTCATCAATTATAACAAAAATCTAAATTTTTTCATAATATGTTACTAACTACTCTTGTTTGTGTACGATATCACGACCTGTCTTAGGTTACGTAATGCATTATTCAATAGCATTTTTCTCTTTCTTATATCGTCACTGTATTCTTGAACTCGAATTTTTGAAGATTTAATTACTTTTTTCTGTTCGTCGGGGTTAGAGGATCCTATTGATGAGCGCAACAGAATTACTTTCTCCGGTGTCACTTGTTCAAGAATTTCCAGTAAATCTTTACCCTTAAGAGGAACAGATGTCCTTTTGATTACGGCTTCTATCTCATTTACACTCAAGGAGGAAAGAGATGCGTTGTTTTTGGAAAGGGCCATTTCAACCAGTGAACCTACTATTTTGTGAGCCGTTCTGAAAACCAGTCCTTTTTGCATGACAAGCTGCTCAGCTATGTCAATGGAATTGGCATAGCTGTTAATTACTGCATTCTTCATGCGATCTTTATGAATTATTAGAGAACCAATGACAATATCTGTGATAGTTAGGCAAGAAGATACGATCGACAATGAATTCAAAAAAACTAGCTTCAAATCCTGCAAATCTCTGCTATAACCAGAAGGCAAGGCTTTCAATAAGGCAAGTGATGTTATGAGATTCCCTATAACAATTGTTGTTCTGGATCGTAGTAGCTCAAGAGGGTCGGGATTTTTTTTCTGTGGCATCGCGCTTGATGAAGACGCACATTTGTCCGAAAGTTCCACATAATCGAATTCCTGGGTTGACCAAATTATGAGATCTTCCGCTATTCTACTCAATGTAATCATTAAAATAGACAATGCGGACATTAATTCGACAATAGTATCTCTGGAGGAAGTAGCGTCAAGTGAATTTGTTACCAATCCATCGAAACCTAAGAGCATGGCTGTCCTTTCTCTGTCTATCGGAATAGTCGATCCTCCTACAGGACCTGAACCAAGTGGGGATTTATTGATTCTAGTATATGTTAAATACAGTCTATCTAAATCTCTAAACAATTGGTCTGAATAAGATAAGAGATAGTGTGAAAGGTTTCCAATTTGTGCCTGCTGGAGATGGGTATATAATAGCATAATAGAGCCTAAATTCTGTTCTGCTTTCTGTAATATGCTATCAATTAAGGAGATAATTTTTGAGTAAATATTGTTTAATTCGTCCCTAGCTTTCATTCTAACATCGAGAATAACCTGATCATTTCTCGACCTACCTGTTTGAATCCTCCCGCCAATTTCGATACCTAATTTCTTAACCAAATGAGTTTCTATTGCTTCATGTATATCCTCGAATCCGAGCCTATCTATCTTGCCAGGGTTTTGGAGCAATATTTCTAGCTCATTCAGAATCTTCTTCAGAGGCTTAACTTCTAAAAGACCTTTCTCATATAGCATTACAAGATGTGCTTGGGTCCCTATAATGTCATACGATATTATTTCATTGTCAATATTCATGGAGGACAAGAAATTAAGGGTGTCTCGGTCTAGTTCCCCCTTCGGCCTCGACCTATACATGCGGATTGAACAAACAGGGCTTTATTTAATACTATATTTGAGAATTGTATTGGGGGTTTGTGGCCCACGCTCGAATATTTAGTAACTATTTGTTTGAAAAAGAATGGCATTAAATTAATAGTTAAATAGGAATAAATCGGATCATAATAATATGAGTCAAGAAATTCAGCAACTTCGTAGGTTGATATTTGATGAACTTTCCAAGATTGTAGACCCCGAAATAGGAGTTTCTATCTCGGAACTCGAACTTATTGACAAAGTTGATATTAGTGGGGGAAACGTGGATATAGATTTGCATCTTACTAGCCCATTTTGTCCTGCCATATTTGGCTTCAAGATTGCACAAGATGTACGTGATAACGTATATAAAATTCAAGGAATAGAGAACGTGAAAGTAAAAGTAAGCAACCATTTCATGGCCGATGCCATCACCAAACAAGTTAATGAGAGTAAATTACCAACAAAATGACCAATAACTTTTAGTTTTTCTGCGGGATTGCTAAAGTTTGCGCCAGGTCAGATAACGGTTATGATTTTAACCCTTTCTGTTGTCCTTTGAAATTCCGAGCATATACGACCGTAACAATTGGATACCTAAAGCCGGATCTACTCCCTTAGGACAAACTTTGCTGCACGAACCGGCAAAATGACATCTCCATAAACCATGTCTGTCATCCACTATATTCAATCTATTTTTTCCCGCATCCCTGGAATCAGCATAATATCTATATAGTTGCGCAAGTGCTTGAGGACCTGGGAATTTAGTATCCGTTGCCACTGTCGGACATGCAGAATAACATAGGCCGCATTTAATACAGTAAGAGAATTGTAAATATTTGTCTACTTCTTCACGTGACTGACGATGAGAATGAGAAGACGATACTTCATCATTTTTTTCAGCCTTATCATCGCTCAAGTTCTGTATGTATGGATTAATACTCTTATGATGATTGAAAAATTGAGTAAAATCAGTTACAAGATCCCTAATTACAGGGAAATTTGGTAAAGGTTCGCAAACTACGACAGTATCTTCTAATTCAGAAATTTTAGTATAACAGGCGAGTCTAGGAATTCCATTTATTTTCATTCCACATGATCCACAAGATGCCATTCTGCAAGAATATCGTATTCCTATACTGCTATCCAGGTAACTTTTGGCATACAATAGCGAATCAAGTACTGTAGTCCATCGCTGCACGGGAACCTCTAACGAATCAAAGTGTGAATCTTTTCCTTGTGCAGTGTTAGTTCTGAAAACTCTCAAGGTCTTTTTTTGGAGATCGAAGTTATCACCCTTCGGATCACAGCCTGTTTTTTTATCGCTCTTTCCCGTTATATTGTCTAGTTCCCTCAATTGTCCAAAATCACAACCCTAGGCCATTTGCAAGAATAATTGTTCTCGTTCCATAAGAGACTAAGACAATCATTGCTATAATTGTTGTTATAGTCACACTATTTTCCCATATTTTGCTCTGTCTTAACTCCAAAAGAATTACCCTGACTCCGTTGAATCCATGAATTGAAATCAATACAAGGATAGATTCTAGTAGTATTGCGTAGAAAATATTATGGTAATTCGCAACCACATGGGCATATTCAAGACTCGATGAATAAGGGACTACTAGTCGCATCAAGATATGTACAGCCACAACAAACAGAGCCAAAATACCCGTTATATAGTGGATCTTCATAATCTGACTCTCCTTCAAAGCTAGTTTACTAATGCCATTCAATTCTATTTTTTAATCGCCTCCCAATAACACATTTGTTCCATACAGCATGGCAACTGCTGTCAAGATTAATGCAATCCATATGCCCGATCTTTGTCTTGTATTCAATGAGGAAGGATAGTATGGATAATCTGGCCTCCCTGGTTTTCCCAATCCGATACCAACATGAGTAAAGATGAGCCTAATTCCATTGGCCGAATGGAAAGTACTAGCACCAATCACCATGATTAGGAAAGTATGCCCCCACGTGGTCTGAGTCATTTCTAACATTGTATCCCATGCGTCCCTTCCACCAACCAAGGAACTCGTCTCAAAAACATGACCTACAAAATAGACCAGAAGAAAAATCCCTGTAAGTCTTTGGAGCCAATAAGACACCCGTTCCCAGCCATATCTTAAGGGGTTTAGCCACCCTTTTAGCCCTTCTCGATTATCTCGATTGTTCTTTTGTCCTAGCATTTTCATTAATATTTCCTTTCTACCGGTGCATATTGAGTGAATTTTACGGGGTGCCAAGCGAGACGTGGTTCGGCCCTATTATAGTAAGCCAATGTATGCTTCAAGAAATTAATATCATCACGATTAGGATAATCTGTACGGGAATGGGCTCCTCTTGATTCTTTACGGTTTAGCGCTCCCATAAGTATTATCTCTGAAACCCGTAATATAGAGTCAAGCTCCATAACGTTTACAAAATTTGTATTGTATTCCTTAGCCTTATCGTCTACATGGTTCCAGGCAAGCTTGCTTAATTCTCTAGCTTTTTTCAATCCATCCGTCAATCCATCTTCATTCCTGAAAACATAGGCATTTTTGTCCATCATGTCAGTTAACTCTTTCTTGATTTCGTACGGATTTACATTACCTCTGCCCCTGAAGATTCCATCGTAGATTCTTTTTTCTTCAAGTAATATCTTATCATTAGGTATGTCTATTGTTCTGTTCAAATGAGTATGGGCATACCCTGCTGCAAGCATTCCTGTGATTTTTCCCCATACTAAGCATTCCGAAGTTGAATTTGCTCCCAACCTGTTCGCACCATGAGTACTATTGCAGGCCGCTTCTCCAGCTGCCCATAGCCCGTCCATTTCAGTTCTTCCATCGATGTCCGTGTGAATTCCCCCCATCATATAGTGACAAACTGGCCTTATTTCTATAGGTTCATTGACAATATCAACCCCAGAAAATTTAATACCAATTTCTCTAATTCCCGCAAGTCGTTCTTTGATACGGTCTTCACTAATATGGGTTAAATCCAACTTTAGACATTCAACTCCCGTTTCATGCACAAAGCCTCTTCCTTCTTGTATCTCCATTATCATCGACCTCGATACCACATCGCGTGGCGCAAGTTCCATGTTCTTTGGAGCATATCTCTTCATGAATCTCTCACCCTGATTATTTATCAAATAACCTCCCTCACCTCTTGCCCCTTCCGTTATGAGTATCCCTGATGGTATGATGCCTGTTGGATGAAATTGTACGAATTCCATATCCTTCAAAGCAAGACCTGCTCTATATGCCATATCTAAACCGTCGGGGGTGGAGGAATACGCGTAGGTGGAGAAGCTATACATTCTTCCTGCACCGCCTGTGCAAATTATTCCAGCTAGGGCCTTAACAATGAGGAAATCCCCACTCTTCATTTCTATGACCGTCAGACCTACGAAATTGTTGTTACCATCATCAAGTATAGAGGTACAAAACCATTCATTATAAAAATGAATATTATCAAATTTTAAACAAGTATCGTATAATGTCTGCATTTCGTAGAATCCTACTTTATCTTGTGCATATGTTGCTCTTGGGAAAGAGTATCCGCCAAAGTGACGCTGATCAATCCTACCATCAGTCTTTCTCGACCATGGCATTCCCCAATCATCGAGTTTGTATATTTCATCGGGCATTTGACGTACCAGTAGTTCGGCAACATCTTGATCTGCAAGAAAATCACTTCCACGAATGGTGTCGTATATATGAGAAGCTTTGTTATCTCCTTCATCTTCAAAAAGAACCGCGGCCGTCCCACCCTCCGCGGACACGGAATGCGATCTCATGACTTGCACTTTCGAAATAACTCCTATGCTTAATTTTTTATTAGTCTCCGCACATGATATAGCGGCACGTAAGCCTGCAAGCCCTGAGCCTATTATTACGACATCATGGTAAAGGTTGTCAGTCATGCAACATCATAGCCTTTAATCTAACAAATTCACGGCTTAGCATGCCCATAAATAGGTTTGCGGTTTACATATAAGGAATATTATTATCGTGCGGGATAATTTATGGCCACTCACTGATTAGTTCAACGTACTACGGATAACATTACAGTAATATTAATTAAATTGATTTATTAGTCAGATGTGCTAACATATTGAAAAAGTACAATTACCGCATAGATGAGTCACTTATTTAATCCATCTTTCGAGTATTGATATTTAAGAGATTCATTTTTCAATCAACGAATTTTAGCAGAACATCAAAACCTCATCCATTTTTTTTATGAGGTCAGTTATTTTGTGTCTGCTTGTCTCTCCCTTACTATTTCTAATTGTTACTATTTGATTCTTAATTTCGTCTTGGTCAACTACGATGATTGCCGATGCCCCTCTGGAAATAGCTTCATTAATCTGTTTGTCGATACGCCTACCTTGAAAATCGTAATCGGTAGTGTACCCACTGGTCCTAAGATCGGAAACTATTCGAATGGCATAATGTTTTACATTTTCAGATGAGTAAACCACATAAATCAGTGGTTTACTTTTGAGCTTCATCAGATTGTGGTTTCTCATCGCCGACAATATTCTTTCGACGCCTCCTGCAGCACCAGTCGTGCCAATATCCTTCCTTCCAAATATTTCGGTTAATTTGTCGTATCTACCTCCTCCAACCAGTGCACCTATAGCTGTTGACGGGTCAAATACTTCAAAGACCAACCCTGAATAGTAATCAAGTCCTCGTACGACACCAAGATTGAGTTGAACATTCTTTACTCCTCTTGACTTTAAGGAGTCAAAAATTTCTAGTGTACTTTTCCATCCTTCAAAGGTCTCCAAAATATTAATGTCAGGGCAATCTTCAGGTTTACCTTTAAAATTTGAGAATTCGATTAGTTCTCTTAACTTTGACAAATTCAGTTTTCCCTGGTACTCTTCATATATCTGTTGGGGTTTTTTTTTTGATAACTTATCAACTGCTCGTAACATTTCACCAATGGTGGAGATGGCAGAAATTCCCAGTTTTTCTCTCACGAATCTTTCAATAATCTGCCTGTGGTTGATTTCAACAACTACTTCGAGGCCAAGGTTTTCAAGAAACTTGTACACAAATTCGATAATTTCAGAGTCTGCTTCATTGCTAAATGAACCAAATATTTCTACGTCCCATTGGTGAAAGTATCTGTATCTGCCGAACTGAGGTTCATCATACCTCCATACCCCGCCAAAGGATGCGAGTTTGGTAGGCATCTTCAATTCTCTTCTTTGTGAGACGAATCGAGAGAGCCCAATCGTTAGATCGAATCTAAGTCCTATTATGCGTCCGCCCTTGTCAGTAAAGCTATAGGTTTCATTGCTAATCGAGGGCCCACTTTTAGCTTCGAGGGTAGAAAGCAACTCTAAAGGAGACGGTTCCATAAAGTTGAAATTAAATCTCTGGGCGGAATCTACAAATTTCTGCCTCATCAGCTCGATATATTTTGATTCTTCAAATTCTATGTCTCTCATTCCACGAGGGAGCTCAATCTTCACAATTGTGAGGATATACGGTTCTCATTTAGATTTTGCGATTAATTATATTATCATTCCCAGTAAGCTTGCTTCTGTGGGTGGAGGGTTTAGATATCTAGAACACGTTACCGATGCCTACGTAGAGGCATATGGTCATTCGATGGCCGAGGCCTTCGATTATTCAGCCAGAGGTCTTGTAAATTTGATGTTCGATATAGATAATGCCAATGGAGAGATCCCAATCGAGATAAAGGTAGAGGGCGACGATATAAGTCAACTGCTGTATAATTGGTTAGAGAGAGTACTTTTGATCGTTCTAGTTGAGGGACTTGTAATGTCAAAATTTGCGGTATCGATCTCTCTAAAACCAACTTACAAGTTGGAGGCAACTTCTAGGGCAGAGTCTGTGGATTTAATAAAACATAATTACAAAACAGAGGTCAAAGGAATAACATATCACGCAATGGAACTAATTCAAAAAGATAATTTGCTAAAGATACGCTATATAGCAGACTTGTAATTTTATTTTCCTTTCATCCCTCAAAAGAAGAGAATAACTAACATTGTCATTCATTATGCGAGATAGTTTATTCCAAATATACATGGGATATCTTATGTAAATGGGAGACCTAGGTTAAATCTAGAGTGCTTTCTTACAAGATTTAAATATCAAATACAACTCATATTGAATATTATGAGTTCTCATACTAGCAGTAATCCTCCATTGGTAGAGCTGTCAGAAAAAAATTTCGATGAAGTTATTAGTTCTAACAAGCCGGTATTAGTAGATTTCTGGGCCACTTGGTGCGGACCCTGCCAATTTATGTTACCTATTTTTGATAAATTGGCGAAAAAATATGGCGATAAAGTTTCTTTTGGTAGGTTGAATGTAGACGATAACCAGGGAATTGCGATGAGGTTCGATGTTTATGCAATACCAACATTCATCGTTTTCATGAACGGGAAAGCCGTAGACAAGGCCGTTGGTGCAGTGGGTGAAAAAGGACTTGAGGGTTTATTGGAAAAGTATCAATAAGATTGTTTCATACACATTTTTTTCAATTAAATATATCCAAACGACGGATCGGCTTCTCGTTTTTTGGATAGAATGTGTTGGAAAACTTCTTGTTCCTCGGGACCCAGGCGATGGGAAAAAGATTCAATTAATAATTTAGCCTCTTTGCTTGTAAGGTCAGTATAAAAGATATCACCCTCATTGATCTGTCTTCCAATGACAGGTTCTTTCATGGAAACTGCCACCTGGGTACCTATTGAAGCTTCAGATAGATTTTTTCCACCTTCTTGAATTTGATGTATCGACCCAATTTTCTTCCCATTTTCGTTGATTACAGGAACCTTTTGTCTAAGCCTCCCTATCAGAATCTCTGCTCCAAATACTGCAGGATCATTTCTTCTGAAAACATATCCCTTCAAGAATTGGAACTTACAAACAGGGGATATTTCACCGAACAATATCGAATCTTCGTGTTCTTTCTGATAACTAACCCAATCAGTATAACTGCGTACAAGATTATAAATGATCTTTTCATTAAAAATTTTTATCCCTCTTTCTGAGGCTTCTCTTTCTGCCTCATCTAGTACTCTGACGTTGAACCCAAGAATCACTCCAATGTATCTATCTTTTTCCTTAACTGCAGACGCCGCTAAGACATCCCTTCGCGTGATGTGCCCTATATCGGCAGATTGGATGGGAATTTTGTCCCTTCTCAGTAGGTCCACTGTAGCTTCTAAGGAACCGATTGTATCACACCTAAGGACTATCCCATTCGAATCAGTTCTTATTATTGCTGCTTTAATCTCAGATTCGACTAATGATCTGAGTCGGCCCTCGTCTTCATCGTCCTTCAGAACATACAATGGACTTCCTGCTAGGACTCCATCTAGCTCCGGTGAGGTAATTTTTAGTCCAGCTGCTGCTACGACATGGTCAACTGGTCTAAACTTATCACGGGGATCACGCATCTCATCTAGTGGTTTAGGTAAAAGAAGAGCCTTGACTTTAGTAACAATTGCATTGTCACGTTTAGCTACAACCACCCGGTCGCCCTGTTTTAGCACCCCGTCAATAAGAATGATATTTGCTGAAGGCCCTAAACCCAATTCATCTTTCACTTCTAACACTATGCCCTTCGTCTCACCCTCATGACGCTCTAACTTCTTTGTCATGTATTGCTGCGCAAGTCCTACTAGAACAGCCATTAATTCAGGAATGCCAATATTTTTTGCAGCGCTGACCGGCACTATCGCGACCTCCTTGGTAAAGTCCTTTATACGCCAGAATGCTTCCGAATTATAACCCAACTTCGATAAGGAACCAACTACAGTGTAAATTTTTTCATCCAGGGTGGATATCATGTCACTTCCTTGCGCCTTTATCTGTTCAGTAATAAAGATAGATTTAGTATTATTCCAACCAGGGATTTGATCAATCTTGTTTAGTGCAATAACAAACGGAACTTTTCGTTTTTCTAAGATCTCTATACTCTCAATAGTCTGTACTTCAAATCCCTTGTTTGCGTCGGCTACAACAATTGCAATGTCTGCTGCAGAGCCACCACGCATTCGAAGGTTGGCAAAGACCTCATGACCGGGAGTATCAATCACCAACAGACCTGGGATAGGCGAATCTGCCTTCGCAAGCTGAGTATAGAGCGGTCCGGTTATGTCTTTTACTATTTCTATAGGAAAAAAACTCGCGCCAATGTGTTGTGTTATTCCTCCAACTTCCCTTGACTGTACAGCGGTTCCCCGCATCTGATCAAGAAGAGAAGTTTTTCCCGAGTCTACATGACCCAACACTACAACAATTGGCTGTCTAATCTTCACTTAACCAAAAATGACTTTTGACTCTTTTATGAAGCTTTCAGCGGAATCAGAAGCGTGTATTATATTGTCCGTTAATCCAAGTCCATAATCTCCCCGTACATGTACCAGCTCCGGCCTCAGAAGATTTAGTGCTCCCAATCATTAGTCTTGTTGTGGCGACTGCATTGTTTCCCTCTATTATACATGCTACGACTATCCCCGAAGTTATGAAAGAGACTAACTCACCAAAGAATGGTTTGTCTCTATGAATATTATAGAATTCTTCAGCTTCCATTTTTTCAAATTGGAACGATTTTATGTTCTTTATTTGAAATCCTTTATCTTCAAATCTGGAAATAATTTTTCCAGTCAGTCCTCGCTTGAAGCCATCAGGTTTTATAACGATTAGAGTTTCTTCATTTGATTGCAATTTATTCTTATTTTCCAATTCATTTCTTGACTCTAATTCCGCCCTTTACGTATTTGTCGGTCCATTTCATCTTTCTTGGATCTCGTTTCAATTTACGAAGATTCTTTTTACATTTATTTGAACAGGTCCACTGTATCGCCCCGTCATTTTTAACCAACATTATCCCGTTACCAGCAAGTATTTGCCTGCCACAGAAGAAACAACTACGAAGCGAACGGACCAGTTTACTCAAAAGTCTAACTCACACCAACAATAATTATTTGATTTTTCGTGCCTCTCTTTCCGTCTCTCTCAGCATTAGAATATCACTAACTCTAATCGATCCCTTGACATTTCTAGTTAATATACGGCCCTTATCCTTCCCTTCTAAAACCTTAACACGAACCTGAATTACCTCACCCGCAATGCCTGTGCGACCCACGATTTGGATTACCTCGGCAGGTGTGACTTTATCTTCTACAGCCTTACTCATAAATTATTTATTGCTCCTTCTTGTTCTTTAAATTGGAAATAGAATTTATGACCTGATCAACAATGTGTTGAGCATCCCCTGCATCCACAATAGTAGCTGCTGCTGAACCAACATCTATTCCTAATGACTCCCCCAATTGTTGTTTACTTGGTACGAAAATATATGCAGCGTTTCTCTCTTCACAAAGAATGGGAAGATGCGCTACTACTTCGGGAGGTTGTACGTCTTCGGCAATGACCACCAACTTACTAACTCCTCTTTCTATCGCCTTTGTTGTCTCATTAGTACCCTTTCGAACTTTGCCGCTTTGTCTTGCAAGTCTTACGGCCTCGTATACTTCATTCACCAAGTCTTTAGGCGTTTCGAATTTGACGTAGTACTCCTTACTCAATCTGATTTATCACCCATCGGGATCATCTTATCGAATATGATGTAGAAAATAGGCGTATTAAAAACGTTGTCAATATATTATTTGATTAACTCTTTTCCAATATATCGTTGATAAGTCGGGTATACTCCTTAATTTTGGAATCTATGAGATCTCTGTCAGTCGATTCTGCGTACATTCTAAGAAGTGGTTCTGTCCCACTGGGTCTTATCATAATCCAGGTCTGATCGTCAATCCAGATCTTTATTCCATCCAAAGTCTCAACTCTAACAGGATTCCCATGATGCATACAACATTGAATGACTTCTTCAACTAATTGATGGTTAGAACAACGAAATTTTGTTTTATGTTGGTAAACCACGGGCAGAGTAGAAAACATTCCTGATAGCGAATTCTCGTCAGAAGCCAACATGTCCAAAATCAATGCCGTTGTGAGTGCTCCATCTCTTACTTCATTTAGTACTCCGTACATAAAACCTCCATTTTCTTCCAATCCAATTATAGCCTTCCTCTTCACCATTTCCCTTGACACTTCCACACTTCCAACTTTGGTATATATCACGTCAGATCCAAGTTCTCCTACTATCTTGGCAAGAACAGATGTAGTGTTAATAGGACACACCACCTGAGCTTTTCTATGCCTTGATGAAAGGAGATGTTTGACCAATAGTGTTCCTGTTCTATCTCCCCAATGCACCACGCCTTCATTGTCACAAAATATGCTTCTGTCACCATCCCCGTCATAGGCAACACCCAGGTTGGCCCCCAATTCTTTCACCAAGAAACTCAGATCATGGAGATTTTCAGGGGTAGGTTCAGAACCCCTTGCCAGAAAATCACCGTCTATCTGTCCATTTATAGCGACAACTTGACATCCCAGTTTCTTGGCTAATATCGGTGCAACTAATGCCTGGACGCCATTTCCGAAGTCCATTACTATCTTAAATTGATGTTTCCTAATTTTTTCAACATCTACTAAATTCAGGACATCACTAATGTAGAACTTCAACAAATCCTGCTGACGGGTAACGCCATAATCCAAAGTCTTTGCAAATTTCTTCTCGCGATATATACGTTCTATCTCCAGTTCATCATTCCTGGAAATTTCTACACCATCGTCTGCTGATGGTTTTATGCCGTTATATTCCGGAGGGTTGTGAGATGCAGTTATCATAATGCCACCTTTGAAAGCACCTTTCTTTGTAAAGTACTGCAAGCAAGGGGTAGGTATAGTACCGGCATCAACCACGTCATGCCCATCTGAGTTTAGGGTGGCTTGAACAATCCGAGTTAGGATAGGACTGGATTTTCTTCCATCACATCCAACAATTATTTCCCCATCATTATAATAAGACCCCAGTGAATGGACCAGATCTATCACGACTTCAAAACTCAGCTGGTCATCAAAGATTCCCCTAACCCCATTAGTCCCAAATAACCTTGAATGATTTACCGTAGATTGACTCATTTTAGATATTAATTGAGAATAGATAAATTTGGCTGTTTGTTTTTATTGGAAAGGAAAAACAAGAGCGGGGGTTGCCAAGCCTGGTCAACGGCGCAGGTCTCGTCTTATTTACCAATAGGCGAGTGCGAGGCTTAGAATGAGCTTGAGCTATTTAGCAAGCTCATACATCCCTGTTCCTAAGGGATTCGTGGGTTCAAATCCCACCCCCCGCATCATTTCTAAATAGTTCTAAAAATATCAATAACTGTCATCATCTACCACTTTTGAAGTGACCTAATAAAAAGACGATAGCTACAAGAATTGCTGGCAATATGACAAGAAGAGTATAAAGATCAAGATACTAATGATTAGAATCCTAGCATACGATCACGGTTGCGAAGTGATCATCCGACCTATATATGACCCCTAGGCTAGACTACAATCTGCATACGCTTAAATCCTCTTGATGAATCTTATAATCTGCACATTTTTCTGTGACTGTCATCATGAAAGTGTTTCTCACAAAAATCGGTATTGCATTCATAGCAATGCCAACTTGACAATGTATAACAGACTACACACTTACGCGTGGGATTGTTGTAATCAAAATCCTTCCTTAGTCGAGTAGTTCTATATTGTTTCTGTTCTGTTCTCATCTAGTGTCATCTAGCTTGCGATTAAGATAAGAAAAATCTATATCCCAACAATCAATACACTTTCTGGTGTAAGCAGGACCATTACAATCTCGGATCATACTTAACTTATATAAGTCTTGACCAGCCTAATTAAATCAGAATGATTTAATTTATTCTTTTCATGACTATTGACAGAGTCGAGCTATGAGGTCGGACGTGAAAACAATTGTTGAAGTAACAGTCATAGGGAAGGACAGAAAAGGTGTTGTAGCTGATATTACTAATTTCATATTCAAAAATAATGGTAACATAGAACAAGTTAATCAAAATGTTGTAAGGGAATTGTTTGGAATGCAACTTGAAGCTTCATTCAATCATGTAAACAAAGAAGATCTTTCTTCTGGACTCCGACAATTGGCACAGAAACTGAATATGGAAGTAAAAGTTCATTTTCAAGAGCCGGATCGCTCTAGAAACGTAGCAATATTGGTAAGTAAAGAACCTCATTGTTTAACTAAATTACTGGAGGCAAAAAGTAAAACTGAGATAAATGCAAATATTGCTGTAATAATTGGCAGCGAGAAAACATTGGAGTTTGTGGCTAAAGAATTCAATGTGCCTTTCTATCATGTCGACCACACTGACCATACGATGGCCGAATTAGAAATCTTAAAAATAATTGAATTACATAATATAGATTTAATCTTGCTTGGTAGGTATATGAGAATTCTGACGCCAAACTTTGTGTGGAGATATCGAAACAGGATAATCAATATTCACCCCTCTCTCTTGCCAGCATTTCCCGGTGCCTACGCATATGTCCAAGCATACGAACGGGGTGCAAAGATAGTTGGTTGCACCGCTCATTTTGTAACAGAAGATCTAGATCAGGGACCAATTATTTGTCAGAATGCATTTCAGGTATCCCCAAATGATAATGTTGACACAATTCGTGAGAGAGGACAAAGTTTGGAAGCAATAACATTACTCGAAGCGGTAAAGTTATACTTGGAGGGTCGACTTGAAGTCAATTGGGGACGAGTATATCTAAAAGATCCGAAATAGAAAGAAACGAAAGATAATGGCTGCATAAATATTTCGATGGAAATCGATACAGCTAGAGATCATATGAACCAACGAATCAGAGACTATTGATAGTTTATAACCCAATTTATGTATTGAATTCTTGTCGACAATGAAGATTTTTGAGATGAGTGATCCCGATATTAGGTCATTCCGAGATAAAGTTGAACAAGTTCTAATTCCAGTCGGTTCACTGGAACAACATGGAGAACATTTGCCTGTTTCTACGGACTCTATCATTGTGGAATATATCGCAAATATGATATCAAAGAAAATCCCATCTTTAGTACTTCCTGCAATAGTCTACGGAGTATCATATGAACATAAACCACTGTTTAACATATCCATAAGTAGCTCTGCATTGTCAGACATTTTGAGCGAGGTATGTATTTCCTTAATTGAAAATGGTCTCAATAATGTAATCATTCTCAATGGTCATCATGGAAACGCGGGACTATTACAGTACATACCTCAAATGGTTGAACGGATTAAATTTCAGGATTCAAATATAAACTCTATAAATTATTGGCAATTGCTAGGTAGGGATTTTGATCATGCGGGATTTGTTGAAACCTCTCTTGTGCTGGCAATAAGACCGGAACTAGTCAACATGAAAAAGGCAAAAAAAGGAGCAGAAGATCACACACTATTACGGGAAGTAACTTCATCCTATCTAAATAGACCATCTTCATTTACCAAATTTACTAAGAATGGTGTATGGGGTGACCCCTCATATGCATCACCGAATGAGGGGAAAAAATTGTTGAACCATGTAATAAATAACATTCTAACGGTTATACGTCAATTTAATGACCTTTCTAAAAGATCATGACTTGATCCAGATTGTCACTATGGTCATGTCAAAAATAATTCTCGTAATTTGTAGAAATTGCGAAAACGAAATTGCAACTCTGAATATAACGATGTTGTCTAATTCATCAAACTAATAATAGAAGTGGCATGAGTCGAAATTAACTTTAATATAGACCTTCATCAACCAATATTCTTGGTAGAGTAGTAATTGTCTGTTGACATGGCTGTTAAAGTGCTTGACGAAAGTCTAGGAAAAGTTGTTCTAATTAAATTGAAGGGTGGAAAAGTGATTAGAGGAAACCTTCATGGATTTGACCAACACATGAATCTGTTGTTGCAAGATTCTGTCGAATTGGTGGAAGATAAGGCTAACGAGTTGGGAACAATTGTGGTGAGAGGCGATAATGTGGTAATTATTTCGCCACCTCGAGCCTAATAATTTCTGGTCTCTTGTGGGATAGTGGAACAAAATGACTAAAGGAACAACATCAATGGGGAAGTTCACGAGAAAAAAAACTCACATAAAGTGTAGAAGGTGTGGGCATAATTCTTTTCATAAAAGGGGTATGAGATGCGCAAAATGCGGATATCCTGATGCGCGCCTACGCAAGTATGACTGGATCAAACGCCAAGTCATGTAGTAAGCAAATTAGCCGACCTGTAACTTAATTTAATGGCCTTAAAACGAAGGCGGTATGGGACAATATTTATCAAACTCATTATGTAATTGAAGATAAACATTGGACTTTACTCTAATTACAGCGTCGATTATTACAGGAGTAATTACGTCAATCATATTTAATGGACTAATGGGACATGGGCAGAATAAGTCAAAGGGAAAATCAAAAATTTCGCAGTTGTCGAGTTCTGCGGCGAACATCCAGGTACTTGAGTCTCTCAAAATTGAAAACGACATTATCAAGGAAGGCATGGCCAAAATTTACGAGGCCTTTAGCGGTGACAAGATATCAAAGTTAGAGTATGACAGACTGATGGTGAAATATACAGAAGATTTGCGGATTTGCGATGAAAGGATCAAAGATCTTCAGCCAATTATAGATATTTTCGAGTTGAAGGATCTACGAAATGGTCTTGTTTCATTGATAGAAAACAGGATAAAGAATATCGACGAAAAATTGGATAAGTTGTCATCCACCCCCATCGTGAAGTCTTATGGAATACGAACCAGTGGTATGGACCCCATTTCCAAAGGATCACGACATGTCAAACCGGATGCAATCAAATCCCCGAAGTTTGGAGAGCAAATTCTACATTCTGCTACGCTAGAACAAATAAGAATCGAAAGACTCCAAAAAGAAGTATTAGCCGCACTATCTAAATTGGATAAGTCCAGCGAAAATCATTCGTCAGATTCTTCTGAAGCGAACAAAGTTTTGCCGGTTCGCGGAGATGGAGAATTAGAATCTATAACTTTTAGCGAGAAACAAAAGAGAGATGCATTGTGCAACTTCAGTTAACATAATCAGGTTCAGGCTGTCTGGTTCGTGGAAGGTAAAACAAACAGGGAACCTTTGCACATTTTGAGAAAACAACGACCAAATTGCACAGGCAGTACTATTCTTCTATTTGCCTATTCTAAACATCTTCGTACCACATACTGAACAAATTCCTTGGGTTGCAGGTTTTCCGTTTTTCATCGTTACTTTCTTTTCCTCATTCATTGACCTTTTTGACTTACATTTTACACAATATCCTTCCATAGCAGGTCAAATATCTTTACCGCATAAAAAATGTTGTGTGCAAAATCATTGTCAGAATGAGCGATGGTTATTGCCTTTTAGTCAAAGGATATGCTCCAGAGTAATTTGGTAGAATATTTCCGGAAATTGTAAAAAATTAGAAGAATTTAGAAAAAGATAGAAGTTGTTATAATAGGTGAGATCTGCTGATTGTATCCGATCCGGGTAAAACCAAGGAACAAATCAGAGACAATCTATAACTACTGTCTCTGACTAATCAATTGTGGTAGAATTGGTATCGGTAGCGGAGATATTGGATGCAATTTGTGATGATAAATCATTAAAATTGTTTAACGCTATCGCGACAAAGGGGGGAAACAGTGGAGATCTCTCGGTTCAACTTAAGCTATCACGAAAAGAATATTATTCCAGAATGTCACGACTAATGAAGACAGGAATTGTTAAACGTAAGAATGGAAAACACTTTCTTACGGCATTTGGGAAAGTAGTTTATGACGCCCAAGCCACAATTAGAAAAGCAGTCGAGAGTTACTGGAAGCTAAAGGCAATTGATTCCATCGACTTATCCGATGATATCACAGTAAATGAACGCAATAAGCTGATTGATACACTACTCGATGATCTGGAAATAAAAGAAATCCTTTCAAAGCACGTCTCGTGAATTAAGAATATTACTTTTTGCCAGATATTTGAAAATTAGTATCGTAGAGGCGGGTGATTCTGCTCATCTGTGTATATGACTAGCACGTAGGACGTAGAGGCGGTATGACTCCTTACTAATTTGAATCTCGATACTGACAGAAAATTGGAATGTACTCTCAATATACAGAAAAGCCAGAATTCGGACGTTGACCATGTGTGAATAATTAAATTGCAATGAGATAGGACTACAAGGTGGAGACAATTGGTCAAAAACGAGATGCAAGCTCAAGATAGATTAACCCCGTATCGATTCTAATCATATCATAATTTTATGATTTTGCATAATAAGCATACTGTTGAAATTTATTGTAATATTTAATTTTTGAGCAAATATCAATTATCACATAAAACTACAATGTTAAATTGTAATATCTTTTATACCTCCCCAAAATATTCCTGAATAATGTCAAGGACACGTACTACTACATTGATAATTCTTGTTGGCTTACTGGCGGGAATAATAACTATGATGTCAAGCACTTTGACTAGTGCATCAGCATACAAACCTGATGATCCCGCAGTTAAATATCACTGTTTTGCAACTGATGCCGACGGAAAGTATAATCTTACGGCCGAAGGGGATCTTATACCATGTCCAATTGATCATGGTGACAACGCATGGATGCTGACTTCATCTGCACTCGTACTTATGATGACCCCGGGAGGCTTGGCGATCTTTTACGGAGGCTTATCGAGACAGAAGAACGCAGTAAACACCCTTCACATGGTGTTTATAACCACCGGAATTATTGCCATCCAATTTGTATTATTCGGATATAGTTTGGCTTTTGGCCCTGATGCTGGAGGCTATGGATTTATTGGAACGTTAGATTGGGCAGGATTGAATAACGTATTACACGATGTCCCGTCAAATGCATATGGTGGGATAGATGGATATACGATCCCGCACCAGACTTACATGATTTTCCAGATGATGTTCGCCATTATTACACCGGCGTTAATCGTGGCTGCATTGGCTGAGAGGATGAAATTCAGCGCATTCGTGATTTTCATCATCCTTTGGTCCACGTTTGTCTATGACTTCGCTGCACATTGGACATGGGAGATTACAGCAGCCGACAATTATGGCATGACTCCAGGATATTGCGGTTTCGGATGGACTGGTTGCTTTGGTTCTCTCGATTTTGCCGGGGGCACGGTAATTCATATCACTTCTGGTTGGGCAGGCCTCGTAGTGGCCTTAATGTTAGGTAGGAGAATTGGATATGGAAAGGTACCAATGGAGCCTCATAATATAAGTCTCGTAGTTTTAGGAGCTGCATTACTATGGGTTGGATGGTTTGGATTTAACGCTGGTTCAGCTGGAGCAGCTGCTACAAATGCAACAAGCGCTTTTGTCGCGACACAAATTGCAACAGGTATGGCGAGCCGTTACCTGGGCAGTGATATCGTGGGCCCATACTGGTAGACCCTCAACTGTGGGTGCAGCGTCTGGAGCAGTAGCGGGCCTTGTTGCTATCACTCCAGCTTCTGGATTTGTTTCACCAATGTCTGCAATAGTAATAGGAATCATTGCTTCGATCGTATGTTATGCGGCTGTAATGTTCAAGAACAGAAGAAAATGGGACGATGCTTTAGATACATGGGGCGTACACGGAATCGGTGGCCTTGCCGGCGCTTTATTAACGGGGCTACTTGCGGAACAAAGGTTTACTCCATGGGGACACAATGGCTTAGTATTTGGAAATCCATTTGCATTGGTGCAGAACGCAGTTGGAGCATTCGCAGCGCTTGCCTGGGCCGTGGGTATCACAGCTTTGATAATAAAGATCATGGATAAAGTATGGCCTGGAGGAATAAGAGTAACTCCGAAGGAAGAAGAAATCGGACTTGATCTAGCACAACATGGCGAACGAGCATATGTCAATGAATAGGAAGGATTAACTACCTTCCTCACCCCAAATTGGGATTCAAATATTAGACACAATTAATTGTTGAAGCATCTCGGGGTTTCGGTCAAGTAACGACAGATTCACAAATTAGCTGACTACCTTATATATATAATACAATTCCCTACCATTGCCCATGGTAGATACAAAGGTTACTACTGCACGTCTCACTATAACTTCTGACAAGTTCGAAATTCTTGTTAAACCGGATCCTGCGCTTGATTATAAGTTGGGCAAGAATACTGATTTAGGGTCAGTGCTAGTTGCAGAAGAAATTTATTCCGATGCAAATAAAGGATCGCGAGCCTCTTCCGAAAAACTTCTCAAGCACTTTAAAACTACAGATTCGACGGAGATAGCCAAGCAGATTCTACTAAAAGGTGATCTGAGCTTAACAACTGACCAGCGACGTAGAATGATTGAGGAAAAAAGAAAACAGATCGTGCAGTATATCAACAAAAGTTTTGTAGATCCGAAGACTCACACTCCCCATCCACCAACAAGAATCGAGTTTGCAATGGAAGAAGCAAGAATAACTCTAGACCCATTCAGACGCGCCGAAGATCAAGCCAAAAATGTGGTAGACGCGATAAGAAAAATATTGCCTCTAAAGTCTGAAACCCTGGAGCTCACTGTGACTGTGCCAGCAGCTTATTCAGCCCAGTCATATAATGTTTTTAGGAGCATGGGCGAATGTAAATCCGAGCAATGGCTTTCAGACGGTTCACTTAAGGTTCTGCTTGCCATTAACGCTGGCCTGAAAGCTGCACTTTTGGACCGTTTAGGCGCAGCTACAAAGGGCTCGGCTCAAGTCGTTGAAGGATAGAAAACTTTCTGTCACATTTAGAATATAAGTCGGATGGAATTGACAGAATTAGGTTGAAAGAAATGGATAATGTACTTTTGTTAAATGATATAGTTATGGAGTGTAATTATTCAAATGCAGGAAGTTAGGAGAAAATTTGTAATCCCTGGTGACATAATAGTAGAAGGAAACTCTAGGCCCCTGGTTAATGTGTATAAATCGGGAAATAATATAATAGCTAGCAGAATTGGGATTGCGGAGGTAGGGAGGGATGGTGCTAAAGTAATTCCATTATCGGGTGTTTATATTCCGAGGGCAAACGACGTAGTTATAGGGATAATCAAGGATCATTCTTCTTTATCGTGGGACGTTGACATAAATTCCTGCTTCTCAGCACACCTTCCTGCTCAGGATCTATTCGGGAGGGATTTTTCTCCTGCGAGAGATGACATGAGTCGTGAATTGTCTTCGGGGGATGTTGTTAGCGCAAGAATTGCGACCTTTGACAGGACGAGAGATCCGATTCTCACAGTCCAGGACAAGGATCTAGGAAAAATACCAACTGGGGAATTGCTTAAAATTTCTGCAACTAGGGTTCCTAGACTTATTGGAAAACGGGGATCTATGATTCAGACAATAGAGCATGCAACAAGTACCAGAATAACAATAGGACAGAACGGTTTGATTGTCGTGTCGGGCAAGAGCAAGGATGGAACTCAGCTTGCTATCGAAGCTATACGAATGGTAGAAGAAGAAGCTCACACGTCTAATTTGACCCAAAGAATAAAACAACTGCTTGGGGTTGAGGATAATGTGCAGATAGATTCAAAAAGCAGAAGTGGTGCCCCCATTGATAATGACGAAGGATATGATGATTCTATGCTAGGTGACAAGAAATCAGTAGAACAGAGTGAATCGGAGTCAAGAGATCAATAGACATGACTCAAACACGAAGTTTGATAGACGAGAATGGTATAAGAACCGACGGTCGTACCGGGAATCAATTAAGAGACATTCAGATTAAGGTTGGAGTTGTAAAGAATGCAGACGGTTCTGCTTTAATAGAATTCGGGAAAAACAAGATAATCGCCGCAGTGTATGGTCCTCGTGAAGTGCATCCGAAGCATATGGCACTGACTGATCGTTGCCTTCTACGATGTCGATATCATATGTCTCCTTTTTCTACAGATACTCGTAAGAACCCAGCTCCTTCGAGAAGAGAAGTAGAAATTTCAAAAGTCATCAGAGAAGCTTTGCAGCCAGCACTGATGTTAGAGGATTATCCAAGAGCAACTATAGATGTATACATCGAGGTGCTCCAGGCTGATGGTGGTTCAAGATGTGCAGGAATCGCTGCTGCTTCAGTAGCTCTGGCAGATGCAGGCATTAATATGCGCGACTTAGTCTCTGCTTGTGCGGCTGGAAAAGTTGACGACAAGATAGTTCTTGATATAAATGATACCGAGGACAAGGAAGGAGGAGCTGATATGCCTGTTGCCTTTATGCCGAATCATAAACAAATCACTCTTCTTCAACTTGACGGTAGGCTAAATAGTGAGGAGTTTATCGCGTGTCTCAATGAGGGTATTAATGGATGCATGAAGGTCTATGAAGTTCAGCGTTCAGCTCTTATGCAAAAGTATTTTGGCAATGAAACGGAGTTGAAGGAATAGCAATTGAGCTCAAGAAGATCTACCATAATTTTAGAGAATCTTCGCAAGAACCAAATAAGGGAATTGATTGCTAGCGGAAAAAGACTTGATGGGAGATCTCCGGATGAACTTAGACCTCTAAACATCGAAATAGGCGTAATCAAAAAGGCGAATGGTTCAGCGTGGGTAAAATTGGGTAACACAGAAGTGGTTGCAGGTGTAAAAGTCGAAACCGGTGAACCATTTGAAGGGCTAGAAAATAAAGGTGCCTTGATAGTTTCCGCAGAGGTGCTTCCTACTGCGGCTTCCTACATAGAGCCAGGTCCACCTGATGAGGAAACAATTGAGTTAGCTCGAGTAGTTGATAGAGGTGTGAGAGAATCGGAAATGTTGGCCTTAGACAAACTTGCGTTGATCCCAGGTAAGATAGTTTATACTATATTTGTTGATTGTAGCATCATAAACATGGGCGGAAATCTTTTTGATGCCACCTCGTATGCAGTGGTGTTAGCGTTAGCCACTTCCAAGATCCCAGTCTTTGAAGTCATAGATGAAAAGGTGGTCGACACAGGGAAGATTCAAGATCCTCCTATCAATACGATACCTGTTTCAGTTACATTTGCCCGGATCGGAGATTCATTGGTATTGGATCCTAGTACGGAGGAAGAGGCCTGTATGGATGCTAGAATAACCCTTACCACCAACTCTAATGGGGAATATACTGCTGTTCAAAAAGGTTCAAACGGTTTCCTAACGATAGAACAGGTAAAATCTGCAGCAGAGACAGCAAAGATTAAAGGACAAGAACTTAGACTCAAATTCCAGGAGTTGACAACCGCTGGTCAGTAGACGCAAACACAAACTGACGGGACTAAAGGGACTGGGAATAAAATATGGTGCATCGGTGAGGAAACGGTATGGGGTCATCTATAGGACCCTAAAGAAGAAGAGGAGGTGTCCCATGTGCGGGTCTCTCCACTTTGGCCGACTGGCGGTGGGAATTTGGCATTGCCCAAAATGTAAATACAAGTTAGCAGGTGGTGCATACGACGTCAATCTCGAAAAAATACGAAGCTCACGCTGAAATTAAGATCAAGATACATTCAGTGCCTTTTGATTTATCTTGCAAAATAACTGAATCTGTGTGCGCAGCCATAGAACCAGAAGTGAAATTACTAAATAGTTGTGAAAAAATAGAAATCAAATCTTTAGGCACCATTGTTGATATAGTAATTCACGCAAAAGATATTGTGTCATTGAGGGCAGTAGTTGGTTCGTATATGCGGCTCGTGCAAACAGCCTATGGCTGTCTATGTGCATAGGTTGTTTTGGTGTCAATTAACGGTATGAATTTATCCTGGTATATTGTTATCTCAGAAGAATGAGCGAACAAGAAATTCCTCCGTGGCTTAGGGAGCAGCTATCTAGATTACAACAACTTCAACAAAATTTGCAGGCAATTTTGATGCAAAAGCAGCAAATAGAAGTCGAATCTATTGAAACTACTAAAGCGCTTGAAGAACTAACAAAATTAGGTGAAGAAGACGTAGTGTACAAAAGCGCAGGTCCCCTTTTAATAAAAACAAAGAAAAATGATGCCTTAAAGGAGCTAGAGGAGAGGAAAGAACTATCAAATACAAGATTGATGGTACTAGGAAAACAAGAAGTTAGAGTAAAAGAGAACCTAAAAGAGGTGGAAACCAAGATTAATGAAATGATCCGCATAGGCCAAGGCCAAACAGGCAGTGACCTAGGTTCAGGTGGAACTCCAGTTTCCAGTGGTTGATATCATTAGGGACCTTTACCAAGCTACTCAACCATTATGCATTGATTTAAGATATCTGGCACATGACATGAATAAAGGTCCACGTCATGCCAAAAATGTGAACCGATCAAGGTGTTAAACATAACTCATATGTCATTGTCGGTTACATTTGTGTTGATGGCTGTGATGTCGTAACGAACGTATTATCAATCGACCCTGGACCTAATAATACAAGCCTGGAAATTTATGATAAGGCTTTAGAGGTCGATCCTAACAATGTTACTGCTCTCAACAAAAAAGGCTTATTGCTTTTTGATGTAGGCAAATATGATGATGCAATACCATTGCTTGACAGGGTTCTTGACATAGACCCTGCGAATATAGGCGCCTTAGTTACCTAGGGCAGATCTTCAAGCTCTTGGAAAAAACAAGGAGGCTGTTACTTTCATCACTTGACAAGGTCCTTGCCTTGGATCCTAAGAATGCAGATGCTTTGCTAACCAAGGCGAGAGCCATCCACTCTCTTGGAAAAAGCAAGGAGGCTGTTACTTTGTATGATAAAGTGTTGTCGATAGAACCAAATAATACCCGTGCGTTAACCAATAAAGGATCTTACTTCCAAGAGATTGGGAAATATCAAGAAGCAATTTCTTTGTTTGATAAAGCTTTAGCGACAGTCCCTAACTTTACTAATGCACTAACTGCCAAAGGTAATGTTCTTAGTGACTTGGGGAAATATGAAGAATCCATTCCACTTTATGATAAAGTGTTGGCGATACAGCCGAATGATATTTATGCTTTGTACAACAAAGGTCTTTCACTTCACTTCCTGGGTAAGTATGAAGAAGCTATCACTGCATACGATAGTGTTTTAGCGACAGACTCTAATTTTACTTTGGCATTGGTTAACAAGGGCCTTGTTCTTAATGAGTTAGGTAAGTACGAAGATGCTATTG
>CAVSLF010000030.1:0-58953 GCA_963728595.1 uncultured Nitrososphaeraceae archaeon
GATACTAATGCTCTATACAGCAAAGGAAATGCTTTTGTCTATTTGCGGAATTATCCAGAAGCTATTGCGCTGTACGATAAAAATGTCTAGATTATTGGTTTCTATGGCATCTGCGACAGTTGAGTATTGAATGCCTACAAGGGTGATGATTAATCCCATCTCTACGAGAAGCAACAAATAAGGGTAACTTTACCTTTCAGCAAATAAAGACCAGTAAGAATTGTCCAATGAGAAGAGTAAGAATTTAAGGTACCAAAGAAACTAAAACTGATGGTTACAATTCTATACCAAGACCTCCCCAGCAACTGCGACTCAGAATACTACTACATTCGTATACCAAAAGACTGGAATGGAGGCAATGATAATGAAGTTACGGTAATTATAGATGATGTTTGTGTTGTCGTTCCGCAAACAATTGCCGGTGCAACGGGTGAATTAATAGTTCTAAGGACGCTGGAAGCAATGATGGCAGGAGATATAATCGACGCCGGAGATGTACAAAAGGCAATAGAGCACATATTGTAGAGGGCCAGTCAATTTAACGAGCAAAGGCATGTAAGAAATCACGTTTGTTTTTTGCAAGTGCAGAGCAAGTCGATTACGCTGCGCTCAATTCGGATAAAAGATTAAAGTACCCTCAAATCTTGTTGTCTAAGTCACTCGATCTACCAGAATGAAACGTGATGCCTGACAAGTTAGTATAGCCGCTTCACATTGGGCAAAGTTTATAAGATATTTTTGGAAGAGTCAATTTGTATATGGCTCAGCCGTCTCCCCCAACTAGCGGAGGTAATGTATCGAGGCGGGATTTCTTGAAGCTTTTGGCAGCTGCAGGTACAGTAATGACCTTTGCACCTTTTGTTGATTGGGGCAAATTTCTTCCAAATCCAGTTGGCCAGTTGAAAGAAAGACAGAAGGTTGAACTACCTGATGGTTCTCAGGCAAATGTCAAAGCTTTTCCTGTCAATCATTCGGAAGCGGTCATATATCCAAAAACAGACGATCCAGTACTGAATAACGAAGCTTTTAGGGTTTGGCAATTCATACGCTTGCCTGTAGAACTGGGCGGCGATAAGAGTGATGTTTCGTCATTTAGAATGTATAGTCAGGTTTGTTTGCATCTTTGGTGTCTTTGGAAATATTGGCCCGAAGAAGGAAGGAAAAGGGGAGAATGTCCCTGCCACGGAAGTTTGTATGATCCTTTGACAGGGGAGGCATTCGCTGGTCCTGCTTCATTACAGGCACCTCCATCTAATGTACTTCCTAGGCTAGACTTAGAAGTTGATTCTCAAGGAAGTATCTGGATTAAACCTCCAAATTGGAGCGTAAATGGGAATGGGATTGTAGGATTTGGGCGTTTCCTTACATAGAGAAAATAGTCTGGTTCGTTTCATAAGGTGGGTCTACGCGGGCGTAGACCGCACTATATTCATGGGACTCAAATTCACCTTCCCAGGTAGGTTTGTGAGTCCACTAGGCTTCCTCGGCATGATTACTTTTGTACTGTTCATCATTCTGGGTATTACCGGGGCACTTCTTATGTTGTTTTACGAACCTATATTGGATAGGGCCTGGAATAGTGTACAGACTATTAACGACGTTATTCCTTACGGATTTCATTTAAGAAACATTCACTACCACGCCTCAAATGCAATGGTTATGGTTGCCTTGCTGCATATGTACTATCAATATTTTAGCGGCAGGTATAAGATTAGAAATGAGATTTTGTGGGTCACCGGAATAATTCTTGGCGTATTAACAATACTCGAAGCCTTCACAGGCTATGATATCATATTTAGCGAACGCGCTGAGCTAGCAATTTCCATCGCCGCCTCACTTACGAATTCGATCCCAATATTGGGCCCGCAAATGAGAGAAGCCTTCTTCGGATCAGGATTCCATGACTTTGTCCTTAGATTTTACGCATTCCATGTATTCTTTCTGCCCATTGTATTATTAGGACTAATGGTAGTTCACTTCCCAAGGTTTCTAGTGTTTGACGTCCCAATTGTGATGGCCATTACTGGAGCAGTTATGCTTACCGGTGGTGTATTCCCTGTGGACCTTGGACTGAGATTTGATCCTAATGTTCCACCAGGCATCACTGTACCAGAGTGGTATTTGACAGGTCTTTACGCATTTCTTCGAAGTGCGTATGATAAATTTACTACAGGAGTAGCTTGGCCAGGCTTATTCATTTTTTCGTTACTGATAATTCCCTTTATCGATCGATACAAAAAGTTTTCTTGGAAAGATCGCCCCATTATAACAGCAATAGGTATAACAGGTTTGGCACAGATCATAGTCACTACTTATTGGGGATTTTACATAGACCCGGATAGAACCAAATCACTACTAGAACGATTGGTCATTGATCCAGTTTTTCTATATTTGGTAATGATTCTCTTAGTTCCTCTCTCCTTTGGATTTACGTATATGATGATAAAGTTGGCGAAGAATGCAGAAGCTAATGCAAAGCTACAGCCTAAGAAAAGCGGAAGCGGAAAGAGTTCAATTAATCTTCCTCAGAGATGGATTTTTGGTGTGCTCATAGCATTGATCGCATTCCAAGTCTATCTTAATATCGCCGCCTATTATGCGGTTATTAACGGAATGAAGAACTATTCGTTGTTTATTGTAGGTATAATGATGCTTGTTTTTGCAGGTATGTTCCATATATTTAGACATGGCAGGTCCATGGAAAAAGCGCCTCCGCCCAAGCCGGCTGTGCCAATAACTCCGTTGAAATCCAAGCCCTCGTCTGCTGTTGCAACTATTCCTTCAAAGCCCTCCTTGACTCCAGGAGAGTTATCGAAATCTACTCCTGCAATCTCCAATCAGGGAGATAAACCATTAGCCCCTCCGCCGGTCGCAAAAGGTGGTCCTAGTCCTTCGCAGTCAAGCAGCACAACACAAAAATCAGTGGACACCAAGACTGATTCTAAAGTTAAGATGGCCGACATCCCGGAATCTAAATCGATTAGAGAATAAGCCCCACCGGTAAGGTTTCTGATAGATATCACGCAGACATCAGTACAATCATGAAGTTATTGTTCTGGAGCTTGCAAACCAATTCAGCGAATGTTTTTATATAATCGATATCGCTTGTAACTGAGTAACAACTAATGAATAATTATGCAGCAGGCATAAGTTTGTTGACTTTTATCGTAGCTGTGACTGTAAGTATGTGGTATTACCAGTTCATATTCCTCCCGGAGGTGAACGCAAAACCCCAGCTGCCAAAAGAGATTTTAGAGCCAGCGGAACAAGTTAATGTAGCCATAATAGAAGGCTCCGCTCTGCCGTCTCAACCTAAGAACTTTGAACCAAAAGAAGTGAGAGGTGTAATGGGAATATCAAACAAAATAGTATGGACTAACGATGACGTAACAGCTCACACCGTAACATCAGATAATCAGTATGTTGACAAAATAAACGGTCCATTTGATTCTATAAAGACCATTGGATTAATACCACCAAAACAGACTTTTGAGTTTACATTTACAGCAGATGGAGAATATCCCTACCACTGTGAACCTCATCCATGGATGACTGGTCAGGTTAAGGTAGTAAAGAGCTTTAGCTAAACTCCTACATTCAGTTTATAATTTATTCAATTGGAGATTTGGTTCCACAGTAAGAATTGCACGGCTTGAACTTGTACAGTGTGGATAAAAAAGGAATATCGAAAGTCCAATAAAAGACACAAATGTTGCATACCCCTCATGAGTTCCAGACACGAAATTCATAGAGTTATTAAAACGCTTGTGATTTATCGATTTGTGCATAACTTGGCTGCTTCAAAGTATATGTTCATGCTTTGTTAATTTTTCTTCAATATTTTTAAGTAAGATATGTCACTTGCGATCTCCTTATGTTCTTGGATGATCGATACCCTAAATTTGGCATTTGAGATTTCATTTGAAGGGATATGTATAGTGGTGACAGTAAATTCAACTTTCCTGATGTCCGGAATATCTTGTTTTAACAGTGATAACCTGGCATAAGGATGATTAATTTTTTTTCCGTCGAGATTAACGTATTTGAACACATCACTCGAATTCTCTATTTGAGAATTTATTACCAGACTGTCAAATCTGCCTGTATAATTTATTCTAACAACGCCATTTAGGTTTTCTCCAGATTCTACTTGATCCTTTTCGATTTGAATCGATACATCTTTTTGCATAATAAATCCCCCCGTTTAGCATGAGGGCAGAAGTTATAATAAATCTTCATATCATATCATATTTCGGTTACCAATTGTAAATGAACCGACTAATAATGGAACTATGACCACTAATTTGAATTAATTTTGATCTTATCTCCTTCATTTAGCGAATGAAGATCTGTAAATCCAGAGATCGTTTCAAGCACATACTTTGCATCCCTTGAAGGCGAATAAACCGTACATAAGAGAACAGACGTACACGGCTGAAGTTTCTTTTCTATATGTATTACACTGTTGTTGGAATCCAACCAAATTATGTCTAGGGGAAACATCATCTCTTTCATCCAGAATCCCTGTTTGGATGGATTATTGAAAACAAACAGCATTCCCTGGTTTCCGGACATATTCTCGACTCCTGAAAGTCCTTTGGAGCGTTTATCATCAGTATCTGCGACAAAGGCAGAAATATTATACCCATCTATAGTAACAGTCAAATTTTGGTAGTGGGATAGCTTGACCAAGAAATCGTTTTCTCCACTGTATGCAGAAGCTGTCGGGAATTGATCGATTACATAAATGAGTGCTCCAATCGAAATAGCTACAAATATTACAAGAATGGTTGTATTCATGCTTAATGATAAATTGATCCGAAATAAAAATTAGACTTGACTCTTATGAATAAGGACGATATCTAGGGTGACACTCACGAGATTGGTTGTAATGCAGACCATGTTGATGGCAACTCCATGTGCATCCACTCCCTTGTGCCAAAATCTATGAAAATATTAAAAAGATTCTATTATATAGCCTGTTGGTCAATCCATATATCATTGATGTAGCACTACGATCATAAATTGCTCAGAATTTCAGCCCCATTACCCGCAATTTTCATTACGTGACGCATCTATCAGACCAGCCGTTTTGGGGCCAAAGTGCGAACGTCACTACCCCATGAAATGGAGATGCCATCAGCGCCAAAAGTATTAATTCCGTTCCACTCCTGAGGTTATCGGACCTGTAGAATTATCATCATAGGTTTTATTCAGGATAGTAAAAGGAAACGGCTGATCTGATTGGCTATCTGGGTATGACTGATTCGTCTTGTTGGTTTTCGATGTTAGCGATCTAAACTCTCCACAACTATCACATCCTCCCTGTCCAGGTGCAGAAACGGCTTGAATACTACTTGTTACCGTTATCATCAAGGTCATGATTAGTAAAATAGCCCATATCGAGGTACGGAAATGTTTCAATAGGATCGTGGCAAATTAAACACTAATAAGTTTTGAATATTGCATACTAATTTAGCCTTTGGTCACTCCCTTTTTTTGATAGGAAACATCGGAGGTAATAGGCCCAGTTTGAGTTTAATGAATTCAAGAGCCTGATTTTTATATTATGGCTCAGGCATCAAGTTAACCAATAACATTCTGCAAATAAAGTCCGACATCGGATCCTTCGGTTCTTATGTTTGTATTTGGCACAAGTTCTGATATTTCATGCAAGTGGGCTGAACCTAATGCCGCATGTGAAGACGATATCTTAACCAAGCTAGAACATCGGCCTATGTCGTTAAAACCTTCTACCCTATTTCCTAGCAAGCCGTAAAGTTTTGTGATTCGCATCATCTAGTCACACGAATCACACTTGCGAATTGCAAGATTTCAAGGGACTTGTACTAGTCTAATATAATACCCCCACCACAGGGGTTAACGATAATTAGAGGATAATAGACGATAATAGAGAGTAACAGACGATAATAGAGAGTAACAGACGATAATAGACGATAATAAAGGACACGACGCTTAAAAGGCTATATTCAAACGGAGGCCTCAAATAGAGATTAGGGCTAAAGATAAGTCATGATTAAAAAACGCTCAAAGAGGCCTTTCCTTACCAGAGTGCAAAGGGACAAGAAAATCATAGAGCTCTATGAGCAAGGATACGCAGTCGCCGAGATATGCCACGAAGTAGGTGCATCTGCAACTACCGTAACGGATCGCATTAATCGATACAAGAAGTCCAAGGAACCTCGTATTGAAAGTGTTATGGCCAGGGCTTTTTCACTTTACAAAGAAGGTAAGTCTCCATTAGAAGTTGCGATAGCACTCGAGGTTTCCGCGGACGATGCTGAAAAGTTTTACGGAGATTATCTTAGGCTCAAGGGATTAGGTGATCTTTACGATCTTTACTCCAAAATAGGATATGCACTTAACGATTATTTAGATTTTTACTGGAAGTGTAAGTTTAGGAACATTGAACCCCAGCAGGTAGCTGAAGCGATGGCAGTTTCGGTTAAAATCCCTGAAATATACCGGGAACAATATGCTGCAGCTCAACAATTAGTTTCTGTCCAAAACTCAATCAAGAGTTCAGGAGACCAGCTAAATAAACTGAATTTCAAATTGGAGTCCATGAATACCACTATAGGCCTCAAAGAAATTGAGATAGACAATTTAACTGGTCAAATTTCAGGTTTCCAAGCTATTGAGGATGCATGGAAGAATACTGAGTTCAATAAGAACGTGAGGAAGTTCGTAGTGGACGAAGTATCTCGAATGATTAATGAAAAGAAATTAAATTTGATAACGGTTTCCTGGGCAATAATTAAGGTGGTTCAACAAAACCCAGAACTCCTGCCAATCCTATGCCCTCCGTTTGAGGGTTACTACTACAACGCGGACTTACATAGCAAGTACGTTCGTTTGGTGGAACAGACTATGGACGAGTTAAAAGACTACGTCCTTAGGCGACCAGTAAGGTCATTTATGAAGAAGCAAAAAAAGTGGTGTATAATCTCAATAAAAAAGATACCGATCCCATAGAAGCAAATGCAGAAGAAAATTCACTAGACTTGAAAGAGAAATTGGGACAGAATGTTGGATGATTTAACCGTCGGAAAAAAATGATACCCTTTCTGAATTGCAATGTGGCAATTTAGATTCTAGCATTCCTTCACGGGTGAAGGCACAAGTCCAGAATAACAAACTATAAACGTTTGTGTACAATTCGGATTATACGAATATCAACAATAAAACTTCCAATAAGAAAATTTCAAGAACTACGGGCCTCTTCATAACTGGTACAGATACAGGTGTAGGTAAGACTCTAATCGCATGTGGTCTCGCATGGTCACTCCGACAAAGACGTATAAATGTAGGAATAATGAAGCCCTTTGCTACCGGAAATCAAATATATAGTCAGAACTTCAAGTCGCAAGATACTGAACTCTTGGCAGCGGCAGCAAATGTAGGAGACATGGACGATGACTTAAATCCAATCTTCTTTCCAATCGCAGCGTCTCCGTTGATGGCATCTATGATTACAAAAAATCGCATAAGTCTCAAGTCCGTACTGTCTGCCTTTCAGAGAATACGGAAAAGGCATGAATTTGTTATTGTGGAAGGCATAGGCGGTATAATGGTGCCATTGACAAACAGTTACCTACTTGCAGACTTTGTAAAATTGATAGGAATGCAATTAATTGTAGTATCTCGACCGAATTTAGGATCAGTAAATCATACTCTTCTGACTGTTACGGCATGTAAGAAATATGGACTTGACATAGTTGGAATAATAATTAACCGTATGCCCTCAAAACCGAACATCGTAGAAAGTATGACTCCGCAATTCATTCGTAAATTAACTGGCATTCCAATAATTGCTATAATACCAGAACAAGACAGACCAAACGCTCAAGCAACAGGCAGGTGTATGGAAAGGTGGTTTGCAGATTATGTCACAGTTGACCAACAGACAACCTAGTCTACAGGTAATGATATCATTCGCATCACTAGTGCTTTTGGAAATTTTATCCATAGTTGGCATCTCTAAATCAGGATTTTTTTTTACGAACTACTAGGGGCCAGCACACTGCAACTAATCTACACTGTTATTATTTCCTCTTGCTGCCCTCTTTAACCGATCCATTACTGCTAATCCTAAATCCACACAATCCATTTCTTCTGCTATTATCACATCAATGTTATGGTTATCCACATAGCGGAAAATCTCAAATAAACCTCTACTTATAGTCTCAAAATCGTTACCAACGAACCAAACAATGTCTGCGATATAGTTATTGTTTATACTATTGGTCATTATGCATACGCTCTTGCTCTGTTCATTCTTCATTCTTCTGGCAAGTTCAACGATCTTGTTTCGCACTCTTATTTTAGGGCCTTTTACGAGGATTAAATCGGCTTTGGGTGAGTAGTGTCTATATTTCATCCCAGGGGATTTATGGGGTTTATTACTTTTCAAGCGATCTTTTTTTGGATCAAGTATCGAGGAATGTATTGAAATTTTACCTATCACCTCCCGTATTCTTTCAAGGGGCAGGCCTCCTGGCCTTAACAATACAGGCACAGTGGAGGTCATATCAATCACAGTAGATTCTAATCCTATTCGAGTTTTGCCACCGTCTATAATCAAATCTACTTTTCCATTTAGATCTTCTAAAACATGACTTGCTCGCGTAGGACTAGGCCTTCCTGAGACATTCGCCGAGGGAGCTGCTACAGGAATTCCTGCAGCCCTAATTAGCGATAATGATAAGATGTCGCCGGGTATCCTGACTGCAATAGTATCCAGGCTTCCCGTAGTAATCTGAGGTACTCTTGTTGATTTCTCGAGAACTAGCGTAAGTGGTCCTGGCCAAAATTCACTCGCAAGTTTGTTCGCCTTTCGAGAGACGTTTCTGGCAAAAGTTTTCAGGTCATCAATATGCTGGATATGTACTATCAGCGGATTATCCACCGGTCTTCCCTTGGCCAAGAAAATTTTTCTAACTGCAGAAGGATTTAGTGCATTAGCGCCCAAGCCGTACACTGTTTCAGTGGGGAATGCCACTAAACCACCCTCCAAAATAATGCGTGCTGCTATTTCAATTTTGTAAGGTTCCGGATTGTTGGGGTTTATCCTAGAAACACGCGTAAGCAATATTGTTCCTAAAAATATTGTTAATTTTAGGTTTGCCTTCTGTGGAACGAAGACGAGTTAGTTATGTTTAGAAAAGTGAAAAATGCGCACCAAATTTGACTTCATTTCAGTACATAGACGATTTAGAACAAGAAGTAACTTGGTATTGCATGTCTCAGTTAAGTGGATACTTCCTGTCCACAATTAGAGGCACAGGCTCATTAGGCTTGACATCATTTCCAGTATCATCTAGAAGGGTATCTGTCATCAGAGTGTAGTAATGGATAAAAAGTCTGCCCTTTTCAGTAGTCCTGTATACTATAACCCCTTCGTCAACATCCTGTCGAATGAAACCTTTTTTCAAGAGCTCCTGCAAGTATCTGTTAATTTGATCATAGCTTAAGTTCCCCTTGTACATGATATGGGTTTTCTTGATACCTGATTTACAGAGGTCTACTACATCAGCCATTATCTCGATCTTCCCTCTATTATTTTCATTTCTAGTCTCAATTCTATTCATAGAATTGTAATTGTACTGCCATCTAATTAGGACAAGCATGGAACGTACCTTGGAACGAGCGTTCCGCGATATCCGAAAGAACAAGCACTTTTTTTGAGGTGGAATTGATTAGGGAATAATTAACTTACCGAGAATATGATTAAAATATTCTGACATCGCACTTCAAGGGAATAATACACAATGGTGTAGAATGAAACAATCAACGAATTCCAGTCATTTCGAAATTTCGATTAATCTTTCGGAGACCGGTCATCCTCTTTCCCAAAAGATCTGAATAATAACCCGCTGAGGGCGAGTGCGACAGTTAGACCAATGGCAGTGAGAGCTTGTACCAATGGAATCCTTAATGCAGTGGATATTACAATCGAGATAACTACTCCCACAGCGACAAGAGGCAACCAGATGCGGATAAATTTGGAAAATGTAGTATTTATCTTGATATTCACTTCATTATTAGCTTTAAGATAGCTTTACAATAATCTTTTCCTCCTCTTGCTTGTCTGGAGAAAACATAGATTCTATCAGGTGGTATTGCCTACCAAGAACATAGATACGCGTACAACCATCAAATAGCTTTATGACTGTAATTGAAAAATAAGGTGGGGGGTTATTGAGCTGCCAAACATTCAGCACGAACCTTAAAGGCTCCCTTATCTCCTTTATTTCCCTGCAACTTTGCCTTAGCACCATCACCACAACTTCCAGACAGTGTAACCTTTACAGGATCTTTGCTATCACAAATGTTATCAAATGCTTGTACTCCATTGAGCTTGTATTTGCTTGAAGTTATACTTTCTTTGGTAAAGATGCCTCCTTTGGAACCTAGAGTCTTGTGATCGACATTCCATTCGGCAAAAGTTCCATCATTTTGGTAAAATACAAAAAAGCTTATTCTTGCATTATTCACTTTACTCCCATCAGGACAGGTTAGGGTCCCTTTGCCGACTCCTTTTAATTCGTAATCCTTACTGGCTGAAACGTTCTGATTATAATAAGCAGGGGCCACAGCTAATCCAGCGGCTACTAAAACTATTATTGCTACCTTTATTCCATTTGATTGTTCCATTGGAATTCTGAATACGATTATGTTTTTTAAGTGCTAAGTAGGAGAATTCTGAAATGTCTTAGCTAGGGTTTTTCCCATTGCTGAATACCTAAGATTCTTCTGGATAATCATGATGGGCTCTTTTGAATCAATTGTTTACTGATGCGCTCTGAAATCTCATTTTATTAATCAGTGCTATTATGGATTAATGACATTGAAGTTTGCGGGATCTACCTTCTGCTTATCCATAGTAGGATAGCGAGGCCTACAGATTGTGCCACATTTATCACAAACAAGTAAGGAGCAGCGGCATCTACAATTCCTTTAATACTAGGCCCAGCCATATACAATTTTGACCAAAAGATTACTATTACTACGTTCTGTATTATGAACAGAGAGGCAACGAGTACAAGTCCACCGGTAAAATACGATCGTATCAAGCGCATATTTTGTACATACGTTGCAACGATAGCCCCTAGCAAGCCTATGTTCGTCAAAGCTGCTGCCCCAGCACTTAACATATAATCCATTTTTATGGAGTTACGCAAATTCATTCCTAATTTACTTTTACCCAAATCTTATTGCACCTTGGTTGTTTGAACTTGCGATTATCAGATTGACGGTCTGTTCACATCTATGGACCATTTTTGTATGACCAGTAAAGCAAACACAGCAGCCCGCTAATTTGGTTTAGAAATCTAACAAAATTTGTTAAATCGGTCAGTTTTCAAGGATTATGTCGATATTTGTGTTTGGGATCATATAAAAAATTAGTATTTTTATATACCCTGAGATAGGTATGTGTTAGCGCAAACCTGCGCATACAAGTTTCAATTTCCGATTATTAAATATGATAATCTAAAAATTGTGCAGTTGAAATAAACACAAATTCTAGAGTATCTGGACTGGACTATCAAAATTTTGAAGAACAATTGTTAGCGACTTTACTCTCATATTTCAGGAAAATCAGAAAAACCAATTTGAATTGAGGTAGATGTATTTGACTGTTGGACATTCAATGGAACTATACCTGTCCGCTATCGGACTTACGGAGTGAGATCACGCATACAGCAGCGTTTTTTTTGACAATCATTTATTTGGGTATCGCAGACTGTCAAACAAAAATACATTAATGCTCAGTTAACTATGTTACATATACTCTTTATAATAACGAATAAGAACTGAGACATCCATGAACAAAAAAAGGAGATCATTCAATCGTAATACAAATACTCGTAGATTTAGATTTAAATTTTCAAAGGGTGTGATTACTACTGTTTTAGCAGCAGCCGGAATACTTACTTTGCTTGGTTACGCTGGAATCCACTCTCTAATTCCCATTAACGGAACAGTCCCAGTCTTTGCCGCGCCAAGGAATAGCTTTATCAAAGCTACGCATTCGCAGCAAACGGGCTATTATTTCTTGAGCCAGTCAGCGGGTGGAGTTAAGGGTTCGAGAGGCGGAGGTGCGTCCGTTAATCCAACGTACTTTTTAAAGCAGGGAAGTCTTGAATCAGTTCATATAATTAACGAGGATTATGATACACACTCAAAACATAATTTTAATATCGATCAGTTCAAGGTTCATACAAAAGACTTGGGATACTTTGAATCACAAACGATTACCTTTATCGCTGATAAGGTGGGAACTTTCGAATACTATTGTACACTACACCCAGAAATGAAAGGAACTGTAACTGTCGAGGAATAATACTATTAAATCTCTTCATACAATTATAGTATTTGTCATGTTCTGTAGACCCATGCCGATTATGGGAAAACATCATGATACAAATTTGTGAAATCTAAAACCGTGTCAGAGATGAATAAATGTCATTATCTTACAATCCTCATATGTTTGACATCATGCTACGTTCAATCATAGGTAAAGAAAAGGTAATTCGCGTTCTTTCAAAATAAGTATTTTCGCGAATTGTTTTTTTATTCTACGGTATAATATAGGGTAGTTTTGACAAACAAACAAGTCTACCAAAATGCCATATTGGATCAATCTGATAAAGCTGTATGCAGAGTCAGAATGGATCGATTTCTATTTTACTGATCCTTATTCACACCAACAAGTTCATTCATGTGAATAAATAACTGCAAAAATCTAACACCTTTGTCAGTTATCTTATATATCCGGCGCTCCTCTTCGAGCCGAATAAGGTCATTTTTCAACATGATGGCCATGTATTTTTTCAATTGATAATGGGAAAGGAAAGATTTGTACATAATTGTAGTAATACCAGCACCGTCCATATTATTAACAGATTCCAATATTGATGCAAATATGTCTGTTCGACTTCTATATTTCATCGTGATAGTATAGGATATAATACTAGTTAATTTAAATGTGTTCTATCTCAATAAAAGTTAGGATTATTCATGCAATATAATAGAGGCAAAAAGGAAAGTAGGAAACTTTATGCAAAATAGACTTCAATATTCGGAAGATCTTCATTATAACAAAATAAACTACGATGGCGAGGTCAAGATTAGTCCCTAAAACGGAGATCCATATTTGTTGTCGTTAACTTAGTAAGCTTAGTAAAACAAAGAAAAATTTTTCAATATCAAGTCCTGGTGGTCTTAGCTAGATGCTACAAACTGGCGCTTTTAAGTCATTCCTGACGAGCTGTTCCTTTTGATAAAATATTACTCCAATATGTAAACAGTAATATGAAGAACGCTTTGTGTTATCATTTGGATTTGGAGGAAACACAAATTCGGTACAAGATAACCCAGCTTACCGACAACGACATAACTGTGGCGTTATCTCTTGTCGAAGATGTCGAGTTGGAATCGATTTCTCAACAACAGATGATGTTGGAAGCCGTAGACAGAGCAATAACCGATACAGAGGTCCGACAACAGCTCAAACCCATTTTGGAAGCAATTCTTAGAGCTCAACCACAAACAGTAATCAAGACATACCCACAAACCCTTATTCAAGTAACTATGCCAAAAAGCAGGTATGAAAGGATTGGATATCCGAAGGTAGGCGATAGATTATTGATAGATCTGAAAAATGAGAATCCTAATACTACTTCTATTTGAACTACGGTACGTCTAAAGTCGAATGACTCCTCTATAACTAAGGGCAGGATTCTATTCGTCCTTTTCCTCTTTTAAATCCCGCTTCACAAAGTTCCGAATCTCGTAGTACCACCCATAATTGTAGATAAAAGATTAAGATGCTACACGGCTGCTATGCTGAATACGCATTGGCAATGCCTCTTGTCATATTTTGCTATTATGACGTAATGATGAAGTGGGACTTTGACAAGCCATGGGCTGTATCGCAGTTATTGATCACTTTGTTATAGAATTCAGAAAGAGCTATACCGAATACATGATACCGCCTGACACAACTGGGACCGTTTCAACGCCAGCTACTTCTTTAACCCTAGCGATCAACGCATTGAACCAAAGACTGTCTATTCCTTGACTCCATATTGTGATTTTCTTGTAATCCTGTTTCACTCCTCCAGAAAAGAAACCATAACATTCCTCAACTGTTATATTATTATATTTCTGGCTAATTTCTTCTATGACGCTCTCTGCCTTTGATATCAGGTAGATAATAGTCAAAGTAGGAAACGGAATTGTGCTAGATTCTGCAGATGATGTGTCCTCAGCCATGATGATTACATCAATAGAATTATCACGACTTATATCTGGATTTCGTGAAGTAAAGGTGGAATTTTTGCTGTCCAATCGATTTTTGGCATTTGCAAAAGCTGAACTGGGTTGTGGAAATCCATGTCTCCCTGAATCTGAATCATCTGTTATTTTAACATAAAAAACCTGTTTAATTCCATTTTTATCCTTGGGAGAAGCCAAAACTATATTTCCTTCCCGACTAAAGTAATTCCACATGAACGCTGAGGAGTTCTCAAAGAACATCTTGAATCTCGATCCGAGCATTAGGTTTTCAGGTCTTGTTGAAAAATCTGGGCACCTATATGCAGGTATTATGAGGGAAGGATTGGATGAACATTTGAAGGGTAGAAATCCGGAAATTAGCTATTCCCAGTCAGCATATATTGTGGATCTAAGAAAAATGTTTATACCAGAGTTAGGAAACCTGGATTTTGTAATATATCTATACGATAAGGTAAGAATGATGAGCATCCCTGTCAAGGATCAAGTCTTAGTGTTATCCACGGATAACAACGGAAATCTAGATGAATTTCTGTCAAAGGTAAAGAATTACATTAAAGATATTGGTGCCAATTTGGAATTACGCAAGGGGTTCGCAAATGTAGATAATACAAAAAGGGAGATCCTGAGAAATTTAAACGAGTCTGGCATCTCAGAGGATATGATCGCTGATCAGCTTGATCTTGATGTTGAGACAGTAAGACTCATAATTCGAGAATCGTCAAAAAAACTATAGTTCAACAATTCATTCCAGAAAAGCTATAATATCTGCTATTCAGTCAGCACACTCAACATCTAATCTCTCCAACTGAATCACTAGGCGACTCAGTCTTTTATTAGTGCATTTGATACTAATTCCAGCCCGTAAGACTCAAGCATATCGGTTTTCTTTCTTCAGTGCCTTGACTTTAGGGGGTAAAGCGATGAATTAAGTAATTGTCATCAGGACATATTAACATTTTAAAGTTAGCATGTGTTAAATTTAAAATCATCTTCAACGAATTACCATAATTTGGTAACCTAAAAGAGAGCTCTCAGTACACCAACATAATTTCATGAAGAAAAGTATTCACTTTCTTTGATCAAGTGATTGATACTCCTAATTATAAAGTATTTGCTTTAACTGAACAATGCGGAGTAAAATAATTTTATTATTTTATCAAATGACTCTCTTGTCATAGTTTTCTTGTATTCGCTAAGGGATCGTATTATTTCTTCAGTTTGATTCTTACGCACAATGTAATTCAACCTCGGGTATAATGATCTTGCAGTAAGGAACGTATTCGCGGCAGCAGTAACATTACTCGGTTTCCTTCCAACGCTAGCACTTTCAAAATCGATAATTGTTGGCTTCTTTTGCGGTGAAACTATCAAATGACATTTCAGATGACTCAGTTGTCCATGGTCTAACTTTATTCGATCAAGTGCATAACATTGTTCCAGTGTTGATACCAACACATTGTATATGTCTTCGTTAAGTATACCATCTCCTGCAGACCAAGCAACAATATTTCTGCCATCTATGAACTCCATTAGTATGAAATTCTCGCTAAAATCAATGAGAATAGGGCCAACATCAGCTGCGTTTGCAAGTGAATGCATAAGTACTTCATTGTACATATGTAGTCTATTTGCATCTGTTCTCCTAATTTTAAGAGCGCATATTTTGTTCCTGTACTTGACAAGAACCGCTAGACCTACACATCCTTTTCCCAAAATAGAAAAGTTACGAATTTTGGTATTACCATAAGACAGAACTGATGTGATACCCAGTGACTCTAACTCCTTGAGCCTAGCCTTAAAGGTATTATCTTCAAAAGAAGGATAAGCCGTCAGAGACCTGAGATCATCAATCTCTCTGATATTTGATAATTCTTCCATCATTTAAGATCAACCGACTCAAGGAGGATTTAATGAATCTATTTAACTTTCTTTCAGTTCCACGGTAAACATCAAAGCCCGTGCGTATGTCCTCTATGATGTCTTTATTGATTCCTACGTTACTGACATTTCCCGAAAGTAGATCAGACAAGTATTCTTTTGCAGATAGATTATTCCTCTCCGAAATCGTAACGACCCTCATATTTCCATTAATCCAAAATGGAATTAGCTTGTTCATCTTCCTCTCAATAAATATTTCTGTATCATGCTTTCTGAATACCTCTGGTCCCACATTAAGTGTGAATGATGGTAGGGTTGTAAATTCTACTAGGAATACAAATGCTGCATATTCATTTTCATCGGTTATACAGGTGCTACCAAATGCGTTGAATCCCGATATGCTGAGTTGCTTGGATAGGGCAGTCAAGCTTCTCTTTAGCTGCCCCCATATAACATCAGGGCTTCTTTTCTTAATCTTAAATTCTACGATAAGTATATTTGGTTTGACTTTTTGAAGGACCTTTATGTCGAACTTATTTTCTGTCGACTTGAAGTATCCTGTTGTAGGGTTCTGAATAAACGAGCGGGCTGCCAATATGAATTTCCCCAATGACTCAGCTGAGATTCGGAGCACCCAAGTTTCTCCTGGGGTCAATGGGATCTATAATTATGATCCTACTATTAAATGAAGGAAGGTACTGAGGGTCGGGTTCATTTAGTGCTATCACCTGTTTATCACGATTCATGTCAGCCATCAAACTAATGGCTTCTATGAAAGACCGATATCTCAAGATGAGAATTTCTGTGACATATCCACTGAAACCTCCAACTGAAAGTTGGGAGCCATAAATCCCAATAGACTTCAGAAACCTTTTCAAAATTCTGACCTGACCTTTCATATTTTCATCCAAATTCTCAGTCATGAAGATAGTGTGAAACGGAGTTCTATCAGCGGCACTTTTCCATTGTCCCCTATTAACTTGATAACAAGGCACAATATTAATTCGAATTTTTTGTATTTTTGCTTCTACATACGGATGATCCGAATACCGGAGGTATGGTTTGTATTTGCGAAGTGCAGAAAATCCTATCCTAGTCCCAAGTTGTTCAAATTCACGTTTATCTACATTGGGGTCTATCTTTACAAAGAAATCTATATCGTTATCTTCGGCAAGCCATGTTCCTTTGGCGTATGAGCCACCAATAGACAATCCCAATATTCTGTCATCGTCAATTGTCTTAATCGATTTATTGATCAAGTCAGTCACATGTTGCGCAATTTTTTGTAATTTCATGGAGTCTTTGCTTTGGGGTTCACATAACATCAAAGCCTGAGATATAACTTGGTCTATGCGTTTCATTTAGATTTCACTGTGATAATATCGCTGTATCTAGGACCAAGTGAGGTTAAGGTACTCTGCTTCACCGTTAGATGATCTATACGGTCTGCAATCCCCGTAGTGAAAGTGTTATTCGAGATCAGTGTATCCAAGTTTATGCTTCCATTCCTAAGTCTAAATAAAGTTATGTGAGGAATGAAAGGATCATTATCCTTTTTTACAAAATTTACTAACTTCTCGGAAACCAATTGCCAAAGCTTTGATATGTTCTTATGCCCATCCTGGTCAACCCCAAGCCAAACTATTCTCGCGTGATTTGAGTTTGGGAATCCACCTATATTTCCATAATTGAATTCAAAGGACGTAAATTTTATCTCCGAAAAATTTGTTTTGATGCGCTCAAGTAAAGTTTCATCAACATCTCCAATGTAAGTAAGGGTGAAATGGAGGTTTTGCTTTTCCACTTTTTTCAGTTTTGTCCTGTCGGAACCGGCTTGAATAGAAATATTTTCTTGAGCGGCTGCCACTCCGTCTTTGTTGGTTATTTCTGCTGAAACAAATACCCTTGTAATCATCAATCTAACTTGTGGTATGCTGCGAAACTGTCATATATTATTTGAAGGAATCCTTATTAAGAAATTTTATTTTATTTTTAGAGCCGTAACAGAACAATCTGAACAATTCTGCACTTGACAAAAAAAGTTTGGAAATATAGTAAATAATAAATATTTTGTTCAAGGCAGTCTAATTATGTTTGGTCGAGGTAAGATTAAGTCAGGAGAATATGTTTTCGTATCACAAGAATATGACCGATTTAATCGGCTAATTATCGGACGAGTAAATGCCACCAATAATCCAAAAATTCATGTTCAGGGATTTTATGTAATACCGACGGGATTAATCAATAAGGTACTATCCGGTCAAGGGGAAGGGAGACTTAAAGAAGTACTCTCACATCCTGATCCTAACAATTGCATTTTTATGCTTATAGATACGGTAGAAACCGGAACATTCAACGAAGAAGTAGATGAGAATACGTCCAAAATTGCCTGGATTAATGAAGAGCGCTATCATGTTCTGGATGGGTGGATTAAGGAGAATCTGCCGGAAATGTTTGCGAATGTGCTTAGGGCTCACACCCAGGAAGACAGAGCACAGGCGAGGACGATATTATTAGAAAAAATGAATTCTCTGTACGAACGAGATCTGAAAGACCATTTGTACGCTGTGGCTAGGAGTACAAGAATACTGTAATATTTTGAAAGTTTTATATTATGGTCTTGGATAGACCATTCTTTGACCATGGAATACGTATTTGCTGCATTATTGTTACATAAATTAAACAAAGACATTACAGAAGATAACGTTGTTAGCGTCATAAAGGCTACAGGTGTGACCCCGGATGAAGTGAAAGTTAAGGCACTCGTAGCGGCATTAAGTGAAGTGAATATTGAAGAAGCACTGAAAGCAGCGCCCATTGCTGCACCCCAATCTTCAGGCCCAGCTTCTGGCCCCGCGGCAGCACCAACTGCAAATAAAGAAGAGGAAGAAAAGAAGGAAGAAAAGAAAGAAGAAGAAGCACTGGAAGGATTATCCGCCCTATTCGGATAACCCGGTAAACGTCGTCAATTCCATTAAAATAGTTGTTTTTTTGTTTTGATGTGACTTTTCAAATAGTCTGTACATTGCGAATACATCTGGACGACACGTTTCCAGACGTATTCTGCAAACCCTAGATTTTATCTTTGAGATTTTCCTATCCTAACTGGCTATGTAACCTTTCTTCCTGATTGTTTCGGCAATAACACTCGCATTCAATTGGGTTCTAGCTAATACTAGTTTCACCGTGCTAGGAGAAATGTACCCACACGTGGATGCCAATAACTCCGCAAATCTGTTTGCCTTATTGAGAAGTGGTTTAATAGTCTCTGATGTTGTATATGCCGATTCGACTGCTAATAATAATGCCTGGCAGTGAGACATAATCAATTCATCTGCATAAGCTTTAAGGTCAATCTTTAGATCATTCTCGCCAAATATTAAACCACCTGAGATGGCAAAATTTACTGCAATTCCAGCTTCGATAGGTTTGATATTTAACTTTGACAGGAGAGCCGCTGTCTTTTGTGTTATGACATCACCTGCCTTAGCAACTCTGGTATCTTTGCTTACCCAAATTGTACCTTGATCTATCTTCGTAGGTACGTTTACTTCTTTGAATTCCGAGAGGTACAGGACCTGGTGATATGCCTGTATTTCCCGATGGAATTGTAATATCCATCTTAGTGACATCGCCTCCTTTTGCAGGCAAGTAGACCTTATTTTGATCAAAAATTAAATTCAGCTTAAAAGGGCTAATGTTTGTAAACATCAGTGCACATTGACCTTCTAATTTGCTAGACAATTGATCCAACCCTACGATATCGTTGATTTTTTCGAAAGATTTCTGGACTACCCTATTCTTGATTATTTTTATCGTAATGTCATTGTGAAATTTCTTTCGTATTTTCATCAACTGCGCTGCGCGGACCTTAGACATACTGGAAAGAGCAATAACGCTATATGATTTGGGAAGCTCCTGCATTTGCTGATACAAATTTTGCTTTCGTCTGGGGTAATGAGTTCTAGCAGTCCTATTTCCATCCACTGACATTAATGCACACCTTTTTTCTTTTCTTTAACGATTCCCGATAATTTGCTCGGTTTTCCCATAGTGAACTTGATAATTGCATTCTGTATATTCTTTTCACCTTGAGGAAGCTTTTTTCGATCGTAGAGATGATTACTCCAGCATTTGCCACTAATTGTTCATCCTCCATCTTTTCATCTCCTATTTTTGTAGATAAGTTTAGTTGATTCTTTGTCCTAACACGAACAGAACCTCTGAATCTTTCAGCAATTGTTTCTATTGGAGCGCCATATGGGAATGGTGTAGGCATCTTGCCCTTGGGACCCAAAAACTGGCCTAAAGAACGACCAACGCTCGACATTAACGATGTATCAGCTAAGAAAAAATCATAAGCCCTGACGATTTTCCTAGCTTCCCTCTTATTAGTTCCTAGTCTATTCAATTCATCAGGTTCTATCACTTTGTCAACCTCTGCTTTACGTGCTCGAGTGCCCATGTCTCCCGATGCAATGATACAGATACTTGCCTGCCTACCCGGTTTATTAGGTAATGGAACGACCTCGTTGAGGGCAAATCCTTTTTTCACGTCTATGTCTTTTAACACCATGGTCAACTCAACAGACTGCGTAAATTTTCGTTTTGTGCTCACTTCGCGTGCAGATTTTACCAAACTTATAAGCTGACTATCATTAAGCATGTTGTCCCTAAAAGATTCAGATTTTGGCAGCCATTTAAAATCGTTTACAACGTGCTTATCTAGCCTATAGTTCCTCAATGAAGATAGCCTCTTTATTACGTTAAAGGCGGGCCCGGTGGGCTTCGATCCCACGACTTCCGGCTTTCTTCATAGTATTCTTAGAAGGCAGGCGCTCTATCCATGCTGAGCTACGAGCCCGAAGTTCTCAGGTTTTCATGCTTCAAATCCACCTAAGGCATGGTATTACAAAAATTGGAGATGAGCCCTTATAAACTATTTTTATGCCTAGTTCTATACTACAATTCTTCTTGGGTCTTAAGCACAACAAGAGAACGACTTAACTGCTTGTTCTTGGAAAATAGTGAGGTGTCACACCTTATAGTGAATTCCCATGCCAGGACCATAATACTAGTGACAATAAATATATTAGCAACCAAAAGCAAATTAGTTACACTTACCAAAATTTAACTGTAGCATTGATTAGGGAATGGAAAATATGACTAATGAGAACAATTCGAAGGAAAATCACGCCGAGAGCAAACCACCTTTAAGCGTCATGGGATCGGATTCTGCTTACGATAAGTGGAGTGAAATAATCCAACTTCCCTCGATAGGACCGATTAAAGCATTTACGAAGGATTACAACGAATACTGTTCTGAGTTGTTGCTTCTTACCAAAACTCTCATTGATCTTTACGGTAGTTTGAATGGGTACTGGATACAAATGAGTAGTGCATACACACAAGCCTTAAACAATGTTGGAAAAAAGAAATTACCAAATTCGGCTCCATGGGATTCGGAGCAATTTCGAATGATTTTGATAGATGCATTTGAAGATGCGTTTACTTCCCTATTTACTTCAAAGGATTTCGCCAAGGCATATAATGAAGTTTCAAGCAATCAGATAGAGCTTATAAATTGCGTACATAGAATCTTTGAAAAAAACCTCGAGACCCTAAGATTACCAACTAGGTCTGAACTGGATGTAATACTAGAGGACATTAATGAATTAAAGAGGAATATTCGGGATATGCGTAAAGAACTCGAAAGTGTTGCGATTCATGGAAGAGCGAACAATTCTGTCTAGAGAAACTGGCACTTCTGAATACGAAAAAGTAGTGAAGAGATCCATAAACGAAGGACCTTCTGTACAAGAGGAAGTGCTCAGGAAATTGAATAAAACTCGAGAGATTTTATCCGAATCAGAGGACATCCAGGTAGGGACGACTCCAAATGAGGTCTTATACGAGACAAGGTTGTATAGGCTTCTACACTATAGACCAATTGTAAATAAGACAGCACGAATTCCCTTACTAGTAGTATACGCACTCATAAACAAGTCGTACATTCTAGACCTTCAGCCAAATAAAAGTTGGATCCGGAACCTTCTGAGTCAAGGGTTTGATATCTATCTTCTAGATTGGAAATCACCTGCTAATGCGGATAAATACACATCTTTCGATGATTATGTTAATTATTTTATAGATGATAGCGTTGACATTCTAAGAAACAGGAATTCAGTAGATAAAATAACCATGCATGGTTATTGTATGGGTTCGTCGATGTCAGTCATGTACACCGCTTTACATCAAGACAAAATAAAGAACTTGGTAACGATAGCGCCTGTTTTGGATACGAGAAAAGATACAACTGTGATAGCTAATCTGGCTCGATATATGGATATTGATAAATTAGTAAATTCTATCGGAAATCTGCCTTCACAGAAACTTTACGAATGTTATTCCGCCTTGAAACCATTTAAACAAGGCGTAAATAAATATTATAATTTAGTACAGAACATAGATAATGATTCGTTCGTGCAGAATTTCATGAGGATCGAAAAGTGGTTGTACGACACCCCACCAATCGCGGGAGAAACAGCAAGACAGTGGATTAAGGATGTTTATCAGAGAAATCTCCTATTCAATAACGAGCTGAGGTTAGGGAGAAAGACTGTAAATTTGTCACAAATAAACGTTCCCTTACTTAACATAGTTGCAGAAGAAGATCATCTTGTTTCAGCAGAGTGTAGTGTTCCACTTAACGAAGCTGTTTCAAGTGATGATAAGCGCCTAATGAGATTTCATACCGGTCATGTAGGTCTCATAGCTAGTAGTTATTCACAGAATAACGTGTTACCAAAAGTAGGTCAATGGCTAAAGAGTCGTTCTCAGTAGTTTGTTTTCAATCCAATACTACAAGTTTCCGTATAAATTGAATATCATATTCATCAAGAATTTTGGCTTCTATTTGACAAATATTTCAATCTAAAGTCATCATGATTTGTCACTGCCTTTTTTTCTTCTTTCTATTGGGATTATGATAACCTGAACTAAATCACCATCATCAATTTTTAGCGCCTGTCTTTCGGCCTCAGGAATCGATATTCTCCCACCACTCTGGATGGTAGTCTTGAACATCGCGTTGTAAAACGTCAGCCCTTGCAACATTGTAAAAAAATTATGCATAGCATCCTGCTGTAAGTTTGAGAATTGCTTCAAAAATTCATTTTGAGCTTCACTTCCTTTTTCCACGGCCTTCTTGTATGATGACATTGTATCATCAATATCATGGTTGCTGCCCATGGAACCTACTTTGTAAGGCGTTTATTTAATATTATTGAATGGACCTATAAAATTTAGTACTATATTAGTAAATGAACGTGGTGTCTCAGTAAAAGGTGTATGGCCAGAATTTGGAATTACTGTTAGCTTCGAATTCGGAATCTTTCTATATTCATCTGCATATGATGGTGGGATCATCCTATCATCTTCTCCCCAAACAAGCAGAGTAGGCGACATTATTCCTTTTAATCTGTCTGTCAGGTCCTCTATATTGCGGATTCCCAATAATGTTGACATAAAGGCATATTTTGCATTAGGAAGTTTCATCCTGTTAACAAAGTCCTTGATTGTATCTTCCGTTACTGTTTGTGGATCATATGCCATGTCAAAAAAGGCGCGTCTTGCGTTTTCATTTGTGGGATACAATGCAGCTAGAATATACTCATCGAGAGTCTTAGTAGAAGTCTTCATACTGCCTGCAGGGGAGACAAGTATCAACTTGTTTACCGCACTTTCGAATTTCAGGGCAAATTCTGCTGCCACCAGCCCTCCGAACGAGGAACCAATCATATGCGTTCTTTTAACATTCGTCAATCTCAAAAATTTGCTTACGAAATTGACAAAGAAATTAATACTATATTCTACCGTCGGTTTATCACTATACCCAAACCCAACGATGTCAGGAATTATTATCCTAAAATATTTTTTCAGAAGCGGTACGACATGAAGCCATCTTTCTGCCGAGGCTCCTATGCCATGCAATAGTAATAGCGATTCTTTTCCTTCTGAATTGTTAGAGTCATTTATATCGAGATAGCGTACAGCATAACCGTCGACATAAACCATTTTGTTGGGCATTTCAATCAAAAATATTTCTGCTCTGATGAGGGAGTAATATTATCTAATTTATATTCTTATTATGATAGAAATTTGGTGGGTTATAGGTCCGTTTTAATATTGAGTATTAGCGTCCTCCTGTAATTCATCTAGATTCGTCAATTCACAATGTCATTGTTCACATTATTAGATTTATTTCTGTTAGTAGATACTTCTGGAGCGAAAATTCATCAATTATCACGTTTACCAACCCTTTGCTGGATTCATTTGGATGAAACTATTTGGTAAATGTTTTGAGTAACGTCTAAGACATTCATTTTAAAAGATCCGTATCTCAATCATATGTTAATAAAAAGTAGTCCTAAATTAGATCGATCACTAGTGGAACTGAAGTTTTGTACTTTGAAACAAGTTGATCATTTTGTAGATCCAAAAGCATACCAATATTGTTGCAATAATTTAATATTCAAGGTTCACAAATGTCGCCTATCGTTACTTCTATTCTATGAAGACACCAAGTATAAATCTTATCGAGACAGCCATCAACAACAAGGCAAAAATATAGCGAAGCGTGGAATCTTTAAACCTTGCTGAAATTTTTGCACCTATCTGTGCCCCGACAAACGAGCCGACGGATAGAAGTAAGGCATAAACGTATTCTGGATTTCCAATAATAACATGAGTGATCGTACCCACTAGTGCAGTGGACATTAGTGCCAGTTGTGATGTTGGTACTGCAGATGACATATTCATTCTGATGATCATTACCAGCAAAGGAACAAAAATGATGCCACCTCCAATTCCAAATAAACTGGAAATAAGCCCCGCTGCGAATGCACCAAAATAAAATAGCACCTTAATCCAAACCGGTTCGGAGTCAAATCTACGTTCCTTCAAAACAGAGTTCCGAAATAGAAGATACAATCCAGTTGCAAGCAGTAAGATTACAAAGAGTAATCTAAAATGTAGCGGAGAGATACCTACAGAAATCAATGCACCAGTTATCGCGCCAGGGCCAGAAATCATTGCCAATTTGAGACCTATGGAGTACTGGATTTTTTTTAATCTTGCATAAGCAAGTGTAGAAGAAATGCTTGTAGAGGAAACCGCGATGAGACTAGTGCTGGCCACTTGAGATGGAGGAAGACCCAGAAAGGCTAATGCGGGAGACATTATAATTCCACCACCTATCCCGACCAAGGATCCTAAAATACCGGCTACTATACCAATTATTATCAACAGAAGTGAACTATCAAACAATTGGCACACTGCAACCCATCAAAACATTTGATTGATCTATTAAGGCGTTGACTAAAAGTAGGACATTCAGAATTCGCAAGAGGTTGCAATACTCCTAATGACTAAAACTTCTGTAGTGCCACTCTATATATTACTTTTTAGAGAATATTTGGTGAATTTAGCAGATAGCATGAATCAACGATCAATTCATACCTCCCTTTACATTCATGCGACCCATCCCATTAGATAACATGAAATAATAGATATACATCCTATGTTCATAGTGGAATCAATAAATTGTAACATATGCCTCCAGTCACTGGACATTTCTGAAATAGAACATCATATTAAAGAAAAATTTCATATATCGAGAAAAAATGAAATAGAGTGTGAATTACTCAAACTTAAAAATTATACAAATCCAGCCATACAGGAAGGAGTGATATATTTCTGGAAAAAGAATGAGTAATTTTGCATCCCTACTAAGGCAAATAACTAAATGCTCATGGAGTATTTTAGCATCTGCACTGTGAAATGGATCAATCTCACATAAAATATGCGATTATTACTAATATTGGAACCTAGATTTGTTGTAGTTAATTTATCAATAGATGCTTGGAAATAAATTCATTTAAATATCTAATGGGGTTAATATCAGAATCTGGAACAACAAAATAAAAATAAAATTCATGTAGATTTTTTTCGACCGTTTCCTTTAATATTAATACATACGCCATTTGGTTTGAAGTTCTTCGACCGAATAGCCAAAACTAGGGCAGCTAGAATCTATGCTAAATTCAACGTGTATCTTATGCCAGTTATTACCGCTGTGGCATTGTTACTGATTATAAGCAGTATCGTAGCCGTGGCATCGAGCGTTACGTTTAGAGAGACAGCCCGTGGATTTGGACCCCAAGCCAACCTACTAATACCGGGAATAAATCCAATTCTGCCTATAGGCTATACCCTGGCGGCATTAATAATAAGTGTCTTTATTCACGAAGCAGGACATGGAATAGTGGCAAGAGTTCATAATCTTAAAGTGGAATCTACCGGAATTGTATTGGTTTTGGGAATCCCCATGGGCGCATTTGTAAATATTGAGAGGGAAGAATTGGGAAAGGCATCAATCAAGCAACGAAGCGCAGTACTTACAGCTGGACCGCTAAATAACATGATTCTTGCAGCGGCATCATTCATCTTATTGTATGTGGTCGTTTCCACACTAGTTCCAATCCCTCAAGTAAGCAATATTGACCATGGCATAGTTATTTCGGATGTTACAAAGGATTCATTAGCAGAAGGTTTAGGACTATCACCAAATTCTATATTGATTACCGCCGCAGGTACAGAGATACATTCCGGTGATGATCTGAGAAAGGTGCTAGGATCTAACATAGGCAATACCATCCCAATAACTTGGCAGGATCATCAAGGCAACAAGATTACGCGAGAGCTCTCTATTCCAAAGAATGTTGGTCCTGTTGGACGGCCAGTATTGGGCGTACAGTTGGGTCCTCTTCCTGTAGAAGCATTGGAATTGTACAAACGGTCGTTTACAGCAGGCATAATACCAATACTTCCACCTCCTACGGTACTAAAGGGATATGTTCCATATTCAGATCAAATGTCGCCAAATTATTATTCTACGGTATTTGGTTCGTCTTATCCCATTATTGCGAATATGCTCTATTGGTTGTGGTTTATTAACTTCAATCTAGGAATTTTTAATGCGTTGCCAATAGGGCCACTGGATGGTGGTCAACTTTACGGTGCACTGATAGAAAGCCGGTCAAGGTTCAATAAAGCTCGCCTTAAGAATATTTCTGCTGTCGTTTCATGGGTAATGGTATCGATCGTGGTTGTGGGGTTTGTTATACCATATTTACCTTTTTGAAGCGAGCATTAAGGAAAATTAATTGACTAAGAACTGCAATTTAATCCAAAATATATATTAATGGAGGTTATATGAAAGTAAGCGGATACTAACGATATTGAATCTATATTCCTTCGACAAGTACGTACTACGTATTTATCTCAAAGGTAAAGGGTACAGGGTTTCGAATATCCAGAATAGAAGTATTAAGAAGTGAACAATGAGATTTTAAATCAGAATACTGATGGAAATGAAAGTCTTACGTTAGAGAATGCTAGAAAGACCAGGAATATATCAAAAAATAAGAAATCAATAGGTCAAAACAATAGTGAAAAGAGGGACAGATTAGACGAAGATGATATTCTTGTTAATGTAATTCGTCCTTCAATTCCAAAAGAATCGCAAATCACGTCCGCAAAATTTGAAGGTCCAAATATTTCACTTTACACCTTAAATCCCAAGTTCTCATTAACCGAATTAACTTATTACCTTTCTTCCCTATCTAGATCATTAAAGAAAAGGTTCATTATCAGAACCGATCCGTCAATAAGATTATCAGAAGAAGAGACTCGTTCTACCATTTTGAAAATACTTCCCAATGGAGTAAGCATATCAGCTGTTTTCTGTGACGACGCTACTGGAGAAGTAGTTTTGGAGATTAGCCATCCTGAGCTCATCTCACCTACAATATTCATAGATATCGCTGAAAAAACAGGCTGGATTGCACATACATTACGTTCACCCCATATCCCCTCTAGTAGCATCAATGTAATCCATTCAAATCTGAAGAATTCGGCTAAGGAGCGAAGTATATTCCTGCAAACTTTGGGGAAGAGGATATTTAGACGGCCTCTAATGCTGAGTAATGAGTATGACGATTATTCTAATGGGGTAGGGAAGACAAGTTCTGTCGACGAACCTGGTATGAGATCCAGACCAAGAAGTAAGCAAGAGATATCCCTTTTTTGTCTAGGGGGTGTTAAACAGGTTGGGAGATCGTGTTTCATAGTTGTTACATCTGAAAGTAAAATCATGCTCGATTGCGGTATCAATCCAGGCGAGAATTCTGGAATATCGGCTTATCCTCGATTAGATTGGTTTAATTTTGATCTTGACGAAATTGACGCCATAGTTCTAAGTCATGCTCATATAGATCATCAGGGTTTTTTACCTACCCTATTCAAATACGGATACAAAGGTCCAGTATATTGCACTGAACCAACACTACCGTTAATGACCCTTCTTCAGCACGATTCTGTTAAGATAGCAAAGAATAATGGTACATTTCTACCATACGAATCAAGAGACGTAAATGAAGTCATAAAACACTGTATCACGATACCTTACGGTAAACCTACGGATATTTCTCCAGATGTCACTATAACACTAAACAATGCAGGTCACATAATGGGAAGTGCTACTGTGCATCTGAATATTTCGGGTGTACATAACATATTATATTCAGGTGATTACAAATATGCAAAAACCCAATTACTAGATAGTGCCGTGTCAATTTACCCTAGAGTCGAGACTCTAATAACTGAAAGTACTTATGGTAACAGCAGTGACTTAATGCCAGATCAATCCACAGTCTATAGGACATTCACTGATAGCATAAATCAAACACTATCTACTGGCGGTAAGGTCCTGATACCCGTACCTGCGGTCGGAAGAGCTCAAGAGATAATGTTGGTCATAGATAGAGAAATGAGAGAAGGGAGACTTATGGAGGCTCCTATATTTATTGAGGGCATGATTTCTGAAGCAAGTGCCATCCATATGGCTTATGCTCATTACCTCGGATATGATGTGAGGAAATCTGTCTCACAAGGTGTAAATCCATTCCAATCGGATTACTTTACAGTTGTTAATGGACATGGACGTAGAGATGAGGTTTTCAATGACGAGAATCCTTCCGTTATTATGGCTACTTCAGGAATGCTTGAGGGAGGTCCCTCGGTCGAGTATTTTAAAGAAATTGCACCAAATAAACTCAATAAAATAATGTTCGTATCGTATCAAATTAATGGAACTTTGGGAAGACGTGTAATAGACGGCGGTATCACGGAAGTCAGCATGCTTGATGATAAGGGAAAGGTGAAAGTTATACCCGTAAGGTGTTCTACTCAGAAAATTGACGGCTTTAGCGGGCATAGTGATTTTAACCAAATACTCAATTTTGTCACCAGAATAAAACCCAAACGAGTGCTTGTAAACCATGGTGAAAAATCGAAATCAGAAAACGTGGCATCGGTCGTTTACTCTCGTTTGAGGATCAAGTCAACGGTGCCAGATAGCAGGGAAATAATTAGACTAAGGTAAAGCTTGCATGCGTATGCTTTTTAGATAGCTCAAATTATTATAATAGGAGTTGGCGATTCGATATAGATGTGTAAATTGTAATATTGTCTTGAGCGGGGAGGGTGCTTCCAGACATTATCTCGCAAACCCAAATCACAAGTTAGAGAAGCTTCCTCCTCCGCTAAAACCAGTAAAGAATGTAGAGAATAAGTAATAGTTACGTTATTCTCTTATGCTTTCTAAAGTGGATACTACCTGCCATATCATGGTTCGTATGTGAGATTGCATTTGAGGGTTTTGAGTTACGTTATCTAGCATGCTTATCGCATTGGCAGCACGTACAGAGACCGAGCCATTCTTCTCATCTTTAACTGCAATCATTACCTCCCTTATCATATTTCTTATATTTCTCTGAATATTATTATTTCTAGCAATCGTGTCTAGTGTGATAATTGCATTCGAAAGACGTCCCTGATTCTCTTTTTCTCTCAATTCCTTCTTTGAAGCCATGACCATCCCCAATTCTGTTTCTAATTATATAGTGACTTTTGAATGTTTTTGTCCGTATTATCGGAGCAACATAATTAATACTAACCAAGATAACTCTTCGATAATGAATGATAAACAGGAGGAAACGAATCATAGTATATCTAAACCACCTCTAGATCTTCTGTTTAACCCGTCTCTCTTATCTAGAAAAGACGTATGGGACATAAATGTAACTACCCTGCTTGAGATGTTATTGAGAATTCTTTCCGAAAGTGGAAGAAGAGATCTAAGGATCTGTGGTGTCGCGGCACTTTCCTCGTCGATGATATATCGGCTTAAGGTAGAGAGTATTTTTAGATTAGAGAAAATCGCCATGATGAAGAGGGGTATCGAGGTGACTGAGAGTAACGCAGAGGTCCCTATGCTTAAGCCAATTGAAATTCCTTTCAGAATCGAATCAACCTACCCTGTAACACTGGAAGAACTTCTTCACGTATTGGAAAATATGATTGTGGATCTTGCGAATCCTAGGAAGCAAAGAAAGCAACTTAACTTAGAAGCAGTAGAAACTTTTGATTTTAACGATTATTTAGTTAAATTCGAACAGATTGTCAAGTCTTATGAAGAGATGATCTTTGATATTGTTAGTGCAGACGGATTTGTACTATTTCGAAAATTCACCGAGAAAATGAACTCAATAGAGATTGTTAGATGTTTCATAGCAGTCCTTTATCTCGCAATGAAAGGCTTAGTCATTATCGATCAAGAAGACTATGGAGACTTTCTGATTTCTTATTCTAAGAAATCTGAGTAATGCTAATTCCAGAAATTGGAGATCGAGTCAGTTGGCTAAGAAATATCCTCAAGACGAAACTATGGCGAGGTTGGAGGTCGCTCTTTATTCGGCAGGAAGACCTGTATCACTAGATGAATTGATGAAGGCGACGGGTTCGGGTTCAAAGGAAATTACGCTTAGAACCGTCAGGGATTTGGTCCAGAGAACAAGAGGCACTTTTAAAGCATTGGAGATCAGTGAGCTTCAACATGAGACTTTTGTATTTCAAGTTAAACCCTCATATACACCATTGGTAAGGCGATTTGCTCAACAACCCATAATTCCAAACTCTGCATTGAAAACACTTTCATACATAGCTTATGAGCAACCAATCACGTCTAAAAGACTAGTCCAAATTCGTGGAAGTCAGGTTTATTCCCATCTCAAGGAATTAAAAGCACATTCGTTCATTGAATATGAAAACCTCGGCAGAATGAAAATTTATCGGACAACGAGAAAATTTCAGGAATATTTTGGAATTAGCGACTTAATTGCTTTGAAAAATAGCCTCATACAAAAATAATTCAAATAATAGCATTTTACTGCAAATAGAAACACCTTAATACCGTTTTTTCAATTCGAAGATGAATGAGGAAATCCATAGAGACTCTTTCTGGACGAAAACTTACCGGAGGCAGGAAGATGGTTGCAAGAGGGAGAAGAAAATATGAAATAGATAGGTACCCGAGTGAACCAGTAGTAGGAACACAGAAAACTATATTCCGGCGAGTTAGAGGTGGCAATAGAAAAATCTCATTTAAAGACGTAGAATTTGCAAATATTTCGGATCCTGTTGAAAAAAAGACGACAAAATCAAAAATACTAAGAGTAACGAAAAACCCTACCAATAAGGATTTTGAACGACGGGGTGTAGTCACTAAGGGAGCAATAATAGATACCGACCTCGGTTCAGCAAGAGTCGTTTCAAGACCTGGTCAACATGGCATCGTTAACGCTATTTTGATTAAACGGTAATTAGACTAGCCCTGATAGCTCCGTCATTTAAAAGCTCCTTGGATTGAACATTTTTAATATAGCAAAGCTTGTTGATTAGCGAATGAAAGATTACGGCCATGTGATTATATGGTTAGATTATTTTAACAAAAATCTTTCAAAGCGGAAAGGTCGACGGATTTCAAAAAAACTGGCAATTTACGATCCTACATTAGAGGAATTAAGCAAGGCATCTAAAGATTTGAACTTAGCAATTTCTGACGAAAACACCAATAACAAAGCCAGATATCCGAGAAGGCCCTATGTCAGGTCAGGATATCTAATGCTTCCCAAATCTGAGAAGAAATCAAATCTGCTAAATCAAATTGCCAAGAAGTTACAGGAAAGGAGAAATGCGAGCAAAAACTAGAAACTGTATGGGATCTTGATGAGCTATAGCCGGGAAAATCATATGAATATTAAGTTTTATCACATAACAAACTTTTATTGACAGAATAAAATGATAACAAGTGTCCTAGATTGGTGAATATGAAGTTGAAACAAGTTGGAGAGGTCTTGCACTTGGCTAAGAGTGGCAAGCTTATTGTCAGGCTTAATCCCTCATACGACCTTTCAATAATAGGTCAATCAGTCGTTGATCAGAAAGGGACAAGAATAGGGAAAATCATCGAATTACTTGGGCCAGTAAAATCTCCCCTGGCATCAGCGTTACCAATAGTTGACTCAACTAAAATGATGTCTGGTATGGCCGTCTTTCAAACTGAGATATTTTCTAGGCATAGGGATGAATCCATGAAGCAAATGCGACGATCAAGTAAAAATCTATTCAAAGCAAAGAGAAAATGACACCTATCGAGTATTATTCACAATGTCCTGAATGCAGATCGAGTATTGTCCACGACTATGCTAAGGGGGAATATATTTGTCATTTGTGTGGATACGTTGTCATAGAAGCAGCTGATGATTATGGCCCAGAAAACCATTCGACTGACTTTGAGGAAAAAAGTAAGAATACACGAGCAAGTGGTTCAACCAGCTTCTCATTGCATGATTTCGGTTTAAGAACGGAGATAAGCGCAGCATCCAAGGATTATAGTGGGCGATCAATTGATTATCAAGTTGCCGAGCAAATGAATAAAGCACGTAAGTGGCATACTCGCATAAGAGTAAATTCTCCTAAGGATAGGAGATTGTCAAACGTTTTGTCGAAAATCAATGAAATGTGCTCATCCCTCTGTCTGCCAAAAACACTAGTCGAAACTGCCTCCATAATTTATCGAAATTTTGAAAGTACATGTGAGGCAAAAGGCAAATCTATCATTTGTATAGCAGCGGCAACCATTTATCTCGCTTGCAAAAGGTGTGGAGTGGTAAGATCTCTTGAAGAAATAATCAAGGCTGCGGGGATTTCAGAACATGATAGATCAAGCGTTAAACTTGCATCCAAATACTATCGGTCCATGGTGATGGACATGAATAACTCTTCCGAAAATGACATACCTTTTGGAAAAATACCGCATATACCAAGCGAAACAGGTAGCCCATCGGCAAAACCTTTGCCCTATGAAACTATTACTTTGGAAAGGACTGGTAAATCTCTCTATTCTATGATGTCGACTGCATCGGCATCAGTAGCAATAGATCATTATATATCAAAGCTTGCCAATATTTCCAAGATTGATACAAGAGTAGAAAGACTTGCTATAGATATTGCTCACAAAACAAATAATAATTTACTAGCTGATGGAAAAGCTCCAAACGGACTTGCTGCAGCTTATATATATTTGGCAGCAGTATTACTGGGTGTTAACCTACTTCAGGTTGACATCTCCAATTTTGCGGGCATTACAGAGGTTACAATCCGTAACAGATGCAAAGATATCTTTACCAACTTTAAATTGGTGATCAATGTTAAACCGATGAGTAATTTCTGATACTGTTAACTAATTACGTATTTGAGCCCATCTCTGCCCCTTTATAATCTGTCCTACCTTACCTTGTATCACATGAATTAGCTTGTCAAAAAGGGGCTATGGAGTATTTTTGAAAAGATGTTGGCTCTATACTGTTTGAGGCTTTTCCATTTTTTCCAGGGTAGTTGCTACAATGGATAAATCCAAAAACTTGAACTATAACAATTTGTTTAAAATATTACAAATATCAAAGCAATATATCTACCGACAGATATGCAGCAACACAAACTTTTCCAAATCTCACGATCAGAATTTAGACCATTTTTGATTGCCCCTGTAGACAAGTTTCAACCACAGAACTTATAAAATGGTATAGGCATGGTGAGTTTATGGGAGGAGCAAAGAAAAAACCAGCTGCCAGCTCGAACAAAGGATCATCAGGTCCAGGTGGAGAAGATAAGAAAGCAGATACTACCAAGAAAAGTTCGACTAAACAGGTCCAAAAACAAAAATCAAGCGTCATAATGGACGAAGGACAGGGAATGAAATCAATACGTCTGCTGAGGCCCATCACTAGTCAAGCTCTGGCCCGGGCTACTGGCGTGAAAATATCAGTTGCTAATTCATTTTTACGCTCTCTTGAGACAAAGGGGATTGTAAAAGTTATCGCAGGATATAGTGGACACAAGATTTATCAAGTCGCCACGACCTAATTGCCTTAACAGATCAGTAGTTTTATTCAACAAAAAACTTATTTGAAAAATATTTACAATTCTTAGAGTATCGTCCAGATATTACGATTGCCGGAATTGTGTGTGACTTGAAGAACGTTACCAATATAATCATTTTTAGAGCGTTCAGAATAAAAAGATAAAAAATTGTAAACGCTTTATTCAACTATTTGATTGGTATTCGCGTAGTGATCTCATTGGCTATGTTGTCCTGCATTACCTGCTTAATTTCACGAGGATTCTTACAATTGGCTAATGCCCACATCGCCTTCACAGTAGCTGTCTCAGTCAGCATATTCCGAAGAGAAATAACCCCTGTGTTCAATAGGTCTCTTCCAGTTTCATAAACATCTAAACTTGTCCTTCCCCAAATGCATTGGGAAGTCATAAATACCAAGACTTTATTTCGTACAGCATTCTGCAACGAAGGGAGACAGTCTCTGCTTACATGGCCAAGTCCTGTACCTTCTATAATAATTATCTTGTTACCAAGTTGAACACAATAATCTATTATCCGAGGATCAAAACCAGGATAAAATCTAATCAACGAAACACGCTTGTCAAAGTTAGGTTTCGCTACAATCTTTTCAATCCCATTTCGTCTACTATGAAGAGATAATTGTGAATTGCGAGCAGATAATTCAATATTTTCACCCTTTACAAGCGCGACTGGATCGACATCGATCGACTCGAATGCATCCCTTCTGCTTGTATGATTTTTTCTAACTCGAGTTCCAAGATGACATGAAATTACGTCGTCAGATATCGAATTGTGCATGACTACAAAGACCCCTGAGATATTCGACTTTGTCGCTATGACGGCGGCCCCAAGTAAGTTAAGGGCCGCATCCGAGGAAGGTCTGTCTGATGATCTCTGAGCACCAACTAAAATAATAGGAATAGGCAGGTTTTGCAAGGCAAAGCTTAGGGCAGCGGAGGTATAGTGCATCGTATCAGTCCCATGTGATATTATTATTCCCTTGTACTTCTGCGAAAGAATTTTTTCATGAACGGTTTTCGCTATAATAGTCCAATGTTCTGGAGTCAGGTTTTCGCTGTATTCAGTGAAGAGTACTTCAGGATCTATTGATGAATACTCTTTTAGTTCAGGAACTGATTCATACAGTTCGGACGCAGTAAGAGCAGAACTAACGCCTCCCGTTCTATAGTCAACTCTGCTCGAGATCGTGCCGCCTGTACTTATCAACGAAACAGGTGGGGGATTTATATATTTCTCGTCTTGGATAAGAATACTATCCAGTTGCAGATCTGTTGAACCCAGCAAGCCTCGAACTCTATTTGTGGAAGAATTTTTGTTAGAATCGGCTAATGCTGGCTTTTCGACTTTTCTGATGCTTTTTATCTTGTTTATTGATACACCTGTATTGTATCCACTCTCCAGCTTCACCACGATGCGGTCAGGCATGGCATGCTCGTACCTGGGTATCAAAATCCCACAATATTTGCCTGCCGTGGATTCTATGCAAATAAGATCCCCTATCGTAACGTGGGACTTTAACAACAAATCAAGTGTTTTTCCATGATACCCGTTTACTTCCATTTAATTGATCGTATCCATGAACCTCCTTTTGTAGTTAATCATGAATTAATCCAGACTATTGTTATTGTCCCAGTTCCTCAGCTGCCTTCTGAGACAATATTCAAGACTGGTGCAAGTTCAATTATCTGTCCGAGCACCACAGCGTGAAAAAATGATATTGTATAGAATGAAATCTTCCTAACCGTACTAGTTTCTAATTTCCTTACAATATGGTAGTTTTCTGATAAGAACTGGTCTTGTCCACGAAAGACTGTCAAATAATATCCATGTTAGCCATACTCAGTCGTTTCTGCTAATAGTAATAATAATACATTTGATATTTTTGGATAATTTGCTAGTGGCATAATCAGCCTAGTTAAAGGCAAATCATACAAAAAACCCCTACTAGATACTCATTTTAATCCATTACTATCATTGTAAGAGTCGATTTTACTCCATTAAGCTTTCTCAATTTCCATGTGATGGTTTCCTTAACTTTCTCCATTGCTTCAGCTTCTACCTGTGCGACAATATCATAAACACCATAAACTTGGTAGACTTCTTTGACTCCATCAATGGTCTTCAGTTCACTAACGATAGAATCTTCGCTACCTAACTCTGCATTCATGAGAACAAAGGCCTTTGGCATAAAGAATCTCGTACGTTCGAAATATAAAAAGATGATGCATCATAATTGTTATTACTTGGAAATTATCTTTCAGTTTTTTACAGGAACAAAAGGCTTCCTACATAAATTCAGTCAAAATAAACATGACAATCTATACTTCTGCCATTAGCTTTGATTCATCGAATGTGGAAGCCAATTTCCATTGCAATTCAAACAGATCATCACACCATGAATGAAATTCTCTATCTTGACTGTAAAACATTGTGTTGAGGTCAGGCTCACCTTTCAAATTTGGAAAAAGAACACATGCCTCTTTCTCATTAAGTATTACCATAAATTTCACCCTTTCAAGCATCCTCCTTGCAACCAGTCCTCTGGATATGAATTCCTTCCATCCGACTTTGTCTAGAATTTCACTTCTTCCCTTAGGTATTACACTATCTTTCCCGAATATATAGGAGAACTTGACACCAGAATCAACTCTTGAGCTTAGTACTTCAATGAGATCAACAGGTACCTGACCCATTATTTCCTTAATATAGGACCCTGATTCCAAGTACAAGTTCTTCCATCTCTGTACTATGGCTAGTACCCCATGCACGACCTCACAATTGCCAAGTGATCCTATCCTCTGAACAAATTCTACAGGTATGTCGCTTGTGTCATGTTCAATAAAATATTCTCTTTGTTCAAACAAGAAAGTCAAACTAGGAATTAACTGTACAATTGTCTTCCCATATGGTGTCAGCATATGCTGTCCTTCGCTATCCTTCAAGACCATGCCAGCTTCTATAAGTCGTGTAATATTTCTGTGAGTTTCCTGCATTGTTGCGTTTAGTTCGGTTGCTAGATGGGACAACCTATAGGGTCTTTCCCGGAACTTGGAGAGCATGGATAGTCGCAAATTTCCTGCCAGTTCAAAGAAAAGCGATCCTGCCCCCTTTTCGGGCTCGGAATCCATTTTATCTATTATCTGCGAGACTTGAATTTAAACATGAGGAGCTAGTATGGCTGATAGTAGCAAAGTACCCATTTTATGCACATACGGAAATCAAGGCATAACCCTAGACATTGTTCTTGGGAAAAGAACGCATTCTTTTATGTCGTTTGAATTTATTATCCATCTTATCAGCCGTTCTATTCCTATTCCAAAACCTCCATGAGGAACAGAGCCGTACTTCCTTAGATCCAGGTACCAGGAATATGAATTCAAATCCAATCCTTGTTCTATTAATCTAGTTCTGATATTTTCGATATTGTCTTCTCTGATACCGCCGCTGCTTACCTCACCAAAACCGTCGGGCAACAGTAAATCTGTCGAGAGTGCAACGCCTTGATGTAGGGGGTCTTCTTTGACGTAAAAAGGTTTAACCTGGAGTGGATAGCCAACAATGAAAATTGGACTCCTTTTCTCGCGAGTAATAGCTCTTTCGGAATCAATATTAAGGTCATCTCCCCAGACTACGGGTCGAGTTGTTTCACCTTCCTGCACTTTTATATCCATGGATTGCAAAATTTCTATTGCCTTGTCATACTTCAGCCTGTCAAATGGTTCGTGGATCCGGTTTATGGCAGACAAGTCAACATTCAAGTACTTCAGATCCTCTGATCTTTCCAAAATGATCTTTTGAACAATACCACAAACTAATTTTTCCTGATATTTGAGAAGGTCTTCCATTCCTATCCATGGACTTTCAGCTTCTAAATGCAAGAATTCTGCGAGATGTCTGACCGTCCTTGATTTCTCTGCTCTGAAGGAAGGAGCCAAAGTCCACACTGGACCCAATGAAAAAACTAGGGCTTCCAAGTACAACTGTGCACTTTGAGACAGATACGCTACTTCATCATAGTACTTTAATGAAAATAAAGTTGACCCGCCTTCTACTGCACTCTTTACAACGGTGGGAACATTTACTTCAATCCAGTCATTGTCAATGAACCATTGACGTGCTGCTTGAAGCACAGTAGCTCTAATTTTTGACATAGCTACCATTTTGCGACTTCTAATTGCTAGATGTCTGTTGTCTAGTAGCAATTCAGTACTCTGAAATTCTCCTATCGGAAAATCAGGTGGTGCTATATTGATCACTTTTATCTCTTCGCTTCTGACCTCGTAGCCCCCTTCCTTGGCACGTTCGTCTTTAAGCACCGTACCTTTTACTTCAAGAGAAGATTCTATAGTTAAATCAGAACCAACGTTACTAGGAAATACACATTGTATTACTCCGCCACGGTCATCACGTATTAATACAAAATTTTTGTCCTTCTGTTTCCTTATTCGATAGACCCAGCCTCTGAGCCGAATCGATTTTCCAATAAAATCATCGTGCTTGATATCATTTGCTCTATAATACATTAACCGTGTAACCAAATTTACTTACATACTTATTAATAATATATCAATTGAATCCTGGTTCTGATTCTTTACTCACCTTACAATATCTTAAATTAACTTCTGGGAGATAAACAAACATGAGAAAGATTAGAAAGGAAAAATGTAATCTGTAGACTTACTTCCTATTTACCTGTACCAATCATTGAATGTTATTATCCTAAATGACTTGAGTCACTGCCATTATCCAGTTGTAATGATTTCTAGAGCTATCAAACCCGCTTCTAATATGTTAATACACAGTAGGATGGAAGAAATAAGATGAACTTATAAAGGACTGCAAGAAATGATACGACTGAAAAATGGAATATCGCATTTGTAATAGTAAAGATATTCCAAATAATTTCTTCAAGGCCTTTCCAATCTCTAACATCCATGTCGTTATTGGAAGGGTTAATGAAAGGTTGTTTGCTTTCGATAACTCTTGCCCCCACAGGGGAGCGTCGCTCTCAAAGGGAGAGTTGAACGGAAGTAGGGTTGTATGTTATATGCACGGATATGAGTATGACGTATTTAGCGGAAAGCTGGAATATATTCCACCCAAAAGTACTGCCCAAAGTCCCGAGTGGAAAAAAAGTAAAGATTTGAAACTTTTTCCGGTTCTAGAAAAAGAAGGGAGTATATACGTTGAAATGTAAATGGTCAGATTTAAGATTGCCTTGACAAATATGGGATAAAGAAAGAATTGTAAGTACGCAATTCATTCTGGAACTGAATCACATACAAGCTTTCCGTCCTCTACCTTTACGAATAAGAATCTGTTATCTTTGAAGATTAACGTGATCTCATTTTTCTGTTTGTCATCCTCCACATCTAACAGTTCTTGTCCTTTTATACCATCAAATTTTGCCATTGTTACGAGGATGTTTGACGGATATATTTAGACTGTGGTCGTGTAAACGAAAACTTGGGAATCAAAATTCTAAAAAGCCAATATTGCGACAAAGTCGACTCGATTAATACCATCATAAGCACCCACACAACACTGATCTAATACTAACGTGAGAAGTACTAAAGCGAATGGTCTGTAAGGATATGACGATTGCGTGATGAACCGAATGTTGGGTTAGTGGAACTTGGTTGTGACCTCTTTGACGGATTTAACTTGAACTTACGCATTAAGGCTTACTTTTAGCGCATCTGACTTATTGGAGATTTTGACTGGCTCAGTATAAACGTGCTTACCCCAAGATACTGTTATAGAGACTGTAATCTTGTTATCTCCATTTTTCAAAAATTTGCTATCTAATTCAATACTTTTATCGATATTGAAAAGCAACGATCTGGCTTCTTCTGTACTTGAAGGAATTAGTGTGCCCTCATCTTTTATGATAGTTGCCCAAATTCTGTAAGGTATCTTTGGATTACGTGTCCAAAAAAGCGATGCCTTTCTTACAAATTTTGTGGCCAATATGGTTCTTCTCCCTGATCGCACTTCGAGCTGAATGGTCACTCTAAAAGAATTATCATGTTTGTCATATGCTCTCTCCCAATACTTTTGGTCGAACACTTCTCTTATTTTGCCTTCTATTTTGAATCTTAAATCCAGCGCTAACAGTCCACTGCTCATAACGCTGTCTTTTGACAGAGAAAGTTGTATATCAGAAATGAAATTCTCATCTTTATTCAAGAATCATCATAAATGGTATCATTTATATCCTCAATAAGTAGTTGTCTGTATAATGCTCGTGGAGATAGAACAAGATGATCATCGGGCGATTGAACTAAAAATAAAAGAAGAAGACATCTCAGTTATGTATATTATCCAGCATGAAATTTTGAAGGATAAGAACACAGAATTCGCTGGAGTGGTTTTAAAACACGCACTGATTAGGGACTACGTTATGAGGATCATATCAAAGAGTGGTTCATCAATGAGTATCTTAAACAAATCACTGGAATCAGCCGCGAATTCTTTGGAAGAGATCAAAGGAATGTTAAGCGCAGAGTTCAAAAAGGAAGAGGTGGCTAATTAAGCTGAAATTTTGTCCAACTTGTGAAACTAGGATGAAATCTAGACATGAAGAGAATGTTTTGTTATGTCCCAAGTGTGGCTTCTCGACAAACAGGGAGGAAGTGGAGATTGGTATCTCTGCGACGGCAACTTCGTTTGATCACGGCTTAGGCTCAGGTAGCGTTCTCAAAGTACTTGACACGGACAAAGCTCCTGATGCATTGCCCACTACTAGTACTGATTGTCCCAAGTGTGGGAACAATCTTGCATTTTGGTGGATGTTGCAAACAAGATCGGCAGACGAAGCCACTACTCAATTTTATAGATGTACCAAGTGTAATCACACTTGGCGAAACTATTCATAATAAAATAAATAACTAAATTAAAACAATATCGTTCATAGTACGCTTTACATTTGTATTGTTCTGTTTTCGTAATACTCTGGCTTCGCTTCTCTTCGCTTCTCTTCGCTTAGCTTAGTGTCGCGTTGCGTTGATATGTGAATAGGTGAAGTGAAGTGGGCTTTCAGTCCGTATCTTCTAACTCATTCTGTAATATTTAGAGAATTTGCTTGGTACACTTATGGCTTCCATTGCCACAGTATTGGGCCGCTTTCCTAAAGTTGAGCACTGCCTAGCTGAATGACTCGTCTGACAATTATAGGAATGCTTAATATCTCTCTTTTGCTCCCAAATAATCGATACATTTGGTTTTCATTGCGAAAACGAAGTCTCCAGATGAATGGAAGGCCGTAACTTCTGCTATTTCCACACTTGTGGATGAGGCTACGTTTGAAGCAACTACAGAAGGTCTTTCGTTCAGGGGAATGGATCCTTCTCATGTAGCTTTAATTGATATTAGTTGGCCGAACTCGGCTTTTGATGGATACGAGTCTGACTCTGCACTTAAATTCGGCGTCAGGATCGATGAATTTTCAAAGTTAATAAAAAGAGCGGACAAGAAAGATCGAGTCGAAATTAGTATTGGAGACGATAGCATGTTGCATGTACGGATTTCAAATGGCTACGTCAGGGAATATAAAATGAGGCTGATAGAAAGTACTGCAAGTTCTACCCCTCTGCCAAAGTTAACTTTCAATTCTAAAGTGGTAATGAGCCCTGCTGCCTTTGATAAAATTCTTTCTGATGTGCAAGTGTTTTCAGAATATGTTACTATTGACTCAGAAAAAAACAAGGTATCATTTTTTGGTAAAGGTGATTCAGGTGAGGTCGATATAGTACTAGAATCGGACAGCGAAGGATTGGAAGAACTTAATGTGAAAGAAAATAGTAAAGCGACGTACAGCCTTGACTATCTTTCAAAAATTACAAAGGCAATTAGTGCAAGCGGTGGGTCAGTGATCGCGGAATTTTCTGCTAAAATGCCATTGAGACTCGAATTTAGAGTGGCGAATGTGGGCCGTATTCATTTCTATCTTGCACCACGTGTACAAGACTGAACTAAGGTCAAGGAGAAAGCCAGTATGTTTCTAGGAAATCATGGTTTTCGCATTCCTTAGTCGCAATTCTTTATCTAGTATCACGATTTTCTTAAAATAACCGATTCATAATTTCCTATGTTGCTGTGACCTGCGTGGGTGAAATGGAAGGTAAATCACTGGACGATGTTGCTGGGTTCGTAATACAATGTTCAAAGTGTCCACGACTTTCATCATATATTCGCCAAGTTGGCGAAACTAAAGTCAAAAGATTTGTAAACGATGAATATTGGTCCAAACCAGTATCGGGCTTTGGCGATAACGATGCTGAGGTAGTCATTGTGGGCCTCGCGCCGGCTGCTCACGGGGGAAACAGAACGGGAAGAATGTTCACCGGTGATAGCTCTGGTGAATGGTTGATGAAGGCATTGTTTGAAACAGGCTATGCAAATATGCCTACCAGCATTTCAAAGCATGATGGTCTTATTTTAAAAAACGTGTATATTACTTCAATAGTCAAGTGTGCTCCCCCTTCGAATAAGCCTAGCAGCTCTGAGATTTTAAACTGTTCTCGGTATCTGAAAGCAGAGCTTGCCTTACTTGAAAGAAATACTAGAGTGATTATCGCACTGGGGAGGATTGCCTTCAAAACAGTCTGTGATTTTTGCGGATTAAAGGGCTTGGAATTTCGGCATGGGGCATGCTATGAATTTGACAAGAAATACCTACTTGTTTCATATCATCCGAGTAGACAGAATACCAACACGAAGAAATTAAGCTGGGAGATGTGGATTGACATTTTTAGGAATGCGAATTCTCTTGTGAGGTCGTTTTAGCACTCTCAATAATCTAGCATGATATAGTTTGTAAATTGTAGTATATACCAGTATTACTGCTAGACTATAATGTATAGACAACTGGTAAAGTCATAAAAATAAGCTAAATCAAAGATGTCCATTTGCTGGGCTGGGCGCATTAAATTAGTTTCGTGAAAAATATAATCGATTTGACTCTAGTCTCTTCGGAGCTTGACGCCCAATAATAGTAAAATTCGGAGTCATTTTCAAGTTATTTGAGATTTAAAGCAAACAGAGGGCCAATATCAGGTATTCCACTATGATAGTCCTTCTCATGACACCATACGGTACTAAAGAGCCCTCCACTCTAGCCATGTTACTCTATCTTACAATATCTCAATTACAAGAAAGCAAATCCCCAAACCATTAAAAGACAGTTTGTAAATCAATAAACCCAATGAACGGCAAAATATCCTTATTCGTGCTGGCAACTCTTGTTACAGTTACAGGTACTAGGTTCTACAACCGCTACGATGGCTCAAATGATGCCTAATGCAACAAACGCAACAATGGCTAATGCAACTAACGCCTCAGCAGTGGGAAATGTCGAGCAATTAACTGACGTACTAGGAAACAACAGTGAAATTCTCGCAAACAACACACCAATCGGTAACCCGAATGCGTCTTTGGCTGAAAAATTGTCAAATGCGTTAAGCACCAACCAAACGAATTCAGTAGTAAATGCAACCAATGATACAATCGGTGAAGTCACAAGTTCCCTTTCTAATATGGCCTCCACTGCAGCAAATTCCACAATGAATGCAGTTACTGGCGCAGTCTCCAGTGCAACAAATGCCACAATTGGTGCAGCAAATAACACAATGGAAGCGATTACGAATACAACCTCCAATGCTGCGTCTAATGCAACAAATGCGACAGTTGATTCAGCAAAAGCTACAATGAATAACGTCACCAACGCGGTCTCAAATGCAACTAACGCCACAATGGAAGCAGCAAACGCAACAGGAAGCACAATAAGCGAAGGAGTCTCAAATGCGACTAACGCCACAATGGAAGCAGCAAACGCAACAGGAAGCACAATAAGCGAAGGAGTCTCAAATGCGACTAACGCCACAATGGAAGCAGCAAACGCAACAGGAAGCACAATAAGCGAAGGAGTCTCAAATGCGACTAACGCCACAATGGAAGGGGCAAACGCAACTGCTACAAACTCCTCTGAAGGAAACCCAATACTAGATGCATTGAAGAACCTCTTTGGCGGGATGAGCGGAAACAAATAGGACATTCTTGTCATCTAAATGACAAGAGTCTTTTTTTCTGATTCTTCTTCTTTTTTAATATACGCTTCAATTGATTATCCAGCTACCTAGAAAATCCTCAAATCCAGAGGTTGATCGATTTTAGTTCAATACTAGATGAGAAATATATCTAGAGCTTACCTTACACTTGCTTTTCATAGCGATAAAGAATGAATCTAGACAATCATATTATAACAGATTCTTGACTCGATGTAATTTTTTTATGTACTGTAAATCGATCAGACATACAAGCAATACACGATAAGCATGGTTACCTGTCTCCTGTTAAATGAACGAAATTTAGGGTTAGGATGACAAGAGTCGAAAGGTAGTGTATTACAGAACGTTCGTAGATACAAGTATTAATTTGGACAGATATAATACGCCAGATATATGCGTCTGATAATGAAATTCGGAGGAAGAGCAGTCGACTCTGGCGAAAAAGTTCTTCATGTGGCAAATTTGATAAAGAACTATAAAAATAGAGGTCGAGAAATTGTTGCAGTCTTCTCAGCAGTTGACGGCATGACCGATGAAATATTGCGAGTCTCTGAATCCGTAAAAAAAGGCAATAAGACGACGATTGAGGACTTTCTAGTAAAAACGAGAGATGCACATGTAAGAATAATTGAATATTCGATAAAGAACAAAGACCTCAAATCAAAGGCGATGGATATTATTGAAAAACTGCTTTCGGAGATGACGGATCTTTTTAATGGTATAGTAATACTATCAGAAGTAACGCCTAAAGCTCTTGATTATTTACTTTCATTTGGTGAAAGACTTCTGGCACCCATAATGGTATTCACGTTACTGGATTTAGGTATAGACGCAGTTTTCTTGACCGGTAAGGAAGCTGGTATTCTTACTGATTCTAATTTTGGAGAGGCCAGGCCACTTATGGATACAACTAGACTTCGATTAAAGCACAATATTGAACCTATCTTGCAGAGCAACAAGATTCCTGTAATAACGGGCTTCATCGGAGCAGATCAAAACGGAAATGTCACAACATTGGGCAGGGGAGGCTCAGATTATACAGCTACAATCATTGGGGCAAGTGTAGATGCTGATGAGGTCTATCTATGGGGTGATGTTGATGGCCTCATGACGGCAGACCCAAAAATAGTAAAGAACGCAAGAGTACTGAAAGAAGTCTCTTTCGCTGAGGCGACTGAGCTCTCCTTATTTGGAGCCAAATACATGCATCCAAGAGCGCTTGAGCCTGTGTTAGATACCAAGATTCCAATCCACATAAGGAATACTTTTAATTTAGATCATAAAGGCACGATTATTTCGAAAAAGACTAGTAGATCTGCTCAAAAGATAGTCAAGTCAATAATAGCCATTCGTCACACTGCTTTAATAGATGTAAGTGGGGGTGTTATGGTCGGTACGCCTGGGACAGCTGCAAGGATTTTTGACGCCCTGGCAAGAAAGAAAGTGAACATAATGATGATATCACAGAGTCCTTCGGAATCGAGTATATCCATGGTTGTAAAAAAGAATGATCTAGACACCGCCACTACAACATTGGATTTGACGCTATTAGGGACAGTGATCAGAAATCTAAAGGTAAATGATGATGTAGCTGTCATAGCCGTTGTCGGCTCTGGCATGAGAGGAATTAAAGGAGTGGCTGCGAAAGTCTTTTCCTCTGTCGCCAAGAACAATATTAACGTGATAATGATAGCTCAAGGTTCCTCCGAACTAAACTTGGCATTTGTTGTAAACAACAGTGATTGTGAAAAGGCCGTCGTATCACTTCATGATTCATTTGAGCTAGAGAAAATAGACTAGTCGTTAGCTGGATTGACTAGACTTGACTTGAATGCTTAATTAACTACCCTCTATGAAATGAAGCTGCAGCAGGGATGAAGTTTGCACATATCACCGACTGTCATATAGGAGCGTGGCGAAATCCAAAACTCAGGGACTTGAATCTTAAGGCATTTGAAGAGGCTATATTGAATTGTATCGATGCAGCAGTCGATTTCATTGTTATCTCAGGAGATTTCTTTGATGCCAATATCCCTCAACTAGGCCCAGTAAAGAAGGCCGTTCAATTAATAAGGCTTGCCAAATCCCACGGAATTCAAACCTATATGATCTATGGCTCACACGATTTTGCCATGACCAATGTATCAATGATTGATATTCTGCATTCTACGGATCTTTTCATTAAACCGACAGAATATGAAAAAGATGGTGATGTCATAAAACTTCAATTCTTTACCGACCCAAGGACTCGTGCAAAGATTACAGGTATTTCGGGTAGAAAGATGGGACTAGATAAAGAGATTTACGAAAACTTGGATAAAGAGGGACTTGAATTAGAAGACGGGTTTAAGATCCTGCTTCTTCATAAGGGTATCAGTGAGCTTACCACCGATAAGGCGCTGATTAAGGATTGCATTCCCCTTAGTTATCTTCCAAGAGGTTTTGATTACTACGGTGGAGGACACATACACAAGAGGATGGAAGGAAACCTGGGCGAAAGTAAAATAGTATATCCTGGTCCCATTTTTGGTTCCACTTTTGAAGATTTAGAACAAACGGCAAAGGGCGAGAGGCGTGGATTTTATATAATCAACTTTGACAAGAAATTAACTGGATATGAATTCATAGAAATCAAAGTCGCAGATATTATTTCAAGAGAGCTTCAAGCAGACGGCATGTCTCCTTCCGAGCTGGACTGCACGCTTACTGAGGCTATCTCTTCGATAGATGTTAAGGATAAAATAATCTTGATCAAACTTGTAGGCAGCCTCCATGGTAGACGCTCTGATATAGATTTTGGCAAATTCAGCGCAAATTTACATGCAAGAGGCGCGCTAGTACCTATTTTGAATATCAATAATTTGACAACAATAAATGATACGGGCAACTTGGAAGTACGGGGCACGACTAGAGTCGAAATTGAGAGCTCTATTTTCAAAGAATGTGTATCAAAGTTCAAGACTGACACAAATATTTCAGCAGTTGCCAAAGAAAAGATGGCAATGCTCTGTGAAGACAGCGAGATGGCTTTAAAGTTGCTTGAAACATTCAAGATGGAAAAAATCGAAAATGAAACAGCCGGCATCTACGACGAGCGCATATCGACATTGGCAAAGTCTGTACTGAATCTGACTGAGTATTGATTAATGGATAGATAGATGATTTCCAAATGATTTTAAAGAATATTGCTTTAGAGAACATACGGAGTTACAAGGATAAAACCGTAATTGACTTTCCCTACGGCAGAACATTATTCCAAGGTGATATTGGATCTGGAAAATCGACCATATTATCTGCTGTCGAATTTGCATTATTTGGATTAGGTGATATAGATGCAAATCATCTTCTCCGCGTCGGGGCCACGACTGGCTCTGTATTCCTGGAGTTTGAGAGCAACAAGCAGCATTACAAGGTATTCCGATCACTTTCGCGCCGGCGCGACAAAATTATTCAGAATGAGGGCTATTTGTATGAAAATGGGACAAAGTCTTCTTATTCTGTGAGCGAACTGAAGACAAAGATCCTCGACATCATAAAAATCAACGAGAGAACTGAAACGAAGACAACATCTGTAGTCTACAGATACGCTGTATATACCCCACAAGAGATGATGAAACAGATACTCTCATCAAACAGCGAAAAAAGGTTGGACATACTGAGGCGGGCATTTGGGATCGAAGAATATCGTACTGCAAAAAGGAACTCGGAGAAATTTCTTTCTGGGATCAGAGTATTATTGAGGACCAAAAAGGATCTGGTAGCAGATCTCGACGATTATAGATCTACCCTGAAGAATAAGAACGAACTGGTTAGTAATACAAAAAATGATATAAAGAAATTGTCTTGTTCTGTTGAAGCGCTTGAGCAACAGCTCAGAACGCTAGATATACAATTATCAAATCTTACCAAAATTAAGGAACAACTACTGGAGCTAGAACTAGCCCTCAGGTCCTGCAAGACCAGTCTTGCTAAATGTGAAAAAGATAGAACTATCAGGATTGAAGAAACAAATAGGCTCCGTCAAGACCTTGCCAAGGCAGCGGAGTCAGAGAAAATTGTGCTTGATCTTGGTCCCAGATATAAAGATCTTATTTTCAACAGGTCGGAATTAACAACTCTTGCTGATTGTGCCCTGCAATATGACAGGTTAACATCAGAAAAATTGAGGCTTGAAACTCAAATCAAAAATGAGAGAGAGAAACTTTATTCAGAATCTGCAACGCTGAAAAACGACATTGATGAGATGGGCGAACAACTAGAACGCGAGCAGGTCGAAACATCAAAGCTCGATGCCCTCCTTCAACAGGAGAGTATTCTCAACGAGAAGGTAAAGGGAATGGATTTACTACGAAAGGGTATGGAGGATGTGACAGGCACAATTTCCCAATCAATGGCCAGATTGCGTAGTGTTGAAAAGGAAATCTCTAAAGAAGAAACAGAGGTAAATAAAATATTGGAACTAAGCCATCAGGCTGTCTGTCCTTGTTGTGGTCAGAGACTGACTCAAGAACACGTTTCTGAGATGGTTGAAAAATTTAATCAAAGCAAAGATGTGCTCAAGCTAGAATGTTCTAGTCTGCAGGAGGAGATCAAAGTATCAGAAGGCGAAAAAAAGAAATTGGTAACTAGTATAAATGAACTTGAAAGACTAAATTCTGAATTACATTCTATCAGGGTTAGGATTTCGGCACTTCATGTAAGAAAGTCGACTCTAGATGCTATTTCAGAGAAAATGAGGGAGAAAATAATTAGACTGGATCTATTGGCTGAAAAATCAGAAAGTGATAAGCATGGTGTCCAGGAAAAGGTCGAACTGGGCTCTATATCAGGGAGACTCGAATCCCTCTCAAATGCAAAGAGCCAGTACGAAAATTGCCAGAATACAATAGCCATATATCAGAATGATAATGTGGAGAAAAGATATCTTGATAGTCTATCGATGGCACAATCAAAAGGAAAGACTGTAGAACAATTAGAATCCATCCAAAAATCAGTGGCCGAGCTCGACCAAGAAATTGAAGGAATACGAAGCGAGATCCCTAAACTAGAATCGTCCTCTAAACTAAAGAATAGCGAAATAGCAAAGTTACCACAAATAGAATCAGAAAAATTGTCTATCGTAGATCAATTGTCGATGGAAAAACAAGAGCTGGCGGTAAAGAATTCCATTGTCAAAGATACGGTGGAACACATTATGGAAATGGAAAAAAAGATCTCATCTTTAGAGAAGAAATTTGAAGGTTTGCAGTATATGGAAAATGTGGGCAGATGGTTGGATGAATGCTTCATTCCTTCTTTGGATATCATTGAAACTCATGTTATGGCTACTATAAATGAAGGGTTTGGGCACTTGTTCCAGAAATGGTTTAACTTGCTAGTTGACTCGCCTGATATTATAGTGGAGCTGGATCAGTGCTTTGCTCCTGTGGTGCATCAAAATGGGCATATGATGGAGGTTAATACCCTGAGTGGTGGTGAGAAGACAGCAGTCGCCATGGCCTACAGGCTTGCACTAAATGAAGTCATAAAGAGGCTTGCAAATATGGACGACAATTTGCTTATTCTGGACGAACCTACGGACGGATTCAGCAAGGAGCAAATGTACCAGCTCAAGTATGTCTTCGATGGCCTGAATGCATCCCAGGTAATAATAGTTTCACACGAAAAAGAGCTGGAAGGCTTTGTTGAGTGCACTTGCAGGGTTGTTAAAGAAGGAGACTGCTCCAAAGTAGAGAGAGCACATTAATTCTCAAACATACTACTAATCACGGGATGATGTTTACGCAAGATCATAATTTGACCCATTTCTGCTTGTACCTTTTCGAAATAAGTCTCAAATTTCTTGTCGCCCAGAGCATTAATAGTACCTCGCAAAATGCCATTCATTAAGAAGGCAATACTTGCTTCTAATATAGAATTAGCGGTCTTAGAAATCCAGATCTCATTTGCAGCGGTTCCGGGGTCAAGAAAGAAGGAAGCGAGTGTCTCCATAGTAGTAGGGTCAGAAAAAAGTGCCGTACTTTGAGGATTGGCGGCGATGGTACGGGAAATTGCACTTGATGCAACAGCCAGAAGAATTTTGTGATCGGCTAAAAGCGATTTAGCGATGTTTAGAATTTTTTCTTGTAGATTAGTTATGTCTTCAGATTTATGAAGTCTTTCGATAGCTCGTCGATAAATCACTAGCGTTGCCTGCAAGAACTCGGTATTTTCGAGAAGGCGGCGTTTTCGCTTCACCAAAATGTCTAATTGATTTTCCGTTATGGATTTTTCTTCCGAAAGTTTGACATATTCATTGCGTTCTAGACGAATTGAATCAGATAACTCCGCACGCTCATGTTCCAACTGACGGACAGAGATTGATATTTTCAGGGCGGTTTCCATTTGTTCACATGATAAGCCCCGTGCTTTAATCTCTCGTGCTATTGGAACCAAATTCGATATGTCCTTATCGTTGAGAAGGTGAACGAGTTCGTGTTGGCCTTTAAGTTCCAAATATTCGAGGTGATACTTTTTGACTTTAGCAGAGGGGATGTCGAGTTTGGAACAGACTTGGGCAAGTGTATAATTCCTTTCAAGCATTGCAAACACTTCCGAACGTATCATTGCATCCTTCACTTTCTTTACTGTATTAGGCGCCACGTGGACTTCTTTCAAAATTGTGTTCCATGGCTTGTCCTGTTCTAACATTCTCTTAATGCGCTCTCTTTTTTCTGACAACATAAAATATCTAAGATGCCTCTCAGTTTTTTTAGGATTGCGGTTACTTCTTATTTTTAGCAAAAAGTTCTTGAATGTTGATTCAAAATATCGGAGAATATCCCCTCTCACTATTCGCTTCTACCCTCTTACTATTCGCTTCTACCCTCTTACTATTCGCTTCTACCCTCTTACTATTCGCTTCTACCCTCTTACTATTCGCTTCTATTGGTTGACCATGAGTTCGCTAGCCTTTAAACGCCTTGGCTGCCTCGTAAATTATAAGGTCTACAATGCCATAATGGATTCAGAACAGACAGTTTAAGACGACGTCAATTTAGGGCCGGTGGTCTAGCTTGGTTGGTATCGAAAGCGACAAGAGGTCTGAGTCTCCATCCGAACGGGAAGGGAGGCTGAAGAGGTACATTTTCATTCAAGGATTAGTTGTAGGTTTTTGATTATTGCGTCAATATCTGCTCGTGAAGGATACTTTAGCCTATCGTACTCTCAAACAGTTGCTGAGAAATTCAAGGAACCAGTATTGCAAACCCCGCCCACAATTTGCTCTCTTAACGAAACACAGTAAGGCCATTCAACAGTATGTGCAGAATTGATACAAATTAACTAATATATTATAAAAAATCAGGATGAACGGATAGGAGAATAGAAAGTCAATTGAAGTTAAGTGTAGTTGACGATAGTAAAGACAACACATATACAATAATGTTTTGCTGTGATAGCATGCTTAGAGTGTCCAGTGCTTACCAACGGAAGCAATGGCTTGAATGTAAACGCAATAATGACGAATTTAGTGAATTAGCTGCGGTTTAACAGCATTAAGAAGAATTAGCCAATGATTAATGCCATATAATTTTATGAATCACGTTTTAGTGTCAGAAATTTAGATTCGCCTGTTTAACGAACTCGCATTTCTTCCAGTATCTTGGGAGTTGTAGCATCTCTTGATAACAGTTTAAAGTATTGAATGAATCGCTGCGCCATGTAAGCGTCGTCATACTTTGAGATTGCAATCGTGAACTGCTCTGGGTTGATGAAATTTACAGTGTCATACACTACCTGGATTCCATCCACCACCATGAAACTTTGGGGTAAACTAGGAAGCCTCTTTAAATCAAATCTCGGAGATTTTACAATCTTCTTGACCATCTCCGCAGTCTCTCTGTTTGGCGGCGTTCTAATTATGGCAGCAAGTCGGTTTTCAACGGTTATCTGCTCGGGATTTCCGTCAAGTATGTGGATTGTAACACCTTTACCTATTTTTTCAAATACCTTGCTAGAAACATGTGGATCATGATAACTTGTTGCAAAATAGACCTCTTTTTCGGCATTATCCAATACCTTCAGGATCTCCACAATAAGGTCATCAAATTTCTTTACAACACAAAAGCTGGATAAATGAGTTGTATTAATAACATCTTTTAAAGCCGTAGTATCGATGTATTCATTGATAATTTTCTCCTTCACTTCAATAGGATAATCATTTCTACTTTTTAAAACATCAAAGCTCTTGATTTGCCAGTAATTAGGGATGATCTTGTCCATGGTCTTGAAATGATTCTCGTAGACAATTGAGCCAAATGATGTTAATTTGTAAATATTTCGTTGCTTTTCGATCAATCCTATATCGACAAGACGCTTTAACCTCACGTAATATTGTTTTTTAGTTTGATTAGGAATGCCTTTAGATGACAGGAATTCTGTAGACGCAGCACCAAGTATTTCTACTGATTGCTTATCTCCCAATATAGCGAAGATATCCTCAGCTAGTATTGGAATAGTCTCTTGTAACAAAAAAACCCTACAAACTCCTATAGTCACTAGACATATTATAGCCTTTCGGCGTATTCCGTCTTTTCTTACCAATCCGCGATAACAATCAAGACATTTCTCTTGCCGAGGCTAACATCGCTATATATAGGCAATCGTGAAGCTAATGACTAAACGCATGTCAAACATCGAAGTACATTCAGTAGGAGATATTATCAACTCTATTTCAGATAACAAGTCATTCGACCTTTTTTGCTCTATTGCCAAGGGAAGTGTTGAGAGTCAAGTATTGAAAGAGACGAAAGCACTATCTAGGAAACAGTTCTACACACGCACCGGCCAATTATTGCATGCAGGACTGATCCAGAGAAATAAAGGTAGTTTTTCACTCACATCTTTGGGATCTATTGTATATCACGCACAACACATTATAGAAACGGGAGTCAATAACTATTGGAAGCTAAAGGCAATAGATTCTATTGTATCATCAACGGAAATAGGAGAACATGAGCGTATGAAACTCATCAAGACAATAATAGATGATAGTAGAATAGAAAGTATTTTGGTTACACAAAGATAGATCTCCAAGAGCAGGAATCATTTTAATCCTGAGCGTGATAAATCATGTACAACATTGGCACATGCTGAAAGTATTACTCAAGATAAGTAACAAGGATTTTTTTTACCTCTGAACTGGAATTACTTTTATTTTTGATTACAAGTGGCCGCTACAAATATCAACGTGTAAAATATTCGTTAAATTGCAATTTAAGTTGTAAGATGATGTCATGTATACTGATTAGTAACTATTAAGCATTATCTTACCATAACCAGTAACATAATCAGTAACATATGCATCTTGCCATAAAAATAACCTGACCATTGTAAATAGAATCTGAGACAATGATGTTTAACACTTAAACTAATTTAATTTTATATACTAGTTGCATCATTACGAGCTATATAGTGGCAAAAAATACCGTAAAGACCGCTGATATTTTGAATGCGATCTCGAATAAACATTCCTTGCAACTATTCAATTTCATAGCGACAGAGAAGAAAATAAAGATAAATAGCCAATCCTTGCAGACTTTGCACCTCACTAAGAAGCAGTATTATTCGAGAATGCATGAGCTAACAAAAAATGGTCTGGTTAAAAGAAACTTGGGAATTTACCAATTGACCGCTTTTGGCAAAGTTGTGTACTCTAGTAAGTTGAAGATTGATGCCGCTTTCAATAATTACTGGCTGCTCAAGGCTTTAGATTCCATTGAATCAACAAATGAAATTAATCTAAATGCGCGGAAAGTACTAGTTAAAGAGCTAGTGAGAGACAATGTTATTAAAGATATTTTGCTATATGAAAATTAACGGCAACTCGCAGATTTGACAGCGGTTGGTAGTTCTGGTGAAATTACTATTACATTACGAAAGTTAAAGTGTTATAATTGCGCTCTGTTTATCTGTTTATTGCGTAGTAGCCATATCGTTGTGGATTGAACATCCACTAGTATTGTTCACAATCGTTAGCCTTGGTGTCGCCCTATGATGGATTGAAATCTATTATCCTATTAGTGCCAGAAGCGCACCATTATGTCCGCTTAACTCATCATTACCTGCACCACCACTCAGGAGATCCTTTCCATCCCCCCCACCCCAACCCCATATAGTGAGAGGTGCAGAATCGATCTAAATTCCACGTATACTAGAGCGGGTGAAAGATGACTCTTAAGAAAAATCGGATTTTGTTGTCAAAGGTGTAATTTATATTAAGACCTCGATTATGCGAATAACGGAAAACAAGTATACGGTTGACGAAAAACCGTATATGGTTTTGACGCACAGTGACGTAAATGCTGACGATTCACGAAGGGCCGGTGGTCTAGCTTGGTTAAGATACCGCCTTGACATGGCGGGGGTCGAGGGTTCAAATCCCTTCCGGCCCATACCATTCTTGTCGCTTTATTAGGGCCCACTTTATAAAGTAAGATACGGAGTTATATCTAGAAGTAGAATCATTGGCAAAAGATCCGTTGAAGGTATTCATGTATGCGTTGAAGGCTCCAGGGAGCAGAAGACAGTATCCAAAAAGGTTCAAGGTCTTTCTGGATTTCTTGAAAATATCAGGAGACTTAGACTCTCAGGCTAAGAAATTTGTTATCGAAGCGAGAGCCAATTCTACTTGGGCACAAGATAGTTTCATTAGATTTATCATTTTTCAAATTCAACGTGCCCACAATGGGGAGATAGCCGAATCAACCATCTCAAATTATTACAAGGCTACAAAGTTATTCTGCGAAATGAATGAATTGTCAATAAATTGGACCAAGATTGCGAGAGGAATACCAAGGGGACGAAGGGGAGCAAACGATAGAATACCTACACTAGGTGAAATTCGCAAATTGCTTGATTATCCAGACAGACGTATAAAGCCAATAATCTCTACAATGATGTCCTCTGGCATTAGAATTGGTGCATGGGATACTCTTCAATGGAAACACATTACTCCAATTAGGAACGAGAATGGAAAGGTCATGGCAGCGAAGATAAGAGTATACCCAGGAGATCAAGAAGAATATTATTCGTTCATCACGCCTGAAGCCTACAACGCACTAAGAGAATGGATGGATTTCAGAGTTGAATATGGGGAAAGTATAACAGAAGAGTCATGGGTTATGAGGGATATATGGCAGACGACTAATGTCACTTATGGTGCAAAATGGGGGCTCGCTACTGCTCCCCGGAAACTTCAAAGTAGTGCGATTAAAAGGCTAATTGAACGTGCTTTGTGGGAACAGGGTATAAGGAAACCCCTGCCCAAGGGTAAGAACAGACATGAATGGAAGGCTGCTCATGGCAACTCATGTATGCATGAAGTTCATTCATGCTCATTTTAATCAGGACTGGAACAGATCTATATCGCCAGAAAAAGTCCCGGTATTAAATCCATAGTTGGGGAAACTAGAAACTACAGTGGGAGGAAGCATGGCCACTACCATGGTTTTTAAATATCCAATATGGTTGTCTTCCGCTCGTTAAGTTTGTGTAACCATTTATGTACGAGTCTATTACACGTAGTGCCGCTATTAAATTTTCATCATACATATGTCTGAAGACAGCAAACTGATGACATATATTTAGATTTTTTAATCCATATTTGAACCTGTCCAAGTCCTCCGAAATTTTCTTCAGGTTATATGGGCTTAAGTCCGTCATATCAAAAAGATCTATGAATCTAACTTTTAAGTTTGGTATAGTTGATTTCATAATATCTCTTGAAAAAATCGGAACATAATGTCTTACCTCTTCGAGAGTTTTCATGTATTTTTGTTTTGATACCCTAAGAGGGTATAATTTTAACCACTCCTCTTCCCATTCATCCCATCTTCCATGACCCCATAGTTGTCGGCACCATTCAAACGAGAACAGTACCCTAATGTAGTGCGTGGGATGTGGGTCGTTGAAGTTAATGTTATATACCTGGCTATCTGACAACGCTAAGAAGATCTCTTATCCCCGCCTGAGCTTTACCGCAACAAAAAAAGGCCCATAAATCTGCAAATAGTTCTCTGTTCCAAAGAATAAACAGATCTCTCATGTGAGTAGGCGCACCGGATTCATCAAGGGTCCTAGAAATCATCTTCGGAAATTCTACATCTAGTCCAATTTCTGGCATAACTGCGTGACCTCCCTCATGTACGACGGATGCTGCCATATAGGAGGTCGCAAGCATAGAGTAAGGTATTTGTATCAACGAACATGGGTTTTTATAGCCGTAGAAATCCATGCTCTTTTTGAAAATGGGAGCGCCGTAACCCCTTTCAAGGTAAACTATTGCTGGTTCGATAGCGTGAAGAATTGGATGTTTTTGTCTTATCGCAGAGGCGGCAAATACATCACAGCCTCCCAGCATAGTTCCCAGAAATCTGGCCTGACGCTGAGTAATGATGTCCAAATAAGTGTCAAAAATTTTAATTGCCCTGTCTAATTTCATTTCGGTTTCTGCAATTTTGTTGCTTATTTCCTTAAGGACCCTTTGGTCATTCAAATTTCCAAGCGGTAGCGCCGATTTTAACTTAAACGACAGATTTTTATTTATGGTAAAGAGCAAGGTTTCAATAGCATTCCACTGTCTTGGAGTCAAGTCTACGGACTTCTCCAACAGACTAGTTTTCTAAGTGTAGCTAGAGAGTTGATTTTTCTAATTGTATTTGAATATCTCTTTAAAATCCAAGCATTGTGATACATATAAAAGAGTTATCTATACCACTTTACACTATACTTCGTAGCACCCGGTGGAATACGCCGCATTTTTGATTTTCTAAAAGGACCTTTCCTACCATGTGCCATTGCATCCATTGGTCTCATTTTAATAGGCGTTATTCTCTTAAAGGAAATAGCCTTTTTAATTTTATTTATTGCTGTTTCGTATTCCGTAGGAGTGGATTTTAGGAGCTTCGACGGGGTCTGTAGGACTTGGGGTTATTGATAGTCTGATCGGCCAACTGCTTATAGGTTTCAGTCCCACCTTAGCAATATTACTTAAACCTTCTTGATTTAAGCCCGCTCCAGCGCCAGGTGTAATACCCAATCCCTTTAATGAATCCACTGCAGCAGGGCCAGAAAGGACGACCCCCGTATTAGCCAACTTAATCCCCTGTTGAGTGAAATTCTTAATATACGTGCTAGCCGGCCCAGTTAGAACTTTAGTTGCCATGTCAACTGCTGCTCCGTATGGAGTGCTTTTTAACATAGTGACAAGTGCGTTACCAAGTGGGGTCCTTGTAAATTTTCTTATAGCCCCATAACCTTTCTTAAAGCGTTTAATTTGTCTCTTAAGGAAACGCCCAAAGTAATCCTTCTTAAGGTCCTCGACAAATTGTTCAACCTCATTTTCGATATTAGTATCCACTTCGTATGACGTCGACGAGTCATCGGATGCTATTTGATATAACCTCTCAAAAAATTTCTCTATTTCCCTATCTTGATTCGTTTCCCTATCTTCATCAGTTTCAAAATCTACTAGTTCTTCTGTTTCCCTATCTTCATCTATTTCCCTTTCCTGATAATCAGTTTCATAATTCACTAGTTCCTCTATTTCCCTATCTTCAGGGGTTTCCCTATCTTCATCTATTTCCCTTTCCTGATAATCAGTTTCATAATTCACTAGTTCCTCTATTTCCCTATCTTCAGGGGTTTCCCTATCTTCATCTACTTCTGCTTCTGTTTGCCTACCACTAGATTCAAAATCATACGGCGTTTCGAATTGCTTTTCTATTTCTTCTTCGAGATCTGGCATGAAACTAATTTTGATAGAATGTTCAATCTAATTAAGTATTTTGTTTTGAGAATACTTATTTACTAGGGCAAGTTAGAAAACTTATGTCGGGGAATCCAAATCCGGATATAATTCCTGTTAAAGACGAAATCATAAAAAAATTAATTGCAATAAGGAGACCAATCATTATAGATTCATGTTTGGACCTAATGCTTTCACAGATTAATAGTTCATTTGATACGGATCTTAACACAATGTTCGAGGATTACTTTATCTGGACCAGACATTACCCACTCTTGAAAGAACCAGATTTAACATCGTATTTTAACCCCCTTTGTGATCGAACAACACCACAATCACAAAGCCTGGGGCAAGCACAAAGCCAATCACAGAGCACAGATACCAAAGACCAGACCTCATCTAAGCAATCAGAGGACAAATCAATAAACTTTAACTGGCAACGACGACACTAGTTGTTGTTTACCATGTTCGTGTATCACACTTAACGGAAA
>CAVSLF010000031.1:0-21362 GCA_963728595.1 uncultured Nitrososphaeraceae archaeon
CGCTGTGATGAATGCAGGCCTCAGGAGATCGGAACTAATAGGTGAGGGGATATTAGAAGCAAAGAGAAGCTTTGTTCTCGGCAAAAGGACCATAAGCTTGTTTTATGCAGCAGACTTCGCAGATCAGCTTGAAAATAAAATTATTCCTGCACTAAGAGCAGGCTACGTAGTTCTATCTGACCGGTATATCTATACTTTATTGGCAAGGGATGCAGTACGTGGTATCAGTAGAGCATGGTCCCGTAACTTGTATGGTTTTGCTTTAAAACCAGATATCTTATTTTACTTGGATGTAGATCCCAATGAATTAAAACACAGAGTATTCGAAAAGAACTCTTCCCTTGACTATTACGAATCTGGTGCGGACCTCGGACTATCAGAAAATATGTTGGAATCATTTATCATGTATCAAAAACTCATAGCAAAAGAGTTCAGACGTATGCAAAGAAGATTTGGGATCATACCCATTGATGGTAATAGGACCATAATGGAAATAAGTGTCGATCTCCAAAAAAGAATAGACGATTATTTATTAATTCGCTAATTCGCTAAACTAGAAATGACTAACTGGCTATCACTTGATGCTTGGCTTAAATTTGAAAAAATATTGCGAAAATAATGAACTCATATTAAGCCAATGTTCACTTCGAGTGTGGAAAAACTTTTTGCAATAATCGTATTGTGATAGTGGATGTCGTTCTCAATATGCTGATCCCAACAGCACTTTCTGTATGATGCAAACATCCAAAGTAAATAGATACATTATATTATATGTCATCACACCTTCCTTAGGAATAACAATGGAATTGTTCATTTTGAGACATGGAGAGGCCGGTCAGAAGTTATCGTCAAATCCGAGCGATCGTCAACGTTCGTTAACAGCTACCGGTAAGGAGGAAGTCACGGAAGTGGCGAAGGCCTTAAAGAAGATTGGAACTAAATTTGATTTAATCGCTTCAAGTCCACTAAAAAGGGCGTATGAAACTGGCAGCTATTGTAGCAAAGGTATTCAAGATGTCCAACAAACTTCAAACTTGGAACGAATTAGCCCCTGAAGGCGTAAGATCAGAACTGTACCGTAAAATATGTCGACTTAGACAGGAAAACTCTATTCTGCTTGTTGGACATGAACCTCAGCTCAGTGAGATTGTGAATGATATAATTCATACGAGTAGATCAAAATCGGCCAAAATAGTACTAAGAAAAGCTGGGTTGGTAAGAATAAGGATCATTGCATCCAATCCCGTTCTTTATGGTGAATTACGATGGTTATTAACACCAAAAATATTGACTAGCAAATAATAATAAGTTCAAGACAAGGATTCATTAGATCACTATACTTCACATTGGCAAAGAATATGAGCGTATTCTAACCTTGGATCGACATGTGTTTTCTAAATAGTAAGAGTCATGATTTAAGAGAAGTGGAGTGGGACGGTGAAAAGCAGGGATTATATAATAATAGCATATTGGCTCTCCGTGAGTTGTTAACACTAAGAGAAGAAGGTGGGAGAGGAGGTAGAATAACAAAATTATCTAGCAAGATTCACATTACACGTGATGCATTAAAATATTATTTTGTGGAAGTTACAGATGATACTGGATCTCTCTACGTAATTGAAGCATATGGAGAAGACGCACTAGAACTACATGAAGAGACCATGAAGGCTGGAGAAGGACCTAGCAACTATTCCAGCTGATAGCGAGGTATTTTCACACATTTCTCACCTGGTGTAATCTTTTATTCATGTAGGTCCAGAAATTACTGTTCAAGGAACTTTCAGAATACTGTTGAGAAATTCTTCTTTAAACCATCAGATCGCATTTACTATACTATGTTAGATAAATTACGTCAGCCCAATATCATTATTTCTTTATCGTGGATATTGTATGTTAACTCTTCTTTGCAAGAAGAAATCTTTCATAGAAGTTCGGCAGGTATACACTTTTTCTTGGAAAAATCTATATAGTTTTAAGTCTCCAATTAATGGTAAAGTTACTTCTTAAATCAACAAGCCCACTTAACCATTGGATAATATACTTTTTGTTATAGTATATGTAGTAGTATAAAGATTATATAGTCTGATCACTTACATTTATTCATGTCAGAAATACAATCAGAGAACATTAAACCTGAATCAAGTGTCGTAAATCCGACGGAATTATCAAAAGCAAGGACGTCTAAGAATAACAAACCAGCTCAAACAGCATTATCAAAAGCAAGGACATCTAAGAATAACAAACCAGCTCAAACAGCATTATCAAAAGCAAGGACATCTAAGAATAACAAACCAGCTCAAACAGCATTATCAAAAGCAAGAACATCTAAGAATAACAAACCAGCTCAAACAGCACATTCGTCAGACGAGTTAAAGACTGAAGTCAGATTTAGAAAAGCAAAAAAGATATCAAAATCAATTAAACGGATCGAGGCTGAAATGTCTTACATACAATCACAAATGACAAGAATTGCAAGGGATCTAAGTGGCATCGTTCGTTTGATGCAGGACAAAGGACGAAAGCAATCGAGATAAAAATGAAAGTAGTCCGTGATTAAATAATAGATATTCTCGACCTATTATTTTTGCTCGTCAGGATACCTCGATAAACCGCATCAAGCAAATCACACATTAGTAATATGAGTGAATTTTCGACTTCCCCAGATAAGGTTAGAGGGGAGCTTGGTTAATATGTTCCATAAATTATGCATGGCAATGCTTGATATTGTATGAATAAGTATGATATCAAGTGGGCTGTACAATTTCAGACCAACTCAAATCAAGTTAATTCCTAAATTAGTTGACATTGAATCTGACGTAGTATTTTTTTTGTTATTTGTATGCAGTAAAAGAATATATTCTCAATTTGTGATTAGATAAAACATTCTTCAGATGATAATTCTTTTGAGTACATTGTATAACTCTCTATCGGCCATTAAAACAAGCTTCTAACTAGGCAGATACCATCTAAGGATGCCATTCACAACCTTACTGTCAAAGTAACTCTCAGAATCAGCATAAGAGCAGGTATGATGCATAGAATCAAGCACCAATAATACTTAGTAGATGAAGAATATGATGAAAGATAAGGTTTCAGATAAAGTACAATATTTTGAGTCTTTATCAATTCCGATACGGTATGTCCCGACAGCTATGTTCTTTACCAAAGGAAAAGGAATTCACAAAGATCAGCTTACAAGCTTTGAACTGGCTTTACGTGACGCTAAGATATCTGATCTGAAACTAGTATCGGTTTCTAGCATAAAACCGCCAAGATGTAAGATTATTAGTATCCAAGAAGGAAGAAATTATCTTCTGCCCGGGCAAGTCACTTTCGCTGTAATGGCTAGAGCTTCAACGAACGAGCCTAATAGACTGATAGCCGCCTCTATCGGTCTTGCAAATCCGGCAGATGAGAGTCAACACGGATATCTATCAAAACATCATTGCACAGGAACGACAGCCCAGAAGGCAGGAGATTACGCAGAAGATATGGCTATGGAAATGCTGGCCACAATACTGGACTTACCTAACGATTCTTCATTGACGTGGGATGAACGCGAAGAACAGTGGAGGTTATCTGGAAAAATATACAGAACTCAATTTTACACAATCAGCAGATGGACATAAGGACGGTTTGTGGACTACAGTCTTGAGTGCTGCCAGCGATGGTACTACCGTAATAAATTAACAACGGGCATTCTGAATGGGCATAGAAAAACCGACCGTTAATAGCGTTAACCAAATTAAAATTATCTGAAAGATCCGAATAGGCCATTTGGTTTCACATAATCTGAAGGGATATTAAACTGATCTATAGTTAGACTTACCCATATAGAGACAATAGAACACTATATCAATATTATAACAAATAAAAGACACGGACCATTTGAAAAGCAGCCGAAAACTTGTGTCCTCTATTGATTTTTCTATTTTCCCCCACCATTCATGGTTCTAATAGAAGACAGCAGTTTCTGCAATTTCTTAATTCTTGATTAAATAGAATAATCTCCCTTAGTCAATTCTTTTGGACGCCACAATTTGACCAATTCGCCTTTCTTGTCATCCTTTAGATCAAGCCATCTTTCGATCGATAATTTCACATATGCTAAACCGCAAGTAGGCATTGTCATTGCGTTACCCGTTAGTATTTCCACCAGATGTTCTACGTCGGGATTATGACCAACTATTAGGTACTGTATCATACGGATTAGTTAGATGTCGTAATGCGTTCAGGTACGCTGAACTTCCTGCCCGGTATAGCGAAGATTCAACAGAAATTTCACCGCCATAATGAGATGTTTTGGCAACTTTCTCAGCCGTAGACCGAGCTCTCGCCGCTGAAGAGCTTATTATTAGTTGGGGGACAAGTCTTTCTTTTAGCAACACTTTACCCATTCGTGGTGCATCACGTTTTCCTCGATTATTAAGGGGTCGGTCATGATCCGACAAGTCCGTGAATTCCCAGCTTGACTTGGCATGACGCAGTATCAGCAAGTTTTTCATATCACGTAAAATTATCCTGATGCATGAAATTTAATTATTGCGATGACTACAAAAGTCATGTTATGATGCTTACGACTAAATTCTCGTTCACATTTAGTTGGAAACTATTCAAACATTGTCCGAAATAGTTCACTAAGCTTGTGGCAGTTATTTGATCCCCCTCATCAGTTTGCAATATTTGCAGGGAATACGTCTCATGGATTTGCGCCAAGTGTAACAAAATGGAAGATGTTATTCATTCACATACCTACTGCAGAAATATCTTACGCTCCTAAAAAAAGGTCATAAAGACAATGGGTACTATATAATCTATAATCCATCAAGTGATTACTTAGGGATACCCTGTTAGAGTTGCTTATCTCCTAATAATGTATGAATATTGTGGAAATGGAGAGTGCGTTTGTAATCGAAGCAAAGACAATTGGGCATAAAGGAGGGAGAAATGTCATTTATTCCGTTGAAAATTCTTATCATAGTATCTGTATTGACAAAAGAGGCATAGTTTTGGGACAAATAGATGCCTGCGAAAAAATTCTGAAGTGTACTAGTGACAGGATAGATCAGATAATTCTTGAGAAAGAAATTGCTGACTTGAAACTGATGCTTGACTTGATTGAATAATTATTAATCTGTGAGTACTTCATATGGAATGGTGTGAAAAATACAAATCGTAATAGACATGATAGAAATATAACTGTAACAAGTTATTGATTCCTTTGTTTGGGTTTAAGCTCGAATAATTAAATTATCCGATTTTTTGGTCTTTTAATTTGAGAGTTCTTTATTTGAGACCTAATTGTGGAAAGGAGCAAATCTGTCCTATTCTCTTTCCGTTGACAATTCCGAAATCCAAAAGGTCAGCTATTTTTGGTTCATCTGTTTCTATCATTACTCAAATTGTGATGGCTGTCAGGCATTGGGGGAAGACAAAAACATTATGCCTGACAGCCAATGCATGATGTACGCTCATGGATTATGTGTTGGTTACCCGCAAAATATATTACAATAACAATACATATAGAAATTGCTCATAATAATCATGTAGCACTATATAGTAAACTAATTTTCGGGTCTATCTTTGCAAATCTGCTATGCAGAATTTTACATAAAGATGAATGTCATAATATTGTAATGATAATTTCATTTGCGAGATATCATGAAAACTATTTTGACGAGATCATTTCCAAATTGAACTGATTGATAATTTTATCCTTTTCTAGCTCTGAATAATAAATAAAGAAGAATAAATGGTAGAGAGGCAAGAATAAATGATTCTACTGATCCTAAGCGAGAGTGTATTGCAAGCTCTAAACCCAAATATAGAGTGACACCAGCAGGAATTAAGCCAGAAAGAATAAACCTATGACTTCTAACTTTGAATTTGTTCCAATTTCCATAAGGATATTGTACATGATGATATATTACGGGCATGACAAATAGCGACGCAGCTATGGTAATAGAATATAAAGCAATAATCGTGACTATAATGTCAATAAGGCTAAAATTGCGAGGTGTATTTACTGATATATTTAATAAAAATCCGAAGAGTATTGCTGAAAAAGTAGTTAATAATGCACTTTCTTTTAGTATTGTATCATAACGTTGAATGAGTCTGTCATCTTTATCAGACAAGTTGTCATCATCAGACATCGTAACTCTTCCATATTCAAAGTGAAGTCCATAGTTGATATAATTTGCGCAATTTATGCTCCCTTTCTTCCTCGTATATAAGAATAATTAAATTAATTACATAAAGCCCTCGACACCGTTGGATGATTAGGTTAATTGTTTTTCAATTTGGGTATTGATGTTATGATGGGGGATTATGTTTGTCCCATCTTTCTATCGCCTCAGAGATGATCTCCTTTGCGAATGCTTTATCCCTCCAGCCTATTATCTTGACATATTTGCCCTTCTCCAAATCCTTATGATGTAGAACAAAGTGCTCAAGCTTGGCGTAAAAATGATTCGGAATTTCATTCAGATCAGAAATACTAGAGAAACTGGGATCTACTTTATCAATGGGTGCTGCAATTATTTTGGGATCTGGTCCACCCTGGTCCTCTGTTAATAATTCTGCTATAGGACGAGATTTAATTGTTGACATAGGCTGGAAAGGATCATCTCCAAGTACAAAAAACATCTACTGGATCGCCAGTCGAGTCTTCCGTATTTGGAACAAAACCATAATTGTAAGGATAATACATACTTGTAGACAACTTCCTGTCTACAGAAAGTTTCCTTGTTCTAAAATCCATTTCATACTTGATGTTACTACCCTTTGAAATTTCAATTAGCACATCTATTTTCATCACTTAGGTTTGGTTCAGAGGTATTAATCAATCTTCAAAACTACAATGTGTCATCATCAAATAATAAAATTTTGCATGAATCAACCTGCAGTTTAATAGTTAATTCTGAGATCAGGTAGTTTACAATAATTTGGTATAACAGTGCTTAAGTTGAGTTGTTACGAATGATATTATAAAAGTTGATTTCATCCAGAAACTCATCTACTCATTATTTTAGCTGACTCAAACCCCAAATATGTAAGGGACTTCCTTCCTCTTTATGACAACATTCAACAAGTTCATTGTAAGCAATTAGGAATTCGATTCCCTTCGGAGTAGTTCTTAAGACATTTTCTTTCTTATCATACTGTAGTAAATCATTCTCACATAGTAATGAGATATGCCTCAAGAGATGATAGTTATTCATTGTCATTTTGCTCCTTTTGGCACCTCCATTTGCCATTTGCAAAATAGATGCTAGAATATCGACCTTAGATCTGATTTTCATGTTTGGTGGATTTATAATGTTTGTTCACGGATTGAAGAAGTGTATGATACTAATCTTTTTTACACACAATAGGTGTTGACAATCTTATATTTTTCGCTGGCACAATTGCGTGTCATTCAACGGTTTCCTGAAATTAAAGTTATGTATTCCATCTCCCAAAGATGAATCACTGCACGGGATATTACTTTTGAGAAACGTTGACCACGATATCTTACAAAAACGACATTTGAAATCGCTAATAACTATTGCTAACCTTTTTGATGTTGTCATTAGTTTTTTCTCTAATTTACTATGGAACCCGTTTAATATAACGACTTTACTTATGATCTATATAGATGACTGTAGGCCTTACAAGTCTTAGCGGCAGTAGATTTTTTTGGGAATTATGCTATTACATTTCAAAACTCTACTTATTCCTGCAAGACGTTAGGTTAGTTGACCCACCAGATTTGGTAAGATTTGGTATACTTTCTTATCTTAAAAAATATTAAAGTCTGGTGTAATGGAAATTGGTAGAGGTATGTAGTCATTTCGTAGAACCAAAGGGCTGAGAACGATTAGTCTATGACTTCATTAAAATGACGATGGAACATCGGAGATAAATTACTGGGCAAAGTTTGACTAGTGGATTTTCAGGCTTGAAAATTATAAGAAACTGAGTGAAGGGGTGGTGGATATGGTCACTATGAAGAAATGTCCCCCTTTACTCAGGTTGATGAAAGATGATGTAATGATACATATATCTTGAAAAATATTAAAGTCTGCTGTAAGAGAGTGCGTGGTCTTTACATAGCCTATATTGAGCTAACTTAACTATATACCCAGAAATGAAATAGTCGTTTGCTGATAAAATAATTATGAAGGTACTAGACAAAATTACTCTTTTTCTATCATCTCTACTATGCAGCCAATGTCGCAAAGAATTGTTAGAGCAGCGTAACAAAAAGACAAAGTTAAGGCTGTATCCCAGCAGAAGTAACTCGGTTTTATTAACGAATTTAAGGAAAAATTGCTGCGTTGATTCAAAGACGTCGCCATGCGCGATTTCTCAATATTATTACTGGTTGGTGCTTTCTCAGAAATCATTTTATTTTCAAAAGCCGAAAAGACATAATAAAAGCGGCAAATATTACTGCAGCGCTTATCAGAAAAACAGTTCCTCCAAGCAAATCATACAAAATCCCTCCCATTATTAATCCAACGATACTTGCCAGACCTCCAAAACTACCTGCGACACCCTGCACAGCCCCCTGATGAACTGTTCCTGCGCGTCTTGATAGGATGGACATAAAAGAGGGCCACATAAGGCCATTACCGAGTGCAAATAAAATCAAAGCTGCGCCTATGGAGATTAAGTTATTAGATGCAAATAATATGAAATTTGTACCTAAAATCACGCTTCCAATTATTACAAGTATTTCCTCTGTGAATTTTTTTAATGCTTTACGCAGAATCGGACCTTGAACCAGAACCATAACTCCACTTAACACTGCATAGAATATTCCCAGCTGCGTGACTGACCACTTTAAGTCATTAGCGGCATGTGCAGGAAATGAGGCATAGTATATATTGAATCCGAGAAATATTAGAAAATACAAAACAAGTAAAAATGAAATATGCTTTAGCTTGAAAACATTGAGAAACCCGGACTTTGTAGTATCAGGTGTCTCGTAGCAATCTTTACATTCCTGAGAAAATACTTTTCTGATAGTTCCTTCTTCTGGTACCAATATTTCGTTTGAAGTAGGCTTAGTTTCTTTTAACATAAAATATAATACAAATAAGGTAATCAAGGACAGAAGTAACGCAGACAGAACTGGAAGGATTGCTCCATATATAGTCGCCCCTAAGATTCCAGCTATTGCTGGACCGACAATAAACCCCAGATTGGAAGAAATAGCCATTTTTCCAAAGTTCTTACTCCTGTTTTCATCTGATGATATATCTGAAAGATAGGCATTAGCGACAGAGATATTTCCACCTGTAATTCCATCTATGGCCCTGGCAATAAATAACACAAGTATTGGAAGCGTAATTACAAAGGGTCCAAGAAAAGATGAATTAACGCCAAAGACTTTTTCAGCCGGCAAATATAATGCAAAAAGGAATAATATCCATCCAATCGATGTTCCTGCATTACTCAGTAGAAGAACTTTTTTTCTGCCGTACTTATCAGACCATCTTCCTAATAGGGGGGCTCCGATAAGTTGAAAAGCAGGATAGGTCGCTGCTAAAAGACCATAAACTATAGCATTACCCCCAAATTGCATGACTACAAAAACTAAGAAAGGTAGAACGATGCTGAAACCAAGAGTACTTATAGAATTGACTAATAGAATAGGAAAAAGTGAAGCCTGTTTTTGTAATCTAGACATTATTTAAGTAATATCTACAATCCAACTTAATGTACTCTTCGGAATCTCTACTTAGGTTCAATCGAGAGTATAGCAATCAGATTTCAACTCTCTGGATTCTACTTCCATTTAAGACTATTTGATTCAGCATTTTACCATAGTGTATATGTATTAATATAAGTGTAGCTACACTCATTAAATTAAGTTTATTTTACATCGCACAATAGCATAAACATTTGTATTTGTAAGATGTGTTGTGTTCTCAGTCATGGTAAACTGATAGTTAAATTCAGACAAGGTTCTTCGAGTTATTATTGCCATTTTTCACTCCTCTACTCTTTAGCTAAGCAATAAAATTTTCAATCAATCATAATATTCTTAATACTTTTTTTTAATTAAATAAACAAGAATTACATGTACTCGTATCAAGACCCCCATCAACTTAAATAATTGGGGATTCTTTGATAGCTAAGTTGAACGCAAAGATGCTGTCAAAGAAAAATGTATATAAGATATGTTCCTCAAATGGGAAAGTAAACTTGGAGGAGCAGCGGAATTCATGTCGACCCATTGCTTTAGCATGGTCGAGGCTGGGCGTGTTGATCCAACTGTTCAAGCATTACTTCAAAATACCACCTTTGTCTACAAATAAGTTGAGTAGTCTTAACTGTAAGGAACGGTATTCATGAGCGAAGCACGTAGAGGACTCCCCCTAACTAGTTCTCGAATTGAGAAAATATTTCCAAAATTAACACCAGCTCAGATCGGTCGTATTGCGGCGCATGGACGTACTCGTTCAGTACAGCCCGGTGATGTGCTAATTGAGCAAGGAGATACTTCAGTGCCGTTCTTTGTTGTAAAAACAGGCGAAGTAGAGATTGTGCGCCCCTTTGGCACTAATGAGACCCTCATAACCATCCATGGTGATGGAGAATTCACAGGAGAGGTTAACATGCTCTCTGGCCGCCGGTCTTTAGTTCGGGCGCGAGCTTCGAAGCCAGGCGAAGTAATCGAACTTGATCACCAAGATTTAATCGGGTTGGTGCAGACTGATGCTGAGCTCAGCGACATACTAATGAGGGCTTTCATCCTACGCAGAGTAGAGTTAATAGCTGCCGGTGTGGGAGATCTTATCCTTATCGGATCAGTATATTCTGCCGGTACTTTGCGGATTAAAGAGTTTCTAATGCGAAACGGACATCCATACTCCTACATTGACTTAGAACAAGATCCTGACGTACAGAATCTATTGGATAGTTTCCAAGTTGTTGCAGGTGACGTACCTGTATTGATTTGTCGAGGTCAAGTGGTATTAAGGAATCCCGATAATCAGCAAATCGCAGACTGCCTAGGCTTCAATGAGTCTATCGACCAAACTCAGGTGCGCGATCTCGTCGTAGTCGGAGCAGGTCCCACAGGACTGGCTGCCGCAGTATACGGTGCATCAGAAGGATTGGATGTGGTGGTACTGGAAACAGGTTCTCCTGGCGGTCAAGCTGGTTCAAGCTCAAAGATTGAAAATTACTTGGGATTTCCTACCGGGATCTCAGGTCAGGACCTGGCAGGGAGGGCGTATATCCAAGCACAGAAGTTTGGCGCTAAGATGCTAATTGCTAGGGCAACAAGAATTGTCTGCGAACATAAACCGTACATAGTGGAAGCCGAGAATGGTGCTCGAATTCCGGCACGGACGGTCTTGATCGCCACAGGTGCTCAATATCGAAAGCTGCCATTGAAAAACCTAGCCCAATTTGAAGGCGCTGGAGTTTACTATGGTGCAACCTTTGTGGAAAGACAATTATGTGGAGGAGATGAAGTAATTGTTGTCGGTGGAGGAAACTCGGCAGGTCAGGCCGCTATATTTTTGGCCCAGACGACAAAGCATGTCCACGTCCTAGTAAGGTCCGCTAGTTTAGCCGCAAGTATGTCACGCTATCTGATTCGTAGAATAGAAGAAAGTCCTAACGTTATAGTCCAGCCCCACACTGAGATTGTAGCTCTCGAAGGAAACCATCACCTTGATTCCGTTCACTGGAGAAATAGTAAAACAGGTCAGACTGAAAAGCATGACATCAGACATATATTCGTCATGACCGGTGCCGATCCAAATACCGGTTGGCTTAATGGTTGTATTGTACTCGACGCAAAAGGCTTCATTAACACTGGCCCGGATCTGTCAGCCGAAAATCTGAGCGCCGCAGGTTGGTCTCTTAAAAGACAACCATACTTGCTCGAAACCAGTTTGCCAGGTATTTTCGCAGCTGGTGATGTACGCGGTGGCAGCATTAAGCGTGTCGCCTCCGCTGTGGGCGAGGGATCAACCGCGATCTCATTTGTTCATAATATAATCCAGGAATAGGAAAGTTGGTTCGCTCAGGCAGTAATGAATAAAGACCTACATTTTCTATAACAATTCGCCCTCAAGACATATTGTTACTTGATAAGGTTACATTACAACACATCTTTTAGAGTTTTAATAGTTAGTACAGCTATAGGTATATTGCTTATTGCAACTTTCGAACTTCATATTAAATTCTCGGTTGACTTTTTTGGTAGACGAATTCGATCGCCCTTCCAGGCAGCAACATGAGGTGGCTCATAGTAGCATTAGACACTTCATTTAGATACTTCGGTCACCTATAAAACTCAGTACAATGGAAGGCAATGTACATCTATCAAACCGGAAAAGACTTGAAAAGACTTAATGACAGGATGAGCACTTAATTTAAAGTGTTTTGTTCCAGGCTTATTTTTTGAAATGTCACAACTAGGACTAGTTGATGTTAATGAGAAAATAATGATTTGTATAAAGTTATTCGACCCGGCTTTTTCCATAAGCTGAAGAGTAACAAGAAAAGAGATTACTGCAGCCGATAGTGTTATGGCGCCTTTTATATCAATGCTCTTGCTTAATCTCTGTTTAGTTTTGCTATTATCGTTACTAGTATATGTACTTGTATTCTCTGTTAATAATATATCCTGTTTATATGAGTAAACCGACAGCAAAACTCGGAGGCTTTATTTGAAACCATTTGTTGTTGTTCTAACTCCCTAACATGGACAAATTTCGCAATTATGGTAAAGAGTATTATCGCAATTGGTACCAAGAATGAGAATGTAGCCCGCCATCCAAAACTATCAACTATACTCCCGCCTATTATCAAACCTATTACGGTACCTCCCGATAGTGTAGAACTAAATATGCCCTGAGCTATTGCAAGAATAGTTAGAAACAAAAGTCTTTAACTATTCTGCGCCTAGGTATGACCAAGTCCGAATTCAAACTCATAATGCTCTAACTCTAAAGTGGACCCAATCTTTTCAAACTCTTCGCAACCTTCGTCTTTGCTTCAACCTGTGTATTTGCTTGCTACAAACGATTACAAGACAATCCAAAAGTGATAGTCATTTCTGGTTTATTAATACAATTCTATCAACACCTCCTACATTAGTATTGTTGAAGCTGAGGGTTTAGTATTTCAAATAGTAACCTCCTTACATAAAATTAATGACGCTTCACGCTTCACAGATAATCAAAATTGGATTTCCCGCGTTGTCTAGAATTGAAATACGTACTAAAAAAGGAATATGTAAATAATACATGAAATTCGGACACTTTCGTAAATATTCTGAAGGAAGTTTTAATTAATTTAGATAAAAATCCATAGTGTATGAAATGGAGTTGATTGATAAGTCATTAATTTGGGATTTTGAAAAATATCTGGAAAAGAAAAAGCGCAAAATAGGTAATGCGACTCATGGATTCGACCGTGGACAACATGACCTCATCATACAGATATTGAAGAAATTAAGAAAACTAGAGAAGCATTATGGAGTAATATGAGATTGTGCCTATCTAAAAGATGAATTAATTACTTGATAGGAAATTGAGCGATTGATTCTTTATAATGCATCGGCTAGTTGTAGTATTATTGGTGATATTGCTTAGCGACTCGATTAGGACAAGAATTGGTGCTACGAGACATTACTAATTCACTAAGATAGAATATTTTATCATGACGCTGTCAACAATTGTCTTTTGATTGTGGCATTTAAAGCAGAGTAGTTGTAAATTTAATAGACTATTGTTACCTCCAACAGACTTTGGTTTAATATGATCCACTGTCAAAACATTCTTTGCAAAACCCTTACGACACTTTTGGCATTTTCCTAACTGGATTTCATATAGGAAAGATTTACGAGCCTTTTTTTCAGGGTAGAACCAATTGTAAATTTCTGTGTGCGGGTATGATAGTTCCTGATAGGTCATTCAGGTAACCAACACAATAAGCTAATCCTTACCTATTTCGTACATAGACCTCTTTTTTCTATATAGATATTCATAGACTGTTGCTAAATAAATGGGAACGCCTCACAACGTTATGATAAGTAGTCAAAAAAATATAAAATCAATTTCAATACGGTTTGTTTTTAATTACAAAATTCCATTAGCATCACTATGCGGTCATTGTCATAAAGAACTGTCAAGGCATTAGCTACACGTTCATTTTTCATCATATCATAAATGTTGGTACTGATATGTGGATGCTCGCTCGAACTGAAAAGTTATTCGCAATTAGCCCCATAATAGTACTTTAACTACCGAATATGTCCCATAAACCTAATTAATGTAAACCCCTGTTAGAACTCGAATGTGTTAGACATTTTACCTTTCTTGACAAAATTGCACGAGAACCTTCAAAGAGTCAATAGTCGAATCAAAAAGTACCTCAAAGATCCAAAGGCAAAAAATATCCACGATATAAGAACTTCGATTAGACGTCTTAATGCTGCCTATTCAACATTGCCCAAAAAATACAGAACTGGATCATCAATGTCCGCATACATTCTTAGCTGCAAAGAGTTTTTTAAAATCAATAGCGAAATAAGGGATTTAGATATTATTTATGAAAAATTACAAAAATATCCCCCAAATGACAGTAGAAGCAAGATTATTGACACTTTGAAAGGAACTCGAGTGACAAAATTGGAATACGCAAAGAACATAGCTCTTGTTCTAAACAATACGGACGTAAGTAAACTTTTAGACGAGATTAAGGTAACCCAAAAAGAGCTGGAAAAAAGGTATAATAAGATAGTAGCAAATTTGATTTCAAAAATAGAAACTAATTTTCCAATCGTGATAACTGATTCGACTAAAATAGAAGAATTACATGATTTAAGAAAAGCTTGTAAAAAATTGAGATATATGTTAGAATTACTGCCAATTGAAAACAAAAAGGCATTGGAAATGAGAAAGAGTCTTCAAAAAATCCAAGATAGTCTAGGCATGATCCATGATTATGATTTTACGATAAATCATTTAGAATCAAATGAGCAACCATCGAACGAAGTTCGCGAGATAGTCAATAATGAGAGGCAGGAGAGAAAACTAAATTATGAGCGCTTCTTAAGGTTTTGCACCAGACGGCTTCGTATGTCTCCGGATTCCTTCTTAATCAGAATTAGAAGTTTTAAGTCATCACTAGAGAGTTCGAGCGTATAATGCATTTATCTTTTTGATGACCACAACAATGACTATAAAAAATAACTACCGACAAAGCTAAAAAACCACAATGAGTCCTTGAATTAAAATGTGACAGACACTCCGATCTATATCTTTTAATCATAAATCCTTTTTTATAGCCCCATTAGAGCACTCGAATGCAGTGATTGAACCGTACCCCTTTTTTTGGTAGTTTTTGGTCGGTTTTTGGTAAACGTTAAAATAACTTATTTTACTATGTGACAGATTATCTGACAAAAGGCAGTCTTGGTACAATTAAATCTGCTTTTATCACGGACGATCAAATCTAGTCCTATACAATATTTTTTAGCTAATTCTGACAAGAAAAATTTTAATTATTCAATTTTGCAAAATAGGATTGTAGGATGGGAATCAAGTGTTGCTCCTGCTACATGTATACATCTTCCAAACTTGTTCGTGTGTGTTTATATCTCGATTGTGCCTTATGTTTCATTGTGACGGCTACATACTTTGAATCTTGCAGGAACTGTGTTTGGAATCTGAAATGAATTAGAATGTTATGGAAAATCAAAATTGGGAATTTGGTCAAAAAATGATTGCCCAAGGCTTAATTGGAAAGTATAAAAAGCAAAAATTAATGCCAGAAATGGTCTGTTAGTTAATCTGGGTCAAGTAAACATTGACTCAACCCTGGTTTGATATTAAAGGCATGTCAATGTAAGTAAGATGTCAGTAACACTGCGTGAATTGCGACGTGTTTTGAATTTAGCATTATTTGCGATACAAAATTTAAGTTATCTTCTAGAGAGGAAAACTTTTCTATATAATACCCATCGTTCTAGATAAACAAGAGTATATGTGAACTTAATAAAGGTAATTGTTCGTGATATCCTTAGTTTTATCATTGAAGAAAATTTGCCCGGGGGTGTCTGTGGGACTCGTTGTGTTAACAGTAGCTATAACAATAGAATAATGTCATACATTCTACACGTAGACCGAAAGTATAAAAGACAAATAGTTGAATGAAGTTTATGCCTCGAAGATCGACTGGCGAGAAGCTTGAAAAAGTTGTATCAACCAAGATAGCAATAAGTGATTTGGAACTTCTTGAAAAATATACCAGGCTAGAATATAACAAACACCACATAACGCAGCCTACTATATCCATGTTATTAAGATTGATTATTAGCCGATGGCGAAACGATGTCATGCACATGCCGGCCCAAATAGAATTGGATACGGGTGAAGAATACGATTATGAGAAAGGAGGAATAAAGAAGAAAAAATTTTCGTAGTACATTGACCTGAGGTACTTTACTATTCGGAATATACTAACAAGAGCAAACATAGACAAGTTTATCTCATACTATTGATAAACCTGATAGCATCCTTGACCTTCCGTTCTAAAGAATTCTTAAACAGTATCAGATAATTACTATCTAATGTCCTGGTTACAAAAATATCCTCATATATACCATGTTGTTGCTCACTGGACCTACTAGTTCCGGTCATTCGACATATTGACATTCATTTTCCCATATTCGGTGATTTCGCTCAGTTAGATTCTCATACATCATATAGAACGCTTATATGATCAAATCGAGCGAGATAAGCTCTTACGCACAAAAGAATACTGTTCATCGAAAATGGTATAGACAATATACAATTGCTAGTAGATACTTTACGTGCAAGTGGTTACATAGTTGATAACTTTATTGACCATTTGAAAGCGAGTTCAGTCTACGAAAAGGATCCCGATAAATATAATGTTGTAATTGTTGACTTGCAATCAACTTCAAACCATGAATTAAGGGAAGTCAAGAATATGAACAAGAATGTCAAGATATTGGCAATTACTGCATCAGAAATTGACTTTAATGGAATAGAAATAGACGGGGTTCTCAAAAAACCATTTCATGTTGACTTGCTTGTGCACATGATTCGAAAGCTTGCTAAGCCGACTGTTACTCTGGCGAATACTTATTGTTTGTAGAGGTTTATTGTTTCTATTACTTGGCGCACTTATTTTTCACTGATTTCAATCGTTTTCTACGATAACAATAAATTGTACAATTTCACGGAAATATTAGTTCGGGACTGAACTCCATAACAAGAACAAAGATCGAGTGAATATCGGAAACACATTACAGACCTAATGTAAAATACTCTTCACTGTCTTGAAAGTGCATTCTTTGTTGGTAAAATCTTTACAATTATCACTGTGTCGCCATTGACCATTCATAAAATATTCCAGATGTTTAACGTTGTCTCTATCAGTGATGATGCGTTCATGACCATTTTTGGCAGTTGTAGACCTAGCCATCATTTCGACTCTTTTTCTCATGGTTATTATTCGGTAGCATGACATAAGAACCTTTAACATCAAGTCAGTTACAATCAAGAAATTATCTTGATGATTCGTCTAATTTAAAAAGTATAATATTTTGGTCATTATTAATACTATTATTACAACGCCAATCAAAACTTCAAACTATCTTTGGGCAACAGAAATACAGGAAAGAATTGCGAAGAAGATCATAACAGATGACGGCATAAATAGGGAGATGGAGTCTATTTGTGGGATAGATGTTTGCTATAGAAACAATATAGCTTATTGCTCCGCCGTAATAATGAATAATAGTCTCAAAATTATCGAATCAGCGAATACAAAAAGCCCCGTTAAGTATCCCTACATCCCAAGTCTGTTCATGTTAAGGGAATCGGGACCAATACTAAATACTTTAAAGACACTGCATAACTCCTTCGATGTCTTACTTGTTGATGGCCATGGCATATTACATCCAAGAAAATGCGGACTAGCAAGCTACATAGGTTTCTTAATTGGCAAGGCGACCGTAGGCGTTGCCAAGAGCCTACTAGTAGGTTCAATAATCCATGAAGGCTTCATAGCTTATGGTGGCGAGGTCTTAGGATATAGAATCGCCAAGGATAGTAAAAAGGAGATCTTCGTAAGTGTTGGTCATTATATCAGCCTTGCAACTGCAGTGGATCTAGTCAAAAAACTAACCAAAACGAACGAATGGATACCAGAGCCGTTACGACTGGCAGACATGAATTCGAAGAACCATACCTAACTCTATTATCAATGAACTTCTCGTCCAGAAGATGATATTTTAACATGAGATAGTTTTGGAAAAGATCAAGTAATGTTTAACTTTTCAGCACATGATTTGTGATAATAACTTCTACCATGTCCAAGACTTATAATAGTGTCATCATACGCAAATCTCACACTACATAGCCGACATCTACCACTCTGTTTTCTCTCAATAAGTGAAAGTACGCGGCCTCTTAAACCAGGGTTTGAATGATTAATTATTGCGTACCTTACCAATATTTCTACATTTGACATATGCATTATTACTATAATAGAAATTCCGTAGAATGTTTACTAACAAGAGTAAAACCATGAATCTAGGAGATTACCATTCGTAAATGAATAATCCGGATCTGGTGAGACAGCAATTGATACAATTTGTTTGCATACTCGTCCAATTTTGAAAGAATGAGTCGTTTTGAAAGGAAGGCCAAATTTACAATAGCTACGACATATGCTAAGAAAATTATAGCCAGAAGGAGATAAGTCCTTGGGCTATACTTGGGGAGTCCTATCCCAATACAAAGGATTTTGCGATGCTAAAATAGACATTATTATTTCCTGATCCAACTACCGGTACAGCAAACTTCGCCATGATTCGAATATGGGCGAAGTTATATCCTTACCATCGCAGCTACATAAGATTACTACTCCTTCTTGCTTCGTTGGATTAAATCCAATAAGGGTACTATAACCATCTATGCCACCGGCATGTTGTATAACTTCTTTTCCTAGATTAGTCTCTATAAACCATCCAAGACCAATGTAACTAGCAGTCAAACTCTCGTTGGAAGGAAAGGGAAAAGGATCAAGTGCTTGGGGATATTCATGTCTTATCAGATGTGTTTCTTGAATTATATCATTTATACTAGTACGAATTAAGCCCATATTAGCAGCTAAATATTTTAACAAGTCATTTACAGTTGAGTGTAATGCTCCCGCGGGTTGAATTGCTTCTGGAATGAATTCAAGATTAACTTCTTTACCACCGATGTGACCTTTAGCTAATCTGGATTTAAGGGCATCAGAAATGGTTATTGCCGTACTATTCATTGCAATTCCCGTACTATCCATACCCAGCACATTTAAGATTCTGTCCTTAACAAGTTGGGGATATGGAACACCTGTTTTTATAGACAGAATATGACCTAAAAGACCCATACCAATATCAGAATAATTAGCCTTGATTCCTGGTTCACTCATGAGTGAAGTATTTGAAAGAAAACTATAGACCTGCTGAGTAGTATAGGTATGGTTTCTAATCCATCCAGAAGGAAAATCCGGTAATCCTGATGTATGTGTAGCTAGATGCTCAAGTGTAATTTTATGTCCATTGTACGATGGCACCTTGACACTAGCAGGAAGGAACCTTTCAACTGGATCGTCTAAGTTAACTAAACCTTCCTTTACCATACCGGCTAAAAGCGTTGTAGTAAATGTCTTTGTAATAGAAGCAGTATCAAAAATGGTATTTCCATTTACTTTCGTATTATTTGTTTTTGATATATTTCCATAGCCATATACTTGAGTACCATTTGGGTTAATGATGCCTACCACAACGGACGCGTTCGGTAAGTGCGTTTTTACTTTATTTAGCAACATTATTGATAACTCCTTTGCAGTGGTGAACTGAGGAACAGTAGGTTGGGCTAGCACACTATTGAACACAATGATAGAAAAACAAGATAATGCGAGTGTAGCTATCAATAATAATCCCAAAGGCATAGTCATAGGTTTTGTACTATACAACTGCGCTGCTAGTAATCTGAAACTTGTATTTGAGGTTTTTTGATTAAACTGCACCCAAGGTAAGTTATATTCATTCATTCCTCTGCTCTAAAGGTATTTGCAGTATCTATTCTCGGATTGGGATTCGAACCCTCTTGTTTCACTTGGGATTCACACCTATTTTGGTAACAAGGTTTGTGAAAAGAAACTCTTAACAAATTGTCTTTTATTATACAGGATGTAAAAGATCCTGATGGCATGATTCGCATAGAAGTAGTATAGGCTTCTTGTTCATAGAGGTCGTTTCTAGTGTTATTGCTCCTCGCCATCATCGTTTTCACCTAGTTCTTCGCGAAGTGCAGGCGCAACGCGTGTACCTAATAATTCAGTAGCTTGCATGAGCTTCGCATGAGGTAATGAGGCGGCGTTCATCATAAAGGTGATCCGGGAGATACCACCGAGCATTTTGCTGTGCCGGATGATCTTCTCGACTACCTCATTCGGATCGCCGATGAGTAGTGCGCCTAGCGGACCTCGCTGGGCATCAAAAGCCACACGCGTCATCTCAGGCCATCCGCGCTCTTTTCCAATCTCTGTCATGGCATGTGCATAGCCTGGAAAAAAGTCATCAGCTGCCTCTTGCGTCGTCTCTGCGACATAGCCCAGCGAATGTATGCCAACTTTCAATTGATCGGGTAAGTGGCCGGCTTTCCTCCCTGCCTCCCTGTAGAGATCGATGAGTGGCTTGAACATGCGCGTTTCTCCGCCTATGATTGCGACCATCAAGGGGAGTCCAAGTAGACCGGCACGGACGAATGATTGTGGAGTCCCACCAACGCCTACCCATATAGGTAAAGGCTTCTGTAAAGGTCTCGGGTAGACTCCCTGTCCATTCAGGGCAGGCCGATATTCGCCGGACCAATGGACGTGTTCATTGTCACGAATCTTCAGTAGCAATTCGAGCTTCTCGGCAAAAAGTGAGTCGTAGTCCTCCAATCGCAGGCCGAACAGGGGAAACGCCTCAATGAATGAGCCACGTCCCACAACCATCTCTGCCCGACCTTGCGACAGAAGATCGAGGGTTGCGAATTCTTGAAACATCCGTACTGGGTCGGCGGCACTCAGGACCGTTACGGCACTGGTGAGACGTATACGTTGCGTTCGTGCCGCTGCCGCTCCTAGGATGACAACAGGAGCCGAATCTAGGAACTCCCTACGGTGATGTTCGCCTACTCCAAATACATCCAACCCAACTTTATCGGCGCGTTCAATTTGTTCGATCAATCTCCGCAAGCGCTCGGACGGGCTGACCGAGAGGCTGGTGTCATCGAGGGCCGCTGCGAAGTTATCAATTCCCACTTGCATCTAGT
>CAVSLF010000032.1:0-14857 GCA_963728595.1 uncultured Nitrososphaeraceae archaeon
GACCGTGCTTAGGCATACTCGACCCTCAGCGGTTTTACATTCACGGTAACTAATAAAGTCCGTTAAATGTAACGCATAAGGTACGTACTCCTAAGCGCATGTTAAATACTCTACATCTTTCCTACTCTGGCTTTACGCGGTTTTAATACAAATGTCTGTCATAGATGAACGTGTGGAACCAAACATATGAAGTAGACTGTGAACATGTTGAATGTCCCGATTGTCATATCAAATTCGATTATGCAATTGAAAATAAAATACATTACCACGTAAGACATAAAATTACTAAAATTCTCAAAGAAGTAACTGATATTGTTAACATGAACGTATTCTTGAGGACTGATAAAGTACGTATTCTCAAAGTATGCAGAATTGTTACATCCTAACTGCTCCTATGTTGTAAGTTTAATCTAATTTGATGTATGCATATTATTGCGAACCTTAGACTCTATAATCCAATCCTGAGGGGTTCGTACTGCTGGGGGGACCGTGCTTAGGCATACTCGACCCTCAGCGGTTTTGGTAATCGCTAGCATTTAAGAATTTACAAGACTTTTATGATCTTTTTATAATTCGTTGTCTTTCATTCAAGGCCATTCTATCGGTTTAGCCGCTAATCGACCCTAACAGCTCGTCACTAGCCTCGCTCTTTGTGCCTACGCTCTTTTTCAATTTGGCGTATAGAACAGCATCTTGGATTGTATCCCGTATCTCCTCTATTTTCTTAATCAAGTTTTGTTCCTTTCTGGTTTTTTTAAAATTCTTGTCCAGTCGCGTTATGAGTTTAGCCAATTCGCTGAGAGCAAGATCAATCGCTTTTGAATCGACAGATAGAGTTTTACTCAAATTATGCTCATGTATTAAGACTAAAGATGCTATATGAATGAAAGGAATGATAAACGACCGAAAATTGTAGACTATGTATTAATAGCAGTCGGCAGCAGGATAAATAATAATCTTAAGTGTGTAAAGATATCAACGTACTTAAAAAATGATTAGCGATGAAATCAGGGAGTTATACAACAAGGGAGGTAAACATGAGTTTCTTGTTTGTGAAAGATGTAATCAGGAGTGTACTGGGACATGGCAGGGGATATGTATCGATTGTATGAGAAAAGTCCCCGCAGAATAGAAGGTTTATTTTCTTAATGGCTGCATATACAATCACGTCAAAGTTCACCCGTAATTTCGGTCCGTAACTTTTGGTATTGGGATAAGCAACAACATACAGAAGAGTATCTTAAGACTAATGGCCAATGCTTAGAGAGCGGGGGGACTCTTAATATAATACATAACTAATTTCCTTTTGTGAGTAATAATGCTTTCGCCATATTTCTAATTATTTCGTTAGCATTAAGTGTAATTGGAAATAAAGATTACAACTTCAATCAAATAATTTTCGCACAGACGAAGGAAACAGAAACTTTGGATAGAAATTCACTAACAAATGTATACCCAAACTTCTCTGCGGTAGGAAGGATAAGTTCTTTAAATTTTTATAACAATAGCTTAGCGGACATCGCTGCTGCAGACAAGGTCGTCCTTTCTGGAGACTGGAGTATTAACGTGAACAATGGTAGTATATCATTTTTCGAGGCTGACTTCATTGCTGCGCCTTCTGATGGAAGTGTAAGCCATACGCATGAATTAGTTAATCTAATCGTCGAAGGCGGTCATCCAATTCAAATCATGTCCAATGGTAATGCATCAATAGTAGGAATGATTGATATCAAATTAAATGGTATCAGTTTATGGAATGCCGTTAAGACCACTATTCTTATCTCCAAAGGTAGCACAGTAACAATTATGCTTAACGACCTAGATACTCACCACCATTTTATGAAACAGCCAATTTATGGAATAGTTGATCGATTAATGTATTAGCATTGGTTAATTTCGTTTAGAATTCAAATAATCTCTAACTAAACTGTAAAGACAAACATAAAAAAGAGTTTTACATAAGAGAAGCGGTCTTATATATTCTGTTTATTATGGATTGATATCAGTCGTAGTTGGTTCTTGCCTGAATAAGTGACCTGGTGATACGATCGCTGCAAGACATCCTCCTCCAGGAAGTCTACCGTGTTGTTCTACACCTTTTTCGGATGCTCCAGGTGAAATGTTACTAGCCATCTGTGAGTCCACGATACCGGGAGCAAAGACTGATGCGCCGGTAAAAGCCAAAGCGGACTGGCTACTTAATCCCAGTCCAAATAATGTCGTTAGACTACCAAGTATCGCTACTGATATCTTTGTTTGGTTCTTCATCTATCTGAGCAGTTTTCCTCGCTTATAAAATTATGTATCGGTGCCTGGTGGCCATCTTCCGATTCCATGTTCTAGAAAATCATTCACTAATGAAGAGAAAGCAACGATAGACATTCAATGTAGTGCAATTCAGGGTAATTTTACATCCCCGAGTCTGAAGGATCGAAAGTGGTTCTTGGCAAATTGCTTGAAAGCATAGTCTACGATGTTCTAACGAAAAAATAAAAGGTAGGATACTTCTGGCTTCAGGTTTCGTTGTCCCTTGAAATTGTGTTATATGTCTGCCGTGGAAGCAAGGTAACTTTCTTATTACTTTCTTTTGTTTAGACAACCTGTGTCCATCTAAGTGACTCTGACTGCATGAAGACCAACCGCCTCAGTCCCAGATGCAGAACCTTCCGTTAATTCGGGCCTTGGTTTAGTTGAAATCCTTTCGTGTAATCTACAGTTGGTAACTTGAACTCTTAGGTATTCTCAGGGAACACATCGAGAATGTCTTTGCCGGGAACCCGCCCAATCATTTTACATTCCCTTTAGTAAGAAGAACGTCGACGAAATAATAGCAAATAGTGCTCATACTGACAAATTCGGTATCAAGTACATTATCAAGTTCGGCCTAGAAGATAGTCGAGATGGTTTTACAATGTCAACTAGAAGCCAGTTTTCCTATGACATGTTCGCCGTATGTTTATACAGACTCGCAACATCAGAATCCACTGTCAAGAGTTGTACCGACACAATTTATTCGGAACAATGCTAGTTTGGAGTACGACAAGGAAAAGTATAAGGAAATGTTACTAGACGCGTCTGAAACTGTATTGGGAATTTTTGGATTCGACAGGACACTTTTCGGTAAACCAAGGACAAGAAGTGGTGGATGCAGTTAAGAAGGAATAGCATGTCAGATGTGAAAGCTGAGATTAACAGTTAACAAGAGTTGTATTTATGTAAAAGCTGGTGTGTCGCAGTATCATTTGGTAGAAAATTATAATCATTAATATTGATAGTGGTCATGGGTAACGTCAACAAAACAATTTCGCATCTCTTTTCGTAAGTCATCGAGTACCTCCGAATAGACTGTTCTGAACGACGTCAAAAATGCTTTTGATGAAATTCTACATGGGAAACTTGTGGTTAGCATGCAACGGTGCTTTTAATAAGCGCCCTTTCTGGAGCGGTTAAACTTACCCACGTTCCTATATTGTCTTTTTGTAAAGATAAAGTTTGTTTACTTTAGTCCCCCTCACTCTCTAGCCGGTTATGATGCTTGATATTAATTCGCAATAGAATAGTTAAGATTGCAAACCTTTACCCCCCTCAACACTGAAGGGTAATTTCGACTTGTTGCAGTTTTTCGCTTGTGACAGAATTGCCCTTTTTCACATTTACACAATAACGTAATAATATTACGCACAATATTATACACATACACATAATATTACGCCGCAGAAAAAAATATAGCAGTAAAAAATATTGAAGTGAGAGTTTTTTGCTTCCTATACTAGTCGTCGATTTGATGGATGTCTCTTACCCCTAAGTGCATGCATCCGGCACTTTGCCGTGGCACTCTCCACTACAGTAGTATGCGGTATTTGACCCAATGATTCCAGGTTGAGAACTTGCGATATCTGATCTTACATCTCCGAATACTTGGCCACTTACACCTCCAAAATGAGTATCCCTACCATCCTTCGAATAAAATTCTCCAAGTGCTCCCTGTTTATTCTGAAATCCTCTGGGGGACCATTTGGACCTACTTTGTCTGCGAGTGCCTGTTGTGCTGTACTACTTAAGGTCGTTACTACCGCACCTAATGCACCCATTAGAAGTGCGGCTATGAAAATTTGTTTGAACATTGAAAGCACCTTAAAATTAATGCCTTTTATTTTTTGCGTTGAGGAATGGACAAGCGCGTAAAATCCGCTTCTATGAAAATAAACTATCATGCATTAAGTTGTAAAATACTATGTAGCCTGATCTTAATTGGTAGTCTTCTCATCAGGGATTGCCTCTCTGGTGGGCCCCTTGTGTCGCAACAATAAGGCCCATCGGAGTATTAACTGCATATTTTGTCCCCAGGGGAAAACATAAGTCTACAATTTTCGGTCGTTCATCATGCCTTTCAACCCCAATGCTACAAGAATTACAATAATTAGCGGGACTAAGATACAAGAATATCGGGCATGACGGATTTAGAACTTCATTCTAGAAATAACTTCACTCCCCCTCTCTAGTCTGGACTATCGCCCGCTATGATTCCTTTTTCACGATACTTTCTCTTCATAAAGCAAGTCGCTGATCAGATTTACCAAAAATTGAATTTGTTACTATTGCTCCTCTAAAATGTCATCACTATCTTTTTCTTTCTCGGCTCTTGACTTACTTCCAGGAGAAAAGCCATGTATATCGAAGGATTTGTCCTCGGTCATCCAACAACTACAAAACCATTTGTTTAATTTCTGGTCATATTCTCCATATTCAGGCAAATATTATCTACAAATCTCATGACTTATAGGCGATAATACTTTTAAATTCCTGTTTATTTCAGAAATAACCTATTCCAATCCCTCATCTCTTTTCGTAACTCATCCAAGACTTCGGAATATATGGTTCGTTAACTAAACGCACTAAAACATCTAGGCGCCGACGTCTTAGTTTCCTGTCCCTATTTTTAATAAAATTATCTAATTTTAGATACTGTTTCCAATGCTCGACACATAGTTAATCAATTGATGAATTGATTGAAGACCGAAACCCAATTCTCCGTTGGATACGAATTCTAGTTTTAATTCTCCATAGATGGAGGATAGTTTGAGTTTGACATTTGAACCCAATTCTGTACTTCCAGATGAAGCATCTAAACTAACCCATCACAAAAACTGCAGATAAATGACCTGCAATTATGAGATTAGTACATAATATCCAAGAACTATATTAAGGAACAGTTGAAATTAAAATGTTAGTGAGAATCATAATCGCGATAATGGTTGCGATGGCAATAGTGGGGAATGCTTCAATGTCTAGTTTATCTCCATCTACAATCGATGTCAGCAAAATAGATTGTGAGAAGGTTACATACTCCGCCGAATGGGGACTTGATAAGACTCTGGAAGTATTAAGACACTGCACGGATAAGGAATGTACATTGAGTCCCTGGGATTAGAGACTTCGGGTTAGTTTTCCATCAACGTCAAAAAGTAAAGCGTTTTTGTCTGATCGGTTAAGTTAGGAACTAGGTCGGTTTATGATACGATTAGTTACGCAGATGGTAGTTGATCCAGAGGCATCATCGTTTTTACAACTTGATGACTTAACCGAGATCACCTTAGTATCAGTGCCGTCATTCTCACATGTTCCAGAGTTTACGCAGATCGTTTTCTGTGTATTAGAGAGAGGGCTAAAGAAAAGACTTTCGTTACTGCATTATAACTGAATGCACACAAACAAGACTCTGCGTATTGCGGTTGCCATCTGCGAAATTAGAACACCCTAAGTCCCCGATTGAGAAACATTTGATATTCTGAGTGTTGTCAGTGCCAAACGCAAGATTTACACAACCTAAGAACCCCACGGAAGCACAGTTGATGTTTTGAGTATTGCCATTTTGTTCTGCCGTATTTATACAACCATTGACTCCGCTTAATGAATCACACTTGACGCTTTGAGTATTGTCATTGCCTAATGCATTATTCCCACACGAAGAACGTTCAACTGAATCACAGTTCACACTCTGAGTATTGTCATTGCCATCCGCGATATTGAAGCACCCGGATACAACTGACTCGCAATTGACGTTTTGGTCATTCCTATCACGAATAGCAGTATTAGAGTCAGCCTGAGTCTCCAATTAGTTCACAATTATTACTCTGTTTATTCCCGTTTCCATCTGCGGAGTTCGAACACCCAAAGTTTCCTGTTTTTTCACAGATATTGTTCTGTGTATTAAGATCGCCTGTTGCACGATTTGAACACCTTGGAAATTCTTGTCCTGCGAGTCCAACTGAAGTGCAATCGTTGTTTTGAATATTTCCATCGCCATTTGCTTCATTCTTACAAGTAGATGAATCTGTACAAGTATTGGTCTGTGTATTATCAATTCCTGTCTGTGTATTCGTGCAATTGGAACTAGAATCACAGGTATCTACCGCAAATGCGATTTGGTCAAAGGTCAAATAATTTGAAACAACCACTATACCAAGTGCTGAACATGCGCCAATTACTAACATCAGTACCCAGGGTTAAACATATAACAGCCATCACATTCTTCTATAAAAAGTTTCTAGGAAGTTTGTGAATTTCTGACGCTCCATAAGAAAACTTTTTCCTATTCTACTAGGCGGTCCAAATTATTCGTTGACTTTGAGATCATTGCACAACTAACTAGTTAAAAAATTCAAGGCCCCTATTACCAAAAGTATCGATGCTGATAAAATCAAATACAATACTCGCCGGAGTGGTAATGGTGCTTGGAATCACAATATTTGTTGGTGGTCTTCGCTATATATTCGACTTCAACCCTTCTCGTAATAGTACCTATGCGAACGCGACTGGTGGCTCTATGCTCATTTGCGTGGGATTGGCGCTATTAATCTACGGCATAGTAACCATCCGCGATGAAATTCTACATGGGAAACTTGTGGTAGATAATGAGGAAGACTAAGAGCGTAAATTCCGCTTCTATGAACATAAAGTTTCGTGCAAGTATTGTATGAAGGAAGGAAAAGCAAGTATTGTATGAAGGCTTATTTACTTTATTCCACAGGTTACTGCCATGTCTGAAGAACGAAAGATATGTTCTAGATGCGGAAGCACAATGAGCCCTGGGCTAGTCGCGGCGGGTGCATCAGATAAGCCACAATACGAAGATGGAACTGTCAGGCAATACAAATGCGATAACGAGAAATGTGGGCATACGATTGTAAAACTAGGTTTAGGTGGCTGAACCCAATAAAACATCTAGGCGTCGACCCTGATCGTTTATCTTCTTCTCTAGAGAATCAATCAATTCTGAAAGTGCTTGAATTTTAGCCTCCTTAATTTTAATTTCTGCTTTCTTAAGTTCAACCAATTTTCTGGTATTGATGTTTGCAACCAGCAGAGTTTATCAAGGACCGTTGGTAACGTTGAATTTCCCATCGCTGCCTCTTCGGGACGCCAGGCCTCTTTGTATAATAAATCGAATGCGTCTTTATGGGTAACGTCAACAAAACAATTTCGCATCTCTTTTCGTAAGTCGTCAAATACTTCAGAATATACCGTTCTAAAAGATGGTGTTAATCTTCCCATTGTGCTTTACCTCCCGCATCCCATACCAGGTATTGAAGCCGCTCCAAATTGTCCCTATTGTCATATGTCTCTTGAAGCATAGGTACCGACCAACGATAAGAGGAAACAACAAATTTTTCACCTTCGATTCTACATGCTATCAAATAGAACAATTCTTCAACTGTGATGTTTGGATATCGGGCTATAAGACGCAGTATACGATTAGCGTGGTCTATTTTATTCTGCATGGTAAGATTGAACAAGGGATGATGAATTGGGTTTATTCTTTTCTTGGTTGCATTAATTTCCTGTAACAGTCGTGTTCGTACATCTTGAAGCCTGTTATCCTGAACGACGCTTTGCATGATAACGAGGCGAAATCACTCACTACCTATAATGGGTGAATCACTGATCAGAGAGGGAGTATACGTAATTTATCAACTACATATTACAGGCTCCCTCTCTCCAGGGTGCGACTATGGATATTAGGAAGATAAAAGAACGACAGATGCTTTACAGACCAACTCTGAGGGGCTTGACATGTCGTCTTTCACCCCATTTGTGGCCCCTCAGTGGTATCTCCCTCCCACTAGCACGAGCTGAATGCTATAAGGTACTGTTTCATTATATGGTATTCCACATGGCATGCACCGGAGCTTGTTATGAAATGATTGGAGTGATGGAGTACGCTCCCTATAGTAGCGGTGCAAAGTACTGTTCAGGATGCGGCATCTACGTTCTTACTAGTTCGCGTACTTGTCCTTGTTGTTCTGTAAGGTTGCGAACAAAACCAAAGAAGAGAAAGAATGACTGAAAATAAAACGCAACTTTCTAATTGGATAGAGGAAATTGTCGCTTTTCACAAAGCCAAACGTAAGTTCGTAAGTCTAAAGGACATGCAATCGGAAGATGCAAGCCAGTTTCTAATATGCGAGTTTAAGGCTTATGACTTTGAAATACTAGCCAATTGATATTAATGCAGAAATGTTACTTCTGGTTTTTACCCTTGGTCAAGAATTCATTAAAAGCAAGCATGGCTACTTCGCTAACTTTCAAATCGTTATCGGTAGCATATTGTTCCAAGTCCTTCAATAGACCTTGAGGAATTCGCAACTTAGTCTTAACGATCTTTTCCCGTTTACCCACTATCCAGACTTCGGAACTATATTTTTATGCTTTAGACAAGATTATTCTTCATCAAAATACTAGTTACTTTGTATACCAATACGGCGTTTGACATTTGGGACAACCTGTCGTTTTTCGGTCATAATATGCCTTAACTTATTTAAGGAATGTTTACCTTATTAAATAGAAGCATAAGTCATTTTATCCCTTGACTGGTTTGGGGTTAGTAGTTTTCCTCCAAGCCAGTCACGGTTGATTTACTTTTTTGAAGTTCCAAGTAAGGGGTATATCGGCCCTTGGAATACCGAATTAGATCCAACATATAGTAACATTTGGCTAAAAAGAAGTGTCTAGCAACAAACTCAATACACCTGTAACTCACATTAAAGTTAATAATCCTGACTAACAATTGTTTAGTTAATGGTTTCATGTCCACATTGTGGAAGTGAGAAAGAAGTTGTTAAAGAGGAATATGACGTCGATACAGACAGCACGATCACATATTTTGAATGTGGTCATCACCAGAGAATTAGTTCAAGGATAAAATAAGCTTCTCCATATCCCTTCCATAACTGATTTATATTTTATAGATCATAGGCTACTTAATGAAAAGCAATACAAGAGACTATGCAGCAGTTTTATTTGTTACCTTGGGCTTAATGTCAGGCTTGTTATTTACGTCTGTATATAGTCAGCCTTCAAGTAACAATTCAGGTGGAAGTAACCAAAGCAATACTTCTTCACAAGGTATAGGAAGTGCTGAAGAACTAAGCCAAGCATTGGGAAATAACAGTGAGATGCTGTCCAATAACACCTCGATTGGAAATTCTAATGCTTCTCTCGGTGAGAAAATGTCTGTTGAATCGAATACGACGGGTAATCAGACTAACCCAGAATTAAAGTAGCTGTAGGTATAGGGAAGGCAATACCTTCACCTATTTTTTTATTAACCCCTTGTCTACTAATTTCTTAGGGGCCCACCTTTTATGTATCAGTTTTGGAATATTATATTTTTTTATAAAGAAACTCATATGGCGATATTCTTGATTTAATACTAAACCAACCTTGGCATAGATCAGTGTTAATAATGTGCTTATCTAGTTTGACATCCAACTGCATGTTTTTGATCATATGTTCAAAGTCTGATACGCCAGTCACCCATTTAGCTAAATTGCTTGGATGTGTCATGGTTGAGGTCAACGAGCACAACTCGAAAAGGTGTCTTTGAGTTGTATATGGAGCAAACGGGAGATGAGTAAACAACATCTAGAACGTATCTCCATTCTTGATAATAACAAACTGGGCTGTGCACTTGTTTGTCTTAATAGGAAGGTATCAAAAAGAGCAGAGAGAATTAAAAATCATAAACTAGACCCTGTATCGAGTAGTAAGCTCGTTTGTTATCATTGTTCAATTGAGATAGAATTAGGGACCAAATACTATAGCAAACGATCGGCTTCTGAAGTGAGATTTTGATTGTGCTGAGAAAGTGGGACGGGTATAATTAACTTTTAAATGGCAAGAGAGAGTATCTGACGATACTGGTAGGAGTAAATCTGACTAAGTAACCTTCAGTGAGTGAAGGGATTGTGTGAATCTAAGCAATCTTCCCTTACCCAAGCTGGCGAAAGACGAACTAATATTAAAAAGATAAATTTGGGTATTGGAAAATTAGATCTTGGGTGAAAAAAAATTTTGTGTTTTTTGTAATAAGGATGTTCAGATACGCAAAATTATTAGACATGGAAATTATGAGGAACAGATTCTAAGTTGTGACCATATAGGAGGAAGACTAATGATACCGATGTCAGATTCAAGAATAAATTAACACATTGCACCAGAAAGGTAGATCATGTTTAGTGCCATATGGTATCTTTATTCTGTTATAAACTGAAAACTCTGACGGTTAAATTCGCAAATCAAAATTTCGTTTGGATCTTCTTTTTCCATATCCACCAAATTTAGAAATTTGCGTTTACTCTTATGATACGCGACAATCTCACTTGTTTGATGGTGATTTGATTTAGAGTTGATCATGTCACACCCGCTTCGGCTTTTACGTCGTTCATCCTATTCCTTCTCAATTCCATCCATTTCGTGTCCTTTGGTTTGCCATACATTTCCCTAGAAAATCCGAAAATCTCCAGCACAGTTTCAGGAAGCGTCTAGCACATTCTTTCGGATTTTTTGTATTCAGGTGGGCTACGAACGACTCTTTCGTCTGCCATTTGATTTAGACTTTGATTTACCACCCATACTAGCATTGCATATAGCGTATGGATTCTTAGCTCCTCCTTTGCTCTTCACTTTCGTTACGCATCTATCAAATTTCTTCGTGCTAAGCCCTTTTTTCTTACCCTGTGGCATATCCATCTTAAGACGATATACATTATTACGATTATACCGTTAGGTTTGATAGACATTTACTGCAAGATAGATATTTTTTTTATGCAAACATTATCGATGACTAATTCAACTGAAAATCTAGAGAAAGCACAAAATAACCAGAAACGCATTGGAGGAGCAGAATCAGATCCAGAAACTACAAAGCCGGCAGATAAACTGCGTGAAGATGGAGCAGAAGCCGGAGATGAAGAGGAAGATTCCGAAGAGCCATCATAATTTTTATTTCATGTATCTATATTTTTGTTGACCAGTACGTTCCCTTAGATTTTTTCCACCGACGATAATCATTCAAGATTTTGTTGTGATCAAATGCGAGATCCTTTTGTTCATTTACTGGCAACCATTCTATCGATTCAGCATCATCTGCTGCTTTCGCATCCCCACTTTTTATTGTCGCTACGAATGTGATGGATATTCGATGTCCTCTAGGATCTCTTGAAGGATCGGAGTAAACACCTAGAATATCTGTTGGTTCTATATCAAGACTGGTTTCCTAATTTAGTTCCCGTTTTAAAGCATCTTCAACTTTTTCACCTTCATCCACTTTTCCACCCGGAAAACTCAAAGAGCCTTTAAACGGATCTTTTTTCTTCTGACCAGAAGTAATTTATCGTCTCTTTCTACAATGGCATCAACCATGATTGACGGTGATTTTTTATCACTCATATTATAGAAAATCAGTTAAACTAGTTAAGAATTATACACTAGAAGCAATATTGATTTGTCGTAAATATAAAATAAAAATATTATAAACAATAATGTGCAAATAAATAATGATCCCAAAATGGCACTAGTAGCAATTCCTAATCGTGACAAGAAATTAATAATTTGGAATTTTATGGAAGAGCTCTGGGAGAATTATCAAAACGCTTTAGAAAATAAGCTTGATACTCGGTTCAGATTTATGGATTTCTATAACATTGGGCTTCTAACTCGATATCTAAAGGAAGAAGGAGTTGAAACTTCACCAGACAAGGTTGTGGTGGATACGTTGAAAGAATATGCTAAGAAGATAGGCTATATTGATATAAATGTCAAGTTAACTAAAAAAGGAATAGATGAATGTCAGAAACCTAAACATGCTTGGGATCAAAATATATCCTACTGATTACAGTAAGCACTTCGTTGACCGTAGATTCTGAAGTATTCGTGATCTAACATTTATTGGTAACAAAAGATGACTTGCAAGGGAATTTGTATTCGTCTCAAGTCAGTTAATCTGCCTAGCAAATTCCGCTACCTCAATGGTCAGAAACGCTGTCAGATGTGTCAAGTTTTTATAAAATGGCAAGGCTTTTGGTGTCCGTGTTGCGGACTTAGATTAAGAGGAAAACCTAGAAATATGAAGGATAAGAATCGGTTCAAAAGAATGAACCATATGCTCTATGAAAAATGAAGATACGTTTTGCTGATCTACACGGTGACTAAATTATTATTAAGTGTGACAGATGCGAAGAGGAATTAATTCCAATATCATGCAAACTATTTTGTCCTAATTGTAATCATTCCCAAGATTGTAATGATATGTAATTAGTTGTATCTAGTGCCACATTGTTCTGCAATGATCTTGTAATTCATTTTTTGAATCAAATGATGTACCGCACCGATTGCAAATATAACTATATTTCAAGATGAGTGGCGGATACGTCCTGAGTTATTAATTGATATAAAGTCGAATTGAATAATCAATTCATTAGAATAACTCTATCTCTATGATATTCCATAAGCTTGTTTGATTCATCTTTAGTAAACATAACTTCAAAGTCGCGTTTATTATACAAACACAGCTCTTTCCATCGTTCTACTTCGAGATCTTTATGCAGAGTTTTCTCATACTCTAAGAGTTTCGAAGCTTTTTTTGTATGATTGAACACGGACATATCTGCAATAATGAATATCATTTTGTCCTCGAATTGTTGCTCGGTCTTCTTTGCGAACTCTCTCAACTTTTCAATATCTGGAACTTCAAAAAGCGAGCGCTGAATGACTTTCATTATATCTAAGATAATCAGAGAACCTTCCACTTCGCGTTCTTTAACTTGAACACCCTTCGAGCTGAAACACTCCTTACGTTGTCTATTGTATCATAGTAGGGTAGAAACAGTACAACAGAATTAGGTTGCTCTTCCAATTGCTTCTTAATATAACTGGCATAAACCTTTCGCATCGTTTCTATGTTGGGATATAATATTAGATAATGATGACCTGTTGGAACATGCAACAACTGGTCTGAAATTTCATCCTCATTTAGTCGCTTATTGCCATTAGGATTGGAATTGGGACTTGTAGAATTATTATCATCATCTACGAGGACATTCACAGCATTTTATATCCAACATATGATATTAAGGTCATAATCAAAGGCAAGAGTTTAAGAGATGCGATTTGTGTTTGGGATTTGAATCGTATTAAGGAGTTTTCGTATTTCATTAATGAGGTCAACAATTAAGACTGGTTTTTGTAAAAACTTGTCTACGCAGTTGCATTCATTGAACAACTCGTCTTGAATTTCGAATGAGCTTATCATGATACTTGTAACCGCTGGATTAACTTCTTTAATTTTACTTAACAATTCCATCCCAGTCATGGTAGGCATTCTGTAGTCTGAGATTACGACCATGTAATTCGGATGGTTGGCTTTAAAATGTTCAAAGGCAAGTAAAGGATAGGTAAAAGCGAAAATCTGAACGCCTTCAATTTGACCCAAAGCCTCCTTAAACAAGTATGCTAGATCAGCTAGCAATATCTGCACAAAGATAATTACAAGAATTCCTATTATTACAAATTGACAAGTTGTAATTTTTGTTATACGAAATTCTTTTATGGCATTTACTTTAATCATTCTATTAACTCTGTTAATTGATCGGAGAAACACGTGATACAATAAAGCAATGTGCTAGCTAAGGAGACGATTTCGGTTCAATTCAAGTCTTGCTTGATGGGGTGGATCTCAAACAAAAGGCGTTGACGTCAACACTGACGATCTAGAAGTAATACCGATCGATCTGACATACAATACTCGAACTTATCAATCGTACAAGAATAATGGTTTTAAAGTTCCTGATGAATGATTATCAGGAACGGATGTTCCTGGGTACGGTAAATACTGAAAAAGGAGGTCCGATAGTCAGGCAGGTTACTCGAATGGTCAGGCTGAAGGCAAGAGATTACAACTCAGAGAACAAAAATGCAACTAAAGAATACCTTATATTTTATGAAAACTGGTATGGCAAGAACTGGCTTGAAGAAGACATTGCACCTGTATCAGATCATATAGAAGGCTTGTATTTCGAGCAGGAAAAAAGGACTAACGTGGACCGTGACATTAAGACTGGTAGGACATCAACGAAGTATAAAAGAACAGGACAGCATCCGTATATTATATTCCATTCAGCAAGGAAACCGTAGATGCAATCCTAGGAGACATGGACAAGGATAGCATAAAGTATACAATAAAGTTCTCCGCTGGCGCTTATACAGGCGGGTTGCGAGGAGCATTCAGTTACGAGCATTTCACAAACCTATCCGTGGAAGAGGCGTTCAAGTTGAACGGAAAACAAGGCGGATCTCATATCAATCCGTTAACAGCCAACAATACTATGAGTCAACCAGGAATAACCTAACTTTCTAAATCGACAACTTACCATTGGGTCGGATTAAGGGACATACGTATAAGGTAACTTTTTTGTTTTACTTCCTTTTTTGCGCGTGTCCTGGCGTCCAATATGCGACTCATCCTTTAACGTTTCTACTGCTTGATTTTCCTTTAGATTCAAACTCTTGATGATGGACT
>CAVSLF010000033.1:0-36524 GCA_963728595.1 uncultured Nitrososphaeraceae archaeon
AATTTAAAATACTATCTATAGTCACTGAAAAAGCCGCTAATATATGATAGTAATCCATCACGCAATTCAATTACTTTAATCCTATTACCCCCATCCAAGTTATTCTGTAAAAAGACGTCTAAACCCTGAACAATGTATTGAATATTGGGAAGTGTCAACAATGTCTTCATTTCATTTGAATTAGGCGCTTGCTGAAGATACATGAAGTATGTGAGGCATCTAGTTGTTAAGGTTTATGAGAGAGATATTGATGTTATTCCCTAATTCCAAGGATTTGGGATTTTTTGGAACTAATTCCTTCTAGACTCGTATAATGTCATCAAAATATCCTCAAAAACACTTTTTCCATTGCAAGTATGGCGGCTATAGACGTCTGCTCTTCCTCGATGCATACCCGTCATAGAAGTAACAACACTACCAAGGTACCATAAATAATTTCCTCACGATAGTACTTTGACTATTGTATGGTTGTACGTTGATAAACGCAAATATGCTTTAAACTGGTACAAGTTGCGAGTAGCGGTAGTAGGATCATGCGCATTTCAGGTAAATTTGCATTTTTAGTACTTGGCTTGTTAGTATTTAGTATAGCAAGTTCTGCATTAACTCATTCTGTAAATGGTGCAAGTACTCAAAATAATATTACTGATGCAGCTACTTCAGAGATGAATATGACAACCAATGATGTAATTCAAAAGCAAGACAACCATGACATGAATGTGAGCGAATTGCAATCAACTGATTCAAATCCATTCAAAGAGATAGATTCGACTCCGAAAACCAACCTTTCAAATGAGTTAAAATCGCAGGACAAAGATTCTATCGACAAGGACGAAACTAAATCCTCCTCATCCTCACAAGCAAGTGATTCTTCATGTTCTAATGATGAAGATGGTGGCTGTAAGGACGATCAAAAATCATTAAAAGAGAATGATGATGATTCAAAAAATAAAGACGAAACGGTCGATAAGGAACAAAAACATAAGACCAGGCAAGACGTTAAATCAATTAAGGACAAAATCAAGTCGGATATAAAGAATCGTTTTAAACTTCCAATTGATATACCATTCCCATAGATTGGAAACCAAATACAGATAGAAAGTCCAACCTGACTATTTTTAACATGCTTGGATAAACAGAAAAGCTGAATACAAAGAAATACATAGATAGCCATCTGGCCATAGCGAATGAGTGGTACTGTAATGAGTATGCCAGTAAATCTTCAGTCGCACTAAACTATTTAGATAACATCAGGTAATAAGTGCTGGATATATGTTACGTGAAAGCTGAGGAACCGATGGAAAACGGTTGTCATACTTGTCGGACTATGGCTTGTTTTCTTATTCCCAATTCCACTCCTTCCTTTCTGGGGTATACATTTAGATGAAAATACCCTTGAAACAGTGATCATAATCAGTCTGATCGTATCCGTTCCCTTCACATTTCTGGCCTTATTCATAAATAAAGGAGAACATAGGGAATCTGAGATTGACAAAAGCTGAATATTATTGAGTATCATCTCGAAATTCTAACTATTTGCAGTTCTATTCCCGGCTGTTGGATTAGCATTATGAGTCTTAAAGCATCATGAATTTGATACCATTAAACAGTATTAAATAAAACAAAGGCTAAGTATTGGCTAAATATCTGAATAAATGAACGTGATGTAAAAAATTGATGGGGCCTTAAATTATGTCATTTGATTCACAAAAGGGCAGGCAAATTCTAAGACTATCTCTAACCTCGTGTTCATCGAGAAAGGCGGAATGCACCAACCAGAAATTTTGAAATAGTTTTCATAAAAGAAGTAGTAGCCACCACAGTCTTCGCAATTATTTGATGTCTTTCTGAGTCATAGGTTTACAAATGTTTTCTGTTAATCTCATATCATTTATTTCCCTATTTTTATCAACAAATATTCTACATTGCTGCTCTAGAGCTTGGATGTCTGCCGATGTGCTCGTTCCACTATAACATCTAGCAGCACCCTGTGTTATTGGCGGTGTGCTAGTATTGTTACCACTATAAAGTGCAGCCAAATACATATTCTTATCCTTTGATGGAACTGTAAATACGGCATTAAAGAGACCTTGGCCATTTCCAAGCGTATTTGATTCACCACTAGTCATGGCAGTCGTAGAATTTCCAAGCTTGATATTCGTCTCAAATAACCACATAGTATATTGAGCTTGTGGAGTTACTGGCAATGCCTCAATGGTTAACTTATCAGGAGAATTCCCGCAATCAAAATAAAGAGTAGTATTCGAAGGACTGGCATACGCATCAATAACTTGATTCTTTTCTTGCGGATAAAATTGCAGGAGTGGCAGTAGATTAACAACTAATATAAGAACTAGTATTGATGAGAAACACAGGCTAAATTCTCGAGAGGAGACTTTCTTGCTCATTGTAAACCAGTCTATTTTCACATGGTGATTAATAAATATTAGATCGTTCCACGACTTTGTGCATGAATTTGAGATCAGTTTTGAAACCTTTTCCAGAATTGTATGGCTGAAACTCGTACCAAAAATGGAAGAGGTCTAGTTTGTTGTCACTATATCTCTATTTCCTTTTTCGCTGCCCGTTTCTTGAGAATCAAGACAAATCCGAGCGAGACGGCTGACAGTAATCCTAACGTAAGGAACACTAAATTATATGATCCCTGAGATGGATAGGACCCTGGAACTCCATCAATATTCTCATGACTCTCCAAGTACACCCCTGTCAGTGCCGGCCCAATCGCCATTCCTAGGAACAACAATAGAGCGCCTACACCTACTGATATCCCAATGAATGATTTTGGCGATGACGACACTACGATATTCCATGTGGCAGTAATTGTCATCGAAAGGCCAGACGCGATAATGGCCAAGTTAGTAGATACTGTAACTTCTGTTGAATGAAATATCAGTAATCCGAGCGACCCTATCAAGCTAATTGTTGCGCCGATGATAATCGGATTTAGCTTTCCTATTCTATTTATGATCAGCGGTGTAATGGATGCAAATACTAGGAACATGATCATAAATGGCAGCTGGACATTTGCGGCGTCTACCGGATCTCCTCCAAATCCTAGTGGCACCGGACTCCTAACTAGTTGTACTATAGCAGGATATGTCATGAACATCATAATTCCGGTGACCATCAATATGATGTAAGAAGGTAGAAGAGTCTTGTCTCTTAGCAATCTCAGATCAACCAAAGGTGAAGTCATTTTTCTTTCTATGATTACGAAGATGGCCAATGAGACTACTGAGACTGCAAACGCAGCTTCAATCTGCGGTAGATTTATAGAATTTATGCCACTTTGTACAAGTGTAAGAGCTAAAAGAAATGTAATTATTGTTATCGAAAGCGCCAGGGCTCCCTTAATGTCTATAGAGGGTAACACCCGCTTTTTGGCTGCATTTTGAATCTTGATAGGATCCGTAAATTGTCCCTTGTTCTCTTTTACGAATTTGGCAATCATTAATGTCACTACGGAGGCAAATGGTACTATGGCGAAGAAAGTAGAATGCCATCCAAGGCTCTGGATTATTGTGGCACCTGCTAAGAGGCCGACTACCGAGCCAGCAGAGTATGCAGACCCAAACACCCCCACTGCGATCGCAAGTTTGGCCGGTGGAAACGTATCTCTGAGCAGGCTGAAAGCTGCCGGGATTGCAGCCAAGCCCACGCCTTGGATAATCCTGCTCGCTAAAAGAAACGATATGTTGTCTGCGAAACCTCCAGCAGCTATTCCAACTATATACATCGTTAATAATATGAGCAATACCTTCTTTTTGCCATAGAGATCAGACATTTTGCCTGCTATAGGGGTCATTACAGCGGCAACAATCAGGTACGCACTAAATATCCACGCGGCCGTCCCATAAGATATGCTAAAGTCCCGCATGATCTCTGGGATGGCCGGAAGAAGCATAGTCTCTGAGAAGAATACTACCAATAGTGTACTACTAAGTATCGCAAGAGTAAGCCACGCATTACGGGCGACAGTAACTTCATTATTGTGTTCTTCTACTTCAAACATAACGACAATGAGTGTATATACACGTTTATAAGTGTAACTACACGTAATTATTATAAAAACATCACTTATATTGACATCAGAGTAAACCTTTAATTAGTAATGAGTGTATATCAACCTAGTTAGGTTTGAAGGAACGAAGTATTAATCCAATACTGGAACAAGGAATGTCTGGAGGGTCCTGTACATGTGGTGAATTGAGGAAGGCAGCTAGAGCAATAACACTACTTTATGACAATGCATTCAAGTCAAGTGGGCTGCTGTCCACGCAACTTGGCGTACTAGATGTCATCGGCAACAATGACTCAATAAGAATTTCAGATCTTGCTAAGCAGCAAGGTCTGGATAGGACGACTCTAACCCGAAATCTATCTGTTTTAGAGAGACAGGGTTTTATCAAGATCTCATCGGGAAAAGACCACCGAACGAAAATTGTGACGGCTACTCAAAAAGGACGCAGCGCTGTAGCCAAAGCTCTTCCTCTCTGGAATGAAGTTCAAGGCAAAGTAAAGCAACAAATGGGTGAAAACTCATGGCGTGAGTTAATGCAAAATTTGGGTCATTTTGTAACAGTAGCCGATCAACTAATTGATCAAAACTAACTATTTCAAAGCAAAAGATTCATAGTAATTTAAAAAATATCTGGATACCATGGTTGTATGATAACTAATTGATTGATGCTCGTTTGCCCGATAAATATTTGATAGAAAAAACAATTTCAAGAATCTTAAAGACTGCCCTTACATAGCACAGGATAGCTATATAAGAGCTACAACTTTCAAATCGCTAACGAAGTTGGCTTTACATCAAGTGCAAAAGCCTAGCAAACCATTTGTAATAACATCGGTTATCATGTTATTGTTTGGCTCTGTTTTGGGTGCTTTATGGATGATGTCGCTATATGGTGTACCCTTACCAGCCGGGCTAATTGACGTTGTTAGATTGCACAGGTCAGTACAATTTGACGGTTTCATAACGATGCTTATAATGGGCATAGGATACATGATAGTACCTCGCTTTAGAAATATTCCTTTACCCTCGCCAAAATTAGCATATATTTCGTACGTGTTGATGGTGGGCGCCGTCATTATTCCCATACTGACATCATCATCAATCACAAACACATCACCATGGCTCAATAGCAGTCTCATTGGTGCCTGGATATTTTGCAAAGTTGGTGCTGTTACTATTTTTGGAGGACTTATTATTACGGTACTGAGAACTAGACCAAAGTTATTGGGACTGGCAGACTATTTCATTGCACTCTCCATCGTACTCCTCAGCTATTCTTACTATTTCTCAAATATTAAATCATGAATACAATTCAAGTACTATCCAATTATGGTTTATGTTCCCGATAGTAATGATCTTTGGTATCGAATACAAAACGTTACCAGCTTTTGTAGGTTTCGTTAGGCCTAGAACGAGGATGGCAGCTAGCTCCGTTGCGCTATTGGCGACCTCTGCAGGATTTGGTCTTATGCTTCTTTTTTATAACAATAGCCAGATAATTGAGACGGTATTTTATTTCACATTTTTGATGGGAATCATTACTTTCTCATTTGCCCTTAATATCTTTGTAGGATTCGACAATAAGCAGATTCTGGAACTCAGTATGGGCGAAAAGAAGGCTAGATACCGGTACACTCTTGTTCATGTTAAATTATCTTTCGTGTTTCTTTTCTTAGGAATAACACTATCCATAATTTCCCTATTTTTTGCCAATCTATTTTCCTTATACGATATGTGGATACATATAACTGCCATTGGTTTCATAGGCATTACAATCGCATTGTATTTGCCCATGATGTTGCCACCGATAATTGGTAGAACGGTACGCTTCTCTCGCTTTAGTAAAATCCCACTTTCTTTGGTCATTATTTCACTTTGCCTAAGAGCCCTGGGACATTTTTTCGTACAGGTTTTTCCTCATTCAAATGAAATACCATATCTCTACCTATCAGCTCTACTAAGTATGTCTGGATGGCTTGTGGTGTTAGCCATTCTCTCGTTTATGTTCATGATACATCGCTCGATGAGTAGCGCTGCCAGTAATTGTTAACGAAGATGGTACTTCACCTCTTTAGTTGTTGTTACTGCATCCTATATACGTCGACATCATATGAAATCAAGAGGCGCTGAGAACCCTTTTAGCTCTTTAACACTGAAATATCGTTGCAATCCTACAGTATTTTGATGGTCGATGATTTTAATGCCTTTGCCCGCTGCTGCGAAAAACTCTCCCTTACAAAGAGTAAGAATGAAAAAATCGAGATACTTGGTATATACCTGTCTGAATTAACTGACTTATCATTACCTATCGCCGTATTGCTATTGTCTGGGAAGATCTTTCCACCGGATTCAACATTGTCAGTTAATGTCGCTCATAGAACAATAATGAGCGTACTATCAACCATCACGGACCTTGAATTGAACAACGTAAACAAGATTTATCTACAGCACGGAGATTTGGGGTCTCTTGTAGAATACGCATTATCTCAAAAGTTTATCACCCCGTTGGTGGCTTATTCCCCTCTTACCCTACTCAGCATTTACGACTCACTGACAAAGATAGCTGACATGAGTGGACAGCAATCCCAAGCGGCAAGAAAAAAAACTCTGACTGGTTTATTTATGAAATGCGATCCCTTAGAAGGAAAGTTTCTAAGTAAGATCCTAACAAATGAGCTGCGTGTAGGGGTCTCTGAAGGACTCTTGTTAGCAGCCCTCGCTAAAGCATGTGGAGTAAACCTGGATACAATACGAAATGCTCTGCTCGTGACTGGCAACATTTCACAGATCTCTCTCTTGGCCAGAAAAAAGTTGTTGGACACAGCAAAAATGAAACCTTTGACTCCTGTCAGTTATATGCTGGCCGACGTAATGCACAGCCCAAAGGAAATAGCAAATTATTTTGAAAGGGATCTAATAGGAGAATACAAGTATGATGGAATTAGAGCTCAAGTACATATAAACGGAAATGAAGTGAGGATCTTTTCCAGAAATCTGAATGATATCACTTTGTTTTTTCCAGAATTGGCTCAATGGACTCCGGACAAGGTAGGATCGAACAGCATAATATTTGACGGTGAAATACTGGCTTACAAAGACAAGAAGGTGATGCCATTCCAAAATCTGCAGAGACGACTACACGCCAGGCATTTATCTCCTGACAGTAAAGGTTCGGTTCCTGTAATTTATACTATTTTCGATACTCTATATCATAATAGCGCACTAATAGGTATGCCACTGACACAACGGAAACAAATTCTTGATGAAATGAAAATTGCTCTACCGTTCGTGCTGGCAAAATGGAAATTGGTTTGTTCTGAAAGATCAATTGATGAGATGTTCAATGAAAGTAAGGAATTAGGTTACGAAGGACTGGTTGTCAAAGACCCTAACTCGGAATATCAAATAGGTAAAAGAGGAAAAAATTGGATCAAGCTAAAAAAGGAACTCGACACATTGGATGTTGTAATTGTCATGGCAGAATATGGTAATGGTAAAAGGGCTGGAAAGCTCTCCGATTACACATTTGCAGTTATGGATACAAACGACGATAAACTGTTAACAATTGGTAAAGCATATTCTGGGCTCAGCGATAGCGAAATTGATGAATTGACCATCGAATTAAAATCTATTGCTGCAAAAAATGATGGATATAGGGTATGGGTTGAGCCAAAAATCGTTTTGGAAGTGTCCTTTGATAGTATTCAGAGAAGTGAAAGGCATCAAAGTGGATATGCCTTAAGGTTTCCAAGAATAAAGACAATTCGTCGAGACAAAGGTGTAGGTGAGATTGATAAATTGAGCAAGGTAGTTGAAATCTATTCAAGACAGAAACATGTGCAAGGGTGAGAACATCTCATATTCAAACTGCAAAAAGACTATCCTCCATTCCGCTAAGTGTTGTGATGTTTTTCATCGGCATTAACTCTTTCATCAATTTCCCGTAGTATCCAGTCTTGATGCATCCTTCCTCTTTGGGGAATGAACACCTCTGCACTTTTGACTCCATCTAGAGATTCAACTTTCTTAAGTGCAGGATCAATTTCGAAAATGCTATTTACAACAAGCTGAAAGCTCGTCACATTTTCTTGGTGTATCATCGGTAACGCGATAATAAACTGACTCTCTAGCACCTCTTGGACCAGTCTGATTGTTTTTTGGGAAGCATTCGTATCCAGCCTGACGAGCATTCCACATCTAATATAACCTTTCATATTAACTGGGTCGGTCGCAACATTAAACATCACTATTCTATTCTCTTTCAATTTTGCAAGTCGATCACCTGCCGTCTTGGAACTTACAGAAATTCGCTTAGCTATCTCAGAGATTTCCATTCTAGGATCAGAAAGTAAACACTTCAATATCTTAAAATCAGTCTTTCTAAGTCTCAGCTTCAATGGCGATGACTGTCCTACGAAAAGATTCTGAATGAGTGCTGGTTTCAATGCTTCAGTAAGTAATTCGATTTTTCCTTCATCATTCTTCCTTATCGCAATCGCAATCAAAGATATGCCTCCTATTCCTTCTACCTCCAGTACTAGCTGTCCTAACAGCTTGATGCGGCTTAATGTTTCCTCTATGCTCTTGCTATTTCTGATAAACAAATAGCAGAGTTTGGAATATCCAAATGCTGCCACGTTTATCGATGTAAAGAATTGTCTGATAACGCCACTGGAAATTAACATACTGATTCGAGCCTTCACAGCATTTGTGCTCAATCCAATTGAAAGACCTATTTGTCGATAAGATGATCTAGAATCACGAATGAGAACACGGAGAATATCAATGTCCATTTTATCTAGTATGTAACCCTTCAAGCCAGCTATAACACGCAATGGATTATTAATAAATATTAACTTCCATTATGTGCAGTAGGACTTGCGCAAGACTTATCTGAATTAACAGTAATATAGGTAAGATATGAAAATTATAACAAAAAAGTCGATAAAAATGAAAATCCAAAACAAAAATATGCAGCGACTGCTTGTAATATCCAGCTTGCTCTTAACATTTGTGACAGTGTGGGGTAGTATGGGTCTAGGAACTGCTTCCGCAGAACAAATGGAAACTATCAACGCAAGTATTGTAGTTCCTGCTCCTATTGACAAAGTATGGAGCATAGTAGCAGATGTAGATGAAGAGCCTCAATATTGGTCATCAATTAAGGAAGTCAAAAATGTAAAAACTACTAGTAACGTAACTGAAAGAGATGTCACACTGAATATTAATGATGCTAAAGCTCATCAAATCATAACCTTGCATCCCAAGGATTCAATCGTCGTAAATCAGACTGAAGGTCCAATAACTGGAACAAGAACTATGACGCTGAGTGTACCAAATAATGACAACAACGAAACAAAGATCGATGTTTCATGGAAGATGGACCTATCTAGAATTCCGATTATCGGAAAAGGGTTCGCGAAAGACGGTATATTCAAGACAACGGAAGAGGCACTGAAAAAGATTGCAAGTGCAGCTGAAAAAACTCCTTAGGAATAGATGACTTTATTGTAATGCTGAAATAGTTTGTTGTCTCGATCAATATATGTCTCAAGGAAGTTTCAACTGTGGTCAATGTGGACAGTCCTTTAATTCACAGCAAGAGTTAGATAGACACAACCAACAGCATCAACAACAACAAAGTTAACCTTTTTTCTTTTTTTTATTTGGATTAGTACAATTTCGAACTCGATATTATAAATCATATAATAGTGAAGTAAAAGTAGTCATCCATTCCTATTCATCCGCAATGATTTGATTCACAAAAATTTAGTGTATTGAAAAATATAAAATATAGTTTTCAGTGAAAGGACTGTGGTTGAATCGTTATTATTGTTATTGATGAGATAAAACTAAAGCATGACAATGCCAAAATCATTAAGCTCGTGAGAGGAGACATAACCGAAAGAAATACCGACGCGATAGTAAACGCTGCCAACTCTTATCTGAAACATGGTGGAGGAGTTGCTGCTGCCATTGTGAGAAAGGGTGGACCAACAATACGGAAAGAAAGTGATAAAATAGGGCTTGTTCCAGTTGGTTCTGCTGTAATAACGACTGCAGGAAAGTTACCATGTAAAGCAGTTATACACGCAGTTGGTCCAAGAATAGGCGAAGGAAATGAAGATCATAAATTAACAAATGCAGTAAGAAATGCGCTATTACTAGCGTCCGAACAAAATTTCAGTTCTGTTTCAATGCCAGCGATAAGTTCAGGAATATTTGGATTTCCGAAGGACAAATGCGCAAAAATCCTGGTAGAAGAATCAAAAAGGTTTCTCGAAAATGAAACCACTTCCATTGAAGTTATAGAATTTTGTATAATCGACGATGAAACAATAGAATACTTTAAGGCCCAATTTTCTGATACCAAAAATAAATTATAATAAAAGCAATGTTATACTTCGAGGGCAGGTAGCTAGTGTCGTTATTCCAATTAGCATCTGCTAGTATTACCGGAATTGGGATACGAATGGTTTTCATAGACTAGCCCAAGAGTTCGAATCCCAATCCGAGTATTACCATCCAAGGACTTTCGCAGAAGTAGCGGCCGCGTCGTCCAACGCTTGCTTTGGTTCCTTCGTACCATTGTAGATTTGTTCTATTGCTTGTCTTATGTTGTCAGCTACCTGTGGGTATTCCGGTATGCTGGGCCGACTTCTAGCAACTTTGAGCATACTGATCAATTCATCATAATATGGCGTAGTTTCATTCAAATCTCGTGCGTAAAGGCCTTCGCCTATTGGTACCTGGGTGGGCAGATTTGAATGTGCCGCTAAATATGGAGCAAGTATTTTGGGTTCTACCAATATCGTAAGAAATTCCCATGCCAGATCCTTGTGAATTGATGTGTTAGGAATACCAAGTTCCCATCCTCCCATTAAGCTGCTAGTCTGATAATTCTTATCTGGTATTGGAAACATTGGAATAAAGCCAACTTTCTGTTCGAATTCTTGTTTCTTTTCAGGCGAGGTTATAGGAAATCTCTCACCTATATGGTGTTGTAATGCTTCAATCATAACTGCAAACTTCCTATCCAAAAACTCTATTCCCCAAAAATGATTCTTCTGTGGCTTTATACCAGCACTTACCTGTTGTTTGAGAAATTCCAGTGCCTTCACGCCTTCAGTGCTATTGTACGATGGAAACCAGTAACTACCTTTTGATGGATGTCCAGACTTCATCATAACTATTTCTCCCCCCATAATCCAGAGATACGGATACCACAGATCAGGAGAATGGTTAGCACCGGTAAGATGAATACCTTCTATTCCTCGAGGCATGAGAACTGAGTTAAGTTGCTTAGCAGCAGTAATATACCCATCCCATGTCTCCAAGGAATTAGGATTAACGTCCGCCTCACCCAATAAATCCTTCCAATACCAAATACCTCTAACATCGGTCCATGCCCATATTCCATAAACATTACCTTGGTAAATACCGCCATCCCAGTTTGCTTGATACCATTCAGAAGATCTACCCCAAATTTGTGTACGGTTAGTAAGGTCTGTGAGGAGTCCTTTCTGAGCAAATTCGCCTAGCCATATTTGATCTACGGATACTAAGTCCGTTGGAGTCTGGTTGGTCAATGCTTTTAGTATCTCTAGCCTGGCCTGATCATACGGAAACGTAGTATAGTTTAATTGTATGTCTTTATCTGGATGTCTCGTTCTCAATTCCTGTAGAGCAGGTATAATCAAGGAATTCCATCTGTTAGGATCGCCTTGGTCTTCAAGCATAGCTGTTAGTGTAATTTGTCTCTTTTGATCTGTAGATGTAACAGCAAAACCAAAAGACATAGCAGCTACGTTGAGCAGAAGCGAAATAATTGCACCAATAGCAAGAGATGCTAACTTGTTATGCGCGCTGAACATAAACACACTCAAATTCTTGAAACTATTAAGGTTTTTTGCGATAGTATACTACTGTAGACAATCGGAGCCAAGTAAATTCTAATCTTTCAGTCTTCGCCAAAGGAGATCTTTTTTCTTATTCGTTTCTTGATGTTTTATCGTTAACCTGATTATGTTGCATCTTGCAATCAAGTTAAGGCATCATGAAAAATAATTCCAAGGACATGCCTTTCCCCATCGTGTACTTCGCTTATACCGTGCCTCATTTGAGCGCGATAATATCCTTTACTCCCTTTTATAGGTCTAAAGTTCGTAGTGATAATCAGCATATCTCCCTTGTGCGGTATTAAGACAATAGCTTTTGATTGTGCTCTCGGAATTTGTTGCGTTAATACAAATTCTCCTCCAGTATAGTCATCATCAGGCTCATTTAGGAAGAAAACTAATTGAAAAGGAAAAAATATTTCTCCGTATAAATCCTGATGCAATGTATTATATCCGCCCTTATCATACTTTAGAATTAGGACTGTCGGCTTGGTCTGATTATTCTCTTGGCATAGCCTTTGAAGTTCATCGAACTTATCCGGAAATCGTCTCTTCATATCTAACATGTTCATCCATGCATTGGCAACAGGTGCAAGTTTCGGGTAAATGGCATTTCTCAGGGTCTGAATCGGATCCGGCAAAGGGTAATTGAAATATTTATATTCGCCTAATCCAAAGCGGTACCTGTCCATGGTAATGGTTTTGCGGTAGAGAGCTGAGTTATCATAATTGCCAATAAGTTCCTCGCAATATCGAACTGGTAAGAATTGTGGGACCAATGCATATCCTCTCTCATTCATTTTTTTTGTAGCTGATTGCCAGTCAGTACCTGAAATCTTTTCTTGTATTATTTCTCTAATACTCAATGATTATTGGTCTCGGTTTTATTAAATCAAGGATGGACTCTTACATTTTTAAAATCTTTAATAATTCCATTGGTAATGAACACTCCTTCCTTCTCCAGTAGATCTTTCTTTCTAGCAGCGCCATAGGCGTATCCGCCAACTTTGCCATCTGACATTACTACCCTATGACATGGCACTTTGATTGGATTTGGATTTTTGGCAAGTATAGATCCTATTACCCTTGAAGCTGAAGGATTTCCAAGTGCTTTCGCAAGATCACCGTAAGTGGATACCTTCCCTGAAGGTATTTTTCTCAACAGGTCATAGACATCTTCGTCTTTTATCCTCCGTACTATGTTGCGCTTAATTCTATTGGCTGGCATTTTACTCAACTCCTGCATATCACAGATAAAGCATTGCTATTGTTATTAAAGTAACCTGAAATTGATGCTCTACGATTAACACCACATTAACTAATAAGATGTTGTAGAAAGAAAGGTTTTTACTATTTCGCTAAACTTTTCAGGGTACTGAAACATCAACCCATGTCCAGCTCCTTTTATTTGTACAAGCCATGCACCTGGAATCTTTTGTGCAAGGATCAATGAGTTAGCTGCGGGTACAGCAACATCTTCAGCTCCAGTCATGATCAAGGTAGGTATGGATATATGTTGAAGCTGATCGCAAACTCCAGTCCAGTTTCTTGACAACCAGTCTTCTACAGCGTTGAATTGTTTCACCAGAGTAGTAGAAAGAATTATTTCTGTGGTTTTTGGAATGGTTTCAAGATAATTGGGATTTTTTCTTATCCAATCTGGCGGAAATGTGACTGACAAAAATGCATCTGCATTCTGAGAACGATTATTAACAAGATCAGATATGGTCATAGTAACTTCTTGTGTCTGCGGAATTCCCTCTTGTCCACCACAGGATGCACCATATAATACAAGCCTGCTAACCCTTTCCGGATGTGTAAGCGTGAGCTGTTGAGCAATAAAGGAAGCCATAGAAAATCCAAGAACATCTGTTCTTTGTATATCCAAAGCGTCCAACAATCCAACAGTATCGTTTGCAAATTGACCGATAGAAAATGGTCTTGTACCTGCCGTTGTATTTCCCACTCCACGATTGTCAAATATTATTACCGTATGATTTGATGCTAGTTCCTTTAAGAAATGTGTCGGCCAAACATCCATAACATTGCCACTACCACTGATTAGTAAAATGGGGTTACCCTTACCAAAAATCTTGAATGCTATTTCAATATCTCCTACGTGAATTTTCTTTGTCGATATGTTTTGAACGTTTAGTGACTCTGTAACATTAAAGTTCGATTGATTTGATTGACCATTAACAAGGTGCGTAGCGGTCATTGTGATAAAGGGAATAATCGTTACAAGGGAGAAAATCATAATGAATGTTGGTGCAGTTTTGTTTCCTGTGATTTTTCTTATGCAATACATTAGCTAATTTCTATCCATACTACCGACTTACATTTAGAGTTTGCAGTAGTTCAGTAGAATTGCTGATAAAATCAACTTTAATCTATCCAAAGAATGAAAGAGATTTTAGAAAGAACTATTTTAAGGAGTTAAGAGACATAAATCCAGAATGAGCTTCAAGCCATGAATAAAGGTCTCCTAGGACATATTTTTCTATTGGACCGTGTTGAGTTAGCCATTGTGTTGATGGATAAAATTCATGTCCTAAATTAGGATACGTAATCAAGATATGATCAGTATGCCTTAACTCTGTAAGCTTTTGCTGTAACAATAAAGCTCCTTGAACTGGAGTTTGTGTATCATTTTCTCCGTTGAGTATTAGAATGCTAGTGTTTGTAGGAACATTGCCAATATTACTTAAATTAGGCTCAAAGTTAAGAAATGAGCTCGAATACATTGGACAACCTTCCAGATTAGTACACTTACCTACTGTTTCAGATGGTGCTGATTTTGAGGGTGAAAAGAATGACTTGGCGTGTTTCATTAATACTGGTTTCAGTTCTGTTTCTATGTTTATGTGAGTATCGCTATTGGCATTATACTCTGCTTTTGGAGTCTTTGTCCATTTTCGACCTTCTGTGTAAGAATCAAACTGAGATTACCACCAACGAGACGCTCAAAAGTAACATCTCTGGATGCTTCCAGAACTGAGAGTGTTCCATCATGATTCTTGTCCAATACTTCTTTGGCGTATAGAAGTGGCAAGGCTACGGTTTGAAATTCAAGTATTTTCGATTGATTATCCACCGCTCCCATCAGCACAATGTTATCTACCTTATCTGGATTGTCGATTGCAACTCTTGGGGCAATCATCTGTACCTTCACTATGACCTAATACTGTTACTCTTTTAGGGTCAACTTCAGGTTGGTGTATTAATGCTACTACAGCTTTGCTTGCATCTTGTAAACTGAGATCATCAAGCGTCAGATTTCCCCAAACGTTACTATCTAGAATTGTATGATTTATACCTATTCCTCTCTTATCATATCTAAGAACTGTAAATCCTCTCTCGGATAGATAATCAGCTATTTGGAAGAACGGTACCGGAGGATAAATCCTGTCTCCTGTCTTATTGTCAATGCGAATAAAACCCGCAGTTTCATTCATATCTTCTGCTCCAGATCCAGTTATGAGGAGAACACCGGGAAACGGTCCTTTTCCTATAGCTGGGTAAGTGAGCTGAGCGTTAGTCTTTATTTTGTTACCTAAATCTATAACTATGTCTCTATGCTTTGTTGTCCGTAAGTCTGATTGAGCGTAGAGTGTAAAATTATTACCATAAATTAAGAAGGATATCGAATAAAGAAAAAGGATTAATGAGAGAACCCCTAGTAATTTCAATGTGGAAGGTCACATAGATGAAGTATATAAAAATAGCGTCTATTTTGGAATCGATTCTGTCAAATTTTATTTATTTATATTATTTCATTTTCAGCGTTTGCCATAGTATGGTTTTTTTTAAAGTAGTGTAGCCTAGTTTAGAATATTGAAAGCAATGGTGACAGGCTTCTACTGGGCCTGGTGATTTGTTCCTTTCCATTCTTGCAGAACTGATTTATCTACTATTTTAATGAACGAAACTACGAAGGTTAGCTCAGGATACATCTAGACAATAGATTCAGTGAGTGATTTACCTTCAAGAATATCATTGCAGATAAACCACATGCAACTAATTTAGTAGAACAGCTACGACTACCACGAGTAATTAATGCAAGAAATAAAACATGCCAGTTGACTCCTGTAAGGCTTACTTGTGCAGATTGATCTCCTCCACACAGTTATAATTCCTATGATCATAGTTTTTACACAAACTGAGGAGACATATCACAGTATCACTAATGTTTTTTTCATAGTTTGATTCTAAATTTTTCATAAACACCCATATGAAAGATATATAATATAGTCTTCTCAACACAATTGTTAAATATCAACCTAGGCGTTGAGGGTTTAAAGTTGGAATACAACTCGCAGAATTGCTTTTTGTTCTGGCTAGCACAGACAGATTACAAGTGTTATCCTTTTTGAGAGAAGAAAAAGGATATAGATTAAGTGATATAGCAAAGAGATAGGATTCTTCAATGCAGGAAGCCTCGAAACATGTCGCCAGGCTAAGAGAGCAAAACTTTGTAGAGAAAAATTCATCTAATGGATATTATTACTTACCACACTTGGTAAGCTTGTTACCAAGCTCCTCCCCTCAATAGAATTTTTAAGTGAGAATAAAGAATATCTCCTCACACATAGCTTTTCCTCGCTTCCCGAAGAATTCATTGAAAGAATAGGAGAACTAAAGGAGCATCAATTTAATGCGAAGGTTGGCTTAGTCTTATCTTTTACACATCAAGTTTTACGTGAAGCCGCAAGTTTGTTTGGCTAATGTCTGATTATTCTCTTGTCGATAGCGATACTGTCTTTAATATAGAAAGAGATAGAAATAGAAGTCTAACATGGCGAATAATACTTCCTAAAGGTAGTAGAATTAATTGGCAGATCTTCGCACTTATGTTAAAAATGTGCACACAAGAATTGAGATTGGCTTTTCAGATGAATAATAGCAGGAATTGCATTAAATGAAAAAGTAGCTGTCTACTTCTGCCAGATTCTAAGAGGTAGTCTGGACTTTAATAGTGGTTTTATAAGTAGAGCCTTTCTTTTTGTAAGTGGTGTCAGGATCTCTTTGGTCATGTTTGGAATAAGTCAGAAAAGACAATAATCTAGTATTAACAAATAGTTTACCCTATCCTAATCTATCATCCATGAGGAATTATTCTGTCGCACTGATTATACGAGTTGCCGATTTAGAAAGTTCTTTAATACTAGAACGAGGTGGGTTCTCGCGCAGATGAAGCGACCTAATAGTACATGAGGAGAGGTGTAGGAACTAATGTCCAAATCATTAGAACAGCATAAGATTGTTTCAGAGAAGGAACGGTTCAATGCTCGCAAATCGCTACTAAAGAAGGAAAGTGTTTACAGTAATGCGCGATCAGCTTTACCAACTTCGCAAAATTCTAATAGGATATAAACTAGATAAATAAATAATTTTTCCTAGAGTATATTAGAGAAAGCAAATTGAAGGTGGGTGGATTAGAGTTTCAATACATGCCCCATGTATCGAGCTTCTACTACACTTGAATCCTGGATCAATTCATATTAGTTAGCACTAGGACTAGAAGTTGGCGCTAGTTTATATAGTTGATACGAGTTCCTGCTGATATGGAATGGCAAAATACACCAAAAATGTTGATAGTATACTGTACTCTCGCAGGGTTAATTTCCGCATGGGGAATATCGGGACTATTAGTATTGGTAGATGCGGCTTCAGGTACACCACCGGGCACTTTTTTTGCGGTAATAGGATTATCACTCGGATTTAACGATCCTGCCTCAGCTCAATATATTGGTCTTGGGTTACATATATTGACTGGTACTGTCGCCGGTAACATATTCGGACAGATAGCATTATTCTGGAGAAAATTGATTCCTTACAACGTTAATAGAGGAGTGTATCTCGGGTTGATAGTGGGAGTGACTTTGTGGGCAGTATTATTCTTACCCCTAACAATATTCGGAATAATGCCCAGTTTGGACGCATTCATAGCTTCTGCTCCTAACTCTTATGTGAATAATATAGCCAATTATTTCACTGGATTATATCCGGTAATAATTGGAGGATCGTTACTATTCCACCTTATATATGGAGCAATCTTTGGATTAATGGCAGGAAGAATGGCGGTACTCAGACTCTCTACTCAAAATGTCATCGGTACCAAAATCATCGAATGAGTGAGGAAGCAAGTCAAGTAACCAATAGATAAAAGAAATTAAGTAATACAAGAGCCTTGGATACATCGAAACTGTTGTCAAATAGTACAGAATGGAATAGGTCAGAACTAAATGGGAAAAACAAATCCCCATACAGAAAGATAAGGTCAGATACAGAAAATCCAAGGACTACTATCTTGGTAACTGGAGCTAGCGGATTTATAGGGAGCAGGTTAGTTAAAAAATTGCTCGCTATCGCTACTCCTGGCAACTACAACATTAAATGTATGACGAGAGACGCAGACTCCCTTTTAAGCGATTTTCAAGTAGGCAATGACCGTTTGGAGGATTGTTTATGCTGATGTTCAAAACTATTCTGACTTGATCAAAGTAATGAAAGGAGTCGATATTGCATACTATCTTATACATTCAATGGAAGGTTCATCAAAGGAATGGAAAAAATTTGCAGAGCGCGATAGAGTTGCTGCAGAAAATTTTGCCCAAGCAGTTACTGCTTGTGGAGTACGGAGGGTTATTTATCTTGGCGGTCTTACTTATGGAAAAGAAGAAGAATTGTCAGAGCATATGCGAAGCAGAAAAGAGGTAGGGGAAATCCTAAAGAAATCTACAGCTGAGGTAACGATATTCAGAGCTGCAGTTATTCTGGGTCAAGGGGGAGGATCGTTTAAAATGTTACAGTATCTTGTAGAAAGGCTGCCGTTAATGATATGTCCTAAATGGGTATTGACTAAATCCCAGCCAATTGCCGTTGACGATGTAATTGAGTATCTAGTCCGGTCAATTAATGTGCCTGAAACCGAAGGTAAGACTTTTGATATTGGAGGCCCTGAGGTCCTCACCTACATGGACATGATGAAACGATATGCCTCTATCTTAAAAAAAACAATTCGAATAATAATAATTCCATTTCTGACCCCAAGACTTTCCTCCTACTGGGTTGACCTCATAACACCTGTAAAGGCATCGCTTGCTCGGCCTCTTATCGATAGTCTGAAACATGAGGCTACAGTAAAAGACGCTTCTATCGCAAGTATTATTCCACTTGAGCTGATGAACTTTGAAAAATCAATTATGACTGCAATGAGCGAACAAAAGAAGAATGACAAGGTGATTAAAAAAGAACGGACGTCTTCATCACTAAATAAACGAATTTTGATGATATCTACGATCGCATTAGCCCTCATTGGATCCACCTATTACTTTTTGGATCCAAGAAGTGAAATCTTCCAGCCGGTATGGTTGATGCTGGGAAGTCTGTGGTATATTAGTATCGCATTTTCAATTTACTTTATTCATAACGGAGCTCGACTTGGGTCAATGATTGCAGGGGTGTTAGGCTGGATTACACTGGCATTCTGGCTTGTTGACAATTTCTATATCGTATCTGGTACTTCTGTGATAGCATCGCCTCCGGGATATGTCATGGTGATTAGAAATTTTGTGGGCTCATTAATAGCAGGACTAGTAATTGCTTCCTCTCATAATCTTTTTCATAAACTGCGAATTCATTGTTTTTAATGAGAGTGTGGCATATGTTTGACAAAGTCACAGAGAGCATCTATCGGCTACTTCGGCCGTTATTAATGCAGAAATCTGATTCCATTATTTGTTGCCTGCAAGATCGGATCAAGTGCGCTTGATTGGTATTCATTAGAGATAAAAAAGTCAAAGGCAACTTGTACGCATATCTTGTAAAAAATACTTGGGATAACAGCAATAGCAAGGTGAAGCAAGAAATTGTCAAATATCTTGGTAGATCTTCAAAAGTAACTATCAAGGACATTCCTAAGGAATTTCATAAAGACCCAAACATAGTCGCGTTCATAGCTGCCCATTCCTCGGATGTGAAAAAGACCGAAGAAATGGAATCTTCTATGAGGGAGCAAATGCTAGATCTACTCATAAACTATGATATCGAAGCCCTTTTCAAAATATTTGAAAAATATTCAAGGATTCTTGGACTTGTCAAATTCTATGAAAGATTACTAACACCAGTAATGTATAAGGTCGGAGAGCTATGGAGTAACGGTACTTTAGATATTGCAACAGAACATATCTGTAGCAATGCAGCGCACACTCTTGTAAAAATAATAAATGAGAAAGTATCAAAGCAAAAACAGCAGTCAACAGAAGTTAAGAAGATCTTGTTATGTACTCCTGAAGGGGAAATGCACAGTTTGGGTTGCATGGTTATCGAATCAGTTCTAATAAGCAAAGGATACTCTGTCTTCAATATTGCACCTTCTGTTCCATCTACCTCAGTAATTACCTTTGCAAATAAACTAGAACCTGACTTGATTATAATTTCCATAACTTTAGCTGAGAACATTAATGCTGCAACAAGATTGATAAATCATATACAAACTACAATGGAAGAGCATCCTCCAATATTACTTGGCGGCACTGGTATTAGCTCGGTAAAAAAAATACAAGGTAACAAAGTTGCAGGCGTGAAATTTTTGAAAGATGTGCCATTATCTGGTATTCATCTTAGTATCAAGGAGTCTCTAAAAGACAACAAAGATGTATAGTCAAAAATTTGAGATTGTATTTGTCTGATTGATACCAGCATTAAACACTTTATCGAGAAGCACATTACTGTCCGAGAGATCATACAACATGTGCATGGCTTTGGTTGCACTTATTTGTTTGTCCTTTATTTCCAACATGAGATCGTAATCAAGACCACGTGTTTGTAAAATAAATTTTTTAAAATGCTTAAGATCAATGCTTGTGCAGTGTCTTCCTTTTCGATATCCGAACTCCTGATCGCTATAATCTGCCATAGGCAGACCGTCCATTTTACCCCATGTTTCACAACACATCTGAAATGCGTTCATGACACTCTGACCGTCGCCACTTTGATAACATCTATGATGAAATGAATCAAATAATATGGGTACGCCGGTACTGTCATGGATATTCAAACAATCATTAACATTGTATAAGCGATCATCATTCTCAATGACTAGCCTCTTCCTTACGTTAGGCGAAAGGAATGTATCGTAGTTCTTTTCGAAAGTTTTCATGGCCAGTATTTTATCACCATACGCACCCCCAACGTGAACTTGAATTTTTGCGGTTCCGTCTAGACCCATCAAATCTAAAATTGAGCAATTATATGTCAGCTCTCTAACACTACTTTCAACGATCAATTCTTTGGGTGAATTTATTAATACAAACTGATCAGGATGCATCGAAATTCTAATCTTGTTCTCTTTTATGAATTCGCCTAATCCTTTAAATCGATGTGCAAAATGCTTCTGCCAATTGACCTTACATACAGGGTGAGATGCAAATGGTACGAGGCCTGAAGTGATTCGAAAAAACAAGAGGTTGTTTTTTACATTATATTGCAATATTTTTTCCAGATGATCAAGATTATTTCGTACAACTTTAACTAGACAATCTTCGTTGTATGAGGCAAGTCTAAAAGTTGAGGGGGCCTCACTCACGATACTAGTGTTAATGCATGGATATCCTATTTTCATACTCTTTTGCTAGTTTATTTAAAATACTAAATAACCTCGACACACTCCTGAAATTGATGAGTATATGGCATACTATCTTTTCCAATGATAGTATTCATCAAACTAGTAACGATTGGCATACTTCGCACTTTACATGCGCTAAATTTAGGCATCTTTGCATTCTATGGTCATTGCAATTGGCAAATCCCTTGAAAGGGTTGTTGTTAGATAATCGTCATAAACTTCTATCCAATCACGATATTACTCTACCTCAGTTTCAATCTTTAGCTCAGTTCCTTTTTCCGTAAAGAAATGAATAGTTACATTTTCACACTTTTCTTCAAATTTACTTGCTAGAACCAGGAAAGTCTTGCCTCCATGAATATTGATGGTGTATTCACCATCGTCCGAGAGCGCCTTACCCTCTATATAACTTTCACCTAATCGCATTTCTAGGTCGAATCGAGTAGATCGTTGGTGTGATTGACTCATGTCAATCATAGTCGGACTTTCCCATTTAAACTAGTACCTCTGTTTTGAGCTAGTGGTAACTTGATATTAGGCATCGTTGAGATTGATAAGAGGTAGGTGTTTTCACAGGACTTAAGATCTTTCCACATCCCGAGTGTGAGTTAATTCATTGATTTGTTCATTCTTATTATTACTTGGGAACGCAATCTGTGTTGTTAATCTATCTATATTCGTAACAAATTGTTTCTCAAACACAGCTATTAAGACCATTGTCTCACAAATTATAAAACAAACTATAAAAATTGCTCTCTATTTATTGTCCATGAGCTAAAATAACTGCAGATTCACTACTCAGAATGTTAGATGAATACTCTCCCTTACTGTGCGTTCATCTACGGTACCATCCCTTTCTATATCGCTTCTTGTTGTTCTCTTGCATAGTTAGTTTTTTAGTTACCACCATATGCAAATGCTAAATTTACTTACGTTAGGAATTTTTGGTAGCATGATTGCAACTACAATCATGACGCTATACGAAATTCCATTTTGGAGAAAATGGGGTCTAAAGGGGGTATTTGAATGGCATGAGAATCAAATTTTGAGCATCAGATTTTTCGGAATCTCGCGCAGAGTTGTTCAATACAGAGGAATATTTTTTCTTCATTTTTTAAATGGTACTCTTGGCGGCCTCCTCTTTCCTTTTGTCGTAACTTACTTGGTAAATCCACATTCAATGATGATTGTTACCTTATTAGGGATAGTCTACGGCGGGCTTCTGTGGATTATTACACTTGTTCCAATTCATAAACCAATAACAGGTCTTGCAGTTTGGAACCATCCTCTAGGCCATTATCCTGCTCTTGTAAGCCTTGGTGGTCATGTCGTATACGGCGTTGTGCTTGGCTTCATGATAGCGGCTTTTCTTTAATCTGCGACCTTCAATTCTTCACTGTAGAATCCTCAAATCGAATAACATTTTATAGGAATCACTGACCCGTACCGCAACAACTTCCTTGAGGTATGACGTTACCATGAGGACAGATCCTGGGATGTTTTAGTAGGGTACATAATGCATCAGTGAAAATAGACTTCATATGGTGTTCTATTCCGCATACCATTTCTTCATCGATTTCTATTTTAAGGGAGTGTTTCATCAAAACTTCCAAAAGTCTAGTATTTCGCATCATTCGTTGACCTATCAATTCTCCTTTGGACGTTAACTTTATAGAACTACTCCCGACTTGATATTTAATTAACTTTAAGTCATTTAACTTATGGAGCATCTGGACGACAGATGGTTGCTTAATGTCCAGGATTCTAGCTATCGATACGACTTTGATTTCCTCGCCTTTCTCCAGGATACGCCACATTGCTTTCAAATACATCTCAATATGTTCTGAATCAGCAGTCTCAAGATATAGCCTCTCCAAACCATCTGTTTTAACCTCAGCGAAATTCACATTCATTCTTCTGGATACAATACAATTAGTGTATAGTGCATTATTAATATTATTGTGCCTAGTCTAATAGTGAATTCTGGGTCTTCGATTTCGAGTAATGTAAACTATATCATATTATTATTATTCGTAAGTAATTCACAACAGCTAATCTTCAGGCTACAAGACCAACAGTCTTTAATAGAGCATTATTTTCGAATTGAATTGATAAATTTTCGCCTTCTATTCCAAATTGCATTCTCTTCACTTTGCTTTTGTAGAATACTATTTTTTTGCCCGAGTCATCAATTTCGATTCTTGCCACGTGAATGAGACCATGTTTAGCCAATTTTTTAATCCGTTTGTATGTAGAGCTTAGGGGAATATTGTTTTGCGAACTTATATCTCCAACAGATTTCGCAGAATCGATTGTCGATAGAATTATGCGATAAGACGCATTATCCAGCAAGTCGTGCAGTAAATCCCAGACTTGACCATCTTGTTGATCCGACTCTTCTAGTGACATTCCTTAGGTTTGCCTAATTAGGAGTGCCTAATATTTAAACGATGTTGATAGTTAACCGAATAAAGAAAATGGAAGTTTCAAATCACAACAGTCAAGAATTGCGACCATAGAACCTGCTATTACTTTCTCTCAGCCACAGCCAAACGAGATATCCTGCTTCAATCTCACTGATCCCGGCGAGTAAAATCGAAGTAGTAATTCTACTAGGTGTAGCCCTACTACTCAACATATTACATTATATCCAATAGAATTTGATACACATTAACCTAATATCTCGAAAACCAAAATAATTGATTCTATATAACGCGTTAAGTTCATCATTAATAGCAAAATCATGTCCACATGGTAACACAGTACCTCGACGAGAATGTTGCCATGGCTGGTAATATTAGAAATTGATTATTCTCTAATTCGAGAATCTGGTTAATGCTTAAATTGCGCATCTTATTTAGGCTGTCCTAACATGATGAGATTTAATTCAAGTAGCATAGAATGCTATGGCTTTGCCCTGATAAGCTCCGCGATCGCTGTACTTCTCATTTCGCAGCCAACCTCATTTAGTATTGCAGTAGCCCAGTCAGATGACAACACGGTAGAATTTATGTCAAATATAGAAATGATGAAAGGACATCTTGAACAGGCTGTGGCAAACAAGGAAAATGGAAACAACACATTAACTCTAGCTCATGTGCTTCATCCAATAGCAGAATTATATGACTTAATAGAAGTAAAACTTGCTACCGCCGATAGTACCCTTAACACTACATTAGCCACATCTTTGGATGAATTATCCAAGAATGTCGAAAAATTAGATTCGTCCCAATTCATGGGAGAGACAGATAAAGTGAATCAGATGCTAGACAATGCAATTAAGCTAATAGTCCCAGATGATAATAGTACATTGAACATAATGGTCATCTCCAATTTACTTGATACTGCAAATGCAGAATACGAAGAAGGAGTACAAGGAGGGGTAATAAAGGAAATTGTTGAATATCAGGATGCAAGTGGGTTCATTTCAAGAGCAGGATCCTTGTTTAATAAGACATCTTCCATGCTTAATGATTCAACAAAAACGGAAGTAGATGAAGTCACAAATTTGTTCTCATCTCTGAAGAAGAAGGTTGAAGAGAAATCCAACGCAGAGGAACTTGAAACATCAATTAATGGTTTAAAACAGGAAATGTCTGGGATAGTTGGAGTTTCTACTGCCCAGCTAGGGGGAGCTACCGAAGATTCTGGCAATAAATCTATAGGACTAATCAATAACATACGAGACCTTCTAACCGAGGTGATCGAGAATCACAAGACGCAAAATTATACTGAAGCAGAAGAATTGGCTACAAGAGCATACTTGGAAAATTTCGAATTCATTGAATCAGATCTTGCAAAACATGACCAGAAATTAGTGGAAGATACAGAAGTGTTACTTCGCCAGGAACTTAGACAAATGATAAAAGACAAAAAATCCATAGATGAAGTACAAGGACTAGTAGACCAAATTAAAGTGAATTTGGAGAAGGCTGAAAAGATATTATCATAGGTACGACAATCAGCGTTACGTGACCTTCTTTTCTTTTTCTAGCGCTTGAATTTGTGATTTTTCCGCACAATGGGAAATGACATCTAACAACACACCTATTAGAACTGTGATCTTCATCACTTTTTTTTCTATCGTTCTCGGCCCTCTCCTTAATTCTTACTATCTTACTTATGCACAACAAGCACGCTTGAACGATCTCAATATTCTTATTTTAATGGTTAACATTGAAAGGATAAGAGCGCAAATTTCACTGACTCAAGATAGTTTAGCCATTGGTGATATTGACACGGCATTTGCTCATGCATACATACCACATTCAGTAACGTTTCCATCTATTAAGAAAATTCTGCAAGAACTAGATTCAGAATCTGCAAATCAATTAGAGGATAAATTGACTGATCTACCAATAAATATTCGGGCAAAAAACGGCTCTTCCGTTGATCCGGGAAACGATCTTCAAGCGATCAACACCTTATTAAGTAATGTTTTGAACCAAGCTATGGGATCGAATCAAACTGATAAAGGAATCACTTTGCAAACTATTACATACCTGCTCAATGACGCAGGTAAATCTTATTTAATGTCGAATAGCTCTCAATCCACCAATGAGCAACAACTTCAAGACCCGGGTTACAAACCCAACACTGTAGACTACGAAAATGCAATAGGTTTACTCAATGCTTCTAGTGCAAATTACGCCAAGGTAGCTGGATTAATAGATGAGAGAAGGAAGGTAGAGTTAAATTCCTTCTTTGATCAGTTACGGAAAACAATAACGCAAAAATCCGACCAGAATTCTGTGTTGAATTTAATTTCGGCGATAGAGAGAGATATCAATGAAGAACTTGCCATAAGTAATGGTAATGCCACAGCCGCTGGTGAAAATATAAAATACTTCTCTGAAATAAGGAAATTGCTCTCTGGGGTTATCATGGAAGTGAGAGATAACGGAAATTATCAAGCTGCTGATAGTTTTGCAGTCGAAGCTTATTTGGATAATTACGAATATCTGGAAGCACCACTTGAAAGGGTCGATCCAAAGCTGATGGCTGATATTGAAACTGAGATGCGAGAGGACCTGAGGAGCATGTTGGCTGAAAAAGAGAGCCCTACAAAAATAGTTATTTTTGTGAACGGTATTGTTGATAAGCTTGATAGGGCTGAAGAGCTTTTAAAAAGAGATCGATCCCTAGATATACGTAATTCAGGGTACTAATACCTCTTCTCAAAAGAGCTTAGCAGATATAGAATCATTGAGTCAAGGTTTCGGAGTGTATACTGGCGAAAGGAGAGATATGGGGGAAGCGGAGGACCCTGCGAAGGCAGAAGTAAGAAACGATATTGATATAATTCGGGTCAAACTTGACCAAATGCTCCAACTTTACAAAGTAGGAAATTACGAAGGTGCGTCATTAACATCGCGTTCTGCATATTTGGATAGCTATGAGAACGTGGAAATTCCTTTGCGACCTATAAATCCTGATTTCACATTAGAAATGGAAATAAAATTTGCGGAATTACGTAACTTGATACAATCAAAAGCACCTTACGAAAAAATAGCTCAAAAGACAATAGAAATCAGAGGAGGTCTGGATGAGTCTGAGCGACTCGTATCTGGCACTGGTATTCTAGCACCTACAATCGCGTTCTCGACATCATTTTCAATAATATTTCGAGAAGGATTGGAATCAGCACTAATTATTGGTGCTATTATTACATATTTGGAAGCATCAAGAAATAACCGATTCAAAAAACATGTTTATCTTGGCATACTGATGGCCGCCGGAGCAACTGGCATCACTTGGTTCGTCGCAGAATACATAATTGAAATATCTGGAGCTAACAGAGAGCTCATCGAAGCCATAGCAGGCATCTCCGCAGTCGCAGTACTATTCTGGGTGAGCTTCTGGGTTCTCAATAGAATTGAAACAAAGAAATGGATTGAATTTGTCAAAGCGAAAGTGTGGCATGCTACCACAACAGGAAGTGTAATGGTTTTTGTCATGCTTTCATTTTTTACCGTTTATAGAGAGGGTTTTGAAACAGTTCTGTTCTATCAAGCTATGTTGTCCTACGCGAAATATATGGAATGGTATGTTATGGCCGGTCTTATCATAGGTCTTGCAGTGATAGTAGCGGTCGCAGTTGTAGTCAGAAAACTAGGTAAAAAGTTACCGTTGAGAGTATTATTTGGCTTTACTATGGGGGTAGGGGCGTATATGTCAATTGCTTTTATGGGTAATGCGGTTAGAGAATTTCAAGAAGTGGGTTACATTCCCACAACCCCGATTCTAGGAATCATTCCCCGCCTTGATATCAATCTTGCGACTATGACTGGCATCCATCCCACTTTGGAGACCATAGTTGCCCAGCTAATACTATTATCAATCTACACAGTAGGTTCAATATATGTACTAATACTACAGCCCAGAAAAAAGAAAGCCATAGAAAGTTCGAGAAGGTCAATGGCAGATTTTAACAAAGACAGATAGGATGAAGCTGTGCTCACAACAGGTGATGTGACAAATTAAAGAAGCTTAAGTTGTCTTCGAATTTTTATAAAATTCTTTCTGCGTCATTTGCTGAAAGGTAGGCTGGCAGAATACACGATATTATTATTTTTTCTATATAAACCAGTGTCAAAAAGTCAGAAGCATTGAAAACTGCTGACGATGAGATGAAAGAACGTAGAAGAAGCAGAAGAATTGGGTAGCAATCTGGGTGATCACGATATTTTGTAATGCGTGGATGAATACGAAAGAGTCAGCGCAAGTCCTCACAATTTTTATTCAATCTTATCTATGGAGGTCATTCATAGACACCGTACGGTATGGTTTTTATTGATTGTATAACGTCTCATCCAAATATCTATCGTTTGAGTTTAAGGTTGAATGCTATTTGCAAATTAGGATGAACTTCTCCATGAACGTCTTCCATTATTTTATATGGACTTGCCTTTATCCCAAGATGTTGTTTCAAATTAAGTAATGCATCAACGAGACGAGACTTAGCCCTGTCAACATCAATAGAATTAGACGAAGAACCGTTCAGCTCACCATTGTATAACTCTATCATTCTTTCAGAGATTCGTACTGAATTAAGATAGCTCGATTTGTCAATCATCAACGTTTCATTTTCCCGATTCGGAGAGTGATTGGAGTGTGTATTCATTTCCATTGTACTGTTTGATTTATTCTGCATATTGATAACTTTTGAGAAATTCATACTTAGCATTGTATTCGAAGGAACTCCAAAAGCTCGTCCGTAATTTCTTAAAACTTCGTCTGCTAAGTTAGCAACAACTAAAGCAATGATAGTATTGTTATAAAATTGATCGCTGTCTATATTAAAAGAATTCTCACTGATTAGTATGTCGTCCAAAATTTTTTCTATATTTCTGGTGTACTCTACGGAATTCATATTTTCATTTGATAGGCTGTCATTTAGAAGTCTATTTTCTATCAATATTTTGTTTATTAGAGTAAGAAATGAGGAATTGTCGTCAGTGTCAAAATTATGTGCAAAAATAAATATATTTATAGTGCTGGAATAGAACAAGAAAATTGCTAAAATAATAAACCAAATAATCTTGTTCAATGGAAATCAACAAAATATTGAAATTATAATATTTTATTGTTCTAGTTTAAAACTCTGTACGCGTGAATTACCTGTATCGGCAACATACACGGTTCCTGTCTCCTTATCGACACCTACGCCTTCTGGGTCAGTGAATTGACCGTTACCAGTGCCAGCTTCCCCAAATTTGGTTATAAACTGTCCATCACTTGCAAAAACTTGTACTCTATCATTATTTTTATCCGTCACATAGATATTATCATCGGCATCTATTGAAAGACCTGATGGACCTTGAAATTGTCCATCTCCAGTTCCTTTACTTCCCCACTTGGTAATGAACTTACCATCATTAGTAAACTTTTGAATTCTATTATTGCCATAATCTGCGATGTAGACACTTCCGTTCGAGTCTACAATTGCGCTCTCTGGCTTTGATATTTGTCCATCAGCTTCACCTTCTGAAGACCATTTAAATACAAAATCTCCATCACTCGTAAACACTTGAACGTTTGCCAGATCTCTATCTGTTACAAATAATTTTCCTTGTGCATCGTTTGCGGGAACATGAGGATGTAAAAATTGTCCATCGCCTTCTCCTTCTGAACCCCACTTGGTAATGAACTTCCCATCATTAGTAAACTTCTGAATCCTAAAATTAAATTGATCTGCTACGTAAATATTTCCATCTGAATCCAGAGATAGCGCTGATGCCTTATGGAATTGTCCGTCCCCTTCTCCTCCATCCCCAAACTTGCTTATGAATTTGCCATTTTCATCGAATACTTGAATTCTATGGTTTGCGTAATCAGCAACAATAACACTTCCATTATAAAAATCAACATCATTATGCCCATCGAATTGTCCGTCCCCTTCTCCTGCAGAACCCCATTGTGTATAATAATTAAATTTCATTGACTGTCCCAATACTGATGGAATTGCCAAAATAAATGATAAACAGAAGCCAAAGAAAAGGGCGATAGCCATTTGCCTTGTTTGCAACATCAAGAATCTCCCACAAAATAGGAGATATATATTTTTTCATTACACTTCTCATCTAGTGAGACGGAAGGCGAGTCAGTCAGGTATGTGTCCACACACTGATTTACTTCTGCAATGAGCCAGATATTGAGATTATTATGAGACTGACTCAGTAATACTTTGTAGTTCTGTCATATTTCCAGTATCTCGTTTATTGGTGATGGAGGATGACGCAGAAGTTGCATCATTATATATCCACGTGTTGAGAAACAGGGTCATACTGTTACTCTTCCATGTACCGGTGAACCAGTGTCTCAAAGAAAATAATTGACATAAGGACGACATGTATTACGATAGGTCTGCAGGCCATCATACAGGCGGTATTATGTATGCTCGGCATATTCATTTCTTTTTCTAGGGCTTGAATTAGTGATTTTTCTTTTTCGCATTTTTGTGAGCGAACTTGTTATATTTCATAAAATGCATTTGAATATAATGACATTAAAAGGGGATGTTGTATTCGAAATAAATGGTAACTGATTTATAAGATCGGCAGTTGATCTCTGCGTGTATTAGTTTTCATACTATTTTATGACTCCTACACGTATATTTATATTCCAAGTAACTTCCTTTTTGTTATGCTCATCTCCCCATAAACTTTGTAGTTCTGACTTTACGAGATCCAAAGGATCTTGTTTGTTTTCAGAATAATACTTTTTTACTGAAGACCAAGTTTGCATATAATTCCATAGTTGAAGTAAATTCCAGTACAATGTTGTCTTAAACGCCGGAACAGAAATTTCCTTAAATGGAAATGGAATTGTTTTATACTTTTCTTTAACATACTTTGTTTCTTTGGCCCAATAATTACCAAGAATTTCACCGTCTACATTAAGCCGATTGCTAATGTTGTCTATTTGAGGATTTATTTTATGCATATCATAAGACCACACCGCTATAATACCATCTTTTTTACCAACTCTTTTTACACTAATGTAAAATTTTTCAAAATCAAACCAATGTATTGCTTGAGCTACAGTCACAAGGTCGACAGAATCGTTGTCCAAGTTCGCATTTTCAGCTGGAAATATTTTGTAATCTATATTTTCTCTTTGGAAACCATGTTGAATCTGATTTTTGCTTGCATCGCTTGCGATTACATTCCTAAAGTATTTGCATAACCCTATAGCAGACTGTCCATTCCCCGTTGCACAATCCCAAGCAAGATTTTTTTGAGGTGTTATTGCGGACAAAAAGTCAAAAAGTAAATCCGGATATGTTGGTCTTGAAAAAGAATATTCTTTTGAATGACAAGAAAAATTATCAATAAATCCTTCGGACAATAGAATTATTTTGTTTTCCAAGTTATTATCCTTTATTTTGTTATATTATGTTAAAAATGGCCAAGTTAACTTACAAACCTTAAGTAAAGTCACAAAAAACGGGGACCAGCTGAGAGTCAGTTCAATCATCCTGGAAGTATAGCCATAGATTTGAGGACAAATTGCTGTTTGTTACGATTATTGGAAACCACAGAATTGAGAAATTTGAAATGAGCGGAAACTTTATCTCAACGTAGGGGACATTAGGTAAAAAGTGGCACAGTTAATTACCGTAAGGTTATTGCACGTCCCTATTTACAGGAACCATTTCTGTCTCGCTCAAAAATAAATTTCTGCTCACTAGATATGGTAGTTCATACCAACTAAGTTAGGAACTACTACCGAACTTAAATATCCGGCTTACCTCATGCACACTAGATGCAAGTGGGAATTGATAGCTTCGCAGCGGCCCTCGATGACACCAGCCTATCGGTCAGCCCGTCCGAGCGCTTGCGGAGATTGATCGAACAAATTGAACGCGCCGATCAACTTGGGTTGGATGTGTTTGGAGTCGGCGAACATCATCGTCGGGAGTTTCTAGATTCGGCTCCCGTTGTCATCCTAGGAGCGGCAGCGGCGCGAACGCAACGTATACGTCTCACCAGTGCGGTAACGGTACCTGAGTGCCGCCGACCCAGTACGGATGTTTCAAGAATTCGCAACCCTCGATCTTCTGTCGCAAGGTCGGGCAGAGATGGTTGTGGGACGTGGCTCATTCATTGAGGCGTTTCCCCTATTCGGCCTCCGATTGGAGGACTACGACTCACTTTTTGCCGAGAAGCTCGAATTGCTACTGAAGATTCGTGACAATGAACACGTCCATTGGTCCGGCGAATATCGGCCTGCCCTGAATGGACAGGGAGTCTACCCGAGGCCTTTACAGAAGCCTTTACCGATATGGGTAGGCGTTGGTGGGACTCCGCAATCATTCGTCCGTGCCGGTCTGCTTGGACTCCCCTTGATGGTCGCAATCATAGGCGGCGAAACGCGCATGTTCAAGCCACTCATCGATCTCTACAGGGAGGCGGGGAGGAGAGCCGGCCACTTACCCGATCAATTGAAAGTTGGGATACATTCGCTGGGCTATGTCGCGGAGACTACGCAAGATGCAGTCGATGATTTTTTTCCAGGCTATGCACATGCCATGACAGAGATTGGAAAGGAGCGCGGATGGCCTGAGATGACACGTGTGCATTTTGACGCCCAACGAGGTCCGCTAGGCGCACTACTCATCGGCGATCCTGATGAGGTAGTCGAGAAGATCATCCGGCACAGCAAAATGCTCGGTGGTATCTCCCGGATCACCTTTATGATGAACGCCGCCTCATTACCTCATGCGAAGCTCATGCAAGCTACTGAATTATTAGGTACACGTGTTGCGCCTGCACTTCGCGAAGAAATAGGTGAAAACGATGGGGGGTGAGAAGCAATCGCACGGGAAACGACCTCTATGAACAAGAAGCCTATACTACTTCTATGCGACTCATGCCATCAGGATCTTTTACATCCTGTATAATAAAAGACAATTTGTTAAGAGTTTCTTTTCACAAACCTTATTACCAAAATAGGTATGAATCCCCAAATGAAAATGAAACAAGGGGGTTCGAATCCCAATCCGAGAATAGATTCTGCAAATACCTTTAGAGCAGAGGAATGAATGAATTAAATTCAGACGTCATAATAACTAACCTTGGGTGCAGTTTAATCAAAAAACCTCAAATATAAGTTTCAGATTACTAGCAGCGCAGTGTATAGAACAAAACCGATGACTATGCCTTTGGGATTATTATTGATACTACGCTCGCATTATCCTGTTTATCTACTATTGTGCTCAATATTGTGAAAGCCCAACCTACTGATTCTCAATTCGCCACTGCAAAGGAGTTATCAATAATGATGTTAAACAAGGTAAAAACGCACTTACCAGACGCTTCCATTGTGGTAGGAATCATTACTCCAAATGGTACTCAAGTATATGGCTATGGAAATATATCTAAAGCAAATAGCACAAAAGTAAATGGAAATACCATCTTTGATACTGCTTCTATTACAAAGACATTTACTACAACGCTTTTAGCTGGTATGGTAAAGGAAGGTTTAGTTAACTTAGACGATCCAGTTGAAAGGTTCCTTCCTGCTAGTGTTAAGGTGCCATCGTACAATGGACATAAAATTACACTTGAGGATCTAGCTACACATACATCAGGATTACCGGATTTTCCTTCTGGATGGATTAGAAACCATACCTATACTACTCAGCAGGTCTATAGTTTTCTTTCAAATACTTCACTCATGAGTGAACCAGGAATCAAGGCTAACTATTCTGATATTGGTATGGGTCTTTTAGGTCATATTCTGTCTATAAAAGCAGGTGTTCCATATCCCCAACTTGTTAAGGACAGAATCTTAAATGTGCTGGGTATGGATAGTACGGGAATTGCAATGAATAGTACGGCAATAACCCTTTCTGATGCCCTTAAATCCAGATTAGCTAAAGGTCACATCGGTGGTAAAGAAGTTAATCTTGAATTCATTCCAGAAGCAATTCAGCCCGCAGGAGCATTACACTCAACTGTAAATGACTTGTTAAAATATTTAGCTGCTAATATGGGCTTAATTCGTACTAGTATAAATGATATAATTCAAGAAACACATCTGATAAGACATGAATATCCCCAAGCACTTGATCCTTTTCCCTTTCCTTCCAACAAGAGTTTGACTGCTAGTTACATTGGTCTTGGATGGTTTATAGAGACTAATCTAGGAAAAGAAGTTATACAACATGCCGGTGGCATAGATGGTTATAGTACCCTTATTGGATTCAATCCAACGAAGCAAGAAGGAGTAGTAATCTTATGTAGCTGCGATGGTAAGGATATAACTTCGCCCATATTCGAATCATGGCGAAGTTTGCTGTACCGGTAGTTGGATCAGGAAATAATAATGTCTATTTAAACATCGAAAAAATGCTTTGTATTGGGATAGGACTCCCCAAGTATAGCCTGAGGATTCGAATCCCACTCCCTTCGTTTCAAAATTGGACAGTAAGTGTACAAACAAATTGTATCAATTGCTGTCTCACCAGATCCGGATTATTCATTTACGAATGGTAATCTCCTGGATTCATGGTTTTACTCTTGTTAGTAAACATTCTACGAAATTTCTATTATAGTAATAATGCATATGTCAAATGTAGAAATATTGGTAAGGTACGCAATAATTAATCATTCAAACCCTGGTTTAAGAGGCCGCGTACTTTCACTTATTGAGAGAAAACAGGGTGGTAGATGTCGGCTATGTAGTGTGAGATTTGCGTATGATGACACTATTATAAGTCTTGGACATGGTAGAAGTTATTATCACAAATCATGTGCTGAAAAGTTAAACATTACTTGATCTTTTCCAATACTATCTCATGTTAAAATATCATCTTCTGGACGAGAAGTTCATTGATAATAGAGTTAGGTATGGTTCTTCGAATTCATGTCTGCCAGTCGTAACGGCTCTGGTATCCATTCGTTCGTTTTGGTTAGTTTTTTGACTAGATCCACTGCAGTAGCAAGGCTGATATAATGACCAACACTTACGAAGATCTCCTTTTTACTATCCTTGGCGATTCTATATCCTAAGACCTCGCCACCATAAGTTATGAAGCCTTCATGGATTATTGAACCCACTAGTAGGCTCTTGGCAACGCCTACGGTCGCTTTGCCAATTAAGAAACCTATGTAGCTTGCTAGTCCGCATTTTCTTGGATGTAATATGCCGTGGCCATCAACAAGTAAGACATCGAAGGAGTTATGCAGTGTCTTTAAAGTATTTAGTATTGGTCCCGATTCCCTTAACATGAACAGACTTGGGATGTAGGGATACTTAACGGGGCTTTTTGTATTCGCTGATTCGATAATTTTGAGACTATTATTCATTATTACGGCGGAACAATAAGCTATATTGTTTCTATAGCAAACATCTATCCCACAAATAGACTCCATCTCCCTATTTATGCCGTCATCTGTTATGATCTTCTTCGCAATTCTTTCCTGTATTTCTGTTGCCCAAAGATAGTTTGAAGTTTTGATTGGCGTTGTAATAATAGTATTAATAATGACCAAAATATTATACTTTTTAAATTAGACGAAATCATCAAGATAATTTTCTTGATTGTAACTGACTTGATGTTAAAGGTTCTTATGTCATGCTACCGAATAATAACCATGAGAAAAAGAGTCGAAATGATGGCTAGGTCTACAACTGCCAAAAATGGTCATGAACGCATCATCACTGATAGAGACAACGTTAAACATCTGGAATATTTTATGAATGGTCAATGGCGACACAGTGATAATTGTAAAGATTTTACCAACAAAGAATGCACTTTCAAGACAGTGAAGAGTATTTTACATTAGGTCTGTAATGAGTTTCCGATATTCACTCGATCTTTGTTCTTGTTATGGAGTTCAGTCCCGAACTAATATTTCCGTGAAATTGTACAATTTATTGTTATCGTAGAAAACGATTGAAATCAGTGAAAAATAAGTACGCCAAGTAATAGAAACAATAAACCTCTACAAACAATAAGTATTCGCCAGAGTAACAGTCGGCTTAGCAAGCTTTCGAATCATGTGCACAAGCAAGTCAACATGAAATGGTTTTTTGAGAACCCCGTCTATTTCTATTCCATTAAAGTCAATTTCTGATGCAGTAATTGCCAATATCTTGACATTCTTGTTCATATTCTTGACTTCCCTTAATTCATGGTTTGAAGTTGATTGCAAGTCAACAATTACAACATTATATTTATCGGGATCCTTTTCGTAGACTGAACTCGCTTTCAAATGGTCAATAAAGTTATCAACTATGTAACCACTTGCACGCAAAGTATCTACTAGCAATTGTATATTGTCTATACCATTTTCGATGAACAGTATTCTTTTGTGCGTAAGAGCTTATCTTGCTCGATTTGATCATATAAGCGTACTATATGATCTATGAGAATCTAACTGAACGAAATCACCGAATATGGGAAAATGAATGTCAATAAGTCGGATGAACGGAACTAGTAGGCCCA
>CAVSLF010000034.1:0-12077 GCA_963728595.1 uncultured Nitrososphaeraceae archaeon
CGAACTTTTCGCCACTTGCAACTCTTCCTGGAACTAAAATTTCTGAATAAATCATTGTAGCATTTTCATGAACTTTCAAATTAGTTAGTTGATAGAACCTTGAATTAGCATACGGAATAATTTGATCGGGAATGTATTCACAATAACATCCCTCCTCAACAACAATATCAATCATTTGTGTTGCATAATCCTTCTCCATTTTGTAGATCCTTGTCGCACCTTGTGTTGTAATATGAGCGTGAGCATTGTTACTAAGTTTAATACCAATTCTATATCTATCCCCCTGTAATATGCCACCAGATGGAGAAATCACATAAATGTATGCCATAGATGGTATGCTCTCTTCTGAATACAAGGCTCTCTGGATAAATAGTGGAACTTTTGCATAATGTTCCTTGATCACAGTCTTTTTTATTTCGACGTCTTCTTCTAATTCTAATTGCAAGATACCTTTTTTCCCTGATTCAATAGAACACTCTTCAAGTTCAGATTTATATGCAAGAAACTCTGGTGGAAGATCTGATGATGTATTAATACTAGGCTCTTTCAATGAACTACAGCCTAGTTTTTATTTGAAGTCCATGGTGGAGCTTCAAAGAGAACGTCCTTGATAATGTACGATGCAACTTCCTTTGTTCCTTTACCAGTCTTTGAGTTTACAAAAATAAATGGTTTGTCACCTCTAATCCGCTTGGCGTCTCTTTCCATAACTTTAAGGCTAGCACCGACATGCGGAGCTATATCAATTTTGTTTATAACAAGAAGATCACATGTTTCGATGCCCAAGCCCCTCTTGCGTGGGTATTTATCTCCTGCAGATACATCTATAATGTATATAAAATAATCCGCTAGAGCAGGACTGAACGTCGTAGTAATATTATCGCCACCACTCTCAATAAAAATCAGATCAAGATAATCATGCTTTGATTCCATTTCCTCAACTATAGAGATATTCATGGAAGGATCTTCTCGAATGGCAGTGTGTGGACATCCACCTGTCGCAACTCCAATTACAAGATCTTCTGACATTAGACCCTTTTCCGTCGCAAGATTCTTCCTCATCCGTTCAGCATCTTCTTTTGAGATAACATCGTTTGAAATGATTCCTACCTTATAACCGTCAAGTGATAGCAACGGAACGACTTGCTCGATCAACATAGTCTTGCCGCACCCGACTGCCCCGCCTATTCCGATCCTTGGGACTCTTCTAGGCGACATAGAAAAGGCACCCTTCCTCATGTAATAAACATTTTCGAATCCATTTGTTCATGTTTTATTTGTGTGATGTCTATAATTGGTGCAAATTGCCACATACTTGAGAGAGGTTTTTGTATATAACTGTGCACAGAAGATAATATGGATGGTTTCAAATTATGGATAACCTTCTGACCTTCTAAGTGCTGTAAAATACCCAGCCTAATAGCAGCTGCCACTACGGTTATTGTAAAGCCATATAACAACATTAAGCCTGCCCTATATTTGGTGATACTCAGTGAATTACAAGATACTGCAAATGATACCGGATAAACTCCAGAAGCTTCTCCGTTCTTTACCATTCGTTGGTAGTGATCTAAGATTGTATCACCTCGTACAAATGAATTTACGCATCGTAGAAGCTGTATACCTGATCTTACAGAGGCCTCTCTCACTTCTTCAATAAGTTTCATAGAGTATATCATTTGATCTGTGCTCAGGATTTCTGTCAGATCTGAACTTTTGATGCAGTCATATACATTCCCTAGTGCAGTGCAATCAGTAGGGCCTATTTGCTGGAAAAGAAAAGTTTTTATCAGATCTTGTAGATGTTTTGGTTTTTTCAGCTTTCCTTCATAAAATAGTGCTTCAAGTCCGTTCGACGTAGTGTAAAGACCCGTCGGAAAAAAAGAATCGGATAGTTGCAAAAAACTAAGATCTTCCAAAGAAATTTCATTGGCCATATTCATGAGCCCATATTGGCCTCAAATACCATATTATCACTTCTAACTTCTATATGTTCCTTCAGTGGTGAAAGTAACTTTTCAATTAATGTGAGTTCACTTGGATCTTGAATGGGAAAGGTGATAGTATCACCTTCTATCTTCAAAGGACGATGAAGGTTCCCCAGTGTATGTCCAATTGTGACAGATGTCCTTATCATTTGGTCTGGAATCAAAGTCTTGTGAATCTGTATTATTGCTACTGGTTCTGGTACTATTTGAACGACTATCATTTTCTCCTGCGTGAAAAATAGAACGTCTCCATCTCTAATACGTGATCCTTCACTTAATATTAATACTAGATCTGTTCCATTGTTAGACACTTTTCTTATTCTTGTGCGTTCAGATTCCATACGTCCAAAAGTAACAGTTTCTGTTTTTCCCAATTTAATCAACTCTTCATGCATCGATTTGAGATTATGATTTGTCTTGATGTTGCCAATTATTTTATCAAGCTTAATCATTCTGATTTTGCATCATTTTAGATTTCATTTGATGAAATTTATGTTTTTAATTTCCATTCTTATTCCAAGTATACTTACAATCATTAACCAAGCCTTTAGATTATGCGGAGGTCACGTCCAAAATCAGAGAGGTTGGATTAAAAACAAGTAACAATGTCATGATTCTCACTGATCCGCCAGTACTTTAGGATCATAGAATTTTTTAGTCATACAGAAAAGCTTGCCGATTAGAATAGTGATCTGATATGGTCTGCACCAGATCTACTTGTTGCCCTTTATGATCTCGCTAGTGATTTACTAATTCGCCTAACTAAATTTGGAAGATAGTTTCACTCAAATGTTTTATAACCGTTGTTAGATCACACTTATTCTAGTCTGTACTCTAGTTGATAGATTATGCTGAAGAGACAATACGTTTACTACGCCGCAATTGCAGTTATAGGTATAACCTTACTTTTTTACTTCGTAAACCAAGAGAGAAATAAAGTCCCTTATGCATTAGGTGTTGATGCAATTAAAGATACTACAGATATAGCAGGTACTTACTATCGAATACGAGTTACCAATACTGGAACAAACATGGCTACAAATATTTCTGTATACTTGGGTCAAAATGATATTCAGCATTTAAAGAGTCTATCACCAGATCAATCCTGGTTCTTTTATCCACGCCCGGACACAGATATATCGAAAATCAATGTTATGGCTGATAATGGAATCAATATAACTACAGATTATCGTTCGCCTTTAAAGGGAATAGGTCTTCCTGGTAGTGGAAGATAATGTCGATTACAGATACTAAAATTTAATAGACCAAGGACATCAATGTCGTTTCTGTTATATCTTATATTAATGCACAATTTATGTTCGAAAAATCCATAACTGTTATGAAGGATCTTCTAGACAGTCCTATGAATGGTATATCGCACAAGTACTCTCATATTTTTATATAAGTAAATAAGATTATGTTTATGGTTGACGTTGAACCTGACTCGGTCTCAATTAAGAGGATATTAGTACCAATTGATGGCTCTCCTACTTCCATTAAAGCTGCAAACTATGCAATTTATCTTGCGAAGACAGCCAACGCAGAGCTAGTTGTAGTGAATATTATCGAAGATGTAAAACAAGGAGGCGCTATAGGCTTGCAAGCAAAATATGGAAATGTATCACTCGTTGAAGCATTTAAGAAGGTTAGAACAGAATCTGCGCAGGAATGGCTAAATCAAATAGAAAATGCAGCAAAGAAAAACGGAGTAAAAGTAAAGAGTGAGATATTAGATGCTGATGGGCAAAACGAGGCTAAACTAATAACAGAGTATACAAACAAAAACGACATCGAACTCATAATTATAGGGTCAAAAGGTAGGTCAGGATTCAAAGGGCTGTGGATAGGAGGTTTTACTAATTCCGTAATTCATCACACCACATGTCCTGTGCTAGTAGTCCCTTGATACTTATACAAAATGACATCGCACTATAACATAAGATACGATTTCAATTGTAGCATTAAATTGACAAGATAGAACATCAAGGTGAAAGGTTAGTTTACTGGTTGTACCTTAACTGATGGATTAGAGAATGGATCTGATCAAATTGGTGTACTAATAAATGACTATCAAATCAACAATTGTGTCAGTACTAAAATACCAACAGGTGAGTACCGAATACCTTCGTACAACCAGGATAAAATATCTTTACGAATCAGAATCAATCAGGAATAGTACCATGTCATAATACTTGAAAGTCTCATAAAGAAAGACTTGGATTATGATCGCAATCGACAATATCAAAATCTAATTAAATCGCTAGATAACCATAACTCTTCCAGAGATCCAATCTCACTTCCCCTCTGTGCTTCCTAAGATCAAATCACGTAACCCATCCGTAAGAATAGTAGGTGCCGATTCATTTCCCCCTTGTGAATAAAGACCATCGTTTTTGAGGCAGCAGTATCACTGACGAGTCTGGATTCCATACTTGAATGTATTACTGAATGTAGTTAGAAAATGCCTCGAGATTCCAATATACATTGGATAGTTGTTTCATATCATCAACCTGCTTATACATCGAATAACTATTGCATTGGTGTAGTTCTCGAGTAACTCTAAGAGAGGAGTATCAACTTTTGTTCGATAAGTAAGAATTGGGCATCATATTACAGGCAAATGTCGATAACTATGAACGAACCTACCATTTTATAATAGCAAACAAAAACGAGAAAACGTGATTAGTCGAGCGAATGCACTATGAATCCAACAGGTAAAAAAATGGTCATCAATAACAAACAAATTATTTATTAGATTTACTGACAGATCTCTTGGACACAGCGAGCCGTTTGTATTTTTCGGCCAAACCACAAATCGGACACTCCGTTAGAAGATCTTACTTGGACGAGTGTCATTCCAGTGATTTTCTCGATCTTAAGCAATCCCTGGACATCTATGTAATAATCTTTTGCGCTAATTACTATGAATTCTAATCCCTGATCTTCCACAACAATGTGGTTATGACTTGGAGAATTCTCTGACACAATTGTATGTAAAATCCAATTTAGACACTCGTCTATTTCTAATTGTGTTAATTTAATCACTCATATGACAGTCGGATAACCGTTTTTTAAGAAATTTGATTGTATTAGTCATAAGAAATGATAATAACTTATCACTGGTGGATAAAGAAGCCAATACAATTTCATTCACTAAACATTTGAGAATATTAGGTAAAGCGAAAACTATGAGCATATAATCAAAACAGGACTTTCATAGTTTCAATTACCGTATGATCGTATTACAAATGAGCTCGCCTCTCTACCACCAATTTAATCTAGTATTAAGCACATCATGGGATAGTGGCCAATTAACTTTCAGAGTTTTCTTTCGTCTATTCCGTCCAAATCCTTGACTCATTTTCTATAAGAATTGAATTGAATTAACTGTACTAAATTATTTACTTATGTCAATTTTACACAAAACATATTAAGTCATCAAGGAAACCTAATGTCCCATGATAGGAACTATTGTCAGTAGACTCGTCATAATATCAATTATTTCTGTTATTCTTGGCTCTAGTGCTTTAGTTGTTTCTAACGCGCAGACGACCCAAGAACCACTAAATGGAGTAGTCATGAAGGGCGCTTATGTGAGTGTGAAGGAAAATAATTACGATGCTCCTTCCCCACCACCTAATTATATTAATAATAGCTTCAAGATGATTTCTGAAGCAGGATTAGACCATGTCAGATTCCTGTTCTATTGGGAAGCCTATGAGAAGAATCCTGAACTATTCATGAAGGAAATAGAGTCGGTAGCCAAGGCGGCAGACGAATGGGGGATAAAAGTAATTTATGACAATCATCAGTGGCACACTTCATCGTGGCTTGAGAGAAAAGGTACTGGATTTCCTACCTTGCTATTTCTTAACAATTCACAGTATACTAAAGGAGGTGGAGGTAATACCCCTGATCCGGCTGCAAAACTGTTCTGGGCTGATTGGTGGAATAGGTCAGTTAAAGATAGTCAAGGAAGAGATGGATGGACATTAATGGCAGACTTTTTGAAGAAGATTGTTGGTGTTGTGGATAATCATCCAAGTACACAGGGCTATGAAATACTAAGTGAACCGCATGTTGACAAGGTGAGTCAATGGTCTCAAGTAGGCGAGTTCAATACATTCATGGTTGGAGAATTAAGAAATGCAACTCAAAAAACTATCGCCTATAGTATGAATGTACCCGTTGACCTAAAGGGACCGATAAATCTTACACCAGAGAATTTAGCAAAGATGGCACCTTCGAATAAGGAGAATGTTGTATTCAAAATAAGTGTATATGGAGTCCCTGATAGAGACGCCTACCAGAAAGAAAGATTTGATACCTTTTTGAAAACAAGAGATTTGACGGCCATACCCCTGTACATAGGAGAATGGAACAATGTGGTGAGAACTCCTGGGGAAGGAGGAGTCTTCAAAATTAATCCAGGTGCAAGTCAGCTCACTGTAGATAATGCAGACAAGATACTCGCTGCTTTTAAGAAAGCTGGCGTATGGGGTACTGCTTTCTGGAAGTGGGATTATAAGGGCGCAGATACTGCTAGCTTCAATCTTTTAACTGTCAATAATGGAACATTAGTGCCAAATCAATACTACGACGTACTTAAGACTGCGGTGGCAACCATTTATGGAAACAGTAGTGGCAATAATAATACGGCTGTAAGCTGATTGCGAACCAAGAAATAACAGTAAATCTTCAGAAATCCAATTTTTTGGACATTTACTAATTATTTCACACTCGTAAGTGGTCTCTTGTCGGTATCATCACTATTTTTGTAAAATGTTCCCTTCATTTTTCTTCCATCGCCCGCTATGCTGACATCCAAGAAGCCCACCTGTTCTTAAAATGTACCCATGATCCCCAAACATCATTCTTGTCTTGTTACTTGCTTTCTGATAAGGATCACGTAATGCCAACACTAGCTCTGGCCTCTTTTGCATACTGGTTACAGTCTCATGAGCCTTTGTGTCACAACACGAGTCAGCTGCTGCTACAAAATTAAAATCATTATTACGATTAGAATTGATCTAGACTTGGTCAAGCAAGACTTCAACTAATTTTGCGTCAGTAGCATTAATATGTGAATTTAATTTTTCGTACGGAACTGCTTATCCCTAAAATTTTGTGTTGATAGTCTACATTGGTAATCTACTCTAAATCAGCTAACATAGATTCAGTGTGCCACTTATAGGCAGAAGATAGCACCTCAAACCTGTCTATTTTATCATCATCTAATTTCTTAAATGATTATCGCATATGATTGTTAGATGTGTTCGATAACGAAGTTTCTTTCGTAGATATTTTCTACAATAATACTAAACAATATGGGTAAGCATTGACAAACTCCTCCAATTGAGCCATTCTTAGAGTCTTAAAATTGAAGAGAATAATCTTCACAATGTTTCAAATAGGCAGGAGTTACATTATAGTTATGGAAATACATGAGATGCAAGTGTTTGAAGGTCCAATAGTCTAGTGATATCTACATGAAAACAAGATTTATTTCCTTCATCTTCGTTTGTATCACGCTTATCGCAAGCTGTTTTATTATCAATAATAAGGGAATTTATGATGTAGCATATGCTCAGAATAATACCAATATTTTTGGTACTGGCGATAACAAGCTGAATTCAAGGTCATGAAGGTTTACCTTACCTGGGTGTAAATATGCGGGGATATCATACCAGTTTGCCTCAAGTCAGAGAAGATCTAAAGGATCCTTTTCCAAGCAATTATTATGAAAGTAGCTTCAAGACCCTGTCGAAAACCGATGTCATTGATCATGTTCGTTACAGATTCTACTGGGAATCTTACGTAAGAGATCCAGTTGCATTCATTAAAGAGTTAGAAGAAGTGGCAAAGACTGCAGACAAATATGGCATAAAAGTCATTTATGATAATCATCAGTTTCATACATCCTCTTGGTTGAATATTGAACGTGGCACCGGATTTCCAGCATACCTTTTCAATGATCCAGTATTATACAAGCAAGGAAGTGGTGGAACACCAAAGTCTACGGCAGCTGAAACATGGTGGACTAACTGGTGGAACAGGACTATCAAGAGTGTAAATGGGACAGATGGGTGGACACTCCAAGAGGATTTCTTAAAAAAGATAGTAAGTACAGTTGATAAACATCAAAGTACACTTGGATACGAAATTCTGAGCGAACCACAAGTTCACACTAAAGATCAATGGACGAAAATAGGTAAATACAATACTTTCATGGTTGATGCCCTTCGAAAACTCACGAGCAAGACTATAATATACAGTATGAATATTCCCATAGACCTAAAAAGTCCAATACAAGTCAATGCTGAAAATCTGGCAAAGATGTCTCCAAACAACAAACAAAATATAGTATTCAAATTTTCCCTATACGGAGTTCCTTCTGACGGTTATCAGAGTGACAAACTTCAGTTGTTTGAAAATGCAAGTAGGATAGCTGGTGTGCCATTATATATCGGTGAATGGAATAATGTGAAACGAGTCGCTACTATCAATGAGGAAGGCAAAAAGATTTGGCAGATAGAAGCTAATCAGAGTAACATAAGCCAGGAAGATGCAAACATGATTGTGGAGAAATTCAAGGGAATTGGCATATGGGGAATGGCATATTGGGAATGGAGCTTTGTGATCAATGAAACTCCAAACTTCAATCTGGTCGATATTATGTATGACAAAGCAACTGGAGCAGGAAAGATCCAACCCACAAAATACTTTGAAATTATGACAAAGGCTTACCAGGATGTATATGGTCAGCCCTCGGATCGTGTTTTCCCGACTGCATCAAGATCCACATTGTCGTAGATCACAAGAAGGCACATTTCTTACTTTATTAAAAGTTAAGTATCTCTATTATGGAATGATGATGGTTATCTCTTGAAATAACTCATTATTTCATTGAACGCTAATTTCCATCCTTCAGGTCCGACTCCTTTTAATCTCATTATCCTTTCAACATGTGAGCTTTGCCAAGTCCCATCAGTTCGTTGAACTAACATAGGGAAATCGACTAACTGCAGCATTGACTCGTCATTGGGACTATCTCCAATACCAAAGAAGACAACTTTGTTTTTGTATTTGTATTTGAACAGATCAATTAGTACTTTCACAGCTGTGCCTTTGTTATTTCCTCCCGTAACATCCATGAATCTTCCCCCAGAAATTACCTTTAGACCAAGATCTTCCACCTTAGTAACGAATTTATCGAAATCACGCTTATTGATCTCTACTATAGTTTCTCCGTACTCTCTTTGAATCATTCTCAGTGCGGCCTCTTTTTCCATCTGTGCTATTTTACAAAGTTCATCTATTGACATCTCCGATGCTGCTGTGAAATCCAAATCATAATTTTCGCGTAATTCTTTAAGTTTCGACATGATTATCGCAGCCGGTTTTCCCAGTTCTATGACTTGATAATTGTCAATTTTTCTTGCTTTAAAATTCAAAGTACTATCAAAATAGGATGAAGGAAGAAATATAGCGCCACCATTTTCCACAATAAATGGTTCAGAAAGTTCGGCTTCTTCCCTTATAAGTTCCTGTTCTGCCTTAGTTTTTGATGAGCATAATATTAATGGGATCCTACACTCCGTAAGTTTTTTTACGAGAGTCCTTGTCGCATCAAATTGACCAGTGAAAATATCTATTAGTGTTCCATCAATATCCGTAAAGACAATTCCCTGCGACATTTAGTTGCGTTAATTGATTAGGATATAACCATTTATAATTAATTACATTAGAGTGAAGTCTACTTTTATGTTAGAAAACTGTGATGTTTCATTTCTTGGATTATCTCCAATCGTCTATTGCATAGACATCTTCTTTATGGTAACCTGGATCGTTATTTTTAGTCATCATAACTCCTTGATATTCTGTCTTGAAACCCCTCGATATCATTTTTCTGTATGCACCCAAGTTACCAATATTGATGCCAGCGAGAAGTGTCATTAGTCCTTGCGATGCAGCATAGCGTTCGCAAGCTTCGAGAAGATGGTCAAAATTATCGGCTGCGGATTGACCTTCATTTGCTGCCATTCCAAATTTAACATAGCATGTACCACTTCCCGCTTCCGTCCTTGGTCCGCAGTGACATACCGCTAGGCCTGCTAAATTATTATTTGCATTGGCCTTAAGAAGGATAATTTCACCAAGTTTCTGCGTTGTGATAGAGACTATTTCGTTCCTAAGATCCAAACCCTTATAGATTGAATCAGTGAGCGAACTGCAATTCCCGAGGATTGTTGATTTTTTGTCGTGTGGGACGTCCGAATATTTGAACCAATTTGACGGAGCTTCAAGTTCTTTTGTTTTGCTAGCTGACCCAACATGTTTTGACATCACGTTAGTGAGAAACCTAGGCCAGAAGTCATATTTTTGATAGAGATGGATATGTTTAGGACTGTGAGAAAATGTGAATAAGCCGATATGTTTTGTTCCCACTCTTTCAAATATTTCCAATGTCTTATCTAGCAGATTTTTTGCGATCCCTTTATCCCACAGGTCTGGACGTACCGTGAGCGGTCCAAAAAAACCCACACTTCCCCAGTTCGCAACAAAATTCGATCCTACCAATTGTCCATACATTTCAGCTGCCAACGATAACGAGGGGTCTGCTCTGAAACGTGTCCTGACAAAATCTGCATCCCCATAAAAAGTCCCTGGATCAAGTAATCCAAGAAATGTACCAAAAGCAATTCGAGAGATTCTATCCGCCTCGTCTAGATCAGCCTCTTTGAGCGATCGGATTAATAGGTTTCATTGTTCGTGAGTATAGGCTTCTGCTTTACTAACGTTTTGAGAAATCTCTTCTTGAAGAGTATATCTATATGAATCGGCATTAATACGGATAGGAATGGATTTTATAGCTCTTAACGATCTTTACTCATAGAAAAGTTGGTATTGCATTGATCACATATCCATGAGGTAACTAAAAGAGAGACAAGTAATTATTATAGTGTAAGGTTTGAGGATAAAGTGAAGGGATATCGAAAACTTACACTGATTACTGCAATACTAGGATTGGTTATTCTAGTACCGTTCATAGTAGGTTACGCATATGTCAATAGTTTAATTGGACTCCCAATTTTGGGTCTCTTTCTTGGCTGGCTATTACTTTATGTATTTCTTCTCCTTATTGTAAATATTGCCAGTCTCTATATTGCCTTTAGAATAAAGAATACGAAGATTGCCGGTATCTTGTTAATAGTATGCGGGGTTGTTATACTGGCTTCAACAAATTACTTCGGAATTCCCTCGTTAGTCTTATTTTGTATTGCAGGAGTACTTGCATTAAGAGAGAAACCAACATTCTCCAATCTGATCAAAAAAGAATAGAGGTGGGCTTGAGCGAAAGACTACCAAAAAGGGTAGATCCATTAAAGCGTCCAAAAAACAACTATAAAAAAAGCCTTTAGGTGACGGATCTGATGCTTAGGCTTCTAATGGACATCATGAAATGAAAGTGCCTCTTATTTCGTATTGTCAAAATTTTTATGATACTGGTCTTGAAGATTATAAACCTGTTTGATCTTTTGTAGCGTACCAGTCCAAGATTTCATGCATGTTCCTAAACTATGCTGATAAACCTTCTGTTATACATTCAATTTTCTCATTCGAGCCCAATCATGTTAGTATACGTTTTAGCAATGGTCATTGCTTAAATTAAGGTCAGAATCTGATTAATAATTTCGTAACAACCATTTTGGCTATCATGACTTGACTTTTACTTGATATGATTCTACAAACTCTTGCTGGTAATCCTTAAGACCCGTCTGCGGATAGTGTGAGGAATCGGCAGTATGTGGTAATGCCACCATTTTAACGAGAATAATAAAAATTCCGATAGAGGGCGGCCTTATTTGCAATTGTGCATGATAACCAACATCAGAATCCCATGGCCTGCTGTAGAATTCCAGAGAAGGATATTTTGCAACAGTAGTCCCGGCTAGTCCCTGGTAGCTTGAGCCTATATTGTCTCCTTGAGCTATGCGCAAAGGCGTCTGGGTAAAATTATTATCTATTATTTTCACATTATCATTTTTCATACTAGTCAAGTTAGGGAACGATATAGAGATGATTTGG
>CAVSLF010000035.1:0-24744 GCA_963728595.1 uncultured Nitrososphaeraceae archaeon
GATTCGATTAACGGACTTCGTCCTTCCCATTCTATTTTCTTAGGCTATATCGATATGCCAATGTTCGATCGACAGTAGAATATTGCTAGAAGACTAATGCATTTCGCAAAATGCTAAACGGTGTGATTGAATTGAATCAATACGAAAGTAGCGAGTAAGTCCGTGACTTTAATCAATTATGATCAGCGACTTTGGACCGACGGATCTCAATTGCCGGTCTCGTCGAATACCCAAGGTTGTCCAGATAGAGCTGAATGTGTGGAGGTACTGCCCACAGGGAAAGATCACCGTAATTGTATCCGTACCTTTGCGAGCTTCCAATCTTTTCTCGACTCACTTGTTCCTTCAAATAGTATTCTGGAACAGTTGATGGATCATAACCATTATTTCTAGCAATAATGTCTAAAGCCTCGTGAATACCCGAACCATGCTGTGCAGCTTCCTTCTTTCGATAAGCGATATCTGCAGGTATGCCCAATTTAATGGCAAGATCTCTATGTACACGCTTACCATAGGCGTCATTTTTACCTGTAACGTTAAGTTCAAGGTTTGTACGTAATGCTACACGTACTACTTCATTATCAAGATAGGGTTCCCTAATTTCTACGCTGTGATACATCGCAATCTTGTCTTCCCTTTCTAGCGTTTCCTTGTAGAGTAAACTTAGATCATCTGCCATATGTTTACCTAATATACGATATCCTTCACGTTCCACAATCCTAGGGTACCAAGAATATCCACCAAAGAGTTCATCAACACCTTGACCCGTGTACATTACCCTCATTCCGTCTTTATGGGCAGTCTCCACTGCAGCGAAAACCGGGATAGCAACCTCGACCTGACCAACATTATTGTCCTCTATAACGTCTACTATTCGAGGTAGCATCGATTCAACCTCATCTAAAGTTAGTTCATTAATTCGAAGAGGCAAGTTCAATCTCTTTGCAATATCCTTCGCAAATTCGATATCGGTAGAGCCTTTCAATCCGCCACAATAACCTACTACTTTCTTCACCATGCTCTTCGCAAGATAAGCAACGAGAACACTATCGATTCCTCCCGAAAAGATTATTCCAATCGTATCTAGATCCATAGTTCGTTTTTTCATGGATTCTAATAGTGCTTGTTGGTAGGCAGATATTGCCTCATCTTTAGTACGATAGGAAATTTTCTTTCTTCTAGAGCCCGTTGACAACGGCTTGATCATCTCGTATTCCTTTAGTTTGAAGTTACCCTCGATCAGAACTAACATGCCGGGCATGACCCGTCTTATATCTCCCTTGGGCACTATTCTGAGCAAAGACTTTCTCTCAGACGCAAAAGCAAAAACATCACCGTTTTCAGTATAATAAAGTTGACGCACCCCAAGTTGGTCTCTTGCTAATCCAATTTGCCCTGTTTCCCGATCCCTGATTGCAAAGGCAAATATCCCGTCCAACATAGCAACCGTTTTTTTAATAGCATTTACAAAATTGTTACCTGCCTTGATATATTGTTCTATCAAGTGAACTATTACTTCACTGTCACTATCTGTTACAAACTTGTGAGTGGCCGATAATTCATCGCGTATTTCTTTATAATTATAAATCTCTCCGTTATGCACCAAAATGAATCTCCCGTCACAACTTTGTAACGGTTGTCTACCGGTACTGCCTCCAACTATCGCTAGTCTACTGTGGCCCAATGCAAATTCACCTGAAAAATGATTTTGGGAAAGTTCGCGTAAGCTTTTAAAGAACAAAATATCATCTCCAAGTAGTATTCCTGAACCATCTGGCCCTCTGTTGGGCATACAAGTAAGCATATCAGTGATACTGTCGGCAACATCGATTCCCCGTTTACTAAGAATTCCCGCTATACTACACATCTCTTCATTCCCACCACTTATGTATACGCATACATACGTTATTAACACTCGCCTCGATCTTGATCCTAATGTTCATTTTGGACATGAGATAAAATCTAAGATAATGAAGCGGCACAGTCCCTTATGAAAGTTACTTTATATAACAAAAATGGCGTAGAATAAACAAAAAAATCGAGAAATTCAATTCCTACCTATTTCCCTTGCAAGATTATTACATTGAGTTTCCATCTAGGGGATATTTTTGAACAAAATGGAGCATATAGAGTATATTTGCTAAACCATTGTAGATGAAGAAATTTCACAAAGGTACTTTGTGAGGACCTATTTTTGCAGTTCAAAACTGCATACCACTATAAATTAGACAATAGATCCGATTACTTTATTAAAAGATCTAATGAATATTTTGAATTAGTGATCTTTCGTGAAAATCAATAAACATGATGTTAATCCTGCTCTTTTAGTAATTGACATGCAGAACGGGTTCGTTAGTAAAGGGGGATCTTATGATCTCATGGGAATCGATACATCGACATATCTCAAAATCGTTCCCAGTATTAAGAGCCTTATTCAGATTTGTAGGAGTTCTAAAATACCTATTTTTTTTACCCAGGCGGTAAGAGAAGGATCAGGAATAGATCTACTAACAAGAACACATAGAATCCTCCCCAAATCGCGAGAGGAGAGAATAAAAATGAGGCCAATATGTGTGAGGGGAACATGGGACGCCGACATAGTTGAAGAACTATCACCGCTTACCCAGGACCATGTTGTAATCAAAAGGCGAGATTCTGCTTTTCAAGATACCGAAATCGAGGTTTGGTTGAGAAGTTTTGGAATTGATGCTCTTATTTTTGCAGGTATTGACACATCCATTTGTGTGGAAAGTTCACTCCGTGATGCATTCAACCATGGGTACGATATAATTTTGATTTCTGATGCAACGGCGTCCAGTGTAGGAAAAAATTACAATTCCACCATGGATAATGTTCGAGATTACTATGGATTGGTCATGAATCTCGAGGAGTTCAAATCTAATTTATCTTATGAAACTCTGCGCATAAAAAGATGATATTTGATTTTTATAGAGATTGAACCAACCATATTTTACGTTTCCACCCAAACCCCGAGAATTTTGTAACTTAGCAATCCAGACAGCAGGGACTTTTAGCATTTTTTACTGCACGACTTTTGAACCAAACGTTACTTTCGATTAAAAACATTAGACATTAAGGACTAACCTTCACATATTTTTTTGTGTTCACTAATACCCATCTTATTTCATAATTATCATCGATCATACCGATTGAAGTGATCTCCCATAGACTGTCATAAATTAGATCTGTGTATGAGATCGGATTTGTGTTGTTTTAAGGTATCGTATTATTTTTATTGCAACCTACATCAAGGAAAATCGGGGAGTTATTTTTGCCCTATGGAGCATCGCCGCTAACGAAGGTAATTCAATTTATCAGAGTGAGATCGATTGTTGTAGATGCGATAGCTTAAATAATTAATTTGATAGAAGTCAGTATGGCTAAAGTTCAACATTATAGAGGTCTTCATACTGACCTAGACCGTCTCTACGAAGCAATAAAAAAAGAGATCGAGAGTCAACCGAATCTGCAAATAGTATCGGAGTTCAAAGGAACTATAAACGATTTACCCTTGAGGAGTATCGTCTCTGTTAATAAATCGCTTAAGGTGATTGCTGGTTCTCTAAGCGAAATACACATCTCTATTACAGGAAATCCTGACGATTTCGCTGTTGAAGTTGGCTCACACGGATGGTTTTCTAGTCTGCTATTTCCAGGTGCAGTTGGACTAATTGTGGCAGGACCTATCGGTTTAGCCGGTGGTCTTGCTGTGGGCGGAACTATGGCTTACGAATTTGAAAAGCACATATGGAAAAAGATACTAGATGTCGTAAAAAGAGAAAGCAAGGTTCAACCAACATTGGATTCTATTGAGCACTATCATTCGCATTCATGATAATTTAAGGACAAAAACCCATCAATAGTATTCGTGTGTTGAAAGGATATTTGTAATCCATTTTGTCTCCCACTCTATTCGTATCTAATGGAAATCATAAAACAAATTAAGCCCTTAATTTCTGAAAAGCCTACAAAGACCTGTCTTATGGCTCATAAATTTCGTTTCCCGACGATGAGACAGGCATAGAAAGAAATAATTCGCGTGTTGCTCTATAATATGCTAGAACTGTAGCAGAGATAACTTTAATACTTTAGTAATTTTGAATAAATTTAATGGGACTACTGCATCATAATAAATTCGTCTGTGAATATGATAATGAAAAATTTAAGACCTACGATGACCTCATAGCTCACACAAGGCACGTTCACCATCACCCCATAGTAAAGTGTCGCGAATGTGGCAAGGAGTTTATCCACGAAAAAGACAGGTTACATCATGTAAGAGAAGAACATGCGAAGGAAGTAGATTATCGGACTCACAAGGATTCTTATAAGACTAAGAAGAAAGGTACTTCGCCTCAGGAAGGAGTGAACGAAAGCACACGTTCATTTAGTGACAATTTTTGATTGCCATCTACAGTTGAGACGTATATTGGATTTTAGATCGGTATATGCGAGGATTAGTACAAGGGACCATTAGTTGACAGATAAAATATGTACATTTGCTCTAATCACCAATTAATTCAAAACATGTTTGTTTATAAACACCGGGCATTCTTTAGAATCCGAGTCTATTTGCCGCGTTACTCAGTTTGAAAATCAAAATTATTGGATTATTTCATATGCGTGTAAAAACTCACGCTGGGGTTCTGTTTGGTAATAAATGTTTATTGAGATCCAATGATCTGAATTGCAACTGAGCAAAATTCAATTTTCGGAGATCCTTTTTTTGTTTAATCTGCTCCTTCTCTTTTAGATGAATTATGCTCTTAATTACGCCTGCCATCGGTTATAGGTATTTTTAAGCGACAAGGTTGGAAATTTGGTCGATGAATAAATCAGACTTTCAATCCTTAATTGCTTGAACCAATCATTCAAACTAGCTTCAGGTCAGGTCATAATAATTATTTATCATATAACTTCCAATCCTTGTAATGTGCATGATCTAATATACAAACATTACATAGATGTGTGCCACAAACACAAGTCTGGCTTGCTATGTTGGAGCATCGATCGCATTTCATAGTATTTCATTATAACATTTTACATTGCATTAATTATTTACTCTGCTGCCAAATCGAGAAGTTGCACAGGGTATGAAACATTATACCCCATTGTCTCAATTAACCGTAGTCAACGTATATCATATTCCCACCTTTAACTTTTCTAAGAACATTTTTTGTCATCTTGTTAGGTTACTATTAATTGATGTATCATCTGCACTAGTTTATTTCTTCCCGGGCTATGGTTCACAACCATCAATTCAGGCCAAATCGATACCGTAATTCCCCTCCCGACTGAAAACCTTAACTAGGATTACATTCTATAAGAATGGAGAAAATGTCTGCCGCCACTGAATCTACGGTGGATAGACGTGAGAAGTTGAGATGTGATCTGTGTGGCAGAGTATTTGATAATTTAGACATACTTAATTTCCATAAACAATTGGAACACAGCGAATCGGCTAGACCACCTTCTGGGGTTGGTTAGCTAGTTGGTCAGTATTCCATTCAGTATATTTGCCTCATTTCTAAAGGATATCGGTAGTTAGATTGAGTGTGAGACTTGCTATTTGGCTCAGTAAAATGATGGTGTTTAGGATTCGGGTACCGAAAACCTCTTGAATTCAAAATAATTCCGATTAATTTGACGATTATTTGATAAATTGGTCATGAATATGTATTGAACCATTTATATTCATTGGTTAGTTACATCATATTTGTTAATGCAGTATAGTGAAAAATTAGAATTATTACGCGATAAAGCTCTTTTTTCGATTGAAATAGAGAAATGTGTCTTGGCAGTAAACGATATCGCCAAATATGGTGATAAAGCTCTTCCTACATTAACTGAGATACTGACATCGTCAACAGACTCTGAGGTGATTAGAGCAGCGAGATCGGCAATAGATAAGATTAAGGAAAGGAAAAAAATCTGACAGATTGATCTGTAGTAATATGTTATTGACTAACTTATTGGATCCCAACAACTTTGGATCCAGTGGCAGACAAGTATGCTACACTGTTATCAAAGGCACGGATTGTTGTTCCTGGATTAATATTACTAAAAACAAGTATTGGTTTTCTCAAAATAGACTCAATCGCAGAGAGTAACTTGATTCTCTGGTACAAACAATGTTGTATTATTTGGCAGTGTGCCTATCATTGTTGTCAATGTGACAAGCGTATCTATTACCGTTACTTTGGCTTCTGTCTTATTTGTCAAATTAAACTTCAGAGAATATTCTTAAAAACACCAGAGTTGAGTAATTTATCTAATCAAGAAAAATATTATCAAGTATCATAAATGTGGAATTCCGAATTGTCTCTTATTTAGTATCTATATTATATCCTAGATCATCTTTTCTGGATTTGATAATTTCTCATATTTCAAATAGTTGAAACATTAAATGAATTGGCCAATGTTTCTTGAGTGTATAAACGTAACCCTACGTTAATGACGTTACTACACTAGGCTTGGATGACACAACCAAACTACAAGTAATCTTTCCTAGCTACTGCTTAGCAAAGATCCTTACTGTCACATTCGATACCATCTTAGTCAGGTGGATATTCTCATAAAGATCCTTAAGTTAAGCGCACTTCCGAAATTGTACTGAGCAAGTCGAACCCTCTTCACCGATGCAGGCAAATTCTAACAATTGTGAAGTTATTAGCAATGAGTCAGAATATGGTCAGGGTACCGCACTTGACTGTTAACTATAATTTTTTGTTTTTTAATGCTTTTTGTATGTAATTTTGATAATAATTGGTCGTTTAGTGATCCTTGGATACTTTAAGGTGAATAATGTTAATATAATTATACGTATAGTATATAGATATGTCCGAACTAATTTCTAACAAAAAAAAGGGAAACATGGACTTCAACAGGAAAGTAATAGAATATACTTGTGGCTGCAGATATTCGTTTAATCAATATACGGTGCTGGAGAGGGTGTGTCCTGATCATGAAAACCAACTGATTGCACAATGCTGATCTCCAGCAAGCAACGAATTCATTATATCATATTTGAAATTATTTGGTAGCCTTTTCAACCTTCTGATTGTAGGGAATATTTGCACAGGATTGTATTGACAGCGGATATTTTTGCGCCAAGGACTAGCAATATTACGTTAGTCACGGATTGGGAAAAAACATTTCTAAGAACTGAGAGCTTTACTTTACAAACTAGTTATCTGTGATGCTAAAAAAACACAACACCTATAATACAAAGATCGTATCGTAAATGTGTCTTTTAAGAATGCCAATGCTTATGCTTAAATGTAAAACATGTGGCGAGGTATTTCCCGGTATTTATTTGGCTGAAGATAACAAAGAAGATCTTGTGTCAAAGTTGACGAAATCGGACATCCCACATTTGTGTTCGAGGGGACATGAGAATAAATATTCACCCGAAGATTATATGGATTGGTCTTCGCCTGAATAAACTTGCAAAATTAAACGGCAATGTACTTCTTAAACAATCTTATCAAGTGGCTACGCGGATGATTTTGCCTCTCGCATTTTACATTTTAAAAATAACCGTACTCCAATTAGAAGAAAGAGAATGTAACGTCGTCATTTAACTTGATTATGGACACCTAAATGATGGTATGATTCTAAACTATCTAGGGTCTCTTATTTCTTGTCATCTTTAGTTAGATGTATGTCAGTCAAATGCCCACGGATTTCTGCACGGAATGTTTTTAGTCCCCAAGAATGTGCCATTTCTACGGCACCGTTTAAACATTCGAGATATCTTTCAGAAAAGTTGTCGCTAACTTTGAGGACTGCGCTTTTTCTCTCAAAATCAGGCATTATATGAATTAGTATTTTGCTATTTAGATCATCCACATCGGTGAATTCCATAGTGTAAAATGCATCAGGTTTGATCAATCGTTGCTCTTGGAGTTTTCTTCCCTGTTCCTTCATCTCTTCAAAGGTTGAGGTGGTTGTATCGATCTTCTTCTTTTCCTGGTTGTTCATCTCAAATTACTCCTACATTCTCCTTCATCCAGTCGTTCAGAAACAAATTGCATACACTCACACATGATATGAATACTATGCAGAACCTTTTAGATAAACAAAGTGTCTAGTTGCACCTTGGCCAAGAGACAATTATGGATTGTCCATCGAAAAATGACTTAATTATGGTACGCATAAAAAAAGTAAAAGAAAATTACTATGTCAACGTAGTTTTACAGTACGCCTAATCCTATCAGAGGCTTTAGTTTAAAATTCCGTTCTGTTAAAACTGAAGAGATATCTCCCTGTGGCAGTACCACCAATTGTCCTGTCATAACGGGCAGATGATTTTTGCAGTAATATGTGAACCCACCTGTTTGGCCAGCTCTGAATGTTGCATTTCCATTTTCAGCAAACCCCACATCGAAATCAACTCTGTATGGATCTCCTATTGTAAACGAATGTCTTTCTGTTTGAACTTCGTCAACATTATAGAATTTGACGGTAACTTTGTCGCCCTTGTTTGCAACAAGCGTTTTGACATCGAAAGAGTCCCCGGCTATTTTTAGTTTATCTTCGCCAACGCCTTCAACTTCTGCCGTGAACACATAGAAAGTTTTTTTCTCCCGGTGTTGCATGGATAGAATTGTTCCTCCAGATCCTGTTGTAACGGTCATATTACTTATTTCCACTTTATCGGCGGATTGGCTTTCTGTAGTATTTTGCTGGGCATAACTTGCCTGTTAACCAAATAAGGTCAAAAGCACTGCTGCTCCTGTCGCAATTGCAATTAACGGGATCATTTTCGATCTAGTTCTTTTTTTCATTATATTCTGTAAGAGAATATAAGTAGTCAAACTATGTGTCAACTTTCTTTCTACAGAAGAAGTTATCTGGGATAAATGAGTATAAGAACCTAGAGCGATGCAAGAGTGTAATTCTTGTACCTTCTTCCCCATCTTTATCCTGAGTCTTAATGCCTTCTCCTAATGCACTTTGGAAGAACCGAAAAAGTAAAGCCTTCCTAAGCGTAGAATATGTCAAATATTGCTTGCTTACCGATACACCCTAATAATACCAGGTAGTAGAATATTTTGAGAAAATCTTGGAAACAAATAAGTGCAATCAATGCAATGTAACGATTCATCCTAACTTTGTAGGGCACCACAAATGCGGTCATGCGAACTGTCCCGTTTGCAAAAACCCCATAACAAGTTCGCAATACTGGTCACACATAAGAACACATCCAGGACACGAAAATGACGCTCCACTTCCACCAAGGACAAACACTTTCGATAGCGGACAAAGACGCCGATTTTAATTGACGGGTTCCATTAGATAGTGGATCCACAACTTAATACTTTTTGTAAACGTTTGTGGATACCTTATGAGAGGACCTAGAAACTGACCTTCTGAAATATATTGGTAACCCTAATAATAAAAAAGCAAAATCAAAATAAACTGCAACTAACCGTTCTTTATCTTATATTAATTCTGCCTTTGCGAATCTATCCCCAACGCTAATGACTCGTATCTTCACGTTGTCTGCAACTTTTCCGTCCTTAACAAATATAATAAATCCTTGAATTCTCGCAATTCCATCTCCTCTGTTGCTTACTTCCGATATTTGCACTTCATATTCCTTTCCTACTTCCACTGGCTTCGGTCCCGAATTGTAAGTCCTTCTAAATCCTCCGCCAGATCCTCTATCTCTACCGTAACTCATTACTGACGAAATAGCGTCACTCCCATATAAGAATGAATGCAAATGTTCACGTTAACTTGGTAGAGACTATTCGGCTTTCATAGTGACTGATGTTTTGTCTCCTTTTTGCAGTCGTTCCAATTTCAATCTCAGCATCCTAAGAAAATATGTTAAAAATTAGTTGTTTGTTTCGGATCAGAATTATTTAGATAAACGAGTTGAACTATATCCTTAAAGTATCTCGAGGTCATCCTTTTTCTTTCAAACATATGAATTAGACAACCTCGATTCTTCTCTCTTTCGTCCACACAATCCTCTTTTCGTTCAGTAATTCAAAATTTTCGTATATGTGGGGTCTTTTTTTTCTCATCCCGTCTACTACTTGCCTAACTTTATGCCAAAATGGAGCAGGATTAAATAGATCAAAGTAAAAGTCCGCTTCTATTATGCGTCTATTTACCAGGACACCTGACAATTCAAAAAATCCGCATACCGTTACAAAATGGAATCTCTCCTTGGAGGCGCCAGCATATTTTCGTTCGTATTCTTCATAGTCATTCGCATCAAAGTCTTCAAGAAGCCAAAGAATGGAATCTCTATGTCTGTCGTAGATCCCGTAAAGTTCAAGTAGCGTACCGACACATTTCTTGTCAACCAATTGTTTCATATTATTACCAGGTTGCGTTGAATACTTATGTTTTAGCAGTCGTTTAAATACGTTCAAAAATGATGCTAGAACAATAAGACTTGTTTATTTATCATATATGAAAATATGCATTTTATTCTAATCCCGCTCAAAAATTTGTTGGAACTATTCAATAACAGACATTGTACTATTGAAGCAGAGAAACAGGTGACTCATCATCCCTCTAGGAGGAACATGAATAAGGAGTGTATTGGTTAAAACATTTTTACAAGACATCGGGCTTGTGGCTGAAAGATTGATCGTTTCAGGTCTATTATTGATGGTAATTCAGTGTCATTTTTCCTTGGCAAAAAATGTCTTTCCTGTTAGAAACCACCATTATAATCTGCCTACAGATAATGTGTGAAGTGAGATTAATTGCAAGTTCAAACTCAAATAGGAAAATATGGGCGTAGAACAATAGAATTTATTATTTGTATGACTACTATTTGTAATATTTAAATTATGAAATGACAATATTAAATGTGGTTCTTGTTATTTATGACAATCGATACTTAAAGTTGCATTAACCTTAACTCGACTTATATTAGTCAAGATACCATTTTAGGAAATTATACCACCCTTCGTAAATTGGTTTTAGTTCCTCATGAATCTGCTCAACTGAAAGTTTTTGGTTCCTATCTTTTTCCTTTTCTTCTCTTAAGACTGTTAGTTGTTTTTTCAGATCTAGAAGCATTGACAGTTCATGCCAAGTTTTCGTTGATTTATCAGAACTATTTTTTATATTGATTTGCGACTCTATTTCTGCAAGAGACTTCATGCTCATCGTGTGTCCAAAATAGGTATTTTAAGTTATTTAGATAGAGATTTAACCCAATAAAGTATATTATCAAATAGGTACAACTTCGGTCCTCACCAAATCTACGGATCCCGACTACATTTATTGCATTTATTTTTATTTTCAAAGTTCTTTCCTTTAAATCACATTTTGACGCATATCGATAACTAGATTGCTCACATTCGTTCTTCGCTTTTATTTGCAGAAATATCGAACTCAGAATTCGTCTGAAAATTAAAAAAAATGCTACGGGTCGTCTTCTTTCGGTACTGACTACCCTAGTTCATCCTTGGTGAATTGTTTGATGAACTGACTTAATCTGCCTGCAGGGGTTCAACGAGTATCGTTTCAAACACTGAATCGCTTGTGTTGTCCGCAAAGTTACTACATTCTAGACCATTTACATTAACGTTATCCTTGCTATGGTCCTTGTTTTCGTTTTCTATCTCACATTCGTTCTTCGCTTTTATCTTTTGAGTTTTATGTTTGTCATTACAATTGTTGTCGTCATTGTTCTTACATTTCTTACCATCATGGTTGTCATGACCTCCTCCTGCGAACGCAGGTGTGGCTAAACTCATCAATGTCGTCCCTGAAATTGTTGTCGCAATTGCGATTCCAATGATCATGAACATTCCTATCTTTTTTGTCTTCATATCTCTAATCATGATTTGATACTAAACAAAGTATAAGTAAAGTGTGAAAGAGACTTTGCTAAGAAACAATGAGATGTTTTAATACAAAGTTAAGTCAGAATGTACGACTAGAATATTATTCATAATTATGATAATGAACTTGCCATGAGAATTGGATAAATCAACTTTTAATATCAAAATTTACCTAAAATACTACTAAAACTGAGGCGAGCAAGGGGATTTGATAGTTTTTACAACCATAGTTGGACTGAATTCCTTGCCTTGTTGTTCTCCATTATATTGTCTGTTTTTAGATCAGATAGAACCTTTAACGGCCATCCTCGGGCACTACTCTGTTCTCTGAAATCAATATATTAAAAATGTCATCAAGCACGTCTTACTAATATCATTTCCTTAATTTTTTCGTTATCTATCATAGACTCAACGATCTTTTTGTGTTCATCAACAGGAATACTACTCTCCGAGATGTTCAATATGTCTAACGCTTTGAGTTTCCAATGATCTTCTATTGCGTTTCCAATTACCAACTGCACATAATAGACTATTTTGCCTAATGTAGTTAGATTATATTTTCGACCAAATCTTACTACAAGACCTATTTCTATCATCTTCGAGACTCTCATATAGAACTGTTTACGACTAAGTCCTATGTTCCTTATCAGAATATCACTATCGTGACTTGTAGCTAGACCAATTGTGTTAAATATACACAGGGATTTGTCATCGCAAATTACCTTTAGAAGATCTCCTACCGTTATCATTCCAAATAAGCACCTGTAACGTAAGGTGAACTTGATAACCCAATACAAAAGACTCGGTAATCGTAGTCGCTCACATTGGTCACATAACGCATTCCTATTGAGGTCGAATCGTTTTTTTGACATACTAACTCGTGCATCATTTTATTATTGTTTCAATATAATTGGAAGATGCTTATCTTCCTTGATTAATCATTCGAATTAACGATTTAACTTAACCGTGTTAATCAAGACTTTTTATACCGTCTTTGTCTATAGAATGTGATGTTACTTTGATAAAAGATAGCGACACAAACGAGAATGGTAGTCCTTCTCGTCAAAATGTTCTAGATATTATCGAGAGTTTTATTAATGGCATTGTCGTTATCAGAAGAACTCTAGTTGGTTTTTCTTTGTCTGCCCTATTCTTGGCGCCATTTGCAATAGCCCTGTCACTTTATCTCATGATTCATCCGTCATTCTTTTCTGTTCTACAAGTTCATGGTGATTTCGGTATCTATCTAGTAATGCTGCCTAGTCTCTATTATAGTCATATCTCTTGCATGGATTGCATTGGGAATCAGACAGTACCGATTTATGGGAACTTGGAGTAAGAGATATCGCGAATACGTCGGAAGAAAAGAGTGGATGGATAAGAGATTTTCATCCCAATTTAACTTAGAAGAGATTTGATCACCACTGACGGAGAGGAGATTTAGTTCAAAGTACAAATTAAAATCAGACATCAGATTTAGATTCGTAAACCCCGAGGAAACATATTTTCATAGGGTTCTAGTATACTTCGACAAAATGCTATACCATTCTCCGTTGGCTTGTAGATAGTAAACGTTCTCTTTCCAACTGTCCGCGTATGAGTTTTTATGAGATCTTTCCCTTCCAAGTAGTCTAAAATGTGTTTATGTTTTTTCATATTCAATCCACAGAAACTGATCAAGGTGGTCTGTGTGAGCTCACCATATTCAACAAGCTTTAAGATAACGTCTTTGATGATGTATATTTTGTCGCGATACAGAATATGTGAGTTTGACAATGATGTCCTAGTATTCTAAAGGACATTGACAGAACAATATACTTTTCCTGTAGCTTTTGATTGCATGACGATTTAGCTGTATACTCGTTTGATTTCATTAGACGTCGAATATTAATCCAGGAGAGGACTATTTATAGCACCATGACATAGAGGCTAGCAAAGTGGAGTGAGTCATCAATTGTCGCTTCATCGGACTTTTCCATCTATCTGTATACACACACCTAGTTTTTCTAAGAAGGTCGGCCAGTAACAGAATCAATAATATGAAGTAGGAAGTTTTTATGTGCATTAGTTCTTTGCTAGTATTATCATTTGTCTCATGGACTCAATATAAATTATCGATAGTATATCCTAAAGACTTGCAGAAAATTCTGATTCGAGCACCAAGAAATGTTGCTATGAGGCTGGAAGAGAAATTAAGACATAGGTTTGATGTCGTGACAGAATTTATTGACCTTCAAAGTATCTGTGAAATATCTGCAAGATTGAAAAATAAAACGGTCATAATCTGCAGATTTGCAGCCGATGAAGACTTTAAGAACATATTGACAATGTTTGAAGTAAATTACGAGATAAAAAGGCATTAACCTCAGTCATGTGCAATATGTAAGTGCAACCTCAGCCGGTAACCTTAATTGTAAGGTTTGACAAGCGTTATCGGCTGTATTTTGGGGATGAGGTGAAGTAAAACTGCAGTTAGGGACGAAATATTTATGGATCGGAATATTATTAGGTTCCTTATTCTCTAGTTTTGACTTCCCAAGTGGGCATGTATCGGCCTACATCAACGATTACTATGACCGCATTAAAACTCATAATTCAACAATGTATGATAGTCCCGGGAATAGTAAATCTATAAGCGATAACTTTGACACAAGGAAATCTTTCCTGACAAAGGCAACCTTTAGCAATCCTGAAGGAGAAACACCTATAATTGAGTCTCTTACCGCTAGCCCTAATCCCTCTACAAAGGGTGATAAAGTTATTCTCAATATTGCTGTAGCCAACAAAAACTCGTCGGGCCTAAAGTACTCGTGGAGTGAAGTGGGTGATCTAGTAGTCTCGTTAAACGGAGCGGACACGCCATCACCATCATTCATCGCTCCACATGTGAGTGGAGAAACAAATGTTACCTTCTGTGTAACAGTAACTAACGAGATAGGTCGGACTAGTTCTGGAAATATTACTGCTATTATCAAACCTTCAAATACAGCGGCAAAAATCACCTCTATAGGATTTATGGCGCAATGAACTATAACATTATACCTCTGTCATAATCCTTCAACATAGCTTCCATTAAATCTATATAGACTGATAAAAGAGAACGTATGAGATCGCCTGCTGTTGGACATAAAGTTTGTTAAACCGTATCTTTCTGCGACCAAATCGATATCCCATACTATGCAACAGAACGTTCTGTTGCATAGTATGTAGCCCATGCTATTACTAATAATTGTATTTATTTCGTGATATTTGGTTTTCCAAACTGTTCTGCAATATTCTTGTACATATCAATCTCCTGTTTCGAAAGTGGCCTGATCTTCTTCATCGCTTCTTCAAAATGACTCATATGTATTTTTAATTCTTCCTTAGTGCGCTCTGCCTCCTTTGGATCTTTGTACTTTGCAACGTGTTCTCTGAGGGCAAGCATTACTGCAGCCGACGCTAGGGCTGCGATGTCTGCTCCGGTATATCCTTCCGTCTTGTTTGCCAGCTGATCAATTTTTACGTCATCAGCCAAAGGCTTCTTCTTTGTATGAATTTTGAAGACTTGTACTCTTGATTCTTTGTCCGGGGGAGGAACAAACAATAGCCTATCAAATCTTCCTGGCCTCAATAACGCTGGATCTATGATATCGGGCCTATTAGTTGCTGCTATTACTACAACATTGGTCAGTATCTCTAACCCATCAAGTTCTGTCAATAATTGACTGATTAATCTTTCAGTAACATGCGAATCACTTCCTGCACCCCCTCTTGTCGGGGCTATCGAATCAATTTCATCGAAGAATACAATGCATGGTGCTGCCCCTCTTGCTTTCCTGAATACTTCTCGCACACCTTTTTCTGATTCACCTACCCACTTTGAGAGAAGCTCCGGACCCTTGATACTGATGAAATTTGCTTCACTTTCGTGCGCAGCTGCCTTGGCTATGAGAGTCTTTCCCGTGCCTGGCGGGCCATACAGCAGTATCCCTTTTGGTGGAACTGCATCAGAATGAGTAAACAGGGATTGGTATTTCAGTGGCCATTCTACTGCTTCTTGGAGCTCCTGTTTCACATCAGAAAGGCCTCCGATATCATTCCAAGTAACATTAGGTACTTCGACAAAGACTTCACGTAAGGCAGAGGGCTCCATTTCCTGGAGAACATTCGTGAAATCGTCCATCGTTACTATTATCTTTCGCAATGTATCTGAAGGTATGCTTTCTGCAGTAAGGTCAATCTCTGGCAATACCTTTCTTAATGCACGTATGGCTCGCTTCTTTTGCTAAGGATTGAAGGTCAGCTCCTACGAAACCATGAGACATACTTGCAATCTTTTCGAGATCAACATCTTTATCCAAGGGCATACCTCTAGTATGAATTTGGAGAATCTCAAGTCTGCCTTCTTTGTCAGGTACACCTATCTCAATTTCCCTATCAAACCTACCAGGCCTCCTAAGAGCAGGATCTATTGCGTTTATTCTATTTGTTGCACCTATGACAACAACTTTACCCCTGGTGGACATTCCATCCATTAGGGAGAGAAGCTGTGCAACTATTCTTCTTTCTACCTCACCTGTAACCTCCTCCCTTTTTGGGGCGATGGAATCAATCTCATCTATAAAGATAATTGACGGTGCCTTTTCTTCGGCATTTTTGAATATGTTTCTGAGTTTCTCTTCGGATTCGCCATAGTATTTGCTCATAATCTCAGGTCCCCCTATTGTGTAAAAGTTTGCGTTAGTTTCATGAGCGACAGCCTTTGCAAGCAGTGTTTTGCCTGTTCCTGGAGGTCCGTATAACAATACACCTTTTGGCGCTTCCACTCCAAGTCTTTTGAAAAGCTCAGGATGTCTTAGTGGAAGCTCAATCATTTCTCGAACGCGGGAGATTTCATTTCTTACTCCACCAATATCTTCATATGAAATGGATGGAACTCCACCTTCCTTTGCAACTTGAACTGCTTTTGCACTTTCTTCTGACACCATCATTTCTGTAGAGTCCGTAATCAATACTGGACCAGACGGCTTTGTAGAGATCACTACTAGATCGACTCTTTGACCCATTATGCTTATTGGGATAGTGTCGCCTGTACTCAGAAGGCTTCCCAAAAGGTACTCTCCAAGGTATCCTTCTGCACCCACAATTCTAAGAGGTTCAGTAGGAGCCAAAGTTACAGTCTGAGCATTTTTCGCCTGAACCTTTTTGATCTCAATAGAGTCATTAATTCCTACATCTAGTCTGTTTCGAAGATTCCCATCTATTCTTACAAGTCCCTTCCCTCTATCCCTTTCTTTCGCTGGCCAGTGCAGCACAGTGGTTTTTTTCCCAAGTGAGGAAAGTTCCAAAGCGTCACCTGCCGATATCTCTAATTGCTGTGCGACGTCTGGATCGATTCGCGCAATTTTTCTTCCCACGTCAGACTGCTCTGCTTCTGCGACCCTTAGACTTACTACATTTTCATTAGAATCATTGTTTTTACTACTCAAAATCTTCTACTCCGATACATTACTCTCTAACAAAATTATGCTGTTTAAGAATACCATGTTCCCTTCTTAAATCTAAAGAATATAAGACTTTCAAGAAGCTATGTTTTCGATTTCCCTTGATGTAGTGTAAATGGAAAAAAAGTCATATCAATCTAAAGTAATTTATCCTAAATTCTACGAATTTCTAATTTTATCCTCTAATTTGCCAAAATTACGCGGCTCGTGACAGACAGAAAAATATCTGGGGGATTTATTTATTTATGATGCTTTCTCAATAGTGATCTGTTATTCATATTCTTGCCTAGTGTAAGGAAATAAAGACAAAAGACAAAAGCTCATGTACTAGTTTATACACAAATCTCTAGTGATAGTAACATTACGGGATGTATAGATTAGAATACGTCTATTTCGGACTACATTAAAATAGCATAAGATATGCACTGGAAATAATAGTAATGACTAGTTCTGACGAGGTTCCAAATGATAATGTCAAACTAGATAAGTCGACTGAAGAACCAAAGAGAAATAATTCATTGATCAAAACCATGATAATTCTTGTGGCAGTCATAGCAGTGGTGATTGTTGTAGAAGTAGTCTTGGAATATAAGCTCCATGGTCGGTACAAAACAATTTTGAGGATTGCAGAAGTAGTAGCTGTAGGGTATTTTGCGAGTACCACTATTAGTAATGTCTGTTATAAACTTACATTTAGTTTTCTGGGAAAAAATGCAGAAGCACTGAGGGTTCTTATTAGAATAGTGGGAGCTGTTATTATTATTGCGATAATCATTTCTTATTTGAGTCAGGATCCTCTTGTGGCTACATCGATTGGGACTGTTACAGCAATTGTTATAGGTTTTGCAAGTCAAAATATTTTGGGAAATATAATTGCAGGTCTATATCTTGCTATCACCAGACCATTTAAAATGGGTGACAGGGTAAGTGTTTTTGGTAACACGGGAATTGTATTTGATATAGGATTGTTATATAGCAAACTCAAGAGTGATGAAGGCGATATAATAATTGCACCTAATTTGTCGATGATTAGTACAACTGTAGTCATAAGAACTTCTAGAGATTAATTTTCCCGGACAATGGCTCACATGGTCTTTGTCGATTATATATGCGTCCCCGTTATCTGGGAATCAAGTCGATTGATAAGATTCTTAGACTATCATTTCTTTCACCGTTGAAAGAATTTTGCCAAGGTCCTGTTTGTTTTTAAGAACACCTTCCCATTCATCCATTTTTCCCCTGGTCAAATCGGGGACAGTTTTGAGCGTAAAGTCTGTCGGACGGATATCGTCTAACTTATTCCAACTTACAGGCATAGAAACTGTCGCAGACAGGGTAGGCCTGACAGAGTAAACTGAGGCTATGGTTTTTCCTCTTGAATTCTGATTATAATCAAAGAATACCTTTCCTTTTCTTTTTATGGTATTCCACTCCATCGTTACTTTTTTAGGGAATTTTGAAATAATTGTTTTTCCTATTATTTCTGCAAAAGTTCTCGTCTGATCGTATGTATACTTTTGTGTTATTGGAACGTAAATATGTAATCCTGTTTTACCTGATGTTTTTACAAAAGACTTGATTCTTAATTCCAAAAGAAGGTCTTTCAGATGGTAGGCCACCTCCACTGTCGCCCTGAATCCTTTTAGGTTGTATTCTGGCTCCTTGCCCTTTTTTTCAGTTCCAGAATATATGTATGGGTCCAAGTCAAATACAATAAAATCAGGAAAATTTAATCCACATTTTTCTTCATAAAGTAATGAATTACCATCACAACTATCAAAATCCTTAATTCTGCTGTACCAAGGATGCATCTCAATGGCACCCAGATTTACAATCCATAAAAGAGATTCTTTGTTATTACATATTAAATAATTGATAACTTCTCCTCGATGTTCTGAATGAACCCGGACCGTCTTAATGTACTCTGGTTTTGAATGGTTCCAGTCTTTTTGGTAAAATGATTTTCCATCAACTCCATCGGGATAGCGACTAAGAGAGAGGGGCCTGTCCTTAAGGTGGGGCAAAATATGATTGCTCATGGAATCGTAATAATTTATCAGATCGCCTTTAGTGATTATTCTATGATCCCCTGTTGCCTTCCAATAAACCTTGTCAAGATTTGAAAGATTAACTTTTACCGCGGCCATAGCCTGTTCGACATACTCTTCGCCTTTTATATTAGAATGAATTGCTACGGGTTGATCTACTTCGATGACACAATCTTCTGGATTTTTGTCCTCACGGAATCTCAACAATATTGGAGCCCTCATTATTCCATCTTTGGTCCATCCTGCGAATTTTATTTCTGCAACGAGTACAGGCTTTACCCAGGTCGTCTTCCTATTCATATACGGAAGATGGTCAATAGGCATAGAATTTGTTATCAGTTTTTGCAACTTAGAATAAATGAAATCTATGGTTTTGTAGTCAAACCCGCTGCCCGTGTGTCCTACGAACCGAAACTTCCTCTGCGAAGGATCATATACTGCCATCAATAAAGAACCGAAATAATTTTGCCTATTCCCTAGTCCTTTGGTGTATCCCACGACTACGCAGTCCTGAGTTATTATGTTCTTAATCTTTAGCCAATCTTGCGACCTTATACCCTCTTGATATACGCTTTCCTTACGTTTGGCCACAAGTCCCTCTAATTTAAGTTCTCTGGAATGTCTCCATAGCTCCAATCCTTTTTCTTCAATATAATCTGATATTTTTACTCTATCATTTATTGGTAGAATTTGCGACAATATCTGTCTTCTTTCGAGGTAACTTGACCTTTTCATATCTTTACCATTATGATATAGTATGTCAAAAATATAATATGTGGCTGGTATCTCTTTTGACAGGAGCTCGATTTCTCTATCGTTTTGAATATTCATTCGCTTTTGATGACCCTGGAAATTCGGAAGTCCATTTTTGTCAAGAACGACGATCTCACCGTCTATGATTGTTGAATTGACATTCGCCCAATTGAGTTCTAGCCCCTTTAGGATTTCGGGATACTTGTGAGTGATATCATTTCCATTTCTGGATTGAAGCCTCATCGCATGATTTTCTTTGAACGTTATTGCCCTTACCCCATCCCATTTTATCTCAAAAACCCAGTCTTTGTTATTAAAAGCCTTGTCGACAGGTGAAGCCAGCATGGGTTTTATCATTGATGGTAATTTTTTTGGAATGTGCGTTCTGTTAGTAGGAGCTTTATCAGATGAACTTGAGACGTCAACTTTGTCTTTGACTTTAGAATAAGATCTACTACTATTGGTTCGTTTACCAGTAGTAGATCGCCTCTGTTGAACTTTTGTTAAATTCGAACCGTGTTCTAAATCTGCATTCGACCTACCGCTTAGAACCGATTCTGGGCAAGAGACAGTCAAATCGTCAGTATTCATAAACTCGTCATTTGCCTTTATTAACAGCCATTGCTTATCATTTTTGGTTTTTACCAATGAGAACTTTCCACGTAACTTTTGGCCATGCAATTCAACAGAAATCTTACCCTTTCTAAATTGGTCAATAAGTTTATCATCAGTCATGTAAGTGCCATGATCCCATACTATAACGGTACCAGCACCATAGTTCCCCTCGGGTATCGTTCCTTCAAACAGCAAATAGTCGTAAGGATGGTCTTCTGTCAAAACAGCTAATCTTTTGATTCGTGAATCCATTGAGGGACCCTTAGGTACTGCCCAAGATTTGAGTACTCCATTTTCATCTTCCAATCTAAAGTCATAGTGAAGATGAGAAGCCCTATGCTTTTGGACAACGAACGATTTCAGATTAGATCCAACCACGCTTTTATTGTTCTTTATCCCCCTAGGTTCTGGCGTGTCAGTAAACTTTCTCTTCTTATTATATTCATTGAGTACTGTGGTTGAACTCACCACCTATGACAAACCGCCCTTGTACAAGCATGAATGAATAATTAGGAGTTGCATGTCATCTTATACACACCATGGTAGATAACACCGGTTTGAAAATTTTCGTACTCTAGTTTTCCGAAATGTTTTATATAACAATAAGGTCCTTGCATTTTTTTCAGAAAACCCGTGTTGCCATATCCAAAATTTCTGTCTCTCCTTGGCCAAACAATATAATTGGAACAATGATGACTCCCACCCCCTCCATAGTATTCTACCCATTATATGTCTAAAATTGAAATCCTTCCTATGAATTGGACAATTATTTTTGATAGAATAAGGACTTGGTTTGTTTAATAAAGAATCATGCCGTGCGTGTGGAACCAAATTGATACCTACTATGAACTGCGATGTGTGTGGTGAGGATATCTCATGGAGATGCAATTCGTGCTTCAATCTAGAAGACATTACGCATTCACACAATCCTATACAACGCATTCCTAGTAGTAAGAAAAAATTATACTATAGCTAATGTACTACTTTACTTTGACTACAACGTAGATTAGATTGCAAACTCCTGAAGGCGCCATTGTTGGAATTTGCGATTGCTGACATGCCGCCATATTTGCCGAGGCCATCTCGCATCCTGCTAGTATTTTGAACGTCATCTTTATTAGACTTAAAAGCGATGATATAGCAACTAATGATTAGTAATAATACTAACATTGGATTTTGTGTATCCTGCCTACTGATTAGTACTATCTTCATATCATCATCATCATTATTTTCAGTTAAATCAATGACTTTCAATATATTTTTAAACTTTGAGTCAAGTGATTTACAGCAGGTTTATGCGTTCATCTCAGATGAAGGACAATTTCGTTGTACAAATGGTTCTCAGGTTAGCCGTTCTTCTGAATGCCCTTCGTCAGATTCGTGCCCGTCGTCTTCAGAAGGAAACAGTCTAACTCAATGCATCACTAATGATCGTAGAACTCCAACAGAGGAAAAACGAAATAGTGATAAAACATCGGAAAATAATCATAAATTTAGAATTCATGATTCAGATATTCAGACTTCTGAAAAACATTCCATTTCCATTTTTACGGATAAACATTCTTACGATAAAGGGGAAGACGTTACCATTATTGTTAAAAATAATGGGGCGCAATCAGTGACTTTTTCTGATTCATCAGATATATCGATTACCAACTTAGCAACAGATAATAGTTTTCCAATTTCAGAGATATCTGACAAATTTACATTAGATTCAGGTGCTTCGAAGAGGTCCAGCTGGAATCAGGAAGATGATAGTGAAAACCAAGTGAATTCAGGCAAATATCGTGTATCAATATCAATAGGGTTATTGGACGCTAAAGATACATTCACTATCAAAAAATAGATATTATCTTTTGAATTTACCTCGAGTTTAGACCCCTTCTAGATATAATTTCGTCAATTGGATCCTCGAATTGCTCAATGAATTGGTTTTATCAACTCGTTTTATAATGCAAAATTTTAAAGACCGGTTGAAGTTAGCATCCTATTTTCGAACCTGCTGCTGAATGTGGCTTGGAATAATTGTCTACAAGTTTCCATGCATTCGCACCTACCACAGCATTAATCTCACAGTCAGAGATCACTCCAGTTTGCCGATTGCTTATAGTAGATGACATGATACTTGCTCTAAAGTTAGAATGTCCCAATCCAAGTGCATGTCCCGTTTCATGTTTTGCAACTAATTCTATTTGATCGGAGGAGAATCCTCGCCCGGAGACTCCCTTAGCGATTGTCACATGGGTCTCTTCGATCAGCCCGCGCCAGTTCAAAGTAAAAATAGTTAGTCCAGCAGTCAACAGTCCTTGTTTTGTCTTTGCACCTGGAAGGGAACTTCCATCCTTCTTGAAGTTAAAATAGATATCTGCCGAGGAACTGTCGTCCATTACTTCTTGAAGTGTCAAACCGGCTATCTTTAAATCCCACTGGCCTACAGCATTTCTGACGGCCTGCCTAATGCCAGAACTTCCACCGGTGATCTTGTATGTTAGTTCACCGTCTGCTAACTGTTCTCCCCAAGCACAACATATTTGAATTGAATTTTGTTGTTCCTGATTATTTTTTTCGTCGCGTTCCTTCGCATATACAGAGGTGTAAGACACAAATATGATAGAGCAGGTTAGAGATATTATTACTAATAACAGACAAATGACGTTGGTGACTGTTTTCAATTGTTTTGTTATTTATCTCACTGACTAAAAGTCCTAGATACATGATTAAATTGACTGGAGTCGATCCGAATGAGCCCAAATGAAGCTGAAGTGATTTTGGAGTAGGGTATCTGAGCCATTGATGATTCGTTTGTATTTGATGAATTGTTCTGCGTGGTTTTACAAGAGTTAATTGACTTCATGCTATTATAGTCATTATTGTAATTCAGATAGCGAATAGATAACAAAATGTTTGGTTGAATCAATCTACTAATCATAACCTCCTCGTATTCTTAAATCTATTAAGGCTTGCGGTGCAACTGTCAAACTATCATACATAATTTTTCGTTCCTAAAAGGCGCTATAGCGACTAAAAGATAAAATAATTCCTTCTGTCATAGAGAGTATTTTCTTATAGAGTGAAAATATGGCATTCTATATGCGGAAAAAAATCAAGATAAAGAATCTCAGTTTTTGACCAGCATTAAAGTAAAGATTTTCTTAGCTGGCTTTCCGAACAGCAGTTTTTCTTGTGTCGAAGGCAGAAGGTATTCTGTTCTGTCAAGCCTACTAGATATAATTATTGAATTAAATTCCAGCCGTAGCAAGATGCTGGCACCTACATGTGTATGAAATTCTAAAATAGAGAGTTAAATGTTTAGCGGAACCGTCCATTGTAAATAATAATCGATTCAATTCGTCCACAGTCATCGCATGCCGGACATTTTATTGTCCGCTTGTCTGTTCCCCATACAGAAGCACACCAATAACATGATTCACATAATACGAAATACTTCTTTCCCATAATTTCATAATAATTTTTTTCCCCTGGTCTCATCTGATGATCCATGCACAGGAGAATTGATTTAGTTTTGTAAAGTGCTCTTATGATTACTAACTATTAGTTTTGTTTTATATCAAACGATTTAGTTTTCATCTGACGGTGTATATTATATATTTTCAATATATGATAAATTAGTATACGTTACTAATAGTTAGCTAACCCCAACATGAACCTTAAAGTCAGACGATATTGATATAAATTCATGGTCAAAAGAATGGAAGAAAAACGAGGTAAACCGGAATGAGTACTATCAGCATTCCATATAATGGTACGCTTAAGGGAATAGATAAACCCAAGACAGAGACGATCGAAAAAAAATCTACAAACCATGACTGTTCTGTAATCCTGGGACTTAGCTCCATTTTATTGAGTATTGTATTGGTAGCAATGATGTTAGGGCCCAATTGCGATGTCATATTATGCGGATACGACCGTCCCAAGTAAGAGTCAAATTTCGGATTGTAGACAAACGATACTTGGTTTTGAACAAAGAGGATTTTATACTAG
>CAVSLF010000036.1:0-29900 GCA_963728595.1 uncultured Nitrososphaeraceae archaeon
GATCTAACAAGCACACACAAGTGTGCACTAACTGAAGTAGGACTAATGAACAAGGAACTATTAGTTCTAGGAGTAACTACGTCAATCTTGTTGTTCGCGATAACAACAAGCGGTGTAACAGCTCAAAACTCAACTACAAGCGCAACAAACGCAGTAGGCAATGCGAGTGCATTAGCTAATGGAACCTGCTTCAGAAGTTGGACAGAATATATCTAACACTGTAGGCAGTGCTCCTCAACCCGCAAATCAAACTGCTGAACGTGGAGAGAACGTGTCGATAGCCCTGAATAAAACAGCCGAGTCTGTGAATGCAACACTACCTGAATTCGGGAAGAACGTCACTGATGCGGGAAAAACTGCTTTGAACAAAACTGTAGATGTTGCGAAAGGCATTGGCTCAGGAGCAGCAGACGTGTTGGGTAACATAACTGGGGAGATAAGCGGAAAGTAGTGCCTTGATTCTTATCCGTTTTGACTGCTATTGGTTCATGTAACGCTATTTTTTCTGGGGTCGAATTTAGGTTACCGCGACACTACGGCTTGATTTTATTGCCGTGCCAAATTCTTCGTGTTGCTCCCGTTCTTCTTCCAAACAGTATTTCAAATTACAAAAATGACATTTCAGACCTGGTTTCTGAGGTGGCTTGCTTTTCACTTTGATGACAAGACCGACAGGAGGGTATAAAGTAGAATCAATTTCATTATCATCATCTCGAATATTGAACTCCTTTTGTACAGAAATTTTTGAGTTAATTAAAACAGCATACCTGTTTGCCAGATAGTAAACAACCCATTGAGACAGAGTATACCGCCAGTCAACGTCGTAGCCTTCCTTATAAGGACATTCATCGATCATCTTAACAATAGCGTTTGGATCGTAGACGAGTTCACTATGATAGTGGAATTGAATTTTATGGCAAACTCAGTAAGACTGTCATTGCTCCAGAGTTCTATCCGTTCTTGACTCATTAGCGGTTATTTTGTCCTATCTAGGTAACTACACTATTGTTTAATAGGCTTTATTTGATAATATTTCGGCTCGGAATCTATCATACAACTAACGTGAAACATCTTGATTTAACTCACCGGTTATCAGTAAGAAAAAAATGAGCGAGTGGGAGCCATGATTCTTGGTATTACAGCACATTGTTTAAACTTTAACTCTGGTCTTTTTTACTTGCTTTCTTGCTTAGTTGCCTCTAAAATCAGGTTGTTCAAGAAAATTTTGACGAAAGGAAACTAAATTCTTTCAATTTAGATTTTATGATTCCTTAATTAATCTACGTAACCCTCATCTCCGCAATCGAATTTTCTATGTAATACAAGAGAAGCAAAATGGTAAATGCCACCATTGCAGAAGATATATTAGGCTATCGGTTACTGTTGTAGAGTCATGCGATTGGAAGGGGTTATTATGATAAGCCATGTGCTGAGAAATTACACATCGTATAATGAAGATCCAATAGTCTAGAGGATAGACACACAACTTATACAGCAGGAAGCTCAATCCCAAAGTGAATGATAACGGAAGATATTGAAAATATTAGGAAGAATGGTATTGATATTGAAGAGATACCGACTGGATACATGATCACCGGGTATACCGGACAGAGTGCGGGTAAACACGGAAACATACTCATCCGTAAGGAGGCATGTGAAATTATACAGAAAATAGGGAAGATAGAAGAAATACAAGTGGTGGATGGCGAGCGGATTCGCATTGTAATTCTGAGGTCAATCATAGGATCAGGCTGACAAAGATGCTAGTATCTAAAATCTATGGTCTTGAAGAGAGATGAAATCGACTTAAACTTTACTGTATAAGCATAAACATGGTATTAAACACACTGATATACATAGCATTAGTAATTATCGTTATCATCGTAATAGTTGTCCTCCTTAGATTCCTATTTGGTGCTCTGTTTATAATTCCATTTCAGTTCACATCTATAGATTACGTAATTATTTTAAAAGATATATCATCACAGACAGTAGGTAACATATTTCATCTCTAGGGTGGATTGTTGTGATAAGGTATTATATAGTTCTTAACCAACAGATCCAAGAATGATTATGCTATGATGAAACCATCAAAGAGAAACTCAATTAGTTCTAGTTATAATCCTGTCACAAGAATGTATGAAAATGCTGTTGGTAAGTTTTTAACATATGCAGAAGCTAGACAAAAACAATGGCAATGCGAGAAATGAGCGAAATGTTCGCCAGTTATAAATTACTAAAAGATTATAAGAAGGATTTACATTCTTACTAGCGGTAACACAACGCATTAGAGATTGCGTTGAAAATCTGCTATGTCCCTTACCGATGTTTTATGTCAGAAATAAAAAATTAAGCAGCTGAGGTATATCCAATTATTATCCAGACAACAAATAATAGAACACGATCTAAGTTTGACAGGTTTGGTGCAGTTAGGTAATTAATTTGGAAATAAAGCAGGTGCTGACTAGTTTTAAACCCATTTAGTTAGTCATTGAAAATAGAAATTCGAATCACTAGCTCAGACAGTAATGAAGAAAAATAATATGACTGTCTGAGCCAATGTGCTTGTGTTTAATAATAATGCAAATTAAAATAAAAGGATTATAGAGTTAACACTGATATGGGAAATCTGCCATAGTTAACAACTGAATAATGATTTGAGCCCACACTCAGTTGACTGAATTTTGCAATTCAGTAATTATAACATGGCATCAATTATCGATATTAAATACGGACTACGATTAAATTGAATAAATCTTGAATCAATTTGCAAAGAGAGATTGAAATGTTAAATCCGATATTGTCCAATAAGTACAGATCTTAAGTCGGATTCAGCGACAGTATCGGATCGTGACAAGAAAATAATAATTTGGAATTTCATGGAAGAGCTTTGGGAGAACCATCAGAACGCTGTAAAAAATAAACTTGACACAGAATTCAAATTCATGGATTTCTATAATGTTGGTCTTTTATCTCAATATCTCAAGAAGATCAGGGTTGAGGGTTTGCCTGAGAAGGTCGTGGCGGACACCTTGAAAGAGTATGGAAACAAAACTGAAAATATTGAAATTAGAGACAATATGGTCAATCTTACTAAAAAAGGATTAATCGAATGTCAGAAACCTAGACATGAGTGGGATTAGTGCCTATAAAACGAGTAGGTAGTATACTCATGAGTTCGAATATTAATTGGGATGAAGTCATAGACAAAAAGGCACGTGGAATCGATGACGATGATTTAGGAGTAGGTTCAAAAAGTTAACGACAATGTGGTCATTACTCAAAAGGGCGTAACACATAAAGACAAATTTTATCTTGCGAAAAGACTGGCAGATCGTTTCGATGGTCTTTATCTGTGGTAATTTGATTTTGTAACGAGCAACTATCTATCGTGCAGATTCAATTTTAGACCTTGAGCCGAAGATCACTTGATTCTTAATGCCACATGGTACCAGAGTGATCATGTAATTCATCTTCTGAATTAAATGATGTGCCACAACGATTACAGATATAACTATCTTTCATAAGGTGTGGCATTTTCAAAGATCGTCCTCGTTATCTATTGGGGACAGTACGAGATGATCTCAATTGTAAACGTCAATTCATTAATATGACTTTATCTTTGTGATACTCCAACAGCGTGTTTGATTGGTCTTCAGTAAACATAGTTTCAAAATCACGTTTATTATACAAACACAGCTCTTTCCATCTTTCAACCTTTAGGTCCTTGTGAAGAGTTTTTTCATATTCTAACAGGTCGGCAGCCTTGTGTAAATGATTGAACACAGACATATCTGCAATAATGAATATCGTTTTGTCCTCGAATTGTTGCTCGGTCTTCTTTGCGAACTCTCTTAACTTTTCAATATCTGGAACTTCAAAAAGCGAGCTTTGAATGACTTTCATTATATCTAAGATAATCATAGAACCTTCCTTTTCGCGTTCTTTAACGTGAATACCCTTCGAGCTTAGAACACTTCTTACATTATCTGTTGTATCATAGTAGGGAAGAAACAGAACAACAGAATTAGGTTGCACTTCCAACTGACGCTTTATATAACTTGCATAAACCTTTCGCATCGTTTCTATATTAGGATATAATATTAGATAATGGTGACCTGTTGGAACATGCAATAACTGGTCTGAAATTTCATCCTCATATAGTCGCTTATTGCCATTAGGATTGGAATTGGGACTTGTAGAATTATCATCATCCTCTACGAGGACATTCACAGCATTTAATATCCAACATATGATATTAAGGTCATATTCAAAGGCAAGAGTTTAAGAGTTGCGATTTGTGTTTGGGATTTGAATCGCACTAAGGAGCATTCGTACTTCATTAATGAGGTCAACAATTAAAACTGGTTTTTGTAAAAACTTGTCAACGCAGTTGCATTCATTGAACAACTCGTCTTGAATTTCGAATGCACTCATCATGATTCTTGTGACCGCTGGATTAACGTCTTTAATTTTACTTAACAATTCCATCCCAGTCATAATAGGCATTCGATAATCCGAGATTACGACACTGTAATTCGGATGGTTTGCTTGAAAGTGTTCCAAAGCAAGCGAAGGATCGGTAAAAGCAAAAACCTGAGCGCCATCAATTTGACTCAAAGCCTCCTTAAACAAGTATGCTAGATCAGGTTCGTCATCAATTATAGCTATAAACACTGGTAACTGATTAGTGCTATCCAATGTTGTGATGTATTATATCAATATGGATATATTTATATTTTTAATCAAGTTTGAATCAAAATTGACATTAAGCAAAACCCGTCCATGACATAATTAGTCGGTTATCGATAAATCGGAAAAATCGGAAAAATATGACCATTAGTAATCATCGACAGATATCCCATACTTAATCAACTACCAATTCAAAGTTTTGACCATTAAATTCGCATACCTGAAGTTGGTCTGGGTCTTCTTTCTCCATGTCTTTTAAATTTAAAAATATACGTTTTATCTTGTGGTATGCAAGATAATCCGCATCAAGTAACTAAGACATTTTTAATAACCAAAAATGTAATAACCAATTAATTTTTGACAAGAAATTATTTAATGCCCGTGCAAAAGTTCTTCGCACATAATCGCACTATCGCAGCACACAAGCAATGGATCTTTTATTACTTATCTTGCACTTAGATAACAGGAATTTATATTATGAATTGGAATGAAATCATCTCAAACAGAACACCTGTACAAACTAAGGATAGTGCAAGATTCGGTTATGTTGCAGACGAGTACAAAGATACCTTTGTGGTAATAGAGGGAAAACTAGTGTCTCACGGATATGCAATTCCTAAAAATAAAGTGGACGGGTACGATGGTAGAGAACTATCCCTAAAGATGCGGCATGATGAGATAAGCAGTGATTACGAGTGTAGGTAGAGCTGTAGAAGGGCTTGAGTAGTTTATAGTAGAACCGGCATCTCAGATGGGGTAACTTGATGGATCGCAGATTGGAAATGAAAGCCGTTCTATCTTATCTAAGTATGCTAATGTGGAGCTGATAGAAATGGAAGAAGAGATGACAGTACGGACACTAAATTGTCACTAATGTAAAAAACGAATAAGCATAACAACCGTTCCTGAGTTTATAGCCTTCTGTGATATTGATTGTGCTGAGAAGTGGAAGAAGGATTTTAGTATATCAAAGAACCCCTGATAGACCACCCTGATAGACCATATCCATCGACGATTTAACTTATTAAACTTAATAGAATCCACATCTGGTCTGTCTATAAGAATGGATGAAGAGGATAGTTCGGACTTTCAATTGTCACCATTTGTGGCAAATTCATAAGTATAACAACTATTCTGGACTTTATCGGCTTTTGCAATGTCGAATGTGCGGAAAAATGGAAGAAAGAATGTGACGCTAGTTGAGAGGAAAGCCGCTAGTGAAGCTTTTGATTTGTGGACCTGATACTCCACTACTCATCCTTAAAATTCTACACTTCAAATTCTATATAGCGTCTATGAAGGTTTGACAGATTGTCAAAACTGGTAGGTCTTTCACTAATGGATTTTCGAGAAACAAAGCTACGGACCTACCAGCTAGTTAACAGTGGTCTAAAAGAGGTTATTTATGATTTTTGATTGTAATCTAGAAACTGCGTTGGATAGGTACAATGCAAGAGTATATCAGTAGTCATTTTACTTTACCTTTACAAAATAAAGATTACAAATTCAACCGTGAAACTGGTGAGTCAAGTTGTGAAGCTCAGACAGGGATGAAGAAAGGTAAAGGACCTGTCTGAGCTCTGAGTAAATCGGTAATTATCAATGTCCAACAAGGTATATGAGCATTGATCTAATCCAAATCAAAGTCTAATCAGTTGACAGATAACACTGCGTCGAATGAAAAACCTACCAATGAAGTCATAGATACAATAGATATAATCTATATTGCATTTTTGACTTCGATGAACAACATCAAAAAAATCATTAGCTTCAGCCTTATTGCTGGAATGTTCCTCATAGCGGCACTTGCAACATCCGCCGCCCATCGAACGGCGTTTGCTCAAAATATGTCAAATCAGACAATAGCTAATCAAACATCTTCTGCAATGAACAAAACATCCACCAATCAGACATCATCAGAACCGAAACTTACAACATCAGATGTTCAGGATATTAGAAAAAGTTTGGAAGAAATAAGAAAAGACATAGCTGAAGGAAAGGCAACAGAGGCACTCCAAGCTATAAATGACATCGATGACAAGATGCTTGTTTCAATGAGCAAGAACCCACCTCAGATGTTAGAAAAATCCACTGGCAATGACAACGACAACGACAACTAGTAGTCCTTAAATCCTTCCCTTTTTTTGTTTGCCGGCTTTAAACCCAAATTCGAATGCCAGGTAAGTCTGAATTCGACTCAGTAACTGCCTAGTGTCCTACCGTACCAAGATGATTTAGAAATCCATTTTGAAATAAATTTAGCTTCGAAAAGAATGAGTATCGTAAAATAAGATTCTGACAACTTATCCAATGCCGATACCAATACTGAACAGGGGAAATACCTGAATTTGTTATATAACCAACAACAGATGCAACGGATATAATGTATAATGTATTTTTTACATAGATGAACAACATCAAAAAAATCACATGCTTTAGTATTGTTGCTGGAATGTTCCTCATAGCAGCACTTGCAACATCCGCTGTAAAAACAGCGTTTGCTCAAAATACGTCTACAGCGATCAATGATACGGCTGTACAATTGAATGAAACTGCTTCAAAACTGATGCAAACAGCTTCACAATTGAATGAAACTGCAGCACAATCAATGAACAAAACATCCACCAATCAGACCTCAGCAGGCAAACCAGACCTCGCGACGTCAGACATTGAGGAAATTCAGAAGACTTTGGAAGACTTAAAAAAATCGATAGACTGAAGGAAAGGCAATAGAGGCACTAAAGCAGATAAACCAAATCGACGATAAGTTGCTGGACGCAATGAGTAAAAACCCACCTCCAATGTTAGATAAATCATCTGGCAGCGGCAATAGTAACAAGAACAATTAGATTTTAAATACCACGAAAAAATTCATTCTTTTCTTTTTTTGTCAAACGTCTTTGATTTTATTTAAATCTCTAAGCACATTATCTATTAGTGCGTAAGTCAAAAAGATACCAGCCTCAGTCAGACCTACACTTATAGAGCAAGTGACTTGAACAGAACTAGATCGGTTAAGAGAATATCTACCAGTTTTATTTGGTTTCTTTATCTTGTCAAAGTTCTGCTAAAGCCCGCACTATTGACACTACCATAGAAACCGTCACCTACCGCTGATTTAGTTTCTTGAAAGACAGAATGGCAACTTTATTGTCAGCTTCAACATATTGTTTCATGTTTAGGGTCATTCCATCTAACGTTAACATGGTTGTACCACTAAAAGCTTCGAGTCAGCTTTTGTTTAACTCAATACATGATTTATCTGAACTTTTTTCTAACATCCTTATAAATTTTAAAATATATACATATGATAGACTGAGTTGACAGTAAACGTGCCGTGGCTTGAATTATTACAAACTTGCATAGAGACATCAGACATTGACAAAAGGATAGAAATACTCCAACGGATTAATCGTCTGCTTCCTGTAGACTGTATAATAAAACTTCCAGCCTTCATAACAAATGACTATATCGACAGAACGTTAGATCTGCTCGAAGAACGTTTGAATTCACGCGGCAACCCCAAGGTTGATGCAAACTATTGAGTTTAAAAGCCAATACAAACACGATGGGAGGACAGTGGTACAGCTTGTCAAGTCGTAGCATTCTATTCTGCGTTACTGTAAGCTTAATTACATGTTTTCTTATCATTTCTCCTGCTCTATCTATTTATGCCCAGAGTATATCCAGCGAAATCGCTCAATGGTTCGTACCACTTGATTTAGGTAAAGAGCTAAAAATTAAGTGTGATGGATCACTTGTTGACTTCGTATCAGATTGTACCTCACCCGCCAACTGCAAATCATTAAGACAGTCAGAAAACAATGTACTAGAATGTGTTCCAGATTCAAAATTTATGAGTAACGATGAGCAGGTGATTTTCCCTTAACGACAGTAAAAGGTTTTCTGCTCAATTGATTTACGTATCAATTTTGTCATTCTCCCTGCTGCCTCTATTCTAACTTATTTATGGATGCATTCGGTCAGTTAAATCGATACTGGGTGGCTCTGAACGGAGATCAGCAAACACCACCCGTTGATACAGATGCTCGTGGTTTTGTTGGGTTCAAGTTCAGCGATGATTATACCCAACTTATATACAACGTGAATTTACATAATATTCATAACGTAACTGGTATTTACCTTTACTATGGAAACGACACTCAAAATTCAAAGCCGGTATTGGACTTATTAAAGAAAACAAAGGAATCTAATAGGGAGGATGAAAGAGCTTCAGATATAACTAAAGGTGGACATACGACAGGTACTGTAAATCTTGGTGGAATAACAAAAAAAGATCTGGGTGGAGCATTAAAGGGTAAATCCATTCCAGATCTTTACAAACTAATGCTTGATGGAATGCTCTATGTTGTTGTTCATACAAAGGATTTTCCTGACGGTGAGATACGGGGGAATACGTTTGTCGGTATGGATGATGTGTTTCACGATTCTGACAGTTTTAATTGGAATTAGTGAAATTGATTAAAACGAAGTTAAGTTTGCTGTACCTAAGCATCTCAGTTATGTCGTTATCTCTATTAGTATATTACATCCCAAACGTAGATGCTGTAGACCAATTGGACCGGTATTGGATTGTCCTTGACGGAGATCAGCAAACACCACCCATTGATACAGATGCAGTCGGTTTTGTTGGACTAAAATTTCAAGATGATGCTAGTAGACTTGTATATAATATTAATTTGGATAATATCCATAACGTTACTGGAGTTTATGTTTATCACACGAACAAGGCTCAAAATGGAAGTGCAGTGTTAGACTTGTTGAAGGAGATACGAGAATCCAATAGAGAGTTTTCTGGGGTTTCTGAAATTACAAGAGCAGGGGAGATAACAGGTACAATCAGTCTTGGTGGAATAACAAAAAAAGATCTAGGTGGAGCATTAAAAGGAAAATCTTTGTCAGATCTTCGTAATCTCATGCAGAATGGAGAGCTTTACATTACTGTCCATACAAAAAATTTCCCTAACGGTGAAATAAGTGGGTATTCCTTTATTGGAATTGACAGAGTATTTCCTGATTTAGACGAGTTTGAGTGGTAGCTTAATATCTAACGTATCAATAGTCAGCCATTAGAGCGAGTCTATCCTATTGGTTCAAGATTGACTGCTCCGTAGTTACAATAATCTGTATTCATTTTATATCTTATTGCTTGTAATATTATAGGATGGGTAGCTAGTTGCGGACAATATTTGCCTACAATGAACATGAGGTGAAAACTGACGGTTCAATTGACGATCTGGGAAATGGCTATAACGTGTGGATAGACCTCATAGATCCAGACCACGACGAACTATTGGAGTTGGCTCATAAATTCAATTTGGATGCAGAGGCATTAGAAACTTATTTCAATAAATCAAAGAAACCAGAAATTCGTCTGCTGGATAACCAGACTTTTACTGTCAGTACCGATATAAAAAATAAAGATCCGAAAACACTTGAAACAGAAGGAATATACTTTTTTCTTGGAAAGAAATGGTTAATCACTATTCATAACTCTGAGGTCAATCTAAAGGAATTAGTTGAAAGGATTTTTAAGATAAAAAATAAGAAGATCAAAGAAGCAACAATTGCAGCTCTATATTATAATGTGTTAGCAGAAATAGTTACCAAATATGAACAGCTATTGACAGCTTTAGAGCTAACAGTAAACGAATACCAACGTCGATCTTTTGTCAGACCAACACCTGAAATATTTGATAGCATCGATACTCTATCCAGACAGACGATAATATTAAGAAGATATTTTTGGCGTGTTAGAAACATCATAAATTTTATAGTTCATAATGAGCATGATAAAGAAGAAGTAAAGTACATTGAAATGGTATATGATGATATATCGCAGCTAATTGACTTTGTTGAGTCATATGAAGGGACAATAAATTCAATACGTGAGCTATATGTTGCCAAAGTTTCACTTCAAATCAATGATACTATGCGGGTACTTACCATTTTTACTGTTATCTTACTGCCCCTGACTCTAATTGCAGGCATCTACGGTATGAACGGTTTAGATCTCCATAAACTTGATGCTTTACCTACTGGATTCATTTTGGTAATAATTATGATGGTATGTGTAGGAGGCGGTCTGTTGTTCTTTTTTATCAAGAAACAATGGTTACTTGTTAGAGAAAAAAATGTAAGTGAACAGACTCAGCATGCGAAAACAAGCGAACACAAAAATCATAATGATAGGAAGGATAGTCATATTAGCTACCGTGTATGGAAAAGCGGCTAACAACAACTATGCGTGTTTATAAAGAGTATTTTTAACTATTAACCATATGTGATAAATACAAACAATGGATATGATCGTAATAGCAGGAGCGTAGTTTACGAAAGATTTTCCTAATGGTGAAATTCGTGGAATTTCCTGTGGCAATGGATGACCTATTTCCGACGGGTTCAGAAATTGAGTGGAAAAAGAAAAATCTCATACATTAGAGACTAGACATTTTGCGTACTCATTCCCATCATGAGTATTAGGGTTAATACAATTACAAGTACAGCGGGCAACAACTAACCAATAAAACCATTTCATTTCTATCTAAATCGGACAATGGTGTTATGGTATTATTTATTTATCTATCATTAATGACATGCCTCAAGTTAGCCATTACCTAGAATACACATTTTTACATAGCTCACTGCCACAATACAATCTAAACACTCACCCATACTAACAAAATGGTTGTTAGCTTTATTTTGGAGGTTATGGTACAGATTATCCGAATACAGTGCAGTTCGGACATTTAATTTTAAGTACTATGAATTTGTATTGTACTTGGTAGTATTATGAACGAGATAGTAAACGATTTTGAAAATAAATGTATTAAATGTGGTAAAATGTATTCGGAGCATCCAACTACCGGAAGATTTAGTACTGTCATTTTATTTGGACACGAGTGTGCATGGAATCCAGACAATGAGTTCAGAGGATTAGTAAGGAATACTTTGAAGACATCTGGTTATGATTTGTTAGAGTTTGGGTACTACTGATGATTATTAAATTGAATTTGTATCAAGAATTCAAATCGGGTTAGTTCACTATCTAAGAGTTTCCGGTCTAATACAATCAGTATCTTGGACTAGAAAGACTAATGTATTTTGTCCGTATTGAGCTATGTCGTAATGGGAGAATCCGGGAAAGGACAACAAGAGGTTTTAAAACTCTATCCAAACGGCAATGGTGGCAAAATACCATTTCATTCCAGGATTGGCACTAAACTCACTGTAGGCTTTTTGATTATTGCAACCATCACTGGCTCTTTAGGATATTTGGGTTTGAACTACGCTCAAACCGTTGGTGAAAAGTTTCATATACTAGAGCAGCAAACTCTACCGACTATCAATTCATTAGGACAAATGAAAGTGGAGCACTAAATATAGAAGCTGATACAAATGAGTTTTTTATTCCCGGAGTTGACACGGACAAAGTTCTACAAGACTTGACTGAGGAGAAAAACAAATTATACGAAAATCTGGACATATATGAAGATTTTGTTAACCGATTTTTTCCTGAAGAAACAAACCTGAACGAATCCATCCGCACCTCTGCTAACGCCTTCTTTCAAGCTTCTGATAATCTTGTGGAATCAAGACAGAGTGCGACTCCCACTTTGTCACCTTCATCGTCTCTAGATGCTTTGACTATTGAAAAAGAGACTGCGGAAAATGCATTAATCAAAGCGATAGACACCGCAATCACAAATGAAATAGATGAGGTTCATGATAGAAGCGAGGCTGTGAATGCGGCAATTAGCAGTTCTGCCTTAGTAACGCTATCTAGTATTATCGTGTCTGTAATAGTTGCTGTTGTTTTTGGTTTGTTTTTTTCTCGGTACATCTCCAATCCAATCTCCCATCTAAAGGATGCAGCTACACAGATTGGAATAGGAGATTATGTCGCTGCATGTAAACATATATCGAAAACGCAAAGAGGTGATGAGATTGGAAAGTTATCTTCAGGAATAGAAAGGATGAGGCAAAGTATTGAATCTATGAAGAAAAATTTGGATAAACTAGTTGAGCAAAGAACAAAAGAGGTTGAAACAAAGAATGCTGAATTAGTTGAGAGAGAGAAAGACCTAGAAAAAGTTAATCAGGAATTAGTGACCACCGAATTAGCTAAAGAAGAGTTCATATCAATGGTCAGTCACGAACTAAAGACACCTCTTACACCCTTAAAGATGTATGTTGAAATGTTTCTCAAGACAAACAGATTAGGAGGGCTAAATGAAAAACAGCTAAAAGTTATGAAAATGATCCACCATAGTGTATCCAAGCTAGAAATGCTGATAAACGACATCTTTGATGTTTATAAACTCGATATTGGAAGATTAAAATTAAATAAAAAACCCATAGAGGTCACAAGGTTAGTTCAAGAGAACATTTCTGAATTAGAAGCAATTACAAAAGATAAACAAATTGAGTTCAGTGCTGAAATAATTCCGCAAGCTGAAGCTTAGTGTGATCTGCGACTCAAAACGCATCGAGCAAGTAATATCCAATCTAGTAAAGAATTCGGTTGATTTTGTTCCTGAGAAAGGTGGAAAAATAACGATAAGAGCAGAAGTTGATGAAACTTATCAAAATGTAACCTTTACTATTGAAGATAATGGTATAGGAATACCTCTTGAAAAAATGGACAATCTTTTCAAAACGTTTTATCAAGTAGACACAACTTTGGCACGAAAACACGGAGGTACCGGACTCGGTCTAGTTATATGTAAAGGTATTATCGAAGACCATGGTGGGAAGATTTGGATAGACAGAAACTTTATGCGTGGTACAGCTATCAAGTTCACTCTCCCGATTGCGAGTGCTGATAGCCTATATGAGGATCAATGAAATAATTATGACATTATACATTGTTCGAGCAAAACCTAAAAACGATCTATCAGGACTACGAAAAGAGTTAGAATCAGGCAAGATGAGGAAGATGGATGGAAAAGCCTAAATGATAAGCCGTTGCTTTGGCGTACCGTACATTAGATCGAAATAAACCTAACTGATGAGCTACATTTCACTCATCAGCGTGTTATCGTCTCTTTCATTACTGTTGTGCTAGCGATTGGCCTATTGTTCGTGCATTCTCAACTCCTGTCCTCCAAAACGTCCTGCTACTATCTGTCAACTGTTGAATGGTTTCCATGTTCACCATCGCCAAGTTGTTTGCTAGGTTAGTAGCCGATACTGCGTTGTTCACAAAATTGTCAACCATTCTGCTATAATACTCCGCCACTATCCTTGGAGACATCCAAGGCACAAAGTATGACACGTATCTTTCCTGAAGCTGTGGAATTAAAGATGCTGTTTCCCTTTGAAGTTCTATACAGTCATACCCAATTTCCTTAGTTGCTTGGATAGTATCTTCTTGTAAATCACCAATTGCTCTAATATACTTAGGAATTTCTCTCTTAGCTTCGCTAACTGTTTTCTTTATCGCTCTTTTAGTTTCATCTAATACGGTTTCTATTGCCTCTTGTTGTTGTTCTTGAACTGGAGTAGCAGAATCATCCTGTACTTTTTCTAATAATTCTTCAGCTTCCTTTCTTGTTTTTTCGTTCGGTGCTAATTCCGCTACAATTTCAGCCTCTTTGAGAGCCTGTTCCTCAACTCTATCGTTGTTATTGTCAGATTTTTTGTTTGGATTTTTTGATGACATGATTAAACTGGGTCTTTATGCTAGATAACCGTTATACAGCAGTTCACAAAGACTATTAAGGAATTCAACTATAGTCTCATGAAATATAGTTGTATAAGTAGAGATTATGAGTGAGTAACAAATATTGAAAATAATGCATTAAGTGCTTAAAATTGGAAACTTGATTAATGAATATAAATTATTTGGTATGATCGCTCACTATAGACATTTCAACTAGCATATAATATTCATATTTTAATCACACAACGCAGCAAAAAGACTTACTCTAAGATCTTCTTTACTGTTTTGAATGTACACTCTTTATTGGTAAAACTTTTGCAATTCTCACTATGTTTCCATTGTCCATTCATGAAATATTCGAGATGTTTAGCGTTGTCTCTGTCGCTGACTATACGTTCATGACCGTTCTTGGCAGTTGTGGATCTTGCCATAATTTCTACTCTTTTTCTCATAGTTATGACTTCGACAGTATCACATAAGAAGGTTTAAAAAAAATAATACTAGACCTTTTTGATATGTAAGTACAGGCTTACACAAATGCTTTGATGACAGGTGTGGTTCGGTTTGCTACCACGCAATTTCGGTGGTATTAATGCGGAAAACTGATAGTAATAGCACATACATACAATTCCGGGATGGAAGCAGAGCTACGAATTGACCAACGTTTGCGAGCTACTAATACATAATAAATCCAAGGTTCTCCACAACCCTATGAACGCGGTCGTTGATCTAAGGAATTCACGACTTCGCACTAGAATTTTTTCTGTCATTCAAAAGAAACAAAATGGTAAGTGTCGTCGGTGCAAAATAACTATTATGCTATCAGATACTGTGGTTAGTAACGGAAATGGACGTGGGTATTATCATAAGTCGTGTGCTGAGAAATTACACATCTTATAAACTTGGTATAAGATAGAAGTCATGGTAGTAGGAAAAAATTAGGCAGGGTCTTCATTGTCTGTTACTTGTCCGCCACCGCCTGGATTTTCTGGTTCATTTGGTTCAGGTTCAGGTTCAGGTTCTACTTGACCCATGGTTCTTAGGTATTGGTCCAATTCTATGTTGTTTGGATTCATTGAGATAATTACGACAATAATGAATATCTAGGTTATACGGTGCTACGTTCAAAATCTCATGGCTAATAGCCATGAGTATTATTCTTGTGATCTCGTAGCTCTCTATAATTGGCAAATGTCTCTTGACATTTTGTGCACTTCCAGTATTTTGCTCTAGCATCGGCTATCGTTGGAAAGTCAGAATCGTTATACACCAATTACTTATTCTCTCACCTCATTTTTAATATCAATATTGGTTACTGCGACACTACGGCTTGATTTTGTTACTATGCCAGAATTCTTCATGTTGCTCCCGTTCTTCTTCCAGACAATATTTTAAATTACAAAAGTGGCATTTCAAACCAGGTTTCGGAGGTGGTCTATTTTTCACCTTAATGAGAAGACTGACAGGAGGATATAAAGTAGTATCAATTTCATTATCATCATCGTCTCGAATATTGAACTCTTTCTGTACAGAAATTTTTGAGTTAATTAAAACAGCATACTTGTTTGCCAGATAGTAAACAACCCATTGAGACAGAGTATACCGCCAGTCAACGTCGTAGCCTTCCTTATAGGGACATTCATCGATCATCTTAACTATTGTGTCATGATTATTTGACGAGTTCACTACGACTGTGGAATTGAATTTTATGGCAAACTCAGTAAGACTGTCATTGCTCCAGAGTTCCATCCGTTCTTGGCTCATAAGCGGTTTTTGTGTCCTATTTAGGTAATAACTTAATCGCTTAATAGGCTTTTATTGCACGACTTGTTCAAATTTCTCTTTGATTGCAAGATTCGATAGAATGATGGGTAAAATCTACGATCTGTAATACGAATCAGTGCGGCTAAAGCAGGTAATATGAATCGCTTCGAATACTCATTACTGGATGTCTACTTACTGCAACAAACTGAGTGAAGGGGTTGATATGGAGCAGACTAATGTTCCTTTAACGCTTAATAATTTGATTGTCCCTTCGAATATGTCTCTTTGGTCGCTGTGTATGAAACCATAAACATTCTGTCTTTTATTCAAGGCTATTTTCACTGGGTGTCTAATCTCACATTTTGGGAGCTTCTGGGATTGCTCTCATTTGTATTAGTAGATCTTTTGAGGAATATTGGCAAACCAATAGCTCTGTCTATACACAACATATTCAGGCGAATATATCCACTCCCATTTCGAGATGTAGATAATGCACAAATCAAGATTACGATATTGATCCCTGCCCATAATGAAGGTGCCTCAATAAAGAATACGATAGAATCCCTGTTAGATAACACGTACCCTAACAAAGAGATCATAGTGATAGACGATCATTCTACAGATAATACCTTCGATCAAGCGCATCCTTATTACAAGCGTGGACAGATCAAACTAATAAAGCGTAGTGAGGGCAAAGGATCAAAATCTGGAGCAATCAATTTCGGCATGGTCTTTGCTACTGGAGATGTTATACTGGTAATGGATGGCGATACTTTACTTGAACGGCGTGCGTTAAAAGATGTGGCTAGAGCCATGACAGTGCCCGATGTAGTAGCAGTTGCCGGGAATGTGAGAATTCTTGGTGGTGATAATGGAGTAACGAACATTCTAACAAAATGTCAGTCATACGAGTACTTGATTGCATTTGAATTGGGACGGCGGATTAGACTAATGATGGGTGTATTGGTGATAATACCTGGCGCATTTGGTGCTTTCCGAAAATCTATAGCTACAAAAGTAGGACTTTACGATAAGGATACTATAACTGAAGACTTTGATCTGGGCATAAAAATTTTTAAGACTAGTGGCAAGGTAGCATTTCTTCCAAATTCTGTTGGGTGGACTTATTGTCCTAATAATTGGAAAGCATGGATACGACAACGACTGAGATGGTCGCATGGACAATTTACCACTTTAATGAAACATAAAGACGCTATCAGCCTTGGAAGTACATACCGACTATTATTCGTCTTGGGAATAATAGATATGATGTTCATGGATGTCGTGCTTTTGTTCGTAAGAGTAGTATCTTTAATTTACATCTTTTTGACTTTTCAGCAATCAATTCTATATCCTCTGATTTTCATGATGATGATATATTTTGTTAATGAAGTGATAGTAATATTTACAGCGATTGTTTTCTCATCTCACAAAAGTAATCTGAAATATGCGTATCTCGTGCCATTTATCATTTTTGTGTACAGACCGGTTTATGCTTGTATTAGATTCTATGCTTACGCTCTCTCTTTGTTTAAAAGAGAGGTGAAGTGGTGAGTTACTCTTTCTCACAGACAAGGTCCTAATGTGACCTCTTGTAGAAAAAAACCAAATTGGTGAAACAAGATACACGAATACATTGATGACAAGACTTGTGGTTCGGTCACTGCTGCCACGTAATCATGGTGGTATTAATGCGGAAAACGTGATAGTGATAGATGCCGACAATTCATCAAGTCCATATCTTTATGTCAACATTGCAAGAGAATATGGGATGCATCATAGAAATGTATTACATAAGGTGCTGGTTAGCAGACAGTTCACGATATATCAACTGACCAATACCATCATTTACGACCTGCCAAAGCGAATACAACTACACAAACCAAAACTGATAGTCATTTCTGGCTTATTAAATCAATTCTATCAGGATCCCTACATTCGTCCTACCGAAGCAGACAGTTTAGTATCGCAAATAGTAACAGCATTACACAAAATTAAGGATGTGTTTATAGTCTTGACTTCACGTTTAACAGATAACCAAATAGAATTTCCTGCGATGTCTAGAATTGAAATTCGTACTAAAAAAGAATTTGACGAAACGAAATTAAATTTTTCAATTTACAATAGTGGTAGACTGAAAAAGGTTTCTATGATGGAAGCAGAAGCTACGGATTGACTAAGGTTTGCGAGCTACTAATATATAATAAATCCAAAGTTCTCCAGAATATTATGAACGCGGTCGTTGATTTAAGGAACTCAAAACTTCGTACTAGAATTTTTTCTGTCATTCAAAAGAAACAAGATGGCAAGTGTCGTCGGTGCAAAATAAATATTACGCTATCTGATACTGTGGTGAGTAACGGCAATGGTCGAGGTTATTATCACAAATCCTGTGCGGAGAAGTTGCATATCTTATGAATCAACTATTGATTAAATCGTATCACGGTGTAATTGTAAATATCCTCTAGCTTGCGCCATCTTCGGCTGGTTGTGCTTCTACGAATGAGATATTTCATATTTTAGTGTTTGCGCTTACACTTTTCCAGTATAAGGCGTTTAGATGAGTAGGCTCCAGTGCCAAAATATCATCATAAATTTTGATAGCTTTATCATATTGTCTCATTGCGTAGTAAGTAGATGCCAAATGATACATAGTGTCTGTGTTATCAGGCCTAAGTCTTAGCGATTCTTTATAATCTGAAAAACTGCTGAGGGTGAAATCTCAATCTCCCCCAGCAGTACGAGCCCCACAATTCTGGATCCTGTACAGAATCTTGTGGATTGAAGAAAATGCAAGGCTCGCAATAAAAATGATATCAATAAAGTTACAGTTGTCAAGATTGATATTTTATGCGGTGCATTGATATTTGATGCAAGGACAAAATACAATTGAAGCGAAGATAAGAGAATATGAACACCTTCTAAATAGTGCCGCAGGTCTTTATCTTGAAATACAGCAATCAATTGCAACCCAAAGTAACGATTACAACCTAGATGTCACGAAAAGACTTACAAATGCTACTATTAATTTCAAAAATATGATAGAGCAAACCGGTGAAAAATAATACTAGCCGTAGTCTACGGACTTCACGCTCTGTCTGGTGTCTTCTAACAAATAGACAAGCTACGAATTGACTAATAGTCAAGTTTATCGAACTAGTCATATACAATGAATACTGAAACAACAATGCCTTGATTGCCATAATTGATCTAAGTAGACCACATATGCAAAATAGGATATTTTCAGTAATAAAACAGAAGCAGAATGGCAAGTGTCGTCGTTGTAAAAGAGATATTACTTTATCAGATACTGTAGTTAGTAACTGCAATGGAAGGGGTTATTATCATAAAGTCTTGTGCTGAGATATAACACATCATAAACTAAATTTCACATAAAATGGAAGTTATGATCTTATAAAAAAAATTAGGCAGGGTCTTCATTGCCTACATGCATTAACTAAGACATTTAGTCCTAAAATCTCTTTCGCTTAGGTGGATTCTGTGAAGTACGTAACGATACTATTCGTTAATAACTTTCCAGGTAGGGTGTATTTCATGCCATCCCTTTGGCTTGTCTGTAACCCATGCTCCCCATACATGTACATGGTCACCCTCCTTCGGAAGAATTACTCCGGTTGTGCCTTGATCAGGAGGTGCTATTTCTACCACCATGAACCCATCTGTTTTTTCATTATTCTTTTCATTTGCTAGGAACTTAAATTTTTCATCCAAATTCAAGAAAAACTTGTAATCGCCATCATCCATCTTTTTAGTATGCATAACTGTACCTGTCGCGTCTTGACATTTACTTAGGACCCTCAAGTCTCCAGCATTTGAGGCACCGGCAAGAACATTTCCTGATCTACAGTCGGGACCTGTAAGCGCTCTATGCTGCGTTTCAATAATGCGATCATTAGATTCGATTCTATTCTGCTCTTCTATGGGAATAGGTGCTTGTCCCTCTTCTTCTGAGATAATGATTTCCAATCTCTGTTTCATCTGAATGTTATTCTGGATGTTGACTTCCTGATTCTGAGTTTGGTTTTGAGTTTCTAGGGTTTGGTTAGTAGTTTGATTCGATTCATTTTCACCGGTTAACTGAGTTTGATTATTGTCTTCAGAAACCTCATTACCCCTCAAGACTTCGCCACCATTCGAGACTTCATCAGTCAAATTATTCTCCCTTTGATTATTACCTTCAGAATCTTGACTAGGTACGGTTGCTATCTCTTGATCGTTGTCGCTCTCGGAGTTATTTTGAGACTCACCAGCCCATGATTTATTCAAGTAACTACTTGATGTCCCTTGCGATGCTAACAAGACGATAGAAAAACTTAATATCAAAAAACATGCTATTCTGATTCTATATTCTTCCATTAGATCCACTAATAGAACAGGAGGGTAATAAAATTTCCAGAATGATGTCCTGTATTTTCTACGTGGCTCTTTTTTCTCCCTTGTCACGTAATTTATTTTTCTTCGATGGTAATTAGTTCATTTTCCTCCGAGTCTTCTGAATACTCGCCCAGAGCATTCTTTAATTTCATCTCTTCCTCTCCATATTCATTTTCACAAATATCGCAGCGTGAAAATACTAATTTTATACCTGTCGGAATTTGTCCGCTGGTATCTTGCATGAGCGACTACATCATAAATCCTACTACTTAAATCAATCCCTGCGCCTAGGAGTGTATATAAGAAGTCTAAGCCTTTACGTATACTATGACAAGTGAAGAGAATGAAAAGGCAGACGAGTTACCGGAGGGGGATGTGAGCGTACCAACTGAAGGACTGCCCCGATCGGATCAACTCCCTGACTCTTCGGAAACTAAATGTCCTCAATGTGACAAAATGCTAACTAAGGAAGAAATAGACAAGCACATGAAAACAGCACATGAGTAACTTTCACAGAAAATAGAAGGACCTCCTCTCTAGTCGGTACGTTACATAATATTGGTTTCTGTTTCAAAACAGGAATTGCAAACCTAACCCAACAAACTAACTATCTAACTCATCCAATTTTTCACAACTCTAAGATAGTATAATATATAAGGAATACTGAATCGATAAGCCAGATGGCAGCGGCATATTCTGCTTCTTCCGTTTTGATCTTTCTGATTGGCTTGATTGTTTCTACGATAGTGATATACGTTGTTTCTCGCTTCGCAGGTACCAAAAGGGGTTTAAAGGTAGCATTTTTTACTGCCATAATTGGCTCACTAATCTATGCTATCGTCTATTTTCTGGTAGGGAACGGTTTGGTTGCTGCGGTCTTGGGAGGAGTAGCATGGCTTTTGGCATTAAAAGGTCTTTACAAAATCGGATGGTTTCACGCATTGGTAATGGCAATTATCATTTGGATTATTGCATCTCTTGTAGGCGTTCTGTTACCAACTGCCCCCGGACCAATATGATTCTCGTTGCCAGAGTTGAACGGAAAGATATGAATTTCGGTAGTTGGTAAGCCGAAGGCATCTATCATTGCACTGACTTTACACACCTATCACAATATCGTTCTATGCGAGTTGCGTCCCCGAAATCATAAGTGGCTATATGCGTTGCGAAGTTCTCGCACATGCCACAAATCCCCGTACCTGTATGTTTACGGATATACTCTCGGTCGTAGTCGGACGTTGATCGCGACATTCTGTTTAGTAACTTAAGTTGGTCTTGTGTCAAGGATATACGCGTATCCTCGGTTTTTGCAACGTGTTTTACGACTAGTCATGCAGGTGTATAAAAATATTTTAGTGGATAGTACCTACACACATAATGATATTATATAAGGCTGGCTTGGACTTCTTTATACGGAGAAACAACTATTCTCAATTCCGCCAAATCCAAGAATAAGAACCAAAATGAATTGCAGTTAATATATTGCAGTTAATATATACTTGATTAAGTAAGATTACTGTTAATCTCCCCGTTGTCCTACACCTTCATGCCAGACCAGGAATTGAAGCATCTCCAGATTATCTCATAAGTTTCTTGAAGCATTGGTACAGACCAACGATAAGAGGAAATAACAAATTTTTCACCTTCAATTCTGCATTCTATCAAAAATAACAATTCCTTAGCCCTCATGTTTGGATATCGGTCCATTAGCGCAGGATTCGATTAGCATGATCGATTTTGTTCTGCATTGAAAGATTAAACAACGGATGATGGACAGGGTTTGTTCTTTTCTCAGTGGACTTAATTTCCTCTAACAATCTTGTTCGGACTGCCTGAAGTCTATTATCGGGAATAACGCTTTGCATGATAACGAGGCGAAATCACTCACTACCTATAATGGGTGAATCACTGATCAGAGAGGGAGTATACTTAATTCATCAATTACATATTACAGGCTCCCTCTCTCCAAGGTGCGATATTCCATATTCAAAAGCAAATTAGATTGAACAGCATACACGTTGGTTTTATTCCCTCACTGTGCTCAGACAATTTGAACGACTTAAGCATGTCTTCAAATCCAGCCAAATATTCCATAAATCTATGTTCCGGTGCAGAATATTGGAATCTATATCCCCGATTACCGTCAATTGTCCATACCAATAATTTTTCGGTCGGTGCTTTTTCTGTTATTGAATTTAGTTCGATCTGCCAGGAATTGTGATTGTTAACTAATCTGGTTTGATTTAGAACAACAACATCATTATCAATCTTGAACTTTCGATCATAATCCCATCGTACAAAATCAATCAATGTCTTACAATTACAAGACTCTTGCAATCCGCTGCCATTGAGCGTAAAGGCATCAATTTGTATTATGAACAAGTCAATAGACCTGCTAAAGGGATCCCGGATTACAAAAGATACTAAATTTCCCGCTCCTATAGGCTCACCCCACACACCTGGATACTGGAATTGATATCCGAGATTCGGACTTACAAACGATCTCAACGGGTAATTCGTCTCTCCTATCACCGTGTGGGTACGTGCGCTTAGAGTCGCCACAACAATGACGTAAACAAGCAGCAAAATTTTCAAACGGCCAGTCGATTTGTTAACAGCGACAGATTACTTAATGGTTGTAAGTAATTAATTGCTTTAATTCCCTCCCTTTGAAGGCATAAGTTCTCCCCCCTTTTTGCTCTTATGTCTGGTTGGATGGACAGTCAATTTCTACATACGTTCTAATACGATAAAGCATCTTTAACATTGATGTCCTCAAAAAATTCAAACAAATCTGACGATAAAGAAGAGGAAAAAGCCCTAAAAGAAGCTGAAATCGTAGCAGAGTTAGCGCCGAACGCAAAAACCAGGAAGGAAGCAGAGAAATTAATAGAGACAGTAGAGAGCCAATCAAACAATTTCGTCCGAGACAGTTCTGAAATTTTTGATACGTATAAGAAAGGCGTTTTAAAGATTACTGAAGAACTTTCTAAATTTCAACCCCAATATGCACGATCAATATCAACCTACAAGAAGAATACTTACAACTGACGAAAGAATTCGTTGACAAGTTTTTTGCGGCACAAAGAAATTGGATAGGCGGCAATATAACATCTATCGGCACAACATTTCCAAGTTGGACGTATACACCGTATGCAGAACAGTTCAGAACACAATCTAACGAAATCACTGCACAATCATTGAGTGTATTTGACACATCGAATCAACTAGCAATGAACGCACTAAATATAGCAAGGGAGAATATGAAATTATACCGACAGGCTATCGATGCCATGATGGAATTTAATAATAACGTAGCCAATGCATGGTCATCATTCTTAACACCAGCACAAAGACAACAATACTTCAGACAATAAGGTTTTCTACATTATTTTTTGTGACATATGTTTTGTCGGCCCTACCTGCTGTTTAGTTATCCTAAAATCAGTATCCTAATTCTTTTTATCCTGTTATTTTAAATCCTTATTAGAGACTTGTCCGTATAAATTAGTCCGACTTCCTCATTTACAAACTGGTGAGTCCAAATCTTTCCAGACCTCCACACATGACTCACCAGTTTTTGATTTAGTCTGACAATCAAATATACGATATGTATCTACTAACCCTTTTTAGTGATATTCCCTATAATGTTTGACGGTTTCATATCAACTCCATAGTTAGGTTTTATAGTTCTCCTGGCTATGGAGTTTAATCCTTATCTATTATTTTGTGTTAGATATATTACGGAAGACCAATTCACGGCTCCGAAGAGGGTTTTACCTTTGACAGTTCTTCTCTCTTCGGAGTCTAATGTTTAAGTTCTTAACTACCAAAACTTTTATACTATTTCTTTTATCCTCTTATAACGAACTCATTGACGCTCTAGAGATGGGAGTTCTGCCATTTCCATCTCTAGGGTCTTAATCTTTATCTAATTTGTTGGTATAATATTAAGCGAATCAGACTGACTGGGAGGTTGGTACCTGTGCCAAAAATACCATCCTTCCAGTTTTCTACTAATATATTTAATCTATTTTGCATTATTAATAATACGGACATTCAAAGTCGAGACAGGTTCGTATCTTTGTTCATTTGAACGGAAATCCCTTTAAGCTTCCTTACACATGACTAGAATCTTATGCATTCGGATGAACAAATTGAATACTGGGTTGCCCGAATGGAAGGAATAGTTAAAGATCATAGCCTATCAAAGGAGCAAAAAGAGTCCGACCTTGATGATCTCGAAGAACAAATCAAAGACAGATTGGGCGAGCTGATTTTGAAATTTGAAGACGAATACATTGAAGACGTAATGAGAAGGTTAGTCGATCTTAGGGGCCTGGATAGCCTGCCCACTTGATATAAGCGCAAATTGCCATTTCAAACTTCGATCTCACTTCGCAATATCTCTAGTGATTCATATCGTTATCTGAAGAATTTATTATAGAATAATAACACTTCATTTGACAAAGGCTTAACTAATTTTTCACAATTTGATTTAATAGACAATACTTCAAAATCTAATTAACGGTTATCATCGTAGGCCGGGACGGACTTATAATCCACAGATCTCGTTTGTCCTGGCCTATTCCTTTTAATAATTTCTAAAGTTTTAATTTGGGTTTGCTGAATAGTCTGTTGCAGGTTAACAAGCCCAAGGAAACGAACACCAAACAACTATTCTCAATTCCGCCAAATCCAAGAATAAGAACCAAAATGATAGACTATGAAATTAATAATTATTGTGCTACGTGCAGAATCAAATAGCCTAAAGGAAATCCTAAGGTGTTCCGATTGCAAGCATAGAATCAGAACAACAGGATGGCATAGAAGTAAGGAAGCAGATAAGAAAAGGATTTGATAATACTGCGATAACGCCTCACTCTAGCATGTACTGTGCGTGATATTAGTTGCAGCACTCATTGACAATATTGCGAACCATCATCTCGTCACGTCAACTCTGTAGGACCAAGCGCATTATATCCCCTGGAAGTATCTTACCAGGGTAAAATTGCTTGCTGACCTGTAGTCAGTAGGCTCCTTCAGTACCTTTCTTTTTGGAAGGGCGTTGTGACAGGGTAATATCGCACTAGATCGGTGTCTAGTCTTTTTCTTCTGTCGTCAAGGTTTTCGTAATGTCTGGTAGATTGCCATGAATCGAAAACAGTAGCATGATCTTTCCTTTCCCAATAAACCGGATTTCTGTGGTGCCTATCATGACATTCATAAGTTTTTGAGAGATAATCTTTGGTCTTCGGTTGTTCCCTTGGAACGCAATATTCTAAATCTGATGGAGGTACGATCTCATATGATGAATCACATTCGTAGCATATGCCCTTCTGTAGAATCAAACAATTTCAGTTGCCGGTCACCGCTTAAAGCGGTAGCGATAGACTTACTTTGGCAAACATCATATACATACTATAATGAAGCATAAGTCAGTTCATCCTGGCTGGTTTGGGGTTAGTAGTTTTCCTCCAAGCCAGTTATGGTTGATTTACCCTGAAGATTCACAGGATAAGAATTGGTTGCTGGCCTGTAGTCACCAGAGTCTTTAGTAACGCATTTTATGTTCTCATATTAGCAATACTCAATAATTGGTCATTCCTTATTGTAAATGCCTTTACTCTCGTCTGATGAACTCGGTTACATTTTTGGCAATAATATTCGCTTTCAACCTTAACATCATAAATCATATATCTTCATTAAATAGTAGATCTACAATGTTTATAACCCAACGTCAAAACGTGACGATAATTTGACTAAAACTCTGTCTATCGATTCAAAAATGACTTATCTTGCTGTGACCCTGATCCTTTATGTTATCTTCGAGAGAATCGAAGCAAATAACTAAAACTTGAGGAGTCTCCTTAATTTATCTAAACGATCTTCTAAGGTCCTAATTACACAGCCAAAGATTGAACGGTTAGGCTCCATTGTCAAGGTATCGCTCCATTTAATCCGTTCACTATTGAATGCATGTCAACAAATTATAAAAAGATCATATCGATCTTGAAAATTCTTAAGTGAAGGCGACGTATAGTTCATGAACAACGGAAATTGGCTGCAACCATATTCATAAACCACTCCACAAGTCTTGCACTGATAACAGTCAACTCTATCAGACATTTATCATTACCTGAAAGAAAAAGAGAAACATTAGATAATGAGATCGATTCGTGAGCATTCCACTCTCAAAGATGATAATCTTTCGACCTAGTATTCAGGCATCAGTTGTAGTCTAAAAGTTCTCTTGTAAAGAAATATTCTCGCCTCTCAGTCTATAAGAACGCATACAACAGGAGCATATTTGAGCTCGTGAATATAGATTTAGTTTATACCTCAGCCTTCTAATAACTAAAAACGCAGTTTTGATCATATTACTCGCATCTTTTATTGGTGAGGCTAACACGGGGCGCAAATTAACGCTTTTGGTTGAGATAACTATAGTATTTATCATGATTTAGGGGATTTTCGGGTGTTTCGAAATATGCTTGTATTTCATCGAGCCTTTCCATAGAACCATCATGAGTTCTAACCTCTGAGAATGAGGACTCGGTTCTTATTGATTGCAAAAATGAAGTTACTTGCCCATTCGTAACACCGTGCTTTACATCATAATCTATTCTTTTTGATACTTTATCAATTGTACCATACTTCTTATTCAGTTTAATTTGCCACCGTGAAGCATCTTGAGATAATCCTGTAATAAATTTAACAAGAGTTTGTTCCATATGCTTAACGTGCCATTCCCTCATGGGAAAACAATTTTGTTCCATTTCAAGGTAATATCCTACAACACAGTATATAATCTAGATACGACAAGGATAGACTGAAGTACGTAGTTCCCGTCGCATAAGACTACTAGTACATTTCAAATATCTGACAACTTGGCTCACTCACCACACCTTTATCCACCAAATAAGGCTGTTTAAATAGAAAGCGTGCGTGTTTATACTTAATCCGTGCCACGCATTTTGCTGGTAGACGACGACATAGACCATCTCAAGTTGTTTACCATGATTCTAGAAAATAGAGGATATTCCCTCGATCCATACAGTGATCCTGAATAATAAATGAATTTAAATTACGCTCCATATGCAAAATCGGATATTTTATTATACAGCAGAAGCAGAATGGCGAATACCACATTACACAAAGAATATTACCGTAAAAGATACCGTGGTAAGTAATGGAAGTGGAAGGGCATATTATCATAAATCCTGTGCTGAGAAGTTACACATCGTATAAAGAAGTAGAGAAGAGACATACATAATAAAAGCAAGAAAACTTAAAAGGACCAAAGGCATATTTTGCAAATGTGTTAATCCAGTAGAAAGGATCATTGCCAGTCGTGGAATAGGAATATGAAATGTAATGCAACTAGTTATTTAATCTTGTTACCTTATCAATGATAGGGTCATACAATGACCTTACTCTTTTCTAAACGAAGTATTGAATCAATCTCAACAAGTAGTTTGGATATAATAATCGGTTTTCTCGCAACTTTCAAAATCATGTCTCCTGATTGCTCATTATGTTACCGATTCTTGACTGGCCGTAAGTATCAATACCTTTATTGATTCGTCCGCCTGTCTTAGTCTCTTATATAATTCGAAACCGTTCAAACCTGGCATTAAATAATCCAGTATTACCAGATCATAATAACTGGGCTTAAATTCTTTCAACACTTGAAGAGGGTCGCTGTATGAATCGACTATATAGCCTGCATATTCAAGTACAATGGTAAACAGGTTCAAGTTATCGGCATCATCGTCAACAACTAATATTCGCGTCAAAAATCCCTATTCTTAATTTTTGATATCGTATTTAAAACTTGTAATAAAGTACCCTGTAAGAATATCCAATCGAGCGGGTGGCAAATCCCCAACCTAAAGGAGAAATAAAATTAAAACAGACAAAAATCGAAGAGTTGACACAAATCATTGATTCTCTGGAAGAGACATTAAACGATCAGGGACACAGCTTGAATATCTTAAATTGCATCTTTGCCTTAAATACTATGATTTTAATTTGCTATTGTTTTCTACGGAAGAGGAAATTTCGACAGTAACAACAAGCGATGAATCCAAGTACAAGAGTTATTTTTCCCACTAATGTTTCCATTATTGTTACCTTGTCTATCTCAAAGTTGTGTATAACATTTGTTTTTCTTGAACTCTTCAAAAGTGTTTAAGTAGGTGAGTTAGCGTCGTAGTGGTTTATGGAAGACCAAGGGGCTAGGTTGATGTTTACTCGTTGTAATATATGCGGCAAACCATATGATGAGGATGAGAAGAAAGAAAATAAGGGATATGACCAGCGAATACTCCGAGGAGGACTTACGAAGTCATGAACCATTTCTTTTGTTATGTGATTCTTGCACCGTTGACCTTGGTGTGCTCCCTACGTTCAATCCTTAACACCTTAACCTGAGGATAATAGCATAACACTTGATATCTAAAAAGATTTTTAACATGATAGAATATTGTAAAGAAAATACAATGAGAATAAATCCTGCTTCAATATTCTCCCCTGCCATTTTGTTGACTGTTATTATCGCTTTTGGTCATTTATCCGTCGTATGAGTTATTAAATGGACAACTCCGTAATATTGCCAATCCATCAATGAAACTTTATCTTCTAAAGCAACCAAACAGAATGAAGCAATGGGACAAACACAAACAGCAGCGAGCATCATCAATGACAACAAAACAAGGTGAGGACAACAAAGAAAAGATCATCGAGGCAGTACCGACAAAACAAGGTGAGGACAAGGATAAGATAATTGCAGACCTGAAGAAAGAGAATAAGACATTAAAGAGACAAGTCAAGGAGGCACAAGATATCTTGAGTGGCTTAGTAAACACGGGAATGTCTGACCATTACTTGGGACACACAGGAATGACTGTCAGACAATTAGCGGAAAAATGGGGACTAATAGAGACAAAGACAGCAAGCAATGCCAAGCCAAAACGCAAGGGCATGATCGAGAGTATGTTAGGCGCATACAAAAGCGCCCATCCAGATGAACTACCCTAGACCAACCGCAGAGATTACACCCCTTCGTTCGGTTCTAATGTCGTGTGTAAAACTCCACCATGAGACCTACTGCACCATTTCTTCTTTTCCATAAACTAATCATTGGTTTGCAAGATATAGCCGGCGACTCGTGTTAGCGGGAGGGAGGGCCATAAAAAATAGGGTACTGAAGGCATATATTGCAAAGAAGAAACCAGACCCCACACACAAGATATCGATAGGGGCCATTGCATTAGGTAAGAAGTTCAAGACCGTCAACAAGTACGTACAGCAATCCATGGGTATAGATGCACTATTTTCCTTCCGCCTCTTCCGCTAATTT
>CAVSLF010000037.1:0-19467 GCA_963728595.1 uncultured Nitrososphaeraceae archaeon
TTGGATGTCTGAACACTGTTTTCCAGATACTTATCTTGGTATTATTGATATAATGTAATGTAATTGATATATCGATACATCAACCTAAAATTAGCTTTAGCAAATGTGGTTCATTTTCTATTGTAGATAACCAATCTACAACTCCAAAACTTCTTTTTGAGTCATTATTTAAAGCGTCTATAATGCATCTAACTATTTCAGAAAATTCCGCAATCTTTGATTTGCCAAACTGCTTTATTGCATCATATGAACATACACCAAGAACCTGGCATAGTTTATTTTTTTTAATTTTTGATATCGTATATTTCCTTTTTTTATATATCTGTAAAAGATAACTGGGAGACCTAGTAAAAATGCCACAAAATCAACTGATAAAAATAGTAATGAATAAAGCAGGATGCCCTATGATAATAATTCGCTGTCTTTCCGCAACTCTGTTTTAAGTGCAAGAGAACTCGTCTAATATCCACATCAAAAGATTCCTGCTTTTTCGACACAATGATAGCGTTATTCATGATCACAAATTTATTCAAATCGATTACATGATAATTCAATTTCTTACTATAGCAGTCCCTATAGTATGCTTTCCTACACCAGGATTCCCTGTAATGGCAATCTTGATCACTTTGAGCTAATTTCAACCGAATTGTCCAAGTAAGACTTATAATTTCTATGGTAGAACAGGTTTTAGTACATGAAAATATCAGTTTTAGGAGCCGGAAAGGAAGTAGGACGTTCGGCATTTTTAGTAACATGCGAGAATATCAATATTTTGCTCGATTACGGAGTGCTTCTAAAAAGAGAACCAATCTTCCCTTTGCATGTGCGACCAAAAGACATAAATGCAGTAGTTCTTAGTCACGCTCATCTAATCATTCTGGATATATTCCATCATTATTTTTGTCAAGTTCGACCGATATTCCAGTCCTAGGAACTCTACCCACATTCGAGTTATCTCAACTTTTGATCGAAGATATGATTAAAATATCCGGTTTATACCTCCCTTTTGAATACTTAGATCTAATTAACATGATAAATCATTGTAAAAGTCTTCAATATAGAGAAAAACATTCTATCGGTGATGTCGATATTACTCTTCATGAATCTGGGCATGTAATAGGTGGCGCATCAATAATGATGGAGTATCAAGGCAAACGCATTTTCTATACAGGTGATATTAATACAAGAGGATCAAAATTACTTAGACCCGCGGATCTCGATCTTCCAAATATTGATTTATTAATTATTGAAAGTACATATTCCCAAACTGAACAAATGCCTCGAGAAGAGTCCGAAAGACGTCTTCTTGATTTTGCTTACGAAGTTGTTGATAGAGGCGGGACACTTTTTATTCCTGCATTTTCAGTAGAAAGAGCTCAAGAAATTGCATGTGTTCTTAAGACTCATCAATTCAAGTATAAAGTAGCCATGGATGGAATGGCTCTAAAAGTGAATGAGATTATGTTAGAACACACATCATACTTACGCGACCCAGAAATATTCAAAAAGGCAGTTTTGGAAGCCGAGTGGGTTCATGGATGGCAAAGAAGAAAACAATTGGTAAGAGAACCTGGAGTAATTATTTCCCCGGCAGGAATGCTTGTGGGCGGTTCTGCAGTTTTCTATTTGCAAGAAATTGCTAAAGATCCCAAAAACGGTGTTGCCATGGTCTCATATCAAGGTGAAGGTACTCCTGGCCGTGCCCTTCTTGATAAGAAGATAATCACGTATGATGGAAAGATGAGAAAATGTTTAGCTGAAGTAAATCGTTTCGAATTTTCAGGACATAATAGTAGGAGTGAACTATTTGAAATATTAGACAAGATAAAAGGGAATCCGGAAGTTCTTGCTATTCATGGGGACGGAAATTCATGCACAAAATTTGCAGAAGAAATCCAAGATAAATATGGTTTTAAAGCAAAAGCTCCCTCACAAGGTGACGTGATAGAGATCAGTTGATTATGGTAGTGGTATTTCATCATTTTACTTAGATGCCAATTTCTGGTGATACCTGCTATTTAAAATCTCTCAATAGCCTGAATCCAGAGATTACAATTAATAGTGGACAGATGTTTTTATGGGAAAACTATAAAAATTCTTGGTATGGCGTATACAAGAGTCATATTCTGAAATTTTCTTTAGATCATAAAAATTCTGGTAAAGGTCCTTATGATCGTCTGTATTTTGATTCCCTTCCTGAATTGGATAATTGGCAACAGCTTGTTTTTAGATTAGATGATGATATTAACTACATATCTTCTTGCCTTACCAACGACAATATCATATCACAATTATTTAAAAAATATTCCGGCCTATGGCTAATGCGTCAAGATCCTTTTCAATGCATGATCTCTTTTGCATGTTCTAGTAATACTAACATACCCATGATCCGACGAATGTTAAAGAATCTGTGTAGAAGATTTGGTATAAAAAGAGAGATAGACGAAAAGAAATTTTTTACATTTCCTACAACTAAAAGTCTAGCTAAAGCTTCTATAAATGAACTATGTTCCTGTGGAATAGGATATAGAGCAAAAACAATAAAATCCCTAACCGAAAAAATAATTATCGGTACATTAAACATTGAAGAATTAAGTCGATGTAAATATGATGAGGCTAAAGAAAAATTATTAAGTATTTACGGAATAGGAAACAAACTTGCAGACTGTATTCTGTTATTTTCATTGGAAAAAACTGAAGCGTTTCCGATAGATGTGTGGATAGCCAGATCTATATACTCATACTACAGATCATTACTGAATCAAGAAAGTTTTAAACTTGATTTCAAATCTACAAAACTAAGCCCTAATAAATACAATCTACTCTCCAAGATTATGAGACAACATTTTGGAAAATATGCTGGATATGCACAACAATATCTGTATTATCACATGCGGTGTAGCGCAAATAAAAAATGGTAAATTCAATAATTATGCTCTGCTACAGCACACTATAGTTCATTCTACGGTTAATCAATTACGTAAAAATGACTTCCCACAATTTATTTAATTTGATTTTACGTCCTACACCAGATAATTGCTCCAAGTATCCAAATCCACAATCATCCATTACAGATTCAAAATTATAGTGTGAAGTAACTGAAAGTTCCTGTCTTAAGCAATCTCTTAGAGATGCTCTTATCCTTTGAAAATTCTGTGGATTTCGGCTATAAACATACCAAAGATTGTGTGCACCTCTTAGATCAGAAAGCTGCCTATATACATTCTTAGGAATTCTTGTATAATATTTGTTCATTAACTCTATATTCATATCCTCCCATGATGGAGTTCTCCATTCTGCTATTTTCTGAAATCCTTGGTCTTCATATTCTGCAGCTAGACTAATTCCTTCATCAAGAGTAGTTATTACCACTTCTGTCTCATCCGCAACATTTTTTCTAAAGTCTATTCCAGGATCCATCCATCCTACAAAGATAACATCAAATTCATCATCTATATTCAATGATGCATCTTGAAAGTAAATATAATCAGGTTTGATCATATTAAAATTGTAAAAGATATTATCATTTTCAATGCCAATTGCATTGGGTATAAATTCTCTAACCTTCTCTAAAAAATCACCATATCCACATCCTACATCAAGATATCTCGGTTGCGATGATATCGACTTTGCTACAGCTACCACTCTCATGACATCGATCTTTCTGTACGCAAAATAGCTCCCGCAGAGATAAGGAAACCGGTAACGTTCGTGATATAAGGAACTAGCATATTCTCTAAAGCTTCTTAATGCCTTGTATGCTTCGTTACCTTTCACACTGTATGACATTTTTAATCATCACGTGCTAATCGAATATTACCTTCCATAGAATTTTTCCCTTGGCTGTTGATTTAAGAACCTCTTCACAAAATTTAAATCCACAATCATCTAGCACTGACTCGAAATCAAATCTTTCGTTATTCAGAGAAAGCTTATCTTCAAGTCCAATCCACGATTTCAATCCTTCAGACACTGTATTTGATATTTCATTTCTAGCGTAGATGCACCAAATGTTATGTGCGGAACGAAGTTTAAACAAGTCTTTTTTAATGTCGTGATTAATTGAGGTATAGTATTTATTCATCAACTCATAATTCACATCTATCCATGATGGTGTAATCCACCAAGCTACTCTATCAAACCCGTATTCTTCATAGTCGCACTGCCCATTAATACCGCATTGGCCACCTGCGTCGAATGTAGTAATGACACAATTTGTATATTTGGTAACACTTTTTCTAAAGTCTATTCCAGGATCCATCCATCCTACAAAGATAACATCAAAAGCCTCCTCTTCAAAACTTTCAATATCTTGTATACTAATATGATCTGGTTTTATTATACCAAAAGCATAAAACATATTGGCATTTTTTTCAATGCCAATTGCATTGGGTATAAATTCTCTAACCTTCTCTAAAAAATCACCATATCCACATCCTACATCAAGATATCTCGGTTGCGATGATATCGACTTTGCTACAGCTACCACTCTCATGACATCGATCTTTCTGTACGCAAAATAGCTCCCCGCCAAGAAAGGAAATATGAAACGATCATGGAAAGAAGGCGGATTAGTCTTCCTAAATTCATTGTATTTTAAGTATGCTTTATAGAGATCATCAATTTCAAATGGCATGCGTTATCGTATGGAAACATTTTGACGCATTCAATAGTATTATATTTTTTGTAATAAAGTTGACTATGAATTAATTCAGCTAGACCCTGATGTCCAAAAGGCTTATAAAGTTCGAACTTAACTTGTTTGTTATGGCACGTTCGTTCGAAGAATGGTGGACGTCTGTCCCACTTGATTTAAAGCAAAAAGCTCGCAAAGGTGATGAAGCAAACAAGCCGTTATTAAACCAGGTTAACTACGTTCTACTGCATCTTCATCTAGCAGGAAAGCATGATGCAAAGCCTAGTCATGAAGAGCTAAAGGATTGGCTGCATAGCGGTCAAGTAGACGTATTAAGAATGGCACCTAAGAAGTAAAAAACCATTATTTATTTTATTTTTCTTTTTACCGTATGTTATAACACTGTTTTGAACAAGGCATAGTGTTTAAATAGTTTCAAACATATGCACCTGTAGTGAATTAATGAATGCCAATTGCTATACTACCAGATGTTGATGAACAAAGGTGTATTGGCTGTGCACTGTGTGTAGAAATTTGCACCGCTCTCGGGCCAGATGTATTAAGAGTAAAACCAGTTGAAGGATGGAAGAGAGGCAAAGCATTTGTCTTCTATCCAGAGAGATGTATTTCCGATGGAGCATGTCTTGGTGTATGTCCAACACATGCAATATTCTGGATGAGACCAATGGAATATACCTCTGGACAACCAGTTGCTCTGCACAAGAACGGTGTCTTCGACAAGGGCTGGGAAGAAGGCTAAACAAAACATCTTTTCATAACCACTATTTTTTACTTTTATTCACTATAAGCATAAACTTGATCTGACATAGCCTGCAATCTAGCTTTTTATATTTACAAAACGATCCTACTACTGCTATCTGTCATATTTCTTTTCATAGTTAGTGATCCTGTCCTCTAATTGAAGGGTATAATCAATTTCATCCGTTCCTTCAAGTAACATTCTTCTTTTCATCGGATCAATTTTGAAATTTACGATCTTCTTGTCAGTTGAAAGTGTTTGCTCCATCAAGTTCACTTCTACATAATTATCAGGATCAAGACTAAAGAAATAATCAATTTCTGCTCTTTCAAGTACAACAGGCAACATTCCAGTCTTGAAACAATTATTAAAAAAGATGTCTGCAAAAGAGGGAGCTATTATCACTCGAAAACCATAATCAAATAATGCCCATACGGCATGTTCACGGGAGCTACCGCATCCAAAGTTTTCTCTAGTAAGCAAAATTAGCCTTCCCGCGTATTTTGGATCGTTCAATATGAAATCATTCCTCAATTTGTTCTTCTGATCAAAACGCCAATCATAAAAAAGAAAGTTACCATAGCCAGTCTTTTGAACTAATTTGAGAAATTGTTTCGGTATTATTTGATCAGTATCTACATTGATTATGTCTAGAGGTGTTATTTTACTTTTAATAGTCTTAAATGAATCCATACTAAATCATTCAATCAAATTATTTCTCTAATCACTATACTAGTCACACCCATTCTCTTACATCAACAAAATGTCCCTGAATTGCAGCCGCGGCGGCCATGATCGGACTAACAAGATGTGTTCTTCCACCACTGCCTTGTCTTCCCTCAAAATTTCTGTTCGATGTACTCGCACAACGCTCTCCAGGAGCTAATATGTCAGGATTCATACCCAAACACATGCTACATCCAGATTCTCTCCATTCAAAGCCTGCTTCTTTGAAGATCTTGTTCAAACCTAATTTTTCGGCTTGTATTTTTACCTGTTGAGATCCCGGAACTATCATGGCTCTTACTTGAGCAGAAACCTTTCTTCCCTTGACAACCAAAGAAGCTTCAATAAGGTCTTCCAATCTTGAATTGGTACACGAACCTATAAAAACGCGATCGATTTTGATATCTGTTATAGGCGTGCCAGGTTGTAAATCCATGTATTGTAGTGCACGTACTGCCAACTTTCTTTCGTTCTCATTGCCTTTCGCAAATTCATCTGGATGAGGAATATTACCTGTCACATCGGAAACCATTGAAGGATTAGTTCCCCAACTGACTTGAGGAGCCAGTTGATCTGCATTCAAAGTTTCAATTTTATAAAATACTGAATTTGGATCACTTTTTAGATTATTTCTCCAATATTCCACCAATTCTTCATAATATTCTCCTTTAGGAGCGTACTTCCGTCCTCTTAAATATTCGAATGTTGTTTCATCAGGAGCGATTAATCCGGCCCTAGCCCCAGCCTCAATAGACATGTTACAGATTGTCATTCTTTGCTCCATAGACAATTCGGAGATTAGTTTTCCTTTATACTCTAATACCATCCCAGTTCCACCGTCAATTCCAATTTTTTGTATTATGGAAAGTATAATGTCCTTAGATGTAATAGCATGTGGATTTCTTCTAGTCCCCTCAATATTTACCAAAAATGATTTTGGTTTGGACATCCATAAACACTGTGTAGCCAAAACATGTTCAACTTCACTAGTACCTATTCCAAAGGCAAAAGCTCCAAAAGCTCCGTGAGTTGAGGTATGACTATCACCGCAAACTATTGTAGTTCCAGGAAGGGTAAAACCCAGTTCAGGACCAATTACATGAACTATGCCCTGGTACGGGCTATCAATATCAAATATCGTAATGCCAAATTCTCTACAATTCCTAGTCAATGTTTCAATTTGAATTTTTGATGTCTGGTCGACTATAGGAAGTGACCTATCATTAGTAGGTACATTATGATCCACGGTGGCAATTGTCGAGTCTGGCCGTCTAACCTTCCTGCCTCTTTGATGCAAACTTTCAAAGGCTTGAGGGGAAGTAACTTCATGTACTAAATGCCTGTCTATATAAATTAAGGATTGTCCTAATCCATTACTATCTTTCTCGATCTGATTGCCATTAACTACAATATGTTCATCCCAGATCTTATCAAATAGTGTCCTTTGCATCGAAGGTGATATGTAATCCATACAACTCTAAATATATCTATATTCCACGAATAAGCGTAATCTACCAAAAATACTTAAATTTAGTATTGTTTGTGGATAATACAAATATGCTTCCATCTGACAATAACAAATACGATGAATTTATTCGCGATAATATTAAGAAGGGCACTACTACATGTGCATTGACCTGTAAAGACGGCGTAGTTTTAGCTGCAGATACAAGGGCTAGTGCAGGTTTTTTTATAGCAGATAGGCATGTAATGAAGATTCAGAAGGTAGACAAACATATAGGAATGACAATTGCAGGCGGCGTAGCTGACGCACAAAATCTAGTTGATTTGCTAAGATACAATGCAAATATATACAGACTATCAAATAAAGAGCCAATTCCAGTAAAATCTGCGGCAAGACTCACCTCGAATGTGCTATTTAATCAACGATATTATCCATATTATGTGCAGCTAATTCTTGCCGGATATACAGCCAACGAGGGTGCTCAGATCTATAATATCGACCTATTTGGATCCATGACAACTGAAAAGTTCATCTCAACGGGCAGTGGATCTCCGGTAGCTTACGGTTATCTGGAAACAGAATACAAGGAAGATCTTGGTGTAAATGAGGCCTACAAGATTGCAATAAATGCTATAGCAGCGGCTATACGAAGAAATTCAGGTACCGGAGATGACATAAATGCAGTTATTATAGACAAAGATGGCTATAGAGATCTATCAAAAGAGATGAAGGAGGCCGTCGGAGCTGTCTATTAGCTGAATCAAATTGGAAAATAAATGGAAGTAGAAATTTAAGTTTCATCATCATTATTTCCATCATTTCATATGTTCTAATAATGTTGGCTGACCTTCCCCATCACTCTTCCTAGATTTCTTGTCGAGAACCTCTCTAACCTTTTGTGCCCGTATACGACCAAACCCTGGGATTTTCGCTAGTTCCGCAACGGAAGCATTCAATGCTCTTTTTGGTGTATTAAATTCCTCAAGCATTCTTGCTCCAAGTTTACTTCCAACACCAGGTAATGAAGAAAGAACAGACAGTTGCTGTAAATATTCCTGTTTGTTCTTCTTTATTTTTCGGAGCAGAGGCCCATCATCAGAACGTTCCTGCAAGGATTTGTATGCCATTGCAACAAGAAGATTTGTTGTATGTGTTCCTGAAGGTGTATTAATTAAAGGAATTCTGAAATCCAAAATTATCGCGCTAATTGATTCATAAATCGATCGAGTCTTATCAGAATACGGTAAATTTTTTGATTCGTATAATAATTCGAGATCCTTTATATTTCCTTCAATTATGATTAGTGGAGATGAAAAATATTTTATAAGCTGTGAACATTGAATAAATAATCTTCCATCATAAATCGATTTTAGAAGGTCATGGACTGTTTTTCTTTCTACTGCTGTATTGGACGAGATTACATAATCACCCACTTTGAGCGTAGCATAATCCACAGTTATTCCAGCTTTCATCAGAAGTTCAGGAATAGAACTGGACTTCTCTCTTCTATCCACTACAATTCTAAGGAACACATATGATATGACAAAATAGTCATTAAATACCTTAATTGCTAGCTAGATAGAGTTGTTAAGCCTCAGGTGGGATTTGGACCCACGGCCTAAGGTTTACGAAACCTTCGCTCTGCCAGGCTGAGCTACTGAGGCAAAATGTCGAGTCGAGTCACTCTAAATCAGGTTTGCAACATTTAATATAGATTTAATTATTATTCATTTCCTTCACCAGACCGAAATCCCCTTTGGTTGTTCTATCCAAACTTGAATTCGGATGGATGGGAAACTATACAATACCAATAGCAAATATCATTCTTAAAATATAGTGAAAGATATTCAATTTCTTATCCACTATCCACTATCCACTATCAATAAATTGCAAAATGGTTCTCCCGTGATCAAAGACTAAATATTACAAGAATTTAACCTTTAAACGTATGAAAATTTCGATATCTGGCGTTCGAGGAATTTATGGTGATGATCTTTCTCTCCATGATGTAGTAAAATTCTCAAGAACATTCGGCTCTTTCATCGGTAAATTTGGAACAAAAACTTGTTTTCTTGCAAGAGACACTCGCCCATCGAGTGATATATTACTTAAGACAGTTTGTGCAGGCCTGATGGCACAGGGAATAGACGTATTTAATATCGGTATAGCGCCAACACCTGTAGCTTTTAGAGAATCCAGAAAGTACAAGTCGGCACTGATAGTAACAGCTTCACACAATCCTCTTGAGTGGAATGGTTTGAAATTTGTCATTGAAGGTAGAGGAATATTCGAAGATGAATTAGATTCAATGCTAAAAAGTTCCATTTCTTCTGGTACTGGTACTACATATGGAAATGTGTACGATATTCATTCTAGCTATATCCAAGATGTTATAGATTTAATGAAAAAAAATGGTTATATTGAGAATAATGAAAAAAAGAAAATTATAGGTCTTGATCCTGGTGGAGGAGCAGCCTGCGGTTACGCACCAGAATTATTCAAAGCGTTAGGACAAAAATGCTATTCTGTAAATGATGTAGCAACCTTCTCATCCAGAACACCCGATCCTACTTCTGACGATTTGTTTGAATTAAGTGAGCTTGTAAAAGGCAACAATCTTGATTTCGGATTTGCATTTGACATGGATGGAGATAGGCTTGTCGTCATAGATAAAAATGGACAAAAACTATCACCTGATCTCACACTTCTGCTATGCATCACCAATACACTTCACCATGGGATGAAAAAATATGTTACGAGTATTGATACGAGTAATGCGGTTAGAGATCTGGTGAAGTTGTACGGGGCGACTCTTGATTATTCAAAAGTAGGCGAAGCAAATGTAGTTCAAAAAATGATAGAATTGAGTGCCGAAGCAGGAGGAGAAGGGAGTAGTGCTGGTTTCATTATACCAGAGTTTAACATGTGCAGAGACGGTATCATGGCAGGCGCCATCATATCATCATCAAGTGAGAAAGTGATTGAAGAGTGTATGACAATGGCGTCCAAGTACAAAGTAATTCGTTCAAAAATTCCCATCGACTCATCCAAATATTCATCCTTGATTGAAAAATTGGAAGACAAGTTCAAAGAAGATTCGTATGATTTGTTAAAATTGGATGGTCTTAAAGTATTTGTAGATGATAACTCATGGATATTGATTAGACCCTCTAATACAGAACACGCTCTTAGGATCTCTATCGAATCAGAACCAGATAAAGTGTCAGAGCTTTACAAGAAAATGAAAGAAAGGGTAATTTCTATTTATGAACAAATTAAATGAGAAGGATATTGTACAACTTTTTGTTTCACGACTAGTCAGAAAATCTGCCCGTAGAGGTGCAAGTGATGATATAGCCGTTATTCCACTCAAGACAGGTCAATCCCGCATAAATCTCATTTTAAAGTGTGACATGCTAGTAGAAAGTACAGATGTTCCTTCTTTAATGCAACCTTGGCAAATTGCAAGGAAGAGTGTTATTGCATGTGTTAGTGATTTAGCTGCAAAAGGGGTGAAGCCATACGCATGTCTAATTTCTGTCGGAATCCCCAAAAAGTATTCAGAAAATGATTTACATAGCTTACTCTTTGGATTTAGTAAGGTTTCAAGAGAATACAAAGTTGACATAGTTGGAGGGGATACCAATGAATCTAAAGAATTAGTAATAGATTGTAGCATGATAGGATTAACCGATACCGATTCGAACTATATACCTAAACGGAAAGGGGGGAAAGCAGGAGATCTCGTAGTAGTTTCAGGAAAATTTGGATATACTTCTTCAGCACTAAAGATCATTTTTTTTCATTCTGCGACAAGTAGTAAATTCAAAGCTAAGGCTTTATCTTCGATTCTTAACCCAAAACCTAATTTCGCATTCGGAATTTCTTTCGCAAAATTTTTTTCGTCTTCCATGGATTCAAGTGATGGACTTTCTTGTTCCTTATATGACCTAGCTCAACAAAGTAATATTGATCTTCTGATAAACAGGTTACCCACATCAAAAGATGTCTCCGATTTTGCCTCACGCAATTCCTACAATGTGGAAGATTTGGTTTTTTTTGGTGGAGAAGAATATGAGACTGTAGCTACCATATCAAAATCAAATTTCAAAATGATGGAAGCAATTGCAACAAAACAACATATCAAGATGCATGTGATCGGAGAAGTAACTAATGGAACTGGAAAAGTATCCTTGAGTTATAATAATAATAATAAAAAGTCTAGCAATAATAATAATAAACCAAGACTATTAAAGAATCAAGGCTTCATGCATTTTTCCAGATAACATTGGTGGATTAATCGAAACTATTCTAGAATAAGGAAGACAAAATAAGTAAAGGGTTCTATACTCTCCTTCCCCTTCGTCCACCAGGCTTTCTAGTTGTGTCATGCGGTATAGGAGTTACATCATCTATTCGACCTATCCTGAATCCTGCTCTTGCAAGAGCCCTGATAGAGGCTTGCGCACCCGGACCTGGAATGCGGGGACCAACTCCGCCTACAGCTCTCACTCTGATGTGAAGAGCATTAATCCCTTTTGATTTTGCAGTATCAGCTGCAGCGACTGCAGATTTCATGGCTGCATATGGAGATGATTCATATCTGTCTGCAGTAACATGCCTTCCGCCGGAGCTGAAGGATATTGTTTCTGCACCGGTAATGTCAGTAATATGTACTAACGTATTGTTATAACTACTAAAAATGTGAGCAACACCCCACTTATGTTGAGTAATTTCGTCAGTTTCCGACATAAAATGTAATATCATTTTTCAAAGGGTGTTAAAAACGTATTGAAGACAATATTTTGTCAGGATATGCCTTTCTCAATGGACTTTATAGCCACTTAGCTCACTTAGCTCAAGACGAGTGATAAAAACGATATATCAGCAATATCTAATATGATGCAAATTGTCGTACAGCTGTTGTTCAGTCTTTGAATTATCGGAACTTTAATGAAGGGTTCCAATCTCTAAAATATATATGAAATGGCCGCTAAGGCGAAAGAATACAGATGGTACTTTTACATGTAAATATTGTAGTATGAAGTTCGAAGATGAAGAAAAAATGAAAAGACATACAAGGAAGGCACACAATGAAAAAGGTGGAGATATGCCTAATTTCAATCCTTTCGGTGGTACATGAATAGAAAAAACATTTCATGTCTTAAAATGTCTTAAAAAGCAAAAATGTTTCCAATTCATGATGATACAGAACGAATTCATGGAAGGCCGTATCTAAATTACTGTCTAATTTTAGTCAATGTTATAATATTCATTTACGAAGTAATCATAACAGGTTATTTCACTAATGAACGTGCAACAAACGCTCTTTTCCAGAGATACGGTGCTATTCCAAACGAAATATTGGGAGGGAACATACCATCTATATTTACATCGATGTTTCTACACGGGGGAATAGCTCATCTAATTGGAAATATGGTCTTTCTTTTCGTTTTTGGTGATAATATAGAAGATAAATTTGGCCGCATAAAGTATTTGATAATTTATTTAATGTGGGGTGCAGCCGCAGCAATTGCACATAGTTTATTTGCCGTCTATACAGGCAATGGAGAAATTCCCGCTGTAGGAGCTTCAGGAGCAATTTCTGGAGTACTGGGGGCGTATTTGATAATGTATCCAAAGGCCAGAATTTACACAATAGTTGTTGCATTCTTTATAACAACGATAAGGATCCCTGCAATAGCCTTCATTCCATTCTGGTTCATAATGCAAATTGTATTAAATTTCATTGATCCACTAGGTGGTGTAGCTTATATGGCTCATATAGGAGGTTTCGTAGCTGGCCTGGGAACAGGATATTTGTGGAAAATGTTTAAATTCCAAAACCCGATTTCTTTTCAACCAAAGTGGCAGACTATCAAGAATCGACCTAATATGGTCGAAATGGGAATTGACACTCAACCTGAAATAATAAAAGGACCAGATTTTTATGAAATAATTGCAGAGGTACGAGGCTTGACTGGAATCTCAGATATTAGAACGGACTACAATTCCGATACAAAAATAATGAAGATATACACTCCAAGATCAAATACGCCTGAAGTCAGTGTAAAATTACCAGAAGATGCATCGGGCCTAAGAGTAGATCAAGTTCAATATCTAAATGGAATATTGCGAATCCGTTTGGTAAAACAAATTTAGGCCTTGATCAAAAAGTTTACTATATCATGAACGTCATCTGAATATATTTGACATATTCATCTGAATACATACAACAACATAATAGAATAATTGGCGAATTTATTGACCTATCAATCAATCAATGGTAACGATATATCTTTTCAGACACAAGGTCAATATGATGATTTATTATTTGAAATATGTAATGAGATAAAACTATGTATGTAACAATTATTATAATTATTATTCACTCCAGTTTTGGAATTTTACTTTGTAATTTGATCCATGACTGAAGAATCATAAAGCGCTTTGCTTAATTCCCTATATTTCTTATTTATGAACTCCAGTGATTCAGAAAGTTTCTTTGACTTACCATACTTAAATCGAACCAACTCTCTGTGTCTCCAATAATGCTTTGTTTCTGCAACATAAATTGTTGTAAAATATTCAGCTCCAACAAGGTTATCTGGCAATTTGATATTATGCGGAAAAAGATATTCGACTCCAAACCACTCATCACCATCAGGATAATCGTTGCCAGTAATTATATCAAAAAATAGATGCAAAACATCTTCAACAGTTAAACCATCATTATTACTCAAAGGATGCTTAACAAAGGATTTATGATAATCCATATTCATTAATTCCACCTCAAAGTATGTTTTTACTATAGCTCGGCGGAAGATCTCATTCGACTCTTTGAGGTTCAAAGACAGTATAAGAGGGAATAACTATTTTATAATCTATTAACTAATACTGGATTATTAATCACCTCATTGTTGAGATTTCTTGTGCAAAGTCAGTATTTTTTCCTAATTCTGACAGGCGGGAGCCAAATATTGTCATTGCAAAGAATGACTAACAGGTCGAGTACAAAAAATTCAGTCCGACAACAAGAAAATTCCCTGTTCAGGACAATTTATTGGTTGAAATGAATTTGTGAAAACACAGGCCGTCTACAGAAAATTTAAAGACTAGCAAAACAGACAGTATTTCATTGTATGGAATTGTAGGGTTAGTCATCATTCTCTCACCTCTAATTTGGCTGTTGGCTGTGTCACCCCTGCCAATATCGATATTTGCTCAAACAAACGGAAACAATACTGGAGATTTCGTGGTTTCTAATACAACAATTTTGAGTCCCCCCAATGATGACGAAAATACCACAACACAAACTATCTTAGGTATTTTGCAAAATCCGTCCAACAAAAGTATTGATAATGTGGACGTATTCGTACAAGCCTTTGATGCAAATAATGGATTAATTGGCTACAATAACTCTACACTATCCTCAATAATAGATTCGTTAGACGTAAGAGAAGAATTACTTCGAACGCTCCAATCTCCCTTTCAAATATCTGTTGATACAAGTAATGATGATATTTTCGACCATTACAAGTTAATTATAGAGTAAGCACGTCGTCGTGAAGTAAAGATGTGTCATGGGGATTGCCATGCTATGCTATCAAAGGCAGATTCCTTTCAACAATAATTCCCATGCTCTCGGATAGATGACTGCTACAGGACAAAACAAACGTTGTTACCAATGGTATTGTCAGAACAGATGCTAGAAAGATTTTATGAAAGAGATAGATGAATACGAAAGTAAACTGCCATAAAACGCTAATGATGGTAAACAATAAGTGTTAGACAGAGAGCAAAAAGAGTTTCGACTCGGATCATTTAGTATGATGTCAACCATAATTTCTAGATGAAAGAATAGAACCTACCAACAAAAGGGTCTTTTAATAAGCTTAACTTATATATACAAAAAATTATCTTTCCATAAATGAATAATTTCATATCATTTGCAGTAGTTGTTTTTATGCTATTTGTACTATCCGTACCACTATATTCGCTATCAGCGTTCGGAGCAGATAATATTACCTCGAATAAAAGTCAAATAACTGAGGATCAGTTTGTTACGTACGATAATTCTACACAAGGAATAAAGATAGATTATCCAAAAGGATGGACTATAATAGAACAAGGCTTGGCATTTTTATCCCCACAAGAGAATGATTCTGACACGTTCAGAGAAGGTTTGAGGGTTACAGGAGGGTCTGTGGTCAATGAAACAATTGACAAGTTAGCAGAGAGTGTATTGCGATTTTACAATTCGACGATGAAGGACTTTCATCTCGTAGAATCAAAAGACGTGACCTTTCATGGGAATCCTGCACACAGTTTGATCTACGCATTCTCAGTTCCTGGGAATGGAACATTAAAGGCCATGGACTTTGGTACCATAGAAAGTAATATCATTCACGTCTTCCAATACGTAGCACAAGAAGACAAGTTTGACTCCTATTTACCAACAATACAGAAAATGATTGATTCCTTTAAGGCCGCAAAATAGTTCAATCTTCAAAACCTAGGACGATCGATCCAGTACCTATACTTTAATAAACTAGATATAATTAATTCTAGTTCTTGACATTAAGAGGAGTAATTACTATTATCGCAATAGTTGCTCTTATCGGACTTGGCGAATATTTCTTTTTCTTTTATGGGCGTTAGTCAGTCATCCCTGTAACTTAAAGAAAGATAAATAAAAACACCTCTACCTCAACTGACTAGTGTTAAACTTTCAAACCTTGACTTTACTCTAGTTTTACCATGGAATATCTTAGAATACCTCAGGTTGTTCTGCCTCTGGATGTTCGGAATCTATATGTGCTGCAAGAGCTTGTGGCGTTGAAAAACCAAGTCCACATATTTTACATACATAATCATCGGCCAAATTAGATGCAGGGTTGGAATCAGACATTTCGGCTATTATTATATGTATAATCTTGTATTTACCTTTTTAGTATTCGTTATGTTACTTTGTTTTAGAGATTAGAAAAATGGTACCATCATACTACACCTTTCCTAGGTTGCGCTCATAGAAAAGTCATTTTTGTGAGCACATAAGCCTCCTTTTCATTATTATTTCTAAGAATAGCGCTTTGTTCATGATTGGCTTTTCTGACTAGGAACTTTGGTTTGTATCTTCCCAACAACAGTGAATTTCCTACTACTGTTAGCGAGCTCAAGGCCATTGCGACTCCAGCTAACATTGGCAGCCATCCAAATATTCCTACTCCAAGAAATGGTACTAGAATACCTCCTGCTATTGGTATCAATCCAGTATTGTATGCAAACGCCCAGAAGAGATTTTGTTTTATTTTAGAAACTGTTTTAGTTCCTAGATCAAGTGCTATGACAACGTCCCTTACATCGCCCTTTATTAATATGATACCACCTGTTTCTTTTGCAACATCCGTTCCTGAACCTATTGCAATTCCCAAGTCAGCCGTGGCTAATGCCGGTGCATCGTTTATTCCATCTCCTACCATTGCCACTATCTTTCCTTCTTTAGATTTGAGGTTGGAAATTACCTCTTCTTTTTGTTGAGGTAACACTTGGGCTATTACCCTTTCAATTCCAAGTCTTGAAGCAATATAATTAGCAGTCCTTTCATTATCTCCCGTAAGCATAATTACCTCTTTACCCATTGACTTGAGTGTCTCGACGGCTTCTCTTGCATTCTCTTTTATGGTATCTGCAAGTGTTATTATTCCCGATAGATTCCCGTCAATTGAAATCAAGACAGCTGTCTTGCCCTGATTTTCGAATTCCTTTAATTTGGAATCTACATTTTCAGGCACAGGCATATTAGCTTGTTCCATCAGTTTTCTAGTTCCAACCAAAATTGTACGTCCTTCATAAATAGCCCTAAGCCCAAGGCCAGATATTGCTTCAAATGAATCTGTATTTGCAATAATTGCCATTCTTTCTTCCTTCGCTTTTCTTACTATGGCCTGTCCAAGTGGATGTTCCGATCCTGATTCGGCAATCGAAGATAATCTAAGTAACTCCTTTTCTCCAATTGTCAATAGATCTATAATGTCAATAACAGACGGTCTTCCTTCCGTGAGTGTGCCGGTCTTGTCAAATACAATCGTGTTTACTTTGCTGGCTATTTCCAAATACTCTCCACCTTTGAATAAAATGCCGTTTTCAGCAGCCTTTCCCGTACCCATCATTAGTGCCGCTGGTGTAGCAATTCCAAGAGCGCACGGACACGCTATAATCATAACTGATACAAAAGCAAGCAGACTGAATGTAAATCCTATACTCCCTATGAAAAACCATCCAAGACCAACTCCTACTGCAGTGATTACTATAGCAGGAACAAAATATTTGGCAACCTGGTCAACCAACTTTTGCATTTGGGCCTTACCTGTTCGTGCCTCTTCTACCAGTGTTATTATCTGTGATAACACTGTATCTTGGCCAACCTTTGTAGCTTTTACCTTTAGCAATCCACTTTTGTTAATCGTAGCACCTATGACCTCTTCTCCTTTGGACTTGTCTACTGGAATACTTTCTCCAGTTATTGGTGATTCGTCAATTGATGAGAAACCCTCTATGATTACCCCATCTGTAGGTATTCTCTCACCAGGTCTTATGACTAGTATGTCTCCTACTTGAATCTGTTCTACTGGTATTTCGACTTCTTCTGTTCCTTCTTCTGTTCCTTCTACAGGGTGCAATACTTTCGCCATGCGTGGTTGTAGGTCAAGTAGTTTTCTTACTGCACTGGAGGCTTTTTCTTTTGTTTTTGTTTCTAGTAATCTTCCTACAAGAATCAAGGTGATTATCACAGCAGCAGTTTCAAAATATACAGATTTGAAAGGGAAAAAGTTAGGAATTAGAGTCACAGTTGCACTATACAAATACGCTGCTGATGTTCCTATTGCGATAAGTGTATCCATGTTTGAAGCTTTTGCTTTTATGCCGTCCCATAATCCCCTATAGAATCTCCATCCAACCCAAAACTGTACTGGGGTAGCTAAAGCCAGCATTATGTAGCTGCTGATGTGCATCATATCCATCGGTAGAAGATTACCAAACTGGCCTGGAAACATGTGAGGTAAACTAAGGAATATTATTGGAATCGTCAGTGCGATGCTTACTGCTACATGTATCTTCAGCTTTTTCAGTTCCTTTTCAGGTTCTATGAACTCATTTGAACATTGATTACTACAGAAAAAATATTCCTTTCCGTCGACCGTGTGTCTGATGGAGTCTTGCCTTTCTTCGACAAACATTCCACAGACTGGATCTTTTGCCATCCATTATAGTACAGATGGACAGAGATATAATACTAGGGCTTTACAACCGTAAATTATAGATCCTTCTTCTCACAGCTTTTTCAACAACAATTTGTAATATGCTGGCAGGCAGTGTATTATGTTGCTGATTAAAAGGAACCTTCATACGATATTCAGCGTCTTAGACTTGGGATAAGTTACATGAATTGAGATGCAATTGTCGACTTGAGACTATAACTAATGAATATTTGATGTAAAAATCAAGATTAAGAAAATAATGAAAGCCAGTGTAGTCATTGTTTATATTTTACTTTATAAGAGATAATAATGCTACAAAACTAACTGTCATCATGATAGCCATTGAGCCAATTAGACCTATAATTGCTGGTCTAGAGTTTAATGAAAATCTTCTGAATTTCAGTTTTTGAATCTTTTCGGACATAGTTTTTCCTCGTGAAAATCCTATTTAAGAAAATACCCAATTTGCACCCAAATCAAGTATTGCCCTCAGTCTCCTACAATTAATATAATGCTCAAGAACTTTTACTTAGCGGGCGGGGGTCGCCTAGCCTGGTAGGGCGTGGGATTGCTAATCCCATGTTCGCAAGAACTCGTGGGTTCGAATCCCACTCCCCGC